>NZ_VEPX01000020.1:0-60265 GCF_006349665.1 Bacillus sp. CD3-5 | reverse complement strand
TCCGAGTTGTCTTGCTTAGAATGCTGCTGTTGATCTTGCTCCGAGTTGTCTTGCTTAGAATGCTGCTGTTGATCTTGCTCCGAGTTGTCTTGCTTAGAATGCTGCTGTTGATCTTGATCTGAGTTGTCTTGTTTAGAATGCTGCTGTTGATCTGATTTGTTTTGTTTAGAGTGTTGTTGTCCTTGAGAAGATTCGTCTTGTTTAGCACTTTGTTGCTGTTTCTGATTCGATTTGTTTTGCTGCTTATCTTTGGAAGACTCCTTGTGCTCCTCTTTTGGTTGCTCGCCATTGCTATCTTTATTATGTTTCATACTTCTAGTCTGTTGTTTGCTATTATCCTCTTGATTGTTAGGGTGTTGCTCTGAGTTATCTGTTTCGTTTTTCTCTGTTGTATTTGATTTTTTTTTCTTACGTAGCCAATTCCAAATCATATGTATGCCCTCTTTGATTGTGTAATATAGTGCTATTTTGTGGCTAATTTTGTATATTATTCATTTATTTATGAAAAGAAGGAGGAGATGGGTTTGCATAGAAAAAATCCTTTAGTAAGCAGTACATACTATGACGAGAAGAGGGCGAGTCTGTGCAAATTGTAAAAAAGGAGAAATTTATTTTAAAGGAGTTTACATTTGAAAATGGTAGGACAATTCCTGTTCAAATGGGGTATGAGACGTATGGTACTTTAAATAGAGAAAGGTCAAATACGATTTTGGTTTGTCATTATTTTAGTGCAACTAGTCACGCAGCAGGAAAATATACAGCGCATGATGAGGAGTCTGGTTGGTGGGATGGTTTAATTGGACCGGGAAAAGCAATTGATACAAATAAATACTTCGTTATATGCACTGATAATATTTGTAATGTGCAGGTGAAGAACCCTTATGTAATTACAACGGGACCGAAATCGATTAATCCGAAAACTGGAGATGAATATGCGATAGATTTTCCGGTTTTTACATTTCTTGATGTAGCTCGTATGCAATATGAGTTAATAAAAGATATGGGAATCGCAAGGCTACATGCTGTAATGGGACCGTCAGCTGGCGGGATGATTGCGCAGCAATGGGCTGTTCATTATCCTCATATGATAGAGCGGATGATTGGTGTTATTACGAACCCGCAAAATCCAATTATTACGTCGGTAAATGTAGCGCAAAATGCAATTGAGGCTATCAAGCTGGATCCAAGTTGGAAGGGCGGAAAATATGGAGAAGAGCAGCCAATGAAGGGGCTTCAGTTAGCAAATAGAATGATGTTTATGAACGCGTTTGACGAGCATTTTTACGAAACGACATTTCCTCGTAATAGTATAGAGAAAGAGCCTTATGAAACATTTTCTGCATTAACATCATTTGAGAAAGAAATTAACAAAGTGACAAATAGAAGTATAGCTTTAGTAGATGCAAATTCGTGGATGTACACTGCAAAAGCAGTTTTATTACATGATATTGCACATGGATTTTCGTCTTTAGAAGACGCACTGTCTAATATAGAAGCAAATGTACTTATGATTCCGTGTAAACAAGATTTGCTTCAGCCTTCACGTTATAATTATAAAATGGTAGACCTATTGCAAAGACAAGGGAAGTATGCGGAAGTATATGAGATAGAGAGTATAAATGGGCATATGGCGGGAGTATTTGATGTTCATTTGTTTGAAAAGAAAGTTTATGAATTTTTAAATCGGAAAGTGTCTAGTTTTGTGTAGAAAATAAATGATGTGAAAAAGGTGCAATGTATGTAATAGGCACCTTTTTTTACATGATTTGTAGACGAAAAATATATGTGGCAATTGCTATACCGAAGAAGGCGATACTAAGCAATAGAAACAAGAATGACATTTCTTGTGGTGATTTTATCTTTCTATTATTTTTCATACTAAGAGCAATAATTGCAGCGATTAAGAAAATGATGCCCATAATGAAAAGAAAAAGTGTCATTTTCATTGGCTCCTTTCATAAAACAAGTATATTGAGGATACAATGCAAGAGTTATGTTTGTAAAGGATAAGTTTTACGAGAAAATTGAGAAATAAATTCCCTATTCTTTGCGTTCTTTCTTTCGCATGCTAAAATTGATGAGAAATGGTTGTTTAAAGAAGAAATTAAAGGTTTTATTGTATATAAGGAGGAACGACATATGACAGAAGTGAAAACAATTACTACAGAAGAAGTGCAAGAGCGTTTAGAAAAAGGAGAAACGTTATTTTTAGTAGACGTAAGGGAAGATGAAGAAGTAGCAGCAGGAAAAATTCCAGAAGCTGTACATATTAAAATGGGTGATATCCCAAATAAAGTAGATTTCTTTGATAAAGAGAATGAATATATCTTTATTTGCCGTTCGGGAATGCGTAGTGAAAATGTATGCCATTATTTAAATGAGCAAGGCTTTAAAACAGTGAACATGGTTGGCGGTATGCTTCAATATGAAGGCGAAATCAAATAAGTAGTTTAAAAAACTTGAAACGAGTCTGTTTCAAGTTTTTTTCTTTTGCATACAGTGTACAAAAGGGGGATAGGTAAATGGGGATTAACTTACGGAAAGTAAAAATTATAAATAATACAGGGGCTGTTAATGTCGGCGATTGTTATGATATCTCACCTTTAGCTGTAGCGAAAGTGTATGCAGGTGCTGGAGGATCGAGTGTGGCTATTTTTTTAAATGGAAAAAGACAGCCAGAAGCGGTCATTAGAACATCGGTGTTTCTTCCGCCATTAGCAACGAGTACACGTACATTAGGCTCATAGAAGAAAGGTAGAGTGTAATTATGCCTGCTCATATAAAAGAGTTCGTTATTGTGAATAACACTGGGAATATATTTACTGGTGATAATCTGAGTGATACGTCATTTACTGCTTCGAAATCGTATAGTGGTTCGATGGGGTGTACTTGGATTGATGTTGTTACAGTAATAGGGACGGAGACGAAGCTTTGTTTACAGCCAGGAGATTCTGTCACAACAACGTATACGAGAGGTACTCCTGCTGGTACTGTAACAGGAACAAATATGGGGCAAAGTGTAAATGCATCGGGTATAGCACAAGCTGTCCCTAATACAGATAATATGGATTCAGTTGCTGGACTCCCTTAAGGAATTAAGGGAGTTTTTATTATTTAAAATAAAAATAGTCTTTGAGATTATTTTTGTAAATACATATTAAGAAGAGGTTTGTAATGTAAAAAAGATGGTGTGTAGGTGGTGAAAGTGTGAGAGAGCGCGATAATAGAAGGCAACAACATTCGTTAAACCCTAATTTTAGAATTTCACCAGAACTTATTGGGCCCACTTTTCCTCCCGTTCCAACGGGATTTACTGGTATTGGGATTACTGGTCCAACCGGTCCACAAGGCGCGACTGGCCCACAAGGACCAAGAGGATTTCAAGGTCCGATGGGAGAAAGGGGGCCAACAGGGCCTCAAGGTGTGCAAGGTATACAAGGAGCGGTTGGACCAATAGGTGCAACGGGATCAGAAGGACAGCAGGGGCCACAAGGATTGAGAGGACCACAGGGAGAAACCGGAGCGACAGGATCTCAAGGAGTACAAGGGTTACAAGGGCCGATTGGTCCAACTGGAGCGACTGGGGCACAAGGAATACAGGGAATACAAGGATTACAGGGGCCAATTGGAGCGACAGGACCTGAGGGATCTCAAGGAATTCAAGGAGTGCAAGGAGTACCGGGAGCAACCGGTCCACAAGGAATACAAGGAGCACAAGGGATACAAGGACCACAAGGACCGAGTGGAAATACAGGAGCAACCGGAGCGACTGGTCAGGGGATAACCGGTCCGACGGGAGTAACTGGTCCAACAGGGATCACTGGCCCATCAGGAGGACCTCCTGGTCCGACGGGGCCGACTGGTGCGACAGGTCCGGGTGGTGGACCGAGTGGAAGTACAGGAGCAACCGGAGCAACGGGAAATACTGGGGCTACAGGAAGTACAGGGGTAACAGGAGCAACGGGAAGTACAGGTCCGACTGGAAGCACGGGAGCACAGGGCTTGCAAGGAATACAAGGGATTCAAGGGCCAATTGGGCCAACAGGTCCAGAAGGTCCGCAAGGAATTCAAGGTATTCCTGGTCCGACGGGAGTAACCGGTGAACAAGGAATTCAAGGAGTTCAGGGTATTCAAGGAGCAACGGGAGCAACAGGGGATCAAGGTCCACAAGGTATACAGGGGACTATAGGGCCACAAGGGGTAACAGGGGCCACAGGAGATCAAGGTCCACAAGGAATACAAGGAGTACCAGGGCCATCAGGAGCAACAGGTCCACAGGGAGTTCAAGGGATACAAGGTCCGATGGGTGATATAGGACCAACAGGTCCAGAAGGCCCAGAGGGACTTCAGGGCCCGCAAGGAATACAAGGTGTGCCAGGCCCAGTAGGAGCAACGGGTCCAGAGGGTCCCCAGGGGATACAAGGAATTCAAGGACCGGTAGGAGCAACCGGCCCACAAGGTCCACAAGGAATTCAGGGAATACAAGGTGTGCAAGGGATAACGGGAGCAACTGGAGTACAAGGAGCAACTGGAATTCAAGGGATACAAGGGGAAGTAGGAGCAACGGGTCCAGAGGGTCCCCAAGGAGTGCAAGGTGCTCAAGGGGTGATTGGTCCAACAGGTCCGATGGGGCCACAAGGAGTGCAAGGAGTACAAGGAATTCAAGGAGCGACGGGCGCACAAGGAGTGCAAGGTCCACAAGGAATTCAAGGAATCCAAGGTCCGACGGGGGTAACAGGAGATACGGGAGCAACTGGGGCAACAGGGGAAGGCACTACAGGCCCAACAGGAGTAACAGGCCCAACAGGGGTAACAGGCCCATCTGGAGGACCAGCAGGACCGACCGGCCCAACGGGGCCATCAGGTCCGGCGGGAGTAACAGGTCCATCTGGTGGACCACCTGGCCCGACAGGAGCAACCGGGGCGACAGGAGTAACAGGAGATACTGGGGCGACAGGCTCAACTGGAGTGACAGGAGCGACAGGAGAAACGGGAGCAACCGGAGTGACGGGTTTACAAGGTCCGCAAGGAATCCAAGGAGTGCAAGGAGAGATAGGCCCGACGGGTCCCCAAGGTGTTCAAGGTCCGCAAGGAATTCAAGGAGTAACGGGGGCAACAGGAGATCAAGGTCCGCAAGGGATTCAAGGCCCACAAGGTGACATAGGTCCAACCGGCCCACAAGGAATTCAAGGCTCACAAGGTTCTCAAGGAATCCAAGGAGCGACAGGGGGAACAGGAGCACAAGGCCCACAGGGAATCCAAGGTCAGCAAGGTGACATAGGTCCGACCGGGCCACAAGGTCCAACTGGAATCCAAGGGATACAAGGAGAGATAGGTCCAACAGGTCCAGAAGGCCCAGAGGGACTTCAGGGCCCGCAAGGAATACAAGGTGTTCAAGGGCCAGTTGGAGCAACGGGTCCAGAGGGTCCTCAGGGAATACAAGGCATTCAAGGACCGATAGGAGCAACCGGTCCACAAGGTTCTCAAGGAATACAGGGAATACAAGGTGTGCAAGGGATAACGGGAGCAACTGGAGCACAAGGAGCAACTGGAATTCAAGGGATACAAGGGGAAATAGGAGCAACGGGTCCAGAGGGTCCCCAAGGAGTGCAAGGAGTACAAGGAGCGATTGGTCCAACCGGTCCGGTGGGTCCCCAAGGAGTGCAAGGAGTACAAGGAATTCAAGGAGCGACGGGCGCACAAGGAGTGCAAGGTCCACAAGGAATTCAAGGAATCCAAGGTCCGACGGGAGCAACAGGAGATACGGGGGCAACCGGAGCGACGGGAGAGGGAACTACCGGTCCAACAGGAGTAACCGGTCCAACAGGGGTGACTGGCCCGTCAGGAGGACCAGCAGGACCGACCGGCCCAACGGGGCCATCAGGTCCGGCGGGAGTGACAGGTCCATCAGGTGGGCCACCTGGCCCGACCGGAGCAACAGGTGCGACAGGAGTAACAGGAGATAACGGGGCGACAGGCTCAACTGGAGTGACAGGAGCGACCGGAGCAACCGGAGTGACGGGTTTACAGGGTCCGCAAGGAATCCAAGGTGTTCAAGGCGATATAGGTCCAACCGGTCCACAGGGTATTCAAGGTCCGCAAGGAATCCAAGGAGTAACGGGGGCAACCGGAGCACAAGGTCCACAAGGAATTCAAGGCCCACAAGGCGATATAGGTCCAACCGGCTCACAAGGAATTCAAGGTCCACAAGGTCCTCAAGGAATCCAAGGAACGACGGGGGCAACCGGAGCACAAGGCCCACAGGGAATCCAAGGTCCGCAAGGTGACATAGGTCCGACCGGCCCACAAGGTCCCCAAGGAATTCAAGGCCCGCAAGGAATTCAAGGTCCAACGGGAGCTACAGGAGCAACCGGAGCAACAGGTCCCCAAGGAATTCAAGGCCCGCAAGGAATTCAAGGTCCAACTGGGGCAACCGGAGCAACCGGTTCACAAGGTCCAACTGGAGATACAGGTCCAACCGGAGCTGGAGCCACTGGAGCCACTGGAGCGACCGGGGCGACTGGAGTTAGTACAACTGCAACATATGCATTCGCGAATAATACATCAGGAAGTGTTATTTCTGTTTTGTTAGGTGGCACGAATATTCCGTTACCGAACAATCAAAATATTGGCCCAGGAATAACCGTTAGTGGTGGAAATACTGTATTTACAGTTGCGAATGCAGGGAATTATTATATAGCCTATACAATTAATTTAACAGCAGGTTTACTTGTAAGTTCCCGTATAACTGTAAATGGCAGTCCGCTTGCGGGAACGATAAATGCTCCGACAGTGGCTACTGGTTCATTTAGTGCAACAATCATTGCTAACTTGCCTGCTGGAGCTACTGTTAGCTTACAATTATTTGGAGTAGTTGCGTTGGCTACATTATCTACGGCAACGCCAGGAGCTACTCTAACGATTATTCGCTTAAGTTGATAAGGGGAGAGCCTTGAAACTTTTATGCTTCAAGGCTTTTTATTTGTTAGAGCAAAAACATCGCAGTTCGAAAATATATTATAATAGAATGAAAAGAGAGAAATTTGGCAGAAAGGGAGGGTGGCGATGCAGGAGATGGTTACAGATTTTTTTGGACGCCCACTTCAAGATTTACGCATATCTGTCATTGATCGTTGCAATTTTAGATGTACATATTGTATGCCAGCGGAAGTGTTTGGGCCAGATTATGCTTTTTTGAAAGATGAGTTTTTACTGACGTTTGATGAAATTGAGCGATTGGCAAGATTATTTGTTAGCATCGGTGTACGAAAAATTAGACTTACTGGTGGCGAGCCACTACTTCGTAAAGATTTAACAAAACTTATTGCACGACTCGTGAAAATTGACGGGCTGTTAGATATAGGGTTAACGACCAATGCAATTCATTTAACGAAGCAAGCAAAAGTATTAAAAGAAGCTGGATTACATAGAGTAAATGTTAGTTTGGATGCAATAGATGATGATGTATTTAAGGCTATTAATGGCCGAAATATTAATACGAAACCTGTTATAAAGGGAATTATGGCTGCAAAAGAAGCCGGGCTTGATGTAAAGGTAAATATGGTTGTGAAAAAAGGGATGAATGATCATCAAGTACTTCCGATGGCTGCGTATTTTAAAGAGCAAGGAATCCCGCTTAGGTTCATTGAGTTTATGGATGTTGGTAGTACAAATGGATGGAATTTTGATCAAGTTGTTACGAAGCGAGAGTTAATTGAGATGATTCATCGCGTGTATCCGCTTGAGCCAGCTGAAGCACATTATTTTGGTGAAGTTGCGAAGCGATATCGTTACGTTGGAACAAATGTTGAAGTCGGTTTTATTACTTCTGTTTCTGAGTCCTTTTGTTCCTCTTGTACGAGAGCGAGAATTTCAGCAGATGGAAAGTTTTATACTTGCTTATTTGCGACAGAGGGACTCGACCTAAGGGAACTTCTTAGAGGAAATCTTTCGGATGAGGAGTTAGTAAGCGTTATACAAGATGTATGGATGAATAGAAAAGATAGGTATTCGGATGAACGGACAGAAGAAAGTGCGAAAAATCGTCCGAAAATTGAAATGTCTTATATAGGGGGATAAGAAGGGAGGCTATCGTATGCAGGAGCGATATTCAAGGCAAATATTATTTGCTGGTGTTGGAGAAGAAGGACAGAGAAAAATTAGAGAGAAGCATGTGCTTATTATTGGTGCTGGAGCTCTTGGTGCAGCAAATGCAGAAGCGATTGTTAGAGCAGGTGTTGGAAAAATAACAATTGCGGATCGTGATTATGTAGAGTGGAGTAATTTACAAAGGCAACAATTATATACAGAAGAAGACGCAACGCAGTATAAACCGAAGGCGGTAGCAGCGGCAGAGCATTTAAAAGCGATTAATTCTGAGGTGGAAATAAATCCGGTTGTAACTGATGTAACAGTGCAGGAAATGGAAGAGCTAGTGAAGGGGATAGATTTAATATTAGATGCGACAGATAATTTTGAAACGCGTCTTCTTATTAATGATATTTCACAAAAGTATAATATTCCGTGGATATATGGTGGTTGCGTTGGAAGCTACGGAGTAACGTATACAATTGTACCAGGAAAAACACCGTGTTTCCGCTGTTTAATGGAGCATCCAGCAAGCGGAGCAACATGTGATACGGCTGGCATTATACAGCCAGCAGTACAATTAGTAGTTGCGCATCAAATAACGGAAGCGCTGAAAATATTAGTAGAAGACTATGGGGCGCTTCGCGAAACGATGTTATCGTTTGATCTTTGGAATAATCAACAGATGGCATTTAAAGTGAATAGACAGAAAAAAGACACGTGTTTATCTTGCGGAAGATTACGTACATATCCGAGTTTAACATTTGAAGCGCAAACGAAAACAGAAGTGTTATGCGGACGAAATACAGTACAAATCCGTCCAGGTGTGCGGAATGAATTCAATTTAGAAGAAATTAAAAAGCGCTTACAAAGAAGTGTGGATGTAAAAGCTACTCCGTATTTAGTATCGTTTTTAGTAGAGGAATTTCGTTTTGTTTTATTTACAGATGGTAGGGCGTTTATTCATGGGACGAATGATATAAATGTGGCAAAACGTTTATATGCCAGATATATAGGTTGAACCTAAAGGGAACCCCTTTAGGTTCAACAGGGAGAAGATTAAGACTTTCTCGTATAATCTCCACTTTTTCCACCTGTTTTTTCAAGTAAGTACGTTTCACCAATAATCATACCTTTATCAACAGCTTTACACATATCGTACACGGTAAGAGCGGTAGCGGAAGCAGCTGTTAAAGCTTCCATTTCAACACCGGTGCTACCTTCTGTTTTAACTTTTACTTCAATAAGTAACCGATATTGTTCATCGGATTGTTTCCAATCGAAAGAAACGTCAACACCTTTTAATAATAAAGGATGGCACATTGGGATAATATCGGAAGTGCGTTTTGCAGCCATAATACCAGCGATTTGTGCAACTGCTAATACATCACCTTTCCCGATTTCGTTATGAGAGATTTTATCGTAAATTTCTTTTGTAACGACAATGCTAGAGCACGCAATTGCTGTTCGAACGGTTGCTTTTTTATCGCTTATATCAACCATTTTCGCGCGTCCTTGGTCATTAAAGTGTGTGAATGAAGACATGGAATTCCTCCTTGAAGTAATTTCTATTTAATATATAAAGTTTAATCGAGATAAAAAAAATTGCAAATATGGGGTGAGAAACGATGGTAGAAAAACGAATTCCGATTCAAGTTGCTGATGCAGTAGAGAGAGTAATGGAATATGCGAAAATTGGTGAAGTAGAAGAAGTTTCTATTACGGAAAGTTACGGAAGAATTCTTGGAGAGGATGTTGTCTCTGATCATGACGTTCCTCATTTTGATCGTTCTCCTTACGATGGTTTCGCAATTCGAGCAGAAGATACGAAAGAAGCAAATCAAGAGAATGCAATTGAGTTTGAAGTAATAGGAGAAATCGGGGCGGGGTCTGTTTTTACAGAAAAAGTAGGATCTTTTCAGGCGGTTCGTATTATGACAGGAGCAGCTATTCCAGCGGATTGTAATGCAGTCGTAATGCTAGAACTGACGGAAGGCTTTGAGAAGAACGGAAAAACATATATGAAGTTAAAGCGTCCTTTTCATAGTGGCGACAATGTGTCATTTAAAGGGGAAGATATAAAACAAAATGAAGTTCTCGTTCAGAAAGGTGTTGCAATTAATCCAGGTGTTGCGGCCTTATTGGCGACGTTTGGATATAGTACTGTGAAAGTTGTAAAACAGCCTGTTGTTGGTATTGTGACGACAGGAAGTGAATTGTTAGAAGTACATGAGTCGTTACAGCCAGGGAAAATTAGAAATAGTAACTCTTATATGATTGCTGCTCAAATTATGAAAGCTGGAGGTAAAGTCCGATATTATGGCCAACTTGCCGACGAGTTAGATGCGTGTTTTACCGCCGTTCAATCAGCGATGGATGAAGTTGATATTTTAATTACGACAGGCGGTGTGTCGGTAGGAGATTATGACTACTTGCCGGCTATTTATGAAAGATTACAAGCGAATGTACTCTTCAATAAAATAGCGATGAGACCAGGAAGTGTAACGACGGTAGCTGAAGTTGATGGAAAGTTACTTTTCGGTTTATCAGGGAATCCGTCAGCTTGTTACGTAGGATTTGAGCTATTTGTGCATCCAGTTATAAAAACATATTTGTATGCGAAAGAACCTCACGTATATAGAGCAGATGCTATTTTACAAAAAGATTTTCCAAAGCCGAATCCGTTTACTCGTTTTGTAAGAGCAAAGGTGACAATCGTGGACGGGGCATTACAAGCGATGCCGGTCGGTTTAGATAAATCGAGTGCGGTATCTTCACTTGCAGATGCGAATGCTTTTATTGTGTTGCCTGGAGGAACGAGAGGCTTTGAGGCAGGGATGAAAGTGTCTGTATTATTGTTAGAGCACGCTGAGGGATGTGATTGGCCATGGGCAAAGCCCCTTCGCTCTTACAAATAGTAGGGTATCAAAATAGCGGGAAAACAACACTTGTAGAGAAAATTGTGCATGCATTAGCTGAACGGAAAATGAAAGTTGCTACCATTAAACATCACGGGCATGGAGGGTTTCCAGAAGTAGCGCAAAAAGATAGTGAAAGGCATAGAAAGGCCGGTGCTGTCGTAAGTAGTGTAGAAGGTGCTGGATTACTTTCATTGTCGTCATTAAGAGAGGAATGGTCCTTGCAAGAAATTATCCGTTTATACGAGTTTTTTGAAGTGGATACAATTTTAATTGAGGGCTATAAAAAAGAGAGCTATCCGAAAGTGGTGTTACTTCGTTCTGAAGAAGACGTTGAACTTTTACTTAAAGTAGAAAATATAGTAGCGGTTATTACGTGGCATGATGCTCCTGCAAACTTACGAGAAGAATATAAAGTATTTCATATAACAGAAGAAGAGTTGTATATAGACTGGTTTTTACAAACGGTAAGGAGTGCGAAATGACACATACGTATTATGAAGTAATTGATACAGAAATTTCAATTGAAGAAGTAGCGAATAAGGTTATTCGCCGCGAATGTGGTGCTGTTACAACATTTATTGGAACGGTTAGAGAGTTTACGAAAGGGCGTCGTACATTATACTTAGAATATGTCGCTTATAAAACGATGGCAGAAAAGATGCTAGAGAAAATCGGATCAGAAGTAAAGGAGAAATGGCCAGGTACACACGTTGCGATTACACATCGCATCGGTACACTGCAAATTTCTGATATCGCGGTTGTTGTGGCTGTTTCAACGCCGCATCGTAAAGCGGCTTATGAAGCAAATGAATATATTATGGAACGCATAAAACAAATTGTTCCGATTTGGAAAAAAGAGTTTTGGGAAGATGGAGACTCTTGGATTGGCGATCAATTAGAAAAAACGCCATATCCGGCGGGAGAGCCTGGGAAGGAGCTATAAGTATGATTCGAGTATTGTTATTTGCGAACTTACAAGAAGAAGCAGGAAGAAGTGAATTACAAATAGAGAAAGAAAGTATTACGGTTGCAGAGTTAAAAGATGTTGTTGCAAAAGAATATAATGTACCAGTCACAGAACCAATTATGGTTGCGATTAATGAAGAATATGCAAATGAAGATGACAGGGTCCAATCTGGTGATGTTGTTGCACTAATCCCGCCAGTGAGCGGTGGTTAATATTGGATTCATTAAAACGACTTTCCTATGTAGGGAAAGTCGTTTTTTTATGGCGTTTTTGAGAACACTAACGTATAGAACAAGGAGGGCGTTATGAAAAAATTATGTGTAATGCTAACGATGATATGCTCTATCTTTTCCTTTTTTCCAAGTTATTCTTTGGCAAAAGAATCGAATGAACAACTTTTAGAAAGTGCATTATTAAATCGATATTATTCTGTGATAAGACAAGTGACAGAAGACCAATATGAATGTGCTTCAGTTATAAATATAAAGCGTCTCGGCAAGAATGGTGAGTTCGTTCCTAGATATGAAGTGACGCTACAATTTCTTACATTTCAAGGAGCACATAATCCGCCAAATGATAAAGTTACGCTTACTTTGGAAGATTATTTAGATCACGTAAAGATAAAGAAAGTGGAGCGAGAAAAGAATGTTTCTGGTGCTATTGCAGAAAAGATTTGTGAAAGGGAAAAAGAAAAAATAAAAGCTCACTCTACTGATTCAGAGAGATAACTTATGACATTTAGTAAAGAAAGGTAATGAGCGATGGATATATTTTTAGCGATTTTACCAGCTATATTTTGGGGAAGTATTGTGCTATTTAACGTGAAACTGGGCGGAGGGCCTTATAGTCAAACGCTCGGTACAACGCTTGGCGCACTTATTTTCTCAATTGTTGTTTATATTTTTATGAAACCAGTATTGACTCCTACTGTTATCGGAGTTGGGATTGTGTCAGGTTTATTTTGGGCTCTCGGTCAGGCAAATCAATTAAAAAGTATTGATTTAATGGGCGTTTCGAGGACGATGCCGATTTCAACAGGACTTCAATTAGTTGCGACAACTTTATTTGGAGTCATCGTATTTCATGAGTGGTCCACAACAATATCAGTCGTCCTTGGTGTATTAGCTCTCGTTTGTATTATTATCGGTGTTATTTTAACATCTCTTCAAAGTGAAGAAGAAAAGAATGCAGAGCAAGCGGGCAATTTTAAAAAAGGCATTATCATTTTATTGATTTCAACAGTCGGTTATTTAGTTTACGTAGTAGTGATTAGACTGTTTAACGTAGATGGTTGGTCAGCTTTGTTGCCACAAGCAGTTGGTATGGTGTTAGGAGGGATTTTGCTTACTTTTAAACATCATCCATTTAATAAATATGCAATACGAAATATTATTCCAGGATTAATTTGGGCAGCTGGAAATATGTTTTTATTCATTTCGCAACCGCGTGTCGGAGTGGCAACAAGTTTCTCGCTATCGCAAATGGGAATTATTATTTCGACGCTTGGCGGGATTCTTATATTAGGTGAAAGAAAAACGAAACGCCAATTAACAGGGATTGTTGTCGGTATCGTTTTTATTATCGTAGCTGGAATTATGTTAGGGATAGCGAAAAGTTAAAGGGGGTATTGGAATGTATAGTGACTTAGAAGGAAAGGTTGTCGTTATTACAGGATCAGCAACTGGTCTTGGAAGAGCGATGGGAGTAAGGTTTGCAAGGGAGAAAGCGAAAGTAGTGATTAACTATCGCTCACGAGAATCAGAAGCGAATGATGTGTTAGAAGAAATAAAAAAGGTAGGCGGAGAAGCTATTGCTGTAAAAGGTGATGTAACGGTCGAATCAGATGTGGCGAATCTCATTCAATCTGCTGTAAAAGAGTTTGGTACGCTTGACGTTATGATTAATAATGCAGGGATAGAAAATGCGGTACCATCGCATGAAATGCCGCTTGAAGATTGGAATAGGGTAATTAACACAAATTTAACAGGTGCTTTTTTAGGAAGCCGTGAAGCGATTAAATATTTTGTAGAACACGATATTAAAGGATCTGTCATTAATATGTCGAGTGTTCATGAGAAAATTCCGTGGCCCTTATTCGTGCACTATGCAGCAAGTAAGGGTGGTATTAAACTGATGACAGAAACGTTAGCGTTAGAATATGCACCAAAAGGTATTCGAGTAAATAATATAGGGCCAGGTGCAATTAATACGCCGATCAATGCAGAAAAGTTTGCTGATCCTAAAAAACGTGCTGACGTAGAAAGTATGATACCGATGGGCTACATTGGAAAACCGGAAGAAATTGCAGCAGTCGCAACGTGGCTCGCTTCCTCAGAGGCGAGTTATGTAACTGGAATTACGCTATTTGCAGATGGTGGAATGACGTTATACCCATCGTTTCAAGCTGGGCGTGGGTAATAGAAAAGGACGAAGAGATAAAACTCTTCGTCCTTTTTTTACACAAAAAAAATAGCGGCCAGCTATTTTAAATTTAGTGATTAATAGTGTCTTGCAGATATTCTGTTGCTTGATGTTCAGAAACATTTTGCA
Source organism: Bacillus sp. CD3-5 (assembly GCF_006349665.1). Taxonomy (NCBI): domain Bacteria; kingdom Bacillati; phylum Bacillota; class Bacilli; order Caryophanales; family Bacillaceae; genus Bacillus; species Bacillus sp. CD3-5. The sequence goes on along the minus strand of NZ_VEPX01000020.1, from coordinate 45,739 downwards.
CGAGTGCAACTTCACTAATCATCATTTTTCGGGCGTTATCTAGCATTTGTTTTTCGCTCGCATTTAAAGCTCTCTCTTTATTGCGGCGAAGTAAATCTCGAACAACTTCTGCACTATCTTGCAGATTGCCGTTTTTCATTTTTTCCATATTCATTGTATATCTTTGTTTCCAGGAAAGTGATGTATCTGATTCCCCGTTTTGAAATTCAAGAAGTATATCATCTAACGTACCTTTATCTACGATATAACGAATACCTGATTTTTGTAATTGATCCATCGGAAGCATTACTTGCATATCTTTACTAATGATACGTATTACACAATATTGACGTGTTGTTCCTAATATTTCTTTCTCTTCAATGGCTTCGATGACTCCTGCGCCGTTCATTGGATAAACGATTTTATCACCAATTTGAAACAAATCATCCACCTCCATATGTGGTAACCATCTTTAATGATAGCATAAGTGAATGAAAATGTCAAATTTTATATAATACCATAATAATTATATTTGAGTCAATAAGTAAAAGTTCCTTTTATATATATTTTTTTGCTTCTATTTATTGATGATTTTGTTAGAAAAATAGTACAGGCGGAGAAAGGAGGCATATCCACTTATTTTTAAGCATAAAATGTAAAATCGCTAATACAATATACCTAAATCCGTTCTTTGCAAAGGAGGGAGAGAAGGTGGGGCGCACAATAAAAATTGATATTACAAATAAAGTTGTAGCTAAATTTAGGCCAGATTATTTGGAATTATATACGAGTAAATTTATGATAGGTAAGTTTTATGTCTATACTGAAGGTAAACAATATGTGTTAGAAGACGGATATATATATGAAGACGGAAAATTTTATCGCATCATAGATACGCACCGTGGCAATAATCAAGCGGCGGAGGGCTGCGATCTAGGATGGTGTTAACATGATTCGTGTAAAAGTGTTTGATGAAAGTCACGAAAAAGACTTAGAAGACGCTGTAAATGTTTTTTTGAAAAAAATTGATGATAGTAACTTTGTAGATATTAAGTACCAAGTCGGTGTTTCTATTAATGATGACGAAAACCAAATTTATTGTTTTTCAGCAATGATCGTTTATAAAGCATAAAAAAGAGCTGGGTGAGCCAGCTCTTTTTTATGTTTTATGTTGGGACAACATGTGTCGGTAATACGTTCATAATAGATTGGGTTGTGCCTAATTGTTTTGTAGTTAAAAGAGGCTCCCCTGTCTGATGATTTTGGGCATCTTTACACATACCAAGGTGATAACGATCACCTAAAAATGGATCAATATAAAACCCGTTTTTGAATACTTTATCATTCGGATGTTTTTCATGGTGAATGTCAGAGCAGTTAATGCAATAGAACATAGCGTTCAACCCCTTTTTATTTTTGTTTGAAAAAAGTGAGTCGGTAGTCATTTCGCTCCTAAGGAAATGTTGAGGAGAAGAGAAATAACTACCTACTCAAATGGTGGGCATATTCCTTCTGATTTTCCATATCTCGCGTAGTGTCCCTGAGGGAAGGAGGAGAGACGAAATACGCATGATATACGTAAGGCGCTTCTTCCAAGATGAATGATGGAGTTTCATGTTGAGAGAAGTTTTTATTTTTTGTTGCCTTTGTGAGTATATTATGAGGAAATGCTCGGAGGGTGTTTGTCCTGTTGAAAAAATGTTGAGAATTTCTCAACAGTAAAAAAGAGTTAGTGTTGACATGAAACTAAAAGGTGTTATATTATCGAAGTGTAACCAAAAGGTGTTATATTTGATTACCGAATAAAGGAGAATGGAAATGGAACAACAACATACATTAACTGACATTAAACAAACGATCGTTTTTAACGCGTCTATTCAAAAGGTGTGGAATGTAGTATCAACTGCAGAAGGGATTGCCTCATGGTTTATGCCAAATGATTTCGTATTAGAGGTAGGACATGAATTTCATGTACAATCACCATTTGGACCATCACCATGTAAAGTATTAGAAATCGATGAGCCAAATCATCTATCTTTTTCATGGGATACAGATGGCTGGGTTGTTTCATTTCATTTGAAAGACCTAGGAGATAATAAAACAGAATTTACGTTAATTCACGGCGGCTGGAAACACCCTGATGAAATTCTTCCGAAAGCGAATGCGAAGAGCTCTATTATTCGCGACAGAATGAGCGGAGGCTGGGTAGCGATTGTAAATGAAAAACTGAAAAAGGTTGTTGAAGGCTAAGTGTCCTCATCAGCAGCGAAATATGATGTGTTTCAAGCAATTGCTGATCCAACCCGCCGAGAAGTAATACGGTTATTAAGTGATAAAGAGTTACCGATTTCCAAAATAACGGATCATTTTCCGATGAGTCGTACTGCGGTTGTAAAGCACCTTCATATTCTTTCAGAAGCGAATTTAGTAAGTGGAAGAAAAAGCGGAAGAGAGAAAATATATCGCTTGCATCCAGAACCATTAGAGGAATTACAACAGTGGCTCTCGTATTATGAACGTTTTTGGGATAATAAATTGTCCATGTTGAAACATATTGTGGAGAATGAAGAGTAAATTTTGAATAAAAAGGATATGGGGAAAGTGTTCTCCACATCCTTTTTTGTGCTTGAATCTCTTTTTCTCTGTCAAAAATGATAAAAAAGAAAAGGGATATATAAAGTATGCTATTTAACTATAGAGTGAAGCATTATGGATGAAAAAGGTATAGCTATCGATATGCTTAGTTTCGAAGGCTGAAGTTGTAGTAGAACAAGCTTTGCTGGAAATTTTGGTGATTATAGTTGTTAGAAAAGAATTCTATATATAGTCTTCTTTATATATAACCTTTGGAAATCTGTCAGTATTACTTAAATTTAATGTTTGAAATATTAATTTTTTTATCGAACAAGGAATCGAAAATCGAATAAATGATGTTTGATTTGTATTTTTTTGTTTTATTTTAACAAATTATAGAAAATAAATAATGAATCGTGTAAACTAAACCGGGTAGGGTATTTAAAACTATAAAAAGGGGATGTTGAGATGAGTTGGAAAATGAAGTGCCTGGGGATTATATCTGTATTTTTTCTTGCTTTAGTAGGTTGTCAAACTGATAAAAGTGTAGAGACGACTCCAAAGGATAAAGCAGCCTCTACAGATTCAAAATCAACTGGAACGAAGGAATCTGAAGGTGGGGAAAAGAAGGCTGATTCGAAAAGCTCAATTAAATTGGGGAAAGTGGAAAAACAATTGGGTAAGGAAAGTTTTACTAATTTTGAATTAGATGAAAAAGATGAAAGAAGAATATATTTAATTGCAGATGGTGATAATTTAGGGGTTCTATTTGAAAAAGATTTTACACCTTATTTCTCCAGTTATTCGAATGGGAAATGGCAAAAAGATAAAAAACTTGAAGTTAAGTCTATGTACCCAGAGGGACGTATTATAGGGATTGGAGAAGGTTATTTAGAAGTAGCAACGGGAGAAAAAGAGGGAACACTTCTATTTTTAAATTATAAAGGAGAAGTTGTATTTAAAGAACAACCGAGAGAACTTACCAGAGATCAAAGTGGGGTAGTTGGTGGAAGGAATAGTAGAGTAACTAGTTCTAGCAAAGGGAATGTCATTATACATCAAGACGATAAAAACGAAAATGAAAGAATTTTAATATCCCAGAGAGATGGGAAAGAGATTATGAAATTAGATGGAGTCAAAGATTTTCCTCCATTTCCAGGGTATTTGGATTTCGATAAGAAATTAATGTTCCAAAACAAAGAAATTTACGATTTTGGAAAGAAAAAATTTGTGTATGATACGAGTGGACAAAAACTTGAGCCAGATAGAAATGGTAAAGTAGTAGGATCAGATGGTGGTAAATATTTCTTTGTCGATAAATCTGATACAGAAAAATCTAATGGTCTCAATGTAGGCAAATTTGACTTGTACGAACAAAAATTAGGGCCAGAGAATGAGAGGGAAAACAAGACTAGATTTACGGGTCCTTATGTGTGGGAAGAGAGCATTGCTATAACTAATTTAGATAATAAGATATATTATTACAGCTATTATAAATTTGAGGATAAACCGGCAATATATATGACGGAAATGACGTATAAAAATAATAAAAGTAAGAAGTAGTATAAGTAGGGGCCTATAATCTAATGCGGGTTATAGCCTCTTTTAATTACAAAAGTGTAATCGTTGCAGTAATAAAGGGAAAAAGCTTTGGTGTCGGTTCTGATGAGAATAAGAAGAAAAAACAAGGATATTAGGTTTCGGTGCTAAAAAAGATCTGAAGATACATGTATCATTCTAAAATTTTATCCATAAATTCGTAATTCTTCATCGTATAAAAAAGGATGACCAAAATAAAATGGTCATCCTCTTTCTTATTGCTCACTCGTTTGTGTAGCGGGCTTTAATAAAAGCCAAGCGATAATTAATGTACATACTGCCAATACAAAAGTACTCATATAAATGACGTGTACACTTGATGCTAATGCGGATTGTGATTCAGTTACTACGTTTGTTGTAGTACCTCCATGTCCGCCAGATACAAGATCAAGGTTTTTAATACCACGTGCGTGAATCATCGTATTGAAAATTGTGCCGAATATTGCAGCACCTAATGTTTGACTAAATGTATTAATAAATGTGTTTAAACCAACGGCTGTTCCGCGTGTATGAGCTGGTACGGCTGCTTGAATTGTTACCATGTAAATCGGTGTTACAAGCCCCATACCTAAGCCGAATAATCCGACTGCTACATAAATAAGGAATGATGGTGAATGTGTTGATAATGTAAATAATAAGAACGTAGCCACTGATAAAATGCTAGCTCCAAGTAAAATGATTTGTTTCGTTTTTAATTTTCCTACTAAGTTACCAGAGAAAATAGCGCCAAATGTCCACATAACAGGGATTGGCATTAAAATAAGTCCAGCTTCAGTCGCATTTTTTCCTAGTACACCTTGGCTCCAAATTGGAAGGTACATCGTAATACTAATAATCATTGCGCCAGCAATAAGCGTTAATATATTTATCGTAGATAATGTACGGTTAGAGAAAAGTGCTAGCGGAATTAATGGTTCCGGAGATTTTTTCTCGATGAATAAGAAAATAATGAATGAAACGACGGCGAAAATTAATAGGCCGATAATTGTTACATCTCCCCAGTTTTGTTTACTGCTACCTGTTAATAATGCGTATAGTAGAGCAATCGTACTTAATGAGAAGACTGTTGCACCAAGATAGTCGATATGGTGTTTAGCTGGCTTAATAGATTCTTTGTAGTAAATGGCAATCATTAAGCAGGCAATAATTCCAAATGGAACGTTTAAGAAGAAAATATAACGCCAAGAAAGAGAATCAACTAAAAATCCACCTACTAACGGTCCGATAACACCTGAGACACCCCAAACGGCACTCATCCAGCCTTGTGCTTTCGCGCGGTCTTTCGCTTCGCTATATAAGTCTCCAATAATCGTCATTGTGATCGGCATAACAGCACCAGCACCGATACCTTGAAGAGCGCGGAAGAAGATTAATTGTTCCATTGATGTAACGACACCGCAAAGTGCAGAACCGACTAAAAAGATTGTAGCTCCAATAAGTAAAACTTTTTTACGACCAAATAAATCAGCTAGCTTTCCGTATATGGGAGTTGAAACCGCTGTGGCAAGCATGTAAATTGCGTAAACCCAGCTAACAAGTTCAACGCCGGATAAATCACTCGTTATACGAGGGATTGCTGTACTAACAATCGTTCCTTCTACCGCAGAAAGAAACGTCATTAGCATTAAAGACATCATGACTTTTTTTCTCATATGTTTTCCCCTTACCCTTTTTCAAATATTCAACAATATAAAATATAAAGGTACTAAGGTATATAAAGCAACAAAAAAGCAATGGGAAGTTACATGGAGCGGATATTTGTCGCTTCTTGTCGGTAAGTCGATATATTTGAGAAATCGCCGATATAAGTTGTAGAATCGCTGATATATCTGTGTAATCGCCGATAATAATTTCATGTACCTATAAAAAAAGAAACAGGAATCCCTGTTTCTCAGTTTAATATTGCATTTTCGCGTTTTCTCCAGCTGTTGTTCCGGCAATTCTACCAGTAACGAGAGCAGATGTAATATTATAGCCACCAGTATAACCGTGAATATCAAGAACTTCCCCGCAGAAATATAAGCCGTTCGTGAATTTAGAAGACATTTCTTTTGGGTTAATTTCTTTAACAGATACACCGCCGCCAGTAACGAATGCTTTTTCAATGGACTGCGTACCATTTACGTTTACAGTAAATTCTTTAAAGTCTTTCACAAGTGCACGAATTTTTTCGTGAGAAACTTGTCCAGCTTGTTCACTACCGTCAATTTCATTTCTTTCTAATAAGAATAGGAAGTAACGTTCAGGTACATAACCTTTTAACACGTTTTTAATTCCTTTTTTCGGATCTTCTTTCATTTGTTTCAGCATGCGCTGGAATAGTTGTTCACTATTTTCTTCTGGCAATGCATCGATGCTCATTTGCACTGTATTCGTTTTGAACTTCTTCAGTGCTTTTACAACGAATTGACTACAGCGAAGGGCAGCAGGACCAGATAAACCGAAGTGAGTGAAGAGCATGTCCATTTTGTGAGAAATGATAGCCTTTCCTTTCGGGTTTAATACACTTAAGTTTACGTCTCGTAAAGCAAGTCCTTGCAGTGAACGGTCTCGAATAAATGGTTCGTTTGAAAGGATTGGTACTTCTGTTGGGAATAATTCTGTAATTGTATGACCTGCTTTTTCTGCCCAAGCATATCCGTCTCCAGTAGAACCGGTTTGCGGAACTGATTTTCCGCCGACAGCGATAACGACGTGATTTGTTTCTAGCACTTCGCCAGTCTTTAGTACGACTGCTTTCGTTTGACCATTTTCATATTCAATCGTTTCAACAGGTGTATTCGTGCGGATCTTTACACCTAAATCTTTTAATCGTGTTAAAAGTGCGTCTACTACCGATTGCGCTTTATTTGAAACAGGGAACATGCGGCCATGATCCTCTTCTTTCAGTTTTACACCGAGATTTTCGAAGAATGTAATAATATCTTCATTATTAAAAATAGAAAAAGCGCTGTATAAGAAGCGGCCATTTCCTGGTATATGTTTAACGATCTCATCAAGTGGTAGACGGTTCGTTACGTTACAGCGGCCGCCACCAGAAATCGCAAGTTTACGCCCTAGTTTATTTCCTTTATCAAGAAGTAAGACGCTTGCGCCTTCTTCTGCAGCACCGATTGCAGCCATTAGCCCAGAAGGCCCACCGCCGATGACAATAACATCATAATGCATAATATATCGACCTCATTTTCTACATTTCCTGCCTAAAAGAATAGCATGTTTTCCCTTAAAAGAAAAATAGAGTGAAGTACTGCTTAAGGAGAGAATTGTGGTACAATACAAAAGTTAGAGTTCAGCACTATCCTGTTATTTGTGGGCCATAGGACTAAAACCTTATGAGTTAGGGGAAGTCTAATAGTTCTCGAATGCTCGAATAGTTCAATTTATTATAGTTTTACTGTACCCCGCTATTTGCGGGCAGTAAGACTCCCGCCTTAAAGTTAAGTGGGAGATTAACTGCCTGTAAATGCCCGATTGGTGGGGGCTAATAATCAGTAGGGAAGAACGCCCCACTGATTAAAGTTTCACTTTATGTAGATGTAGGAGGATTTTTGTATGTCCGATTCGAAATTTCTGCGCGGAACGCTTATTGTTACGTTAGGGACATTTTTAGTGAAGTTCTTAGGCATGATTTACGTCTTTCCGTTTCATGCATTAGTAGGGACAGAAGGCGGAACGCTCTATACATATGGATACATTCCATATACGATTTTTTTAAGTATTGCAACGGCAGGGGTGCCGCTTGCTGTTTCAAAATTCGTTTCCAAATATAATGCGCTTGGCGATTATAAAACGAGCCGGAGAATGTTCCGCTCGGGAATGGTTATGATGATAGTAACAGGAGTTCTTTCATTCCTAGTACTGTACATGACGGCGCCGTTGTTTGCAGAAGCAATGCTCGGTAAACAAAGTGTACACAGTAATATAGGAGAAGTTACGACGATTATTCGTCTTGTAAGTTTTGCGCTTATTGTTGTGCCGGCAGCGAGTTTAATTCGTGGTTATTTCCAAGGTCACCAATCGATGGGACCAACTACTGTTTCGCAAATTATTGAACAAATTATTCGTATCGTCTTTTTATTAGCGGGTAGTTTTATCGTTATTAAAGTACTTGGCGGTACAGTTGCAACAGCGGTAGGGGTAGCGACATTTGCTGCATTCGTTTCAGCAGTTGGAGCGCTCGGTGTACTCATTTGGTACTGGCTAAAACGTAAAAAACATTTAGATCAATATTTAATTGAACAAACTGTACCAGAGTCGACAGTGAGTACGGTTCAATTATTTAAAGAATTATTTGCATATGCGATTCCTTACGTTGTAATTGGGTTAACAATTCCTTTATATCAACAAATTGATACATTGACATTTAACTCAATTATGCAAGCGATTGGCCAAGGTGATATTGCAGAGCGAGCGCTCGGTATTTTCACAATGTGGACGCATAAATTAATTATGATTCCTGTATCACTTGCGACAGCGTTTAGTTTAACGCTCGTACCAGCGATTACAAAATCATTTACTGAAAAGCAATACCGTTATTTAAAGTTACAAATTACACAAACATTCCAGGCAAATATGTTCTTAACATTGCCAGCAGTTGTCGGTATTTCATCACTTGCATATCCGATTTATACTGCATTTTACGATTCAGATCCATTAGGTGGACAAGTATTAATGTGGTATGCACCGGTTGCGTTGTTATTTGCTTTATTTACAGTAACAGCGGCAATTCTGCAAGGTATTAACCAACAAAAGCATGCGATTATCGCACTTATAATGGGTGTTATTTTGAAATTTGTATGTAACGTAATTTTTATTCGTTACTTCGGTACAGTAGGGGCAATTCTAGCAACAGCTGTTGGTTTCTTAGCTTCTGTTTGGTACACAAATCAACAAATTAAAAAATACGCACACTATTCATTCGGTGTTGTATATAAGAGAACGTTCCAAATTGCAGTATTAACATTTGTAATGGTTGTGGTCGTAAAACTATCACAATGGATTCTATCCTTCATGATTTCGCCGGATGGCCGAGTTGGCGCTCTTATTACAGTTGCGATTTGTGCAGGTCTTGGCGGTCTCGTTTACGGATTGTTAGCGATTCGCACAGGAGTACTTGAAAGAGTATTTGGCGGAGAAGCGTTAGAGAAGATCCAACGTAAACTTGGCAATAGATTCAAAATAAAGTTGAAATCAAAAGGGGCGTAATTACGTCCCCTTTTCTATGATAAATAAAGAAGGTGAAAAACGTGAGATTAGATAAATTATTAGCAAATATGGGATATGGAAGTAGAAAAGAAGTAAAGAAATTATTGAAAGACGGCGTTGTGAAAATTGATGGAATATCGGTGAAAGATGCAAAGGTTCATGTAAATGTAGAGGAACAAGAAGTTATGATTCACGGTGAAGTTGTGGAATATAAAGAGTTTGTTTACTTAATGATGCATAAACCACAAGGCGTTATTTCAGCGACAGAAGATGATAATCATGAAACGGTAATAGATTTATTAGAGTTAGAGGATGCGATTTTTAATCCGTTCCCAGTTGGAAGACTTGATATTGATACAGAAGGTTTCTTATTAATAACAAATGACGGGAAGTTATCACATCAATTGTTATCTCCGAAAAAGCATGTGCCGAAAAAATATTATGCACACGTTGCAGGAGTAGTAACAGAAGAGGATGTAAAAGAGTTTGCTAAAGGTGTTATTTTAGATGATGGCTATGAGACAAAGCCAGGTGCACTTACAATATTAAAAAGCGATGATATTTCTGAAATCGAGCTTGTCATTACAGAAGGAAAGTTCCATCAAGTAAAGCGTATGTTTGAAGCGGTAGGGAAAAAAGTAGTCTACTTAAAGAGAATAGAGATGGGACCGTTAGTGTTAGATGAAGAGCTAGAACTTGGACAATACCGAGAGTTAACAGATGAAGAAGTAGAGATGTTAAAAACATATCAAGTAGATACTGAGAAATAGTGCTATTTTTAGGCGCAGAAAAGACCCCTTTCTAATGAGTTAGAAAGGGGTATGTATTTATTTACATACAATTATTTTTCGTTATGAGGTCATTCTCACTTTCTTTCCTGTTGTTGTCCACTTACCGCGGCAAGGGCTATACACGAGTTCATTAAACTGCAACACATTTAGATCACGTTGTATCGTTCGCGGTGTGATCCCGAACTCATCTACAAGGTCTTTCGTCGTTACCGTTCCGTTTTCATTGATGTACATATAAATTGATTTAATGCGTGTTAGCATACGAGTAGTTGTAGGTTTCAAGAGAAAACCACTCCTCTACTAGTTTTTTTGACCCCATTCAGGAAAGAAGGTCGTTACTACCATTGTACTCTACATGATAAAATTCATGCTTTAATCTACTTAAATTTTACAGAAATTTAACAAATATTCATATAGAAAAATATTGGTAGTTGACATTGTATATATGGTCAGTCAACTAACACATAAAATTCTACGTAAAACGCCAAATTCCTGCAAATTTTTTTAGAAAAATAAAAGAAAAACTAATAAGAAATATCTGAAATATTACAATTGTTCGGTATTTGGTTTTCGTGTATGGCATAAGAGATTTCGGTTTGTTATGATGAAAGAAACAATATAGTGAAGGATGGATGCGTGATGTCAGCAATTAATTGGACAGAAGAAGTTGCAAAACGAAAAGATGATTTAATTCGTGATACACAACAATTTTTACAAATTAAAAGTGTATGGGAAGAAGAGTCGGCAAAAGAGGGCGCACCGTTCGGTGAAGGTGTAGAAAAAGCTTTATCTTTCATGTTACATAAAGGAGAAACGGAAGGTTTTACTTCTAAAAATTTAGAAGGGTATGCAGGTCATCTTGAAATGGGACAAGGAGAAGAATTAGTAGGTATTCTTTGTCACGTTGACGTTGTACCAGAAGGAGATGGTTGGACGACTCCTGCATATAGTGCAGATATTCGCGATGGAAAGATTTTTGCACGTGGTGCAATTGACGATAAAGGCCCAACGATGGCAGCTTACTATGCGATGAAAATTGTGAAAGAATTAGGTTTACCTCTTTCAAAACGCGTTCGTATGATTTTAGGAACAGATGAGGAAAGTAATTGGAAATGTGTAGATCACTACTTTAAAAACGAAGAAATGCCAACAATCGGTTTTGCGCCAGACGCGGACTTTCCAATTATTAATGCAGAAAAAGGAATTTCTGATATACAAGTTGTGCAAAATGGTAGTGGAGAGAAGAAAGGTACATATGAACTTGTTTCATTTGAGTCAGGTCGCCGTTTAAATATGGTTCCTGATTTTGCAGAAGCGGTTGTTACAGGAGAAGATGTAAATGCACTTACAGTAGCATATGAAGAGTATTTACAAACTGCTAAAAAAATAGGTGAAGCAATTGTAGAAGGTAATACAGTAACGTTGCAAATTAAAGGAATTTCAGCTCACGGATCTACTCCTGAAAAAGGAGAAAATGCAGGTTTATTACTGGCAAACTTCTTAACGAAAGTTGCTCTTGATGGAAAAGGGGCTTCGTTTGCGACATTTGTAGCAGCAACATTTATTGGTGATATTTATGGTGAAAAGGCTACTATCGCTTATAAAGATGAGGTTAGTGGTCCGTTAACAGTGAATGTTGGTCGCCTTTCTTATACGAAAGAAAATGGTGGCAATTTAGGATTAAACGTACGTTACCCAGTTACGACTAACTTTGAAGAAATGATTGCAAAGTTAAAAGAATATGTGGGTACTCATGGATTTGAAGTAGATGATTATTCAAACTCTCGTCCGCATCACGTTGATAAAGACCACGTATTAATTCGTACGTTGCAGCGCGTATATGAAGAACAAACAGGTGAAAAAGCAGAACTATTAGCAATTGGCGGTGGTACTTACGCTCGTTCGTTAAAAGCTGGTGTTGCATTTGGCCCATTGTTCCCTGGAAAAGAAGAACTTGCACATCAAAAAGATGAGTATATTGAAATTGAAGACTTATTAAAAGCAACAGCAATTTACGCGCAAGCAATTTATGAATTAGCGAAGTAATGGATATATAAATAATAAAAGACCGTCCCGATACATTCTTTGGGACGGTTTTCTATTACGTGTCGTTTGTTGGTAAGCAGATGTTCCTTGTCGAAATGTCGATATCATTTCATCTATTAACGCGACCTGAACTTGGTTAGACTTGTAGGGAAGTTGGATTCTTTTTAATGGAATGAGATAAGAAAGAAAAGCAACAATAGAAAGAAGGAGAAGATGTACATGGAACTGCATTATTTTGTCGCGATTACGTTACCAAATCATATAAAAGAAGTGCTATCTAACTATAGAGAGGAAATGCAGGAGGAATTACCATTTCGTTCGTGGGTACATAAAGAAGACTATCATATTACCCTTTCATTTTTAGGGAGTGCGACAGAGGAACAATTAGAAGAAATACAGAATGGATTACAAATACTTAAAGAAACAAAGGAACTCTCGTTTACGTTACAAGGATTTTCAACGTTCGGTATGGAAGATAGGCCACGTATTTTTTGGGCGAAGGTAAGCGAGAATCAAGCTTTGTTTCAAGTGCAAAAGCAAGTACACGCTATTTGTGAAGGGAATGGATTTTCTTTAGAAACGCGCCCGTATCATCCGCATATTACTGTTGCCCGTAAATGGGTAGGAGAAGAAAAGTTTGATTTAGAACATATAAAGGAAGTGCCTGAAATATCATTTCAAGCGGATACGATTACTTTATACGAATCTCACGTAAAGGAGACACCGAAATATAAAGCAATTGCTGAAATAAAATTACAAAAATAGAATGTATGAAAACGTTTTTTATACAGGTGAATATACTATAAAGAACAATGTGTTACTGTATAGGGCTTCGCTGATAAGAAAAGCCTTATCATTTGCAGCTCGTTTCATTTTAACTTTAAGAATGATGGTGATTTTTTTATGTTGAAAGTAAAACGTCCATTTGATGCCTATTTAGATGAAATGAATAAAATTACAATTTTGCTCCCACATGCGTATGGAACAAGTCGGACATTTCGTTTGCAAGAAGGAAGTAACGTGAAAGATTTACCGATTGCTCATACAATTGCGCTTCCGGATGCAACGAAGTATGAGTGCTTTATAGAAGAGCCGCTAGATGTGGGGAAGTATTATACAGTACGAGATGAACGGAATGAAGAAACAGATTTACAAATAGGTGCTGTCATAAGAACAGCGATTTTCGATGAGAAGTATTATTACGAAGGTACAGATTTAGGGGCAGTACACCAAAAGGAAGCAACTACATTTAAAGTATGGGCTCCAACTGCGAGGCTTGCGAAAGTAAGAATTTATAAAAGTGATAAAGAATATACAGATTACGAAATGTACAGAGAAGAAAATGGAGTTTGGGCTCATACATTGCACGGCGATTTAGCCGGTGAAAAGTATACATTTCTTGTTTGTATAAATTTAATATGGAACGAAGCTGTGGATCCTTATGCAAAATCAGTGACTGTAAATGGGAAGTACGGCGTTGTTATTGATTTGGAAAAGACGAATGTAACAAAGCTAGGGCAATTACCACCTTTACAAGCAATGACAGATGCCATATTGTATGAACTGCATATTCGTGATGCTACTATTCATCCAGGCAGTGGAGTGAGTAAAAAAGGAACATATAAGGGACTAATGGAAGAAGGAACGACAGGGCGAAATGGGACGTTAACAGGTTTGTCTCATATAAAGGATTTAGGTGTTACACATGTTGAACTATTACCTTTATATTGTTTCGGTGGTGTAGATGAGGCGAATCCTTCTTCTGCCTATAATTGGGGGTACAATCCATTATATTACAATGCACCAACGGGATTTTATGCTACAAATCCTTCTGACCCGTATAACAGGATCGTAGAGTGTAAACGGCTGATTGAAACATTTCATGAGCACGGCATTAGAGTGATTATAGATGTTGTATATAATCATGTGTATGAAAGAGAGCTCTCATCATTTGAAAAGCTTGTCCCAGGATATTATTTTCGTCATGGTGAAAATGGTATGCCTTCTAATGGGACGGGAGTCGGAAATGACATAGCATCTGAACGGAAAATGATGAGGAAATTCATTGTAGAGTCTATTTTATATTGGCTTACAGAGTACAATGTTGATGGATTTCGGTTCGACTTAATGGGAATTTTAGATGTTGATACAATAAATATAATAGAAAAAGAAGTGCGAAACATAAAGCGAGATGCACTGCTATTAGGAGAAGGGTGGGATTTACAAACACCACTTCCTCTAGAGGAAAAAGCAACGTTAAATAATGCAAAGAAAATGCCGCATATTGCGCAATTTAATGATCAATTTCGCGATGGGATAAAAGGGAGTACCTTTCATATAAATAAACGTGGTTTTGCATTTGGTGGGTATGTAGACTGTAATCATTTGCAGTATATTGCATCAGGAAGCCTTTTGAGTATGAAAGAAACAGGTTTGTTTCTAGCGCCTGTGCAAAGCATTAACTATGTAGAATGTCATGACAATATGACGATGTGGGATAAACTAATGCGCAGTAATGAAGAGTCGGAAGAGATTTTGAAAAAACGGCACCTGCTAGCAACTGCAATGGTGATTCTGTCGCAAGGCATCCCTTTCTTACATGCTGGGCAAGAGTTTTATCGTACGAAGCAAGGAAATGAAAATAGTTATAATGCAAATGATGAAATTAATCAATTAGATTGGGATCGAAAAGAGAAAGAAATAGAGACCGTTAACTATATAAAAGGTTTAATTGCGATTCGTAAAGAGCACGGAGCATTCCGGTTACAAAATGCAGACCTTATAAAAAAGTATATGACTTTTTTGCAAACATCTCCAGAAGTACTTGCATATCATTTAGAAAATGTAGAGTCGTTTGGACCGTGGAAAGAAATTGTCGTTTTATTTAATAGCAGTTTAGAAGAGAAAACGGTGCAACTGCCGAAAGAAGAAACGTGGCATGTGTTAGTAAACGAAAAGCAAGCTAAAATAGAGCCAATTTCTTCATTTAGAGGAAAGGAACTTAGGCTCGCTCCGATTAGCACGTATATATTGACGATAATGTGACAAATCGCTACTTGACGATGAGAATGTAATAAATGTAGAATTGACAAAGGTGACGATTTTGATAAGTTGTCATTCTATGGCTGGTTTTGTAAAATAAAATAGAGAATTTTTGGCTTATGCCAAGTTTTCTTTTCATTTACAGTAAAATATATATGAATCCACAACATGTGTAGAAATGTTGCGGTTTTTCTTTTCATAACTATAAAAGATAAGGATTTGTTAACGGGTAATGAATATGGAATGGTTGGAACAATTATTAGGAAAAGAGTGGAGTCTTGTACCGGCTGGTGGAGTAACGGGCGATGCATATATTGCGCAAAACGGACAACAGAAGTTATTTTTAAAGCGGAATACATCGCCCTTTTTAGCGGTATTGTCAGCAGAAGGAATTGTTCCAAAATTACTTTGGACAAGAAGGGTAACGAACGGTGATGTAATTTCTGCTCAAAAATGGCTTCCGGGACAGAAGTTAGAGCCAGAGGATATGAAACTAGAACGTGTTGCGAAACTTTTGAAGAAAATACACTCATCTAAAGCACTTGTGCAGATGATTCAGAGACTTGGGAAGCAGCCGCTTCACGCACAAGAGTTATTACAACAACTGCAACTTGTTTTAAGAGGAGATATAAGGGATGAGGAAACAATTCAGCAAGGTCTTCAATATTTAATGGATTCATTAAAAGATATTGAATACAACGAATTCGTTGTATGCCATTGTGATGTAAACCATAACAATTGGCTATTGTCGGATGAAGATGAGTTGTTTTTAATTGATTGGGATGGAGCTGTAATTGCTGACCCAGCTTTAGACCTCGGTATGTTATTATATTGGTACATTCCGCGCCAAGAATGGAGTGAGTGGCTCGGTTACTATGATATTGAAATGGATGAATCGCTGCTTAAACGTATGAGATGGTATGTGATAGCACAAACGATTTTGTCTATTCAATGGCATACAACAAAAAAACAGCAAGCAGAAGCTGAATATTGGCATCAATATTTACAGCAACTACTTGCTTCAGAGTAATACTTAAGAAAAATTGTCCATTCCAGCAATCCACTGAGTAAGTTGTTCTTGATTATTGGAAATGTGGTTGTCCAAATTAGAGGAAGATTTACCCGATTGACTATAAGAATATACATCGTTTAGCATTGCTTTAGCGTCACTACTTATATTATCGTTTGCGAGTAACGATTGAATGAGACGCTCTAATTGCTCGCATTCAGAAACTGTCCCGCAACAATCACTTTGGTGATTGACTAAAATATCTTTCAGCACTTCTAATTGATGTTGTTGATTAATTGGCATGAACGGATCATCCTTTCGATTGTTTTTCTCTTCTTAGAAAAGTAAGAGAAAAAGCTGTTTCGTCATGGAATGTTTAATGCTGTATGTAGTTTTTATCAAAATGGTACATCTTATACTTGAAAGAAACGGACCGAGTGCTCGTACGTACTTGGTTTTTTGTTTGGTAGATTGATTAAAAACAGAAAGAAGGAATTATTCCTTTAAAATAGCTATGTAAAGAGAGGGAAACATCTATGCGTTTAAGACATAAACCATATGCAATGGATCGAATTAATGAGTATTCACATATCGTAATCGGAAACCCAGAGGAGCGCGCTGGTAACTGGAAAGAAGTATTTGGAAATGAGCAACCCATTCACATCGAAGTAGGTACAGGTCGTGGCCGCTTTATGTATGATATGGCAAAAGCCAATCCACATATTAATTATATTGGAATTGAAAAATTCACAAGTGTTGTTGTAGATGCACTTGATAAATTAATTGAAGAAGAATTACCGAACTTAAAGTTAATTAATAAAGATGCTGAAGATTTAACAGTTTTCTTTGCAAAAGGTGAGATTGATCGCGTGTATTTAAACTTCTCAGATCCATGGCCAAAGAAACGTCATACGAAGCGTCGTTTAACGTACAAAACGTTTTTACGCAATTATGAAGAAGTGTTAGTAGAAGGCGGAGAAATTCATTTCAAAACAGATAACCAAGGTTTATTTGAATATTCTCTTATGAGTATGGCTGAGTATGGTATGTTACTAACTTACTTAAGCTTAGATCTTCATAACAGCGACTTTGAAGGTAACATTATGACTGAGTACGAAGAGAAATTCTCTAGTAAAGGTCATCGCATTTACCGAGTAGAAGCAAAATATCGTACAGAGCCTATGCAGTAATGCATAGGTTTTTTGTATCTCAAATAATCAGAATTTTATGTTAGTATTGTAAGGAAAGGGGGAGGAAAAATGGAACAGTTACAAATTGGAGATATAAAAGTGACGTGGCTAAAAGGGGGGAACACACATTTAGATGGAGGGGCAATGTTTGGCGTTGTGCCGAAAGTACTTTGGTCACGTAAATATAAACATAATGATACAAATCATATTTATTTACGAACAGATCCGTTACTTTTGCAAACGAAAGACGGTAATATGCTCATTGATTCTGGAATAGGAAACGGTAAATTGAATGAAAAGATGAAGCGGAATCAAGGTGTAACGGAAGAGTCGTCAGTTGAGAATTCTTTAGAAAAGCTGGGACTAAAGCCTGAAGATATTCATTACGTTTTAATGACGCACCTTCACTTTGATCATGCATCTGGTTTAACGAAATGGGAAGGTGATCAACTTGTACCAACTTTTCCAAATGCGAAAGTTTACGTAAGTGAAACAGAGTGGAATGAAATGAGAAATCCAAATATTAGATCCCGTAATACATATTGGAAGGAAAATTGGGAGCCGATTGTAGATCAAGTTGTTACGTTTCAACAAGAAATAGAAATTACGGATGAAATAAAAATGGCGCATACGGGCGGCCATAGTGACGGACACGCAGTGATCGCTTTAGAAAGCAAAGGGGAAACGATGCTGCATTTAGCAGACCTATTGCCGACGCACGCCCATCAAAATGTATTATGGGTCATGGCTTATGATGATTATCCGATGACATCAATTGAAAATAAGCAAAAGTGGATGAAGTATGGAGCTGAAAAGGATGCTTGGTTTACATTTTATCATGACGCATATTACCGTGCAGTAAAGTGGAATGAGGAAGGGCATATCGTAGAAAAGATAGAGAGAAAAACGAGTATAGAAGCATAAAAAGAGCAGGTTGTTCCAGAATATTTGCTGGAGCGACCTCTTTTTTATTGTCGGCTTTTGTCGGTAAGTCGATATAATTGGGAGATCGCTGATATAAACCGAGTTGCGCCGATAAATTTAGAAAATCGCTGATATAAACCGAGTTGCGCCGATATAATTTCAAACACTACCCATAATTAAAAAATAAGAGGTTCACCTAATGGGAACCCTCCTGTTTATGCTGCTATAACCTCTAAAACAGTACCTGTTTTAGCATCAACTAAAAATTCAAATCGTTCTTGTATATCATTTAACATCGTTGTAAGACCGCCGCGATACACTTCATACGCGACATCATATTTTTCAAATGTCTCTGGAACCATATGTACCCAAGAGCCAGTAATTTCACCTTTATGACTTAATGCTTGTTTCACCATTTTCAATGCTTTTTCTGAAGAAATATGGGATTGTTCTTGTACTTTGTTTGCAACGAAATAACCAGCTGCGAACCCAACGCCAAGACCTGCTACTAAACCTTTCCAGCTCATATATTCACCTCAATTCTATAAAATAAAAATAGTGTACCGATAATAATTATAAAGCAAATACAGCTAAAAAAGAAGAAACTAGAAACATTTCGAAAATTTCGTTACAATAAAAGAGGTATTCTACTAAGGTTTGAAAGAAGGGGACTTCGTGAATAAAGAGACATTACAATTATTTCGTACGTTAACAGAATTACAGGGTGCATCAGGTTTTGAACATGATGTACGCCGTTTTATGAAGCAAGAATTAAGCAAATATGCAGATGAAATTGTACAAGACGGTTTAGGTAGCGTATTTGGGCTGAAAAAAGGGGACGAAACTGGCCCGCGTGTTCTTGTAGCAGGTCATATGGATGAAGTAGGTTTCATGATTACGCAAATTACGAAAAACGGAATGCTTCGTTTTCAACCGTTAGGCGGCTGGTGGAGCCAAGTACTATTAGCTCAGCGCGTACAAGTGATGACGAAGAATGGCCCTGTTATTGGGGTTGTTGGTTCTATTCCTCCTCATTTATTAAGTGACGCGCAACGTGCAAAACCGATGGATATAAAAAATATGTTAATTGATATAGGCGCAGATAGCTATGAAGATGCGATTGAGATTGGTGTAAAACCAGGACAACAAATCGTGCCAATCTGCCCGTTTACGCCGATGGCAAACGAAAAGAAAATTATGGCGAAAGCTTGGGACAACCGTTATGGATGTGGCCTTGCAATCGAATTACTAAAAGAATTAAAAGACGAAACATTACCAAACACATTGTACTCTGGTGCGACTGTACAAGAAGAAGTTGGTCTTCGCGGTGCGCAAACTGCTGCAAATATGATCCAACCAGATATTTTCTATGCGCTTGATGCAAGTCCAGCAAACGATGCATCTGGTGATAAAACACAGTTCGGTCAATTAGGAAAAGGTGCTCTTCTTCGTATTTATGACCGTACGATGGTAACGCATAGAGGAATGCGCGAATTCATTTTAGATACAGCAGAAACAAACAACATTCCGTACCAATACTTTATTTCACAAGGCGGTACAGATGCGGGACGTGTACATACAAGTAACTCAGGTATCCCATCAGCAGTAATTGGTGTTTGCGCACGTTACATTCATACACATGCTTCTATTTTACATGTTGATGACTATGCGGCAGCGAAAGAGCTAATTACGAAGCTTGTAAGAGCAACGGATAAAACGACGTTAGAGACAATTAAGAATAACGCGTAGAGAAGAAGGGCTGAAGAGCCTTTCTTTTTTTAGATTGAATAGATGACCCATCCATGAATGGTAGCGGTCAGTGCTTAATGGGTGCTCGAATGGTGTATTAAGAGCGCGGGTAGGAAGCGAGAGGAAGACTATTTTTGTGTTCGAGGTCTGTAATTGAGGGAAGCCACCTTTCTTTTTGGATTGAATAGATGCCCGGCGATGTGCGGGAGCGATCGGCAATGTTGTGAGAAAACCATTCTTTTTTTAGATTGAATAGATGCTCGAGCCATGTATGGTAGCGGTCAGTGCTTAATTGATTCTCGTACGGGGATTAAAACCTCGGGTAGGAAGTGAGAGTAAGGTTGTTTTTGGGTTCGAGGTCCGCAATGTTGTGAGAAAAACTCTTCTTTTTTAGAGTGAAGAGACAAACAAGCGATGTGTGGTGGCCGTGCTCCCGTGTATAAAGAACAATTTGATTAAGGGAAAATGATAAATTTTTATAGAGGTGAATGAAATGAAAGTAGTAGTTGGATCTAAGAATAAAACGAAGGTTGGAGCTGTGGAGAAGGTTTGGAAAGGTGCTACAATTACATCTCTTTCTGTTCCTTCAGGAGTAGCAGCACAACCGTTTTCAGATGAAGAGACGATGCAAGGAGCGATCAATAGAGCGAAGCGAGCGCTAGAGGAAGGGGAAGCTCAAATTGGCATTGGACTAGAAGGCGGCGTAATGAAAACAGAGCACGGTTTATTTATGTGTAATTGGGGCGCGCTAGCAACAAGTGATGGTAAAATATTCGTTGCTGGCGGGGCACGTATTACGTTACCAGATGATTTTTTAGCACCTCTTGAAGGTGGTAAGGAGTTAAGTGAAGTGATGGAAGAGTTTGTACAGAGAAAAGATATTCGTAGTCATGAAGGTGCTATCGGTATTTTTACGGATGATTATGTGGACCGTACGGAATTATTTGTACACGTTGTTAAGTTACTTGTTGGGCAATATAAGTATGATGAAAAGCAAGCATAAACCTTGCACCGTGCGCGATGTATGGTAGTATAAAAGAAAGATTATAACATGAAAAATGTACTCGTTAGAGGAGGAAATATAGATGAAATCATTAGAAAGCATGGAGCAATTCCAAGAGTTAAAAAATGAAGAGAATGTAGTCTTTATGTTCTCAGCAGAATGGTGTCCAGACTGCCGCTTCGTAGATCCATTTATGCCAGAAGTAGAAGAGAAATATAGTGATTTCTCATTTTACTATGTAGATCGTGATGAGTTTATTGATCTATGCGTAAAATTAGACGTATTTGGCATTCCGAGCTTTGTAGCGTACAATAAAGGTGAAGAAACAGGTCGCTATGTAAACAAAGATCGTAAAACACAAGAACAAATCGAAGAGTTCATTGAAGGTTTAAAATAAGGCAATTTGCCAATTGAATTGTAAAACAACCTCTACCTTCGCGGGGGAGGTTATTTTTTTGGAAGGGAGGAAAAAGAGATGAAGATGACAAGTAAAAAGATGAAAGACGAGTTAATGAAGAGATTATCTCGCCCGGAATGGGACTTTCAGTATGATAGTGAGAAAGAAGTTCTACGTATAGAACAGAAAGACTCAAAAAAAGGTATTAACGTATCGCTTCCAGGAGTTGTAGCAAAATGGGAAGTGAATAAAGAAAAGGCGATTGAAGAGGTTGCCTACTACGTACAAGAAGCGTTAATTGCGATGCATAAGGAAGAAAATAGCGCGGCGAAAATTTTACCTGTTATTCGCTCTACTTCTTTCCCGAAACAAGCAGAAGAAGGAAATCCGTTTATTATGACGGATCATACGGCGGAAACACGTATTTACTATGCGCTAGATTCGAATAAAACATATCGTCTCATTGACGAGCGTTTATTACAAAAATTAGGGCTTACAGAGCAACAAGTACGTGAAATGGCATTATTCAACGCTCGCTCATTAGGTTATGAATTTAAACAAGACACAGTAGCAGGTAATACATTCTACTTTTTAAACACAAATGATGGGTATGATGCCACTCGTATTTTAAACGAATCGTTACTACAATCGATGCGTGAAAAGATTTCTGGTGACATGGTTGTTGCTGTTCCTCACCAAGATGTATTAATTATTGCTGATATCGTCAACGAAATCGGTTATGATATTATTGCACAAATGACAATGAAATTTTTTGCCGAAGGGCATGTTCCGATTACATCACTTTCATTCGTATATGAAGATGGGGACTTTGAACCAATCTTTATTTTAGCGAAGAATCGGAAGAAGACAGATGGAAAAGAGAAAGGATGAACGAAGTGAACGTTTTTTACAACCTTGAAGGAATTGGTGACACTTTAATTGTTGCCTTACAAGATATTACTTTAGAGAACCGTACTTTTGATCGCAAAGGAGATGTTGCACGCGTATACGATCGTGAAAGCAACGAAACAGCAGGATTCAACATCTTTAATGCATCTTCTTACTTAGAAGTAAAAGAAACAGGTAACCTTACGTTAACGAAAGAACTTGTAGAAAAAATCAACGAAATTTTAGCGAAGAACGGCTTTGAAGAAACAGTAGAAGCAGATCTTTCTCCAAAATTTGTTGTAGGCTATGTAGCTGAAAAAGAGAAACATCCAAATGCCGATAAGCTAAACATCTGTAAAGTAGAAATCGGTACAGAAACATTACAAATTGTATGTGGCGCACCAAACGTTGATGCAGGACAAAAAGTTGTCGTTGCAAAAATCGGCGCTGTAATGCCAAGCGGTATGTTAATCAAGCCAGCTGAGCTTCGCGGAGTTCCTTCTGCTGGAATGATTTGTTCAGCACGTGAATTAGAGCTTCCAGATGCTCCACAAGAAAAAGGTATTCTTGTATTAGAAGATAGCTTTGAAGTTGGACAAGAGTTTAAATTTTAATTGATATAAGAAAAGAGAGGGTGTCCTTTTGGACAACCTCTCTTTTCGTTTTTTGTCAGTAAGTCGATATCCTGTGTCGAACCGTTGATATATTGCGAGTTGTAATAGATATATTCAGGAAATCATTCATATTCATAAGGATGTCACCTTTTTTCTTAAAATCTATATTGTGTTTTATAAACAAAATAGTTAAAATTTAGAAAAATAGAAGGGGATAGACGTATGAAACAACAACCAAAAATCGCAGAACTTCTGAAACGAATTGAAACTTCAAAACAGCAAGATATCGAGTTAGGTACTTATGAGATATATTTGTTTAGTCAAAATGAATTAGAAAAAGGACAAATTGGTTATCGATATGATAAACATCAAAATTCATTAATAAGTGAAGAACACGGAAAATGGAAAGATGAATGGATTGTTATTGGGTATGAAACAGATATGGGAGACCCAGTTTTCGTGAATATCGATGATGATGCGTATCCAGTGTATACGGCAGAGCGTGGTACAGAATTGTGGCAACCCGTTCATATTGGAAATATAGATGAGATTATAAAACAATTATAAAAAACTTTGAGACCGGTGCAAAGTGTAACGGATAGTGTAGATGAATATCGGAAGAGTAAAGCTTAAACGCAGTCTTACATGTAAGGCTGCGTTTTTCTATATGAAAACACTCGTAAATTAGAATATTATGGATAAATATGACATGCTTAATTTTACCTGCACTTTTTGCCGAATGCTGATACAATAAAGGATGTTACTATTTAGTAGAAAGAGTGGTAAGCATGTTAGATTGGATGAAAAAGCTGTTTAACAAAGAGGAAGAACAAACAGCGATGAATAAAGAAGTACCAAAGCAAGTTGAAAGTCAGCCGAAAATTCCTCGTGTAAACCACTACACCGAAGCAAGAGAAGCACAAATGGCAAGTAGGAATGCAGGTAAATGCCGTTTTCCATTAGTACCGGATAATGGGTTCGATGAAGAGGATGTTATAGAAACAGGGCGTTTTGAAGAACAACCTGTTCAAGCTGTAACATATAAAGAGTCGCCTATTCAAAGAGGAATTAAAGTGGAAAGAAGCAGACGACAGTATGTGGAGAAGGTAGTTTCTACATATGAAGAGCCGGAAATGCAATATGAACCGGAGCGAGAACCTGTCGTAAAGAAAGCATCTACACCAGCGCAAGAAAGTAACCGTAGACCATTTCGTCCAACAGAAATGATTTCGCCAATTTACGGATATAATCGTCCTTCAGTAGAGAAAAAGGAAGAAAAGCAGGAGGAAGTAAAGGAAAGAGAAGACCTTGAAATATCTGTAGAGGGCAAATCAGTCGTTGATGCATGGTTAGAGAAAAAAGGATATACATTATCTGATTTCTCAGAAGGACAAGCACCGACTTCTTCTAGTCATAGAGCTGCTAACGAGCAAGGAGAGCAACAATATGAAGAGAGTAAAAAGGAAGAAAAGTCAGTTGTTGATCAATGGCTAGAGAAAAACGGTTATGAAATCGAACGCCAAGAGCCTATAGTGGAAGAAAAAGAAGTGGTTCAAGAAATGAGTGCACCGCAGGAAGTTCCAGCGGCTGAATTACTTCATGAAACAATTGCTGAGCGCATGGAAGGTGCGAAGCAAGAAAGTGATGTAGTGGACAAAAACATTCTACAAGAGGAATTAGTAGATTCTAAAGTAGAGCACGAGGATACAATATTATCAGAAGAAATTAAACGTAGTACAGAAATAGAACAACCTACTATTGAAGTAGAAAAACAAGCACCAGAAGAATCAGTGATTGTCAAAGCAGAAGAAAAGCTTGAAGAAACAATCATTGTGGAAATACCAGAAGAATTTGAAGAGGTAGACGTAATTACAGAAACAGAAGAATCAGAAGAAGTGGAAGTAATTGCGGAAGCAGAAGAGTCAGAAGAAGTGGAAGTAATTGCAGAAGCAGAAGAATCAGAAGAAGTGGAAGTAATTGCAGAAGCAGAAGAGTCAGAAGAAGTGGAAGTAATTGCGGAAACAGAAGCGCCAGAAGAAGTGGAAGTAATTGCAGAAGCAGAAGAGTCAGAAGAAGTGGAAGTAATTGCAGAAGCAGAAGAGTCAGAAGAAGTAGAAGTAATTGCGGAAGCAGAAGAGTCAGAAGAAGTGGAAGTAATTGCAGAAGCAGAAGAGTCAGAAGAAGTGGAAGTAATTGCGGAAGCAGAAGAGTTAGAAGAAGTAGAAGTAATTGCAGAAACAGAAGAGTCAGAAGAAGTGGAAGTAATTGCGGAAACAAAAGCACCAGAAGAAGCCGAGCCTGTAGCACTTGAGGAAATGCAACAAGAAATGGTGTTAAATAAAGCAATTGAACAAAAGAATGAATTCATACATGTTGCTGAGGCTGATGAACAAACGAAAAAAGATGTTCAAAGCTTTGCGGATGTTTTAATTGCAGAAGAACAACGAGTTGTAGAGGAAGCATCGGTCGTAGAAGAACAACCAGTTGCAGAAGAAGCATCGGTCGTAGAAGAACAACCAGTTGCAGAAGAAACATCGGTCGTAGAAGAACAACCAGCTGCAGAAGAAGCACCGGTCGTAGAGGAACAGCCAGTTGTAGAAGAAGCACCGATTGCAGAAGAAGCACCAGTTGCAGAAGAAGCACCAGTCGTAGAAGAACAACCAGTTGTACAAAAAGAAGAACCAAAACGTGAGAAAAAGCGTCACGTACCATTTAATGTTGTTATGTTGAAACAAGACAGAACGCGATTAATGGAAAGACATGCGGCTAGAACAAATGCAATGCAACCTTCTATGAGTGAACGAGTAGAGAATAAGTCTGTACATCAAGTAGAAGAACAACCACAAGTGGAAGAAAAACAAATGCAACAAGTAGTAGTGAAACCACAAGTGGAAGAGAAACAAATGCAGCAAGTAGTGGAGCCACAATTGGAAGAAAAGCCAATGCAACAAATAGTAGTGGAACCACAAGTGGAAGAGAAACAAATGCAGCGAGTAGTGGAGCCACAAGTGGAAGAACAACCAATGCAGCAAGTAGTGGTAGAACCACAAGTGGAGGAACAACCAGTGCAGCAAGTAGTGGTAGAACCGCAAGTGGAAGAACAACCAGTGCAGCAAGTAGTAGAGCCACAAGTGGAAGAAGTGCAGCCAGTACAACAAGTAGTGGCAGAGCAAGTACAAAAGCCAATTTCAAGTACGGAAGTAGAAGAGAAAGCATATGTTGTAAATCAAAGAGAGAATGATGTGCGAAATGTATTGCAAACGCCACCGACGTATACGATTCCATCATTAACATTACTATCGATTCCGCAGCAAGCAGCGTTAGATAATACGGAATGGTTGGAAGAACAGAAAGAATTATTAGATACAACGTTTAATAATTTCCACGTTGGCGCACATGTTATTAATGTATCGCAAGGTCCAGCAGTAACTCGTTTTGAAGTACAGCCAGATCCAGGTGTAAAAGTAAATAAAATTACAAACTTAAGTGATGATATTAAGCTAAGTTTAGCGGCGAAAGATATTCGTATTGAAGCGCCGATTCCAGGGAAGAGTGCGATTGGAATCGAAGTTCCCAATAAAGAAAGTAAGCCAGTATTTCTTCGTGAAATTTTAAGAAGTCCTGTGTTTACAAAGAGTGAATCACCGCTTACGGTTGCGCTTGGACTTGATATTTCAGGTGATCCAATTGTAACGGATATTCGAAAAATGCCACACGGACTTATTGCGGGTGCAACAGGTTCAGGTAAAAGTGTGTGTATTAACGCCATTTTAACAAGTATTTTATATAAAGCGAAACCACATGAAGTGAAGTTAATGTTAATCGATCCAAAGATGGTTGAGCTTGCACCATACAATTCGGTTCCACATCTTGTAGCACCTGTTATTACGGATGTAAAAGCAGCGACAGCTGCATTAAAATGGGCAGTTGAGGAAATGGAGCGCCGTTATGAATTATTTGCGCACGCAGGAGCTCGTGATTTAACTCGTTACAATACGATTGTAAGTGAGCGAGAAATTCCGGGAGAGACATTACCTTATATCGTTATTGTCATTGACGAGCTAGCCGATTTAATGATGGTAGCACCTGGTGATGTTGAGGAAGCGATTTGTCGTATTGCGCAAAAAGCACGTGCTTGTGGTATTCATTTATTAGTAGCGACGCAGCGTCCATCTGTAGATGTTATTACAGGTTTAATTAAGTCAAACATTCCAACGCGTATTGCGTTTACTGTATCATCTCAAGTTGATTCGCGTACGATTATTGATATTGGGGGCGCAGAGAAATTACTTGGCCGTGGTGATATGTTATTCTTAGGGAACGGTACATCTAAGCCAGTTCGTGTACAAGGTGTATATGTATCGGATGATGAGATTGAAAAGACAGTTGATCATGTGAAAAAGCAAATGAAGCCGAATTACTTATTTAAGCAAGAGGATTTATTAGCGAAAACAGAACAGGCTGAGTCGGAAGATGAATTGTTCTTTGAAGCATGTCAATTTGTTGTAGAACAAGGGGGAGCGTCCACATCTTCTGTACAGCGAAAATTCCGCATCGGTTATAATCGCGCGGCACGTCTCATTGAAGAGATGGAATCGCAAGGGATTATTTCTGAAGCAAGAGGAACGAAGCCAAGAGATGTCCTTATTTCTGAGGATGAATTTGCTGCTATGCAGGAAACAAATGTATAGTAAACGGTTTTGCTGTATACTAAGAGAAAATGTTGGATAGTAAAGTAGGGAGTAAAGCGACATGAAAGAAATTGAATTAAAATTAAAAGGTGAAATAAATAGACTAACAAATAAAACATTTAAATTTGACGAACGTGTTGGAGAAGGTTGGTTCTCTGCCGTTTACTTTTTAAAGACTAGAGAAATCATTCAAGAATTTCGCCCGAAAAGTGTTGTAACGATGCAATTTTTCCAAAAGGAAAATGCAGTTCTTTGCGGAACAGATGAAGTCATTGCATTGCTACAAACATTCGCTAAAAATCCTGAGGAACTTGAAATTAACTCTTTAAAAGATGGCGACAAAATCAGTCCATTTGAAACAGTGTTAACAATTCATGGTCCTTATGAAAATTTCGGATTTTTAGAAGGTGTTATTGATGGGATTTTAGCTCGTCGTACATCGGTTGCGACAAACGTATATAACGTTGTCCAAGCTGCACGTAGCGTAGATAAAGAAAAACCAGTTATTTTCATGGGAGACCGTGATGATCATTATACACAACAAGCTGGTGACGGTTATGCAGCATACATCGGTGGTATGAGCGCACAAGCGACGCATGCGATGAATGAATGGTGGGGGAAAAGTGGTATGGGGACGATGCCTCACGCATTAATTCAAATGTTTAATGGTGATGTTGTGGAAGCGGCAAAAGCATATCATAAGAAATTCCCAGAAGATGAATTAGTTGTATTAATTGATTACAACAATGATGTCATTACAGATGCACTTCGCGTAGCACGTGAATTTGGATCAACATTAAAAGGTGTACGTGTAGATACGTCTCGCACGATGATTGATCAATACTTCATTCGCCACCCAGAAGTACTTGGAACATTTGATCCACGTGGTGTAAACCCATCGCTTGTATTCGCACTTCGTAAAGCACTTGATGAAGAAGGATTCCAGCATGTAGACATCGTTGTAACTGGTGGATTTGATGAGAAACGTATTCGTGAATTTGAAGCTCAAAACGTACCTGTTGATATATACGGAGTAGGAAGTAGCTTATTAAAAATGAATATTGGCTTTACTGGTGATAACGTAGAATTAAATGGAAAACCGGAAGCGAAAGCTGGTCGTAAATATCGTCCAAACCCACGTCTAGAACGTGTTCAATTAGAAAAAAGAGAAGATATGTAAGAGAGAGAAAAACTGATAGGTGATTGACCCTATCAGTTTTTCTGTTATCATAGTATAGCGGCTTCTTTTTTGCTATAATGGATTTGTTATGGACATAAAAAAGAAGTACGTACGAGTTTATCCTGATAAGTGAAGGGAAGAATAACTTCACTACATCAAAAATGTATGATGATTACCAAAATAAGAAAAGATTCATATACTGTCTTATAGATAGGCCGTTGTATTAGTTCGAAATGTTGGAGGTTCTTTAAGATGACAGTTTACCATTTTGTAGGAATTAAAGGAACAGGAATGAGTTCATTAGCGCAAATTCTTCATGACATGAAGCATACTGTTCAAGGGTCTGATTATGAAAAGCGTTTCTTTACACAAACAGCGTTGGAAAAGCGTAGTATCTCGATTCTTCCTTTTGATAAAAGTAATGTAAAAGAAGGACAAGTGATTATTGCAGGAAATGCATTCCCTGATACGCATGAAGAAATCGTAGCAGCAAAAGAATTAAACATCCCAGTACATCGTTACCATCACTTCTTAGGTGACCTTATGAACCAATACACAAGTGTTGCTGTAACTGGTGCACATGGAAAAACATCAACAACTGGTTTGTTAGCCCATGTAATGCAAGGTGCACACCCTACATCTTACCTTATTGGAGATGGAACAGGGCATGGGGTAGAAAATAGTAAGTATTTTGTATTTGAAGCTTGTGAGTATCGTCGTCATTTCTTGTCTTACAATCCAGACTATGCGATTATGACAAACATTGATTTTGATCATCCAGATTATTTCACAGATATCAATGATGTATTCAGTGCATTCCAAGAGATGGCATTGCAAGTGAAAAAAGGCATTATTGCATGTGGAGATGATGAAGAACTTCAAAAAATTCAAGCGAAAGTACCTGTTATTTTCTATGGATTTGGAGAAGATAATGATTTCCAAGCACGTAACATTCAAAAGAGAACAGATGGTACTATTTTCGATGTATTCGTTCGTAATACGTACTATGACACGTTCAAAATTACAGGATACGGCAACCACAGCGTATTAAATGCATTAGCAGTAATCGCGCTTTGCCATTATGAAAACGTTGATGTAGAAGCAGTTAAGCATCAGTTAACAACTTTTGAAGGCGTAAAACGTCGCTTTAATGAAAAGCCAATGGGAGAGCAAGTTATTATTGATGACTACGCACACCATCCGACAGAAATTAATGCAACGATTGAAGCCGCTCGTCAAAAACATCCAGAGCGTGAAATTGTCGCTGTATTCCAGCCACACACATTCTCACGTACAGAAAAGTTCTTAGATGAGTTCGCTGAAAGCCTAAGCAAAGCTGACCAAGTATACTTATGTGATATTTTCGGATCAGCGCGCGAGAACAAAGGTGAATTAACAATCGAAGATCTGCAAAAGCGTATTGACGGTGCAGAATTAATTACAGATACAACAACGGATGTATTAAAGAAACATAAAAACGGCGTTCTCATTTTCATGGGCGCAGGAGACATCCAAAAATTCGAAGCAGCTTACGTAAAAGAAGTTCAAGTTGCAGAGAAGTAATAGAGAAGACGCATAGCTTAGCTGTGCGTCTTTTTTGTTGTGTTCGATATATTTAAAAACCATGGATAGGTTGGTATTGTTTATTCTTTTTGTAGAGTTGTTTTAACAAAACGATATAAATTGAACTAAAAAGTACATATCCAATTAAATAATAGAATGAAAACATATCGAATTGTTTTGTTATGATGATGCGAATTGCGAAAAATGAAAATGGAAGAGCGATTAAAAGCCTTGAGCTAATGGAAATTATTGTTTTAAAGTATTTTAATAAGTCTGTATTCCAATGGTTTTCTCTACAGATGAACCAAATGTTACTTGCTATAAAAGCTAGTACAAATGACAAATTAGCTGAAATATTGATGAAGCCTAGTACAATAGGTACTGATAGAGCACCAAGTGGACCGATAGATAGGCCAGAATAATATTTTATAAATGTATTTGTAGATTGCTGTACATCTTGAATAACGTCTATATATTCTGCTGCAATTTCCTTTGCTAGTTCTTTTGAAGGAAGAAATTCTGCAATCACTTGTGAAGGGATGCTTGCTGATGGTATCCCTTCACTTTCTTTACTTAATGCATTTTCGTATAAATCAGATTTAATTTCTAGCACATGTTGTTCGCGTGCTGATGTAGGTAAGTTCATTAAACCTTTCTGAAAATCGTGTAAGAAAGAAATAATGAGTTCATTTGCAAAGAATTGTTCCTTGTTCATTTTTTATCCTCTCCTTTAGCTAGTAACATTAGAGCTTGATACACGGCATCATAATCATGTAAGCGACTATGTAAAATTTCTCTCCCTTCGTCTGTAATGCGATAGTATTTTCTTTTTGGGCCATCACCGGACTCTTCCCAATAGGAAACAGCCCAATTGTTTTTCGTGATTCGATTTAATATAGGATAAATCGAGCCGTTCGGGATATGAAATACAGGGATTTCTTGTAATGCACTTGTAATTTCGTATCCGTACATAGGTTGTTTACTTATTAAGGATAAAATAGCGAGATCAAAAACACCTTTACGTAATTGAATTATAAAATTATCATTTTTTTCCATACTTTAACTATATATGATTCATATCTAGATATCAATCATATATAGTTATTTTTTATTTAAATGAAAATAAATTATTTAACGTTTTTTACCTATAGATGTTAGAATAATAAGAAAACTAAAAAGGGGCCGAAAAACATGTTCACACTCCGAGTAGACGACGAAATTGAATTACAGTTATTAGAGAAGCATCATAAAGAGGAACTATATCAATTAATAAATCAAAACCGTAATCATTTAAGAAGATGGCTTCCTTGGGTAGATGGGACGAAATCTGCTGATGCTTATAATGAGATTTGTCCGATGTGGTTAAAGAAGTTTGCAGAGGGAGACGGTTTTGAAAGTGGCATACGTTATAAAGGAAAGCTCGTTGGGATGGTAGGTATTCATCCAGTGAGCTGGGGGAAGAAAGCGGCAAGTCTCGGTTACTATCTGGCAGAAGATGCTGGCGGGAAAGGTATTATGACGCGTAGCGTGAAGGCTGTACTTCACTATGCATTTGAGAATTTAAAATTAAATAAAATGGAAATTAGATGCGGTGTTGAAAATGTGAAAAGTCGTGCTATTCCAGAACGTTTAGGGTTTAAGTTAGATGGTGTTTTAAGAGATGAAGAATGGCTATACGATCACTTCCACGATATCGCTGTATATAGTTTATTAGCTTCAGAATGGAAAGAGATTCAAGATAAGTAAGGTGGTTTAAGGAGGTCATTTAGAAATGGCCTTTTTTTATGAATTAAAATGGAATTAATGGTATAATTTAGGGTGGGGGTGTATGTATGAATTTTCCGATTCAAAGAAGTAAATCAGTAATATTTTTCGTTTGTCTCACGTTAGCTTTTATGTTTGTATATCCACTCGTCATGATTATCGCTAATAAAGAGCAGTGGATGACAGCGTTAATTGGGATGGGTTTATGCTTCCTTGTTAATGTACCACTCGTTTGGGAAGTGTTTATTAAAAAGCATAAAGTAGAAAATGGTGTATTAAAGTACGGTGTTTTAAATGACGATATCGTATTGAAAGAGATAAGAATCATTCGTCAAGTTGGGAAATCTCTTGAAATTACGACGAATGCATATAAAGTACATATGATTGCGATGCCGCAACATATGAAGCAGTTTTTATCACTTGTAGAAAAAGAGAATCCACATGTGAAAATAGAAATGGTGGGTAAGAAATGAAATATGTAAAACCTTTATTTTGTTTGGAAATTTTGTTTGTAATTGTTGGCTGCACTAGAGTATATACGAAATGGAATCTGCCTTTATATGTTCCGATAGTAATTGGTACTATTGCAGTGGCACTTTTGCATTATTTTCACTTTCAGCAAACAAAAAGCGAGAAAAGTAGGCCTATGTAGTTAGGAGGATTAGAAATGAAAAAAGTCCTTATGTTATTTGTATTTCTGCTAACCGCATCCTTTCTTTTACTAGGATGTAGTACGAAGAAGGAAAAGACGAATCTAAACTTAGAAAAGGCACAAAAAGTTGAAATTGAATCACTTACTGATTCAAGTGAAAAGAAAGTAATTACCGATAAGAAAGAAATTGAAAAGCTGTTTGAAGTCATGAAAATGGATAAGTGGGAAATGCAGTCGGCTCCTTTAGATACTCCGCAAGGGAAAACATTTAAAATGTATCAAGAAGATACACCAAAATTATCAGAGTCGAGTAAAGATAAAAAAGAGTTACATGAAATCGGTACAATGACAGTATATCAAGATGTCCCTTATGTTGAAGTTGAAATGAAAAATAAGAAGATGAGTTTTAAAGTGCCAGAAGATGTGGCGAAAGACTTATTAAAGTATTAAAAAAACGCTCGGAAAAATCCCGAGCGTTTTTATTATTATTTTAAGTTCTCTGGATTTAAAGCTTCTAATTCAGGTACAACGAAGCGTCCGTCTTTACGGATTAGTACGTCGTCGAAGTAAATTTCGCCGCCGCCATATTCAGGGCGTTGGATACATACTAAATCCCAGTGAATGTTCGAGTTATTGCCGTTCCATGCATCGTCGTAAGCTTGTCCAGGAGTGAAGTGGAAGCTGCCATCGATTTTTTCATCGAATAGGATGTCTCCCATTGGATGTAAGATGTATGGGTTTACGCCGATTGCGAACTCACCAACGTAGCGTGCGCCTTCGTCTGTATCGAAGATTTTGTTAATGCGCTCTGTATCGTTTGCAGTTGCTTCAACGATTTGGCCGTTCTCGAACTTAAGTTGTACATTTTCAAATGTATAACCGTTGTAAGGAGATGGCGTGTTGTAAGAAACTGTACCGTTAACAGAATCACGAACTGGTGCAGAGTATACTTCACCGTCTGGAATGTTTAAATGACCTGAGCATTTAATTGCTGGAATGTCTTTAATAGAGAATGTTAAGTCAGTTCCAGGTCCAGTTAGGCGCACTTTATCTGTTTTATTCATTAATGTAACAAGGCTATCCATCGCCTTATCCATTTTACCGTAGTCTAAGTTACAGACTTCGAAGTAGAAGTCTTCGAAAGCTTCTGTGCTCATTTTCGCAAGCTGTGCCATAGAGGCATTTGGGTAGCGAAGAACAACCCAGCGTGTTTTTGGAACGCGGATGTCTCTATGAACTTTCTTACCAACTGTTTGACCGTGAATTTGCATTCTTTCACTTGGCACGTCAGCTTGTTCGTTAATGTTATCGCCAGAGCGAAGACCGATATAAGCGTCCATATCTTTCATTACGCTTGCTTCATAGGCTGCGATTTTTTCAAAATGTTCTTCAGTAGCACCCATTAATAAAGAGCGATCTACTTGATGATCTTTTAAAGAAACGAATGGGAAACCACCAGCTGCATATGCTTCTTTAACAAGTGCAGTTACAAGTTCTTTTTGTAAGCCAAAGTTTTCAATTAATACTTTTTCGCCTTTTTGTAAGCGAATAGAGTAGTTAATTAAATTGTATGCTAACTTTTCAATGCGTGGATCTTTCATATGTAAAGCCTCCCTACTAATTATGTATCCTCTCCTATTGTAACCTACTTAGTGGAATTTGTTGAATGATTTATGTTAAAGTTAACGAATAAGTATGAAAATTCTAATGAAAAGATAGGGATTAGAACGAAACGGAAAATGATTGTATAATAGGGGAAAGTATGAAAAAGATAAAGGAAGTGATGAAATGCAAGTTCTTTTATATGTAAGTGCAGCTATTATCGCGGTTGCTTTCGCTGTATTAGTAGTGTATGTATGTAGAACGTTGTTATCGGTTCAGAAGACGTTAGAAAACGTTGCAAGCACGTTAGAAGGTTTAGAAAAGCAAATGCAAGGGATTAGCGTAGAGACGGAGCAATTATTACATAAAACAAATGCGTTAGCTGATGACATTCAACAGAAGTCACAATCATTAAATAAAGTAGTATCGGGTGTAGATGGAATTGGAACGACAATCCATTCTTTAAATACGAAACTTCGTAATGTATCAGAGTCTGTTACGGACGAAATTGAAAATAATGCAGATAAAGTAGCGCAAGTTGTACAGTGGAGTAGCGCAGCAATTGAAGTATACAATCATTATCGTGCGACAAGACAAGAGAAAAAGGTTGAAAAAGAAGAGCGTAAATTAGAAAGACTTGAGAAAAAAGCTGAAAAGAAAGAGAAGCGCTCTAGACTTCGTATGAGAGGTGAATCGTAATGAATATGACAAAACTTGAAACAATTGAAGAGTTTGAAGTACTAGTAGAAAAAAACGAGCCTTATGTTCTTTTTAAACATAGTACGACATGTCCTATTAGTCATGGTGCTTATACAGAATTTCAAGCTTATTGTAGTGAAGAAAGAGCGGTACCAGCGTACTACTTATACGTACAAGATGCAAGAGATGTTTCGAATCGTGTTGCAGAACAGTACAGCATGAAACATGAATCTCCGCAAGTGTTATACATAAAAGATGGGATGGTAGTATGGAATACGTCTCATTGGAACATTAAAAAAGATGTTTTAGAAGAGAATATTAAGTAAAAAGAAGCAAGCGAAAGGTGCTTGCTTCTTTTTTTTGTTTTTGTTGAAATATATTTAATGGTAAACTGTTAATAGTTCAAACTAAATAACTAGATTGTTGAAAGTAGGTTTTAAGTAATGAAGAAAATGGCATTATCCTTCGCAGTCGTAAGTTTATTACTAGGAGCTTGTAGTAATGATACGATTAGTAAGAAGGATGAAGTTATACAGAAAGATACGAAAGAAAAAAGCATGATTCCGAGAACTGCTGTTTCTAAAGATTATTATAGAACTGTAATTCCTTTAAAAGAACAAAAGGTTATAAATACAGCTAATGTAAAAACAAATTCTAAATTAGATTTAGCAGAGTATGAAAATGGTTTAATGAATATTGCAAAAGAGCAATTTGATACAGAAAACCATGTGCTTCAATTAAATCAGTATATTCCTGAGAAGTTAGTTGATGAACTAGTCGCAAAAGTAGAAGCACCCGTTTTGACAAATATTATAGAACAAGACTATTTCGGGAAACAGAATTCAAATGAATTAAGTTTATCTGGTGTTGTAATTGGGTTAGCTATGTCTTCAAGTGTATCCAATGAAGAGGCAATGTCTAAGGGGACTGAAGTTGCTAAGCAACTTATTGAAGCTATTCATAAAAATGACAAGTATAATAAATCCCCAATTACGTTTGCTATCTTTAAGCAAGAAAGTACAAGTTCTTTAAAAAATGGCACGTATATTGCTAGTGCTACCGTTCAAAAGAATGATACGAACCTTGGAAATTGGAATGCAATTGAAGAAAAAGCGTATTCATATCCTTCCGATGAATTTACACAAGCACATGGAGAAGATAATGAAAAAATAAATAAATTTGCTAAGGCAATGAAAGGTTTTTCTCCTGGAGACTTTATCCCAGTAAATGCTAAAGTTTCTTATAAGAAAAATCAAATGGATACATTAAATATGGATATTGTTATTAAATATAACGGTAAAACAGAATTAATGGCTCTTACTCAACTCGCCGCTCAAAGTATGTTAGACGAATTACCGAAAGATGCAAAAGTACAATTGCAGATAAAGTCCGAGAATAAAATTGAGGCAATTGTTATAAAAGAGAAAAACAGCGATAAACCGTTTGTTTCCTTCTTATAAAAAAAGACAGTGTTTAAA
Organism: Bacillus sp. CD3-5; assembly: GCF_006349665.1. Lineage (NCBI taxonomy): Bacteria > Bacillati > Bacillota > Bacilli > Caryophanales > Bacillaceae > Bacillus > Bacillus sp. CD3-5. The sequence goes on along the minus strand of NZ_VEPX01000020.1, from coordinate 9,100 downwards.
CTGTCTTTTTTTACTGTAAATGAAAGGGGACGATGGGACAGGGCGTCACGTAATACGCTCCATATTTCCGCTGTACTAATTTCAAAGAAAGAAACCTATTTTAACCCCTTGCATTGTCGATGTAACGCATTCTACAGGGGGATGGGATCTTCTATTGCCAATTGTAGAGTACTTCCAGATCCAGCGCATCAAATGGTGATCATTGTCGTTTGATGTCGGTAAGTCGATATATTTAAAAAATCGCTGATATATTTCGAGTTGTGGTTGATATATTCAAAAAATCGCTGATATAAATTTCAATTACTAGCTAGTGTACTGCTTAAAATAGGGTTTCTACTTGTGGGATATCTATATTTTTACAAAAAATGCCCTTTTTTTCATAAAAAATACGAAAATACGAGAAAAGAAGCGAATTTTTTCGAAACTTTTGCGGGAAAATATTGTATGAGCCTGCGTTTTTATCGTATCATTAGTAAAAGGAAGAACTCGGGACGATTGGTGACATCTGCAAATAGAGTTGATGTCTTTTTTTCATTCAAGTAACCGATACATAAAAATAGATAACAAAAATAGAAGGAGTGTGCGATGAGATGAACGTAACAATATATGATGTAGCGCGCGAAGCGAACGTTTCAATGGCTACCGTATCACGCGTTGTGAATGGTAACCCAAATGTAAAGCCTACAACAAGAAAGAAAGTATTAGAAGCAATTGATCGTTTAGGATACCGTCCAAATGCGGTAGCACGTGGATTAGCAAGTAAAAAGACAACTACAGTAGGTGTTATTATTCCTGATATCTCAAATACGTTTTATGCAGAACTTGCTCGTGGAATTGAAGATATCGCAACAATGTACAAATATAACATCATTTTAAGTAACTCTGACCAAAACAAAGAGAAAGAGTTCCATTTATTAAATACGATGCTTGGAAAACAAGTGGACGGAATTGTTTTCATGGGTGAAGATATTACAGATATTCACGCTGAAGAATTTAAAAAGTCTCCAGTACCAATCGTATTAGCAGCGTCATTTGATGAGCAAAATGAAACGCCATCAGTAAACATTGATTATACACAAGCAGCTTACGACGCAATGAAGCACTTTATTGAACAAGGACATAAGCGTATCGGTTTCGTCTCTGGTCCTTTCATTGATAAAGCGGGGAGTGCGAAGAAGTTACAAGGTTATAGAAAAGCTCTAGAAGAAGCAGGTATTTCATATGATGAAAATCTTGTAATCGATGGAGATTACACATATGACTCAGGTATCGAAGCATTCGAAAAGCTTTGGAGCCTTGATGAAAAGCCAACAGCGATCTTCGTATCTTCTGACGAAATGGCACTAGGTGTAATCCACGCAGCACAAGACACTGGATTAAATGTACCAACTGATGTAGAAGTACTTGGTTTCGATAATACACGCCTTGCATTAATGGTTCGTCCACAACTTTCAACAGTTGTACAACCGATGTATGATATCGGTGCAGTAGCAATGCGTCTATTAACAAAGTATATGAACAAAGAAAAAGTGGAAGATCACACTGTTATCTTACCTCACCGTATCCAATTTAGAGATTCAACGAAGTAAGTATAAAAAAGCTCACAGCGATTGCTGTGAGCTTTTATTCATATTCAGGATAGTATGCTTTTACTACGGTATTGACCGTTTCATTTTTCTTAACGTGTAAAAATCTTGCGTATAATTCTTTTCCAGTTTCAAATGGTGTCTCGTCTAATTCAAACACATGCAATAGTTTTCGAAACGTCCACGTTATTTGCTCACCGTACATATTATCGTACGTATGCTCAGACTGTATAGCGATTTGTTCACCTAGTGCATGAGCTTCTTCCAAACTGCTTGCTTTAACAAGAATAATACTTTCTTCAAAAAGTGTATCGTGATTTTCTTCATAATGCTCATCCATTTTCGTAGGATCAGGCTCACCAGAATGAACAGATTCAAACAATAATTTTACAGCGTACATATTATGCTGCATGTTTCACTCTATAAATAATACTTGCGACAAGCGAAGCAGGTATTGTAAATACGTTACTTTGATAATGGTAATGTATTTGAGATTCTTCATAAGACATGTTGTCATATAATTCGTTTTGTGACACATTCATTTTCTTCTGTTTTTCTTTGAGTATTTTAATGTAGTTATACTGTATTGGGACGAGAATGATGAAATAGGCTAATACGATTAGTGAAATCCAAATCATTATGAACACTTCCTTATAAAGAATATTTATATATGGTAATTATATCAATTTATACGAAAAATATCCATTTATTTCTAGTGTCAATTTCCTTTCCAAAATGCAAAAAGTTCTTCAGGACTTCGTAAATTATGTTCAATGCATGTTTGTGCGGTGTGTTTAAAACTTTGTATTAATTGTTCCAGCCTATAAGGGTCATAGTGCTCTGTTTTGCCTTGTACAATAGTTTCATCTTTATTTAAATTAAGTGATATTTTTAGCAAAGTTATATTTGTTTCTAGTTGTACAATTTCCATATAAAAAAACTTTTTGTCTAAGTCAATTGTAATATAATCAAATTTCTCTACTTGTTTAAAATATCCTACAATATCTTCTTCCAATTGAAATCCTCCCAAGTTCTATAGCTTATCTGGGAGACTTCTCTATATGACTGTATAATTCCTTGTTATATGTCACATAAGTGCAAATTTAACTATTATAGGGCAATGTCATGTATAATAGAAAGAAAAGGCTTGTGAGGGGGGAGAAGAGATGATCGTTCTTTGGATAATTACGCTTTGTATGACTGCTATTTTTGCATATATGACGTTAAAACAAAATGGTTTAAAGCGATTTGTTCCAGGAAGTATTCTTGCAGGAATTGCCCTTATCACGTATGTAATTTCTATTTTTATTGAAAGTGTATCGGTGGATATGAGCACAAGTTTAATGTTTATCGGTATTACACTATTTGCAAGTAGTATCATGGTACTTATGGTTGCTGGTATTATTTTATTTATTCATATGAATTCGGAAACGTTATAGCATATAGAAAAGGCATGTCCCTCTCGGGACATGCCTTTTTATCCGTTCAATTATGCTCTATCTTTAGAAGAGTTTTGTTGTTTTAATAAGTCGCGAATTTCGCTAAGAAGTTCTTCTTCTTTTGTTGGTTCTGGAATTTCTTCCTCTTTTTCTTCTTCTTTTTTAGATGTTAGTTTGTTGAACACTTTAACGAACATAAAGATAGCTGCTGCAATAATTAAGAAATCAAAAATAGTTTGGATGAAGTTACCGTACATAATAGATGACTTACCGAATGTAAGTTTTAAATCTGTAAAGTCAACGCCACCTAATACCATACCAAGTAATGGTGTAATAACATCTTTTACTAAAGAACTAACGATTTTACCGAATGCAGCACCGATTACAACCCCGACAGCTAAATCAACGACATTCCCTTTGAAAGCGAACTTTTTAAACTCGTTCCACATGTGTTAATCCCATCCTTTCCACGATTCATTATGAAATTTATAATTCCTATCAACATATTCTATAGAAATTTGCGTGAGAAATAAAGGGGAAATGGGAATGAAAGTAAATTCTGAAAAATGTATCCGTTTTAATTTTTACTTGTAGCGTCCAGTAGGGATTGCAGCAGTTGTTGCGTTTTTAATCCTTCTAATCCATCTACAACAGGCTTTGTATCTCCTTGTACACATGCAATAAAATGATGAACAGCATCTTCAAAACCGCGTTGTTTTAACGTCGTATCCCATGATGGGGAACCAATTTGAGAAACTGCATTTTCTTGCTCAACTTCAAATGTGTTCATGTTTTTTACGCGAATGATTTTTCCTGTTGTGACAAGTTCAATTTGTTCTAAATTTGTACCGGCATGGCGGTGCATTGCGGTAGAAAGTAACATTCCATTTGCAGTTGTATATGTATGATGTCCGTAAAGAAGTTCATTCTTTTCATTGATTTGCATCATATTATGAACGACGTTAAGCTCATCGTTAGCTAACCAGCGAGCAGTATCTACAATATGTAAGTAATCATCTAACATCGTAAAGTCGTACGTATATGGCCCGACTTTATTTGTGCGGTGCTTTTCAATTCGAATCCATGAAATGTTATGAGCTTGCTCTTTTGCCGCAACATACATAGGAACGAAGCGGCGATTAAATCCAACCATTAACTTTCGGTTATACTTTTCGCTCAACTCAACTAGTTTCTCAGCTTGTTCCACTGTAGCAGCTAGCGGCTTATCAACATAAACATCGATTCCTTTTTTCAGAAGTTTAGAAACGATTTCATAATGCGATGCAGTTGAACTATGAACGAAGATTGCATCGCATTCCGAAGCTAACGTTTCAATAGAATGGAAGTCTTGTATGCGGTATTGCTGGCAAACTTGTTTTCTTTTCTCCGCGTTAGGTGTAAACGCCCCTACAAAATTCCAATCTGTTTCTTTTGTAAGTGTTGGAAGATAAGCTTTTTGTGCAATACTTCCAAGTCCAATCATCCCAATTTTCGGTTTGTTCATATGTATTCCCACCCTATTCATATTGATATAACGGGTTAAATGTAGCATAGAGCGGGGGAGGAAGGCAAAAATTAGCTTTTTACTTATGTTCTTCTAACAAAATCTTCTCTATCTCCTCAAAGTGATGAGCGCGAGCATGCTCTAGCGGAGTAACACCATCATTATCTGGAATGTTTACATCTGCACCGTGCTCAATAAGGAGGCGGATGACTTGTTGTTGTGTTTCATTTCCGTTACTTAGTACGATGGCTTCCATTAAAGCTGTCCATCCGAGGTTGTTTACATGGTTTACATCGATATTTGTTCGCGTGAGGAGTTCTTTTATAACATCAATATAGCCATGTTCTGAGGCTGGGGTAAGAGCTGTCCCCCCATATCGATTCGTAAGCGATGGATCTGCACCAGCATCAATTGTTAGTTTTAAAATATCTAAGTAACCTTCTGCCCCAGCGTATAAAAAGGGATTGTTTTTCATATCATCTTGGATATTTACGTCAGCACCAGCATCGATAAGCGCTTTTGCGGTTTTCACATCATTTTTGTATGTAGCAATCATAAGAGGGGTGCGTCCTTTATTGTCTGTTATATTTATGTCAGCCCCTTTTTTGAGTAACGATATAACAGTATTCGTTTCTTGTTTCTCAGTAGCTGTTAGTAGCGCTGTCTCCATGTTTGTCATCTCCTTTTTAACTTCTTGTTCTTGTAAGCAACCTTGTAAAAAAAATACGCAACATATCATGCTTACTGTTTTTTTGAACATGGAATTTCAACCTCCTCATTTCAACTGTAAAAGAAGAACATTAAATTTTTATAAACTGACGCTAAAATTACTATAAAATCGCTTGAGTATTTGAACATATATTTTTATGCTTATGAGTAATAAGGTTTGATAAAGTGAAACTTTAATCAGTGGGGGTTTTGTTCATCCCCCACTGATTATCAGCCCCAACCAATCGGGCTTTTATGGGCAGTTGATCCCCCACTTAACTTCTTTGCTTTCTCTGAATTTTGAGGTGGGGATCTTACTGCCCGGCAAATAGCGGGGTAAAGTGAGGATGTAACATATGTCTATTAAAACAAGGTTTTTATTTTCTTATATCGCTGTCATTCTCGTTTCCATTACGCTTATATTAATCGCGGGATTTTTAATCGTTTTTTCGATAACAGGTGATTTGGAAGCAGTGAAAAATTTCTATAAAAGCTCCTATATTCAAAAGCCGCTTACGTCAGAAGAAGAGAATGCGTATATTGAGTTAAAGACGGCAGCAAAGAAACATCAATCGCAACTATTAGATGAATCGTTCGTTTCATCACTTGAAAAAGAAGGGGTGAAAATTGTTGTAAGAAAGGGAGAAACCATTTCTTATGCTACAAAAGTATTTGAAAGTGGGGCTTTAAAGGAAGCTCTTCCGAAATTTGAATCAGCAAATATTAATAGTCGTGGTACAACGGAATTAGGCGATACATTTTATCGATATGTAAAGTTTGATTTTTATTTTCCTCAGGAAGAAGAGGGGAGTATATTTGTATTAAAGAAGCAAAGTTCATTTGTAGATCTTACACAAAAGTTATTTCCGATTTTGTTCGTATCACTTTTACTATTAGCTATTTTACTTATTGGATTATTAAGTTACCTCGTCTCAAGAAGTGTTATAAAACCAATCTTTGTATTGAAAGATGCGACTGAAAAAATTAAAGAAGGAAATTTAGATTTTCAAATACCAGTTACATCGCACGATGAAATTGGGCAATTGAATCAAGGATTTGAGGAAATGAGGAAGAAATTAAAAGAATCGATAGAGATGCAAACGCAGTATGAAGAAAATCGAAAAGAGCTCATTTCAAACATCTCTCACGATTTAAAAACACCGATTACATCTATTATTGGATATGTAGAAGGAATAAAAGACGGAGTAGCAAATACGCCAGAAAAAATGGATAAGTACTTAACGACTATCCATACGAAAGCAAGACATATGGATACACTCATTGATGAATTATTTTTATTCTCAAAGCTCGATTTGAATCGAGTTCCCTTTCAGTTTGAAACGGTTGAATTAAATATGTTTATGCAAGAATTAATAGAAGAGATGCAGATGGATTTAAGTAAAGAAGGTATAGAAGTTAACTTACAATTACATGCATCACCACTTTATGTAAAGGCTGATTGCGAAAAGATAAATAGAGTGATATCAAATTTAATTCATAATAGTGTGAAATACATGGATAAAGAAGAAAAGAAAATTACTGTAACAGTATCGAGTGATAACAATAAAGTGATTGTGAAAGTAATGGACAACGGATCAGGTATAGAATCTGATACACTTCCTTATATTTTTGAACGTTTCTATCGTGCAGAGAAATCGCGAAATTCTAGTACAGGTGGAAGTGGACTTGGCTTAGCGATAGCGAAGCAAATTATTGAAGAACATGGCGGGAATATTTGGGCGGAAAGCGAGCTTGGGGAAGGCACAAGCATTTTCTTCTCATTGGAAAAAGTAGAGAAATGTGGTGAGTAAATTGAAAAGAATTTTACTAATAGAAGATGAAGTAAGCATTGCAGAATTACAGCGAGATTATTTAGAAATTAATGATTTTCAAGTTGATGTCGAACATTCAGGAGAAACAGGTTTACAAATGGCCCTGCAAGAAGACTACGATTTAATTATTTTAGATATTATGCTTCCGAAAATGAATGGATTTGAAATTTGTAAGCAAATTCGAGCTATAAAAGATATTCCGATTTTACTTGTTTCAGCAAAAAAAGAAGATATAGATAAAATTCGCGGGCTCGGTTTAGGAGCGGATGATTATATAACGAAACCGTTTAGCCCGAGTGAGCTAGTAGCAAGAGTAAAAGCCCATATTTCTCGTTATGAAAGATTATTAGGAAATGTAAGTAAGCAACGCGATACGCTATATATTCACGGAATCTCTATTGATCAAAGGGCGAGGAAAGTTTTTATAAACAATGAAGAAATCGCCTTTACAACGAAAGAATTTGATTTATTAACATTCTTTGTCACAAACCCAAATCAAGTATTAAATAAAGAACAGTTATTTGAACGCATTTGGGGATTAGACTCCGCTGGTGACTTAGCTACTGTTGTCGTTCATATTAGAAAGTTACGTGAAAAAATTGAAAGAGATCCTGCTCACCCGCAATATATCGAAACGGTATGGGGGGCTGGTTATCGTTTTAATGTGTAGGGAACCTGTCAAAGTTTTGGCAGGTTTTTTTGTATGTGATCAAAAGGGGAGAATAGGTAATTTATGTTAAAATATAAAGAGAGATAAAAACATAGGAGAGTGTGAGAGGGCGTGCTACATTTTGGGGGATATATTAAAAGATAATAAATCAAACAAGATTTTAAAGATTGGAACTAATATCATACTTGTTTTATTACTAATAGGTGCAATACAAATGTTTTATGATGAAGATTATACAAATGATCATTTCGGTGGGTTATTTATGATGGTCTTTTTTGGAATTAAAATCATTTCTTCTTTTATAATGAGTATAAAAGAAGGAGATAAAAAGGCAGTATTCCTTGATGTAGGTTTAATGATTGTTTTGTTCTGCTTGTTGTTTTTAGTATGAAATATTTCTTTTGAAAAAAGCTCATAGTCTTATAGAGGCTGCGAGCTTTCTTTAATAATAACGGTACTAGTGTAACGATTTATAAAATTTTTGAGTAGTAGAAATAAATTGAGCAGCTTCTTCTAAAAAAGGATAATGATTACTCTCTTCAAATATCACAAAAATAGAATTGCGTATGCCCTCATGTATCTTGATAGAATACTGAATTGGGCACTGTACATCGTGTCGTCCGCATATAATAAGCGTCTTTGTTTTCATAGAAGGTAAATGATCTCGTAAATTAAATGCTGGATATTAGTGAGAAAAAGCATTCATTCGGCTAGCAGACATTGTTTTTTTGATTGGTTTATCAAAATAAGAATTGTAGTTTTCGGGTTTATATAAAGATAATTTTGTTCGTTTGGTAGATAGTTCTTTTCGTTCCTCATTTGTAAGGTGAGGGCTTTTTAAATTTTCGATGAGCTGTTGCATATAATGAAACTGAGGATGTTCCGGATGATAAATACAAAATGGTGTTTCAGTATAATTACTTGCTGCGGCTCCAACGACGACTAGTGATTGTAAGGGATTTGGATATGTAATCGCATATAAAAGTCCAAGCATACCACCTGTTGAATGACCGGCGAAATGCCATGTTGGAAGTTGTAATGCTTCTCGTATAGCTTCTAAATCGTGAATTGTTTCAATCATACTTAATTCGTTTTCTACCTGGGCTTTTGCTGAGTTACCAGCGCCTCGTAAATTAATGAGGAATACACGATGCGTAGAAGTGAAAACATCCGCAAAGTAATCACCAGTCTCATTAAATTGTGAATAGTGATGTGTAATGCAAAGCGGTTCGCCATTTCCTTTTGTAAAAAGCTCGAATGTACCGCGTTTTGTGTTGATCATTTGATGATGTATAAAAGTATGTGTAAACATTTTTAGGCAAAAAATAAGGCAAAGTACCCCCTAGGTTTATCCAGAACCT
>NZ_VEPX01000001.1:0-960569 GCF_006349665.1 Bacillus sp. CD3-5 | reverse complement strand
CCCCCCCCCCCCCCCATTTTTTTTTTCAAGCAGAAGACGGCATACGCGATCAAGACCAGTCTCGTGGGCTCGGAGATGTGTATAAGAGACAGCAACAGGAGCAGCGGGTCCAACAGGTCCAACGGGAGACACAGGTCTAGCGGGAGCAACAGGAGCAACAGGCCCGACGGGAGCAACAGGTCCAACGGGAGCAACAGGCCCGACAGGTTTAACAGGAGCAACAGGAGCAACTGGTGGTGGAGCTATTATTCCATTCGCTTCAGGTACAACACCAGCTGCATTAGCTAACGCATTGGTAGCTAATACAGGAACTCTTCTTGGATTTGGATTTGCTCAGCCGGGTATAGCTTTAACTGGTGGAACAACTATCACATTAGCGTTAAATGTAGGGGATTATGCATTTGTAGCACCACGCGCAGGAACTATTACATCATTAGCAGGTTTCTTTAGTGCAACCGCTGCATTAGCTCCATTAGCACCTGTTCAAGTGCAGATACAAATATTAACTGCACCTCCGGCAAGTAATACGTTTACAGTACAAGGAGCACCTCTATTATTAACACCAGCATTTGCTACAATAGCTCTATTTGATACAGCATCAGGCATCGTACCTGAGGCTATTCCAGTAGCAGCAGGAGATAAAATACTACTATACGTTTCGTTAACGGCAGCTAGTCCAGTAGCAGCTGTTGCAGGATATGTAAGTGCAGGTATTAATATCGTTTAATTTGTTACAATGTCTGTTTGAAATTTGAATTGGCATTTGTATATAGCCCTTCCTAAGTTTATTAGAGAGGGCTATATTTTATGGGAAGATTGGTAATAAATCAATTGAGAAATTACTCTTTGTTAAGTTGGTATAAAAGAAAAATCAAAATTTATAATATGTACTTTATTGTTTATGGAATAAGTTATAACGTTTAAAAAATTACTTATTAATAAAAAAGATGAATTCTATGAAAAACAGAATTCATCCATTAAATAAACAGTATACAAGGGAAGTAAAATATTTATCATGAGCGTTAAAATGTTATTGTTCAAATTAGTAATAAACTATTTGTTTTTATTGCAGTTACATCCTTTTTTCTTTACATAGCCTTGTTCGGCTAAATCTCTTTGTGATTGGGAATTGGAAGATTGAGAATTTGAAGACTGAGAGGATGCTGATGAACTACTATTTTTATTATGAGAGTAGTTTTTTCGATAGTTATAATTACTCATAGTACTATCACCTCCAATTAAATATATAACTATTATATGTAGCTATTCTATTAATTGTTACTATAATAAATAGGAATGGGTATACAATAAAGTGAAACTTTAATTAGTGGGGGTTTTCTTCATCCCCCACTGATTATTAGTTGAACCAATCGGACTTTAATGGGCAGCCCGACCCCCACCTAACTTCTTTGCTTTCGCTGAATTTTGAGGTGGGAGTCTTACTGCCCATTAAAGCGGGATAAAAAAATCTCCTGCGTATTTTCCGAGGAGATAAATAATTGTCCTTTCGCAATATAAATTAATATCCCCAGTAAAGAGGAAAATAATATGAATCTTGGTAATATAAATTTTGTTGTGGATTAGGAGGATGAGTTGCAGGGGGTATCGTTCCGCGGTTCTGATTACAATTTGCAGGAGGACCAATTACTGTAGTGGATTGAATAGGGGATACCGCTTGTTTCCATTGTTGTTCATCGAGACAGTAAGTATGAGCCATTATATTAGCGGGGGTTAATCTTAAAATATCAGAACCAAAAATAACTTCTGGGGTTGGGGCGTCAAAAATAGCTAATAAATGAGTGTTATCTGCTGTAGCAATTTCGTAATGCCACCACGCTTGTGGAATGTTGGCAACTTGCCCCGGTTTTATTGGTAAGTTTAATATTTGATTTGTAAAAGGATTAAGTAAAGAAACAACCGCAGAGCCTGAAATGCAGTAAACAAGTTCAGCTGCATTTTGATGTATGTGCGGCTCTACAACATTTCCTGTACTTAAATAGATATCTAATAAAGAAGTATTTTCTAACGTATTTAATTGATTCTCGCCAAGTACGTTTATATAATTTTGAGCATCTTTCTGAAAAAAATTACTTTTATTTAAATCATAAGTGAAATTAATTGAGGAGGAAGTGTAGTCGATATTAGAACTCAATTGTATTACCTGCCTTTCTATTAGTAAGTAAGGTTATAAAATTAGGATATGTGTCTAGTGTTTGTTATGTGCGGTTGTTGGTATCATAATAAATTTGCCTATGCCATAAAGAATATGGGTTGTATTTCGTATTTTGAATAACAGACCAATCCTTTTTCATAGAGGTATTGGTCTGTTATTCAAGATAGTTTTTGCTGAATAATTAATTGTGCTTTAGCGGTATTGGCGTAATTTAGCCACTCTAATGCCAAGTTTTGTTTTAAACCAAAATGGATTTCTATGATGTCAAAATGAGATACCTTTGTTTTAAGTGGAACAGGTATACCGTTGACTTTTGCATTTTTCATGTTATGTGCAATTTTTGGAAATGCAGAGAAAGTAAAATCAATAATTGTAGCACCATCTGGTAAATAAATAGGTTGTAAATCTGAAGTATAAGCCGTTATGGTATTTTCAAATAGTTCGTACGATACTAGATTGTGGAACACAATTGGATCTGTAGTTAATAAATTGTTATGCACAATTGTATCATTCATTATTTTATAAGATATGGATTGGACATTTGCAGTTCTATTATTTAATAAAGAAAAAATGCCGTTATCTTTTAATGTTTTTGCTAATTGTGTTTGAATGATAATTGTTTGTTCAGTATTATTCATATTGACTTTAGTTTTTAAATTGTTATTAAAATAGCTATTTTCAAGTGCTATATTGTCTTCGAAATAGTTTATAGTTGGATTGTATAATTGATGTATCATTCCAAGAATTTTATAGCAATCTAGTACACTTGTAGTTGTAATACAAATTTGTGAAACCTCTGATACATTTTGTATTTCTTGTAATTGTGAGTAAGCAGTATAAATCGGAGGGAACTTATAGCTTATTTCAAATGAAAGGTTAGTATCACAAAAAGAATGAATTCCTTTGCTTAAATTGGTTATATTTTTTTGAAGATGTGGAACATATCCCGTTAAGAATTTAAGTACCTTGCTATATCTTTCTTTATGTAAATATTGAAAAGCAAGATTTTCTAATTCATACTGGATTGTATATAATCCAAGTCGCTTTGCAAGTGGCGCAAAAAGTGTTAATGTTTCATTCGCATATGCTACTTGTTTCGCAGGTTTTTTAACATTCAAAGTTTTTATATTATGAAGGCGATCTATAACTTTAATAATGCCAACACGTATATCATGTTGAGAGGATAATAGTAATTTTTTAAAATTAATTGCTTCGTATAATACTTTGTTTTGATCTTGTTGTTTTTTCCCTTTTGTTAATCCATTTACAATATATCGAATTGTCGCACCGAAATGTGATTCGATTTCTTCTAGAGAATATTCGGTATCTTCTACAACATCGTGTAATAAAGCAGCAATCAATGTTGTAATGTCAGCTTTATAATTTAGCAGTATTTCTGTAATTGCGAAAGGATGAATAATATATGGTTCTCCAGTTTGACGGTATTGTCCATCATGTGCTTGCTCTGCAAAATATATAGCTTTTTTCAAGAGTTTTAATTCATTAGATTGTAGATAATTTGCCTTTTGTAATAATACCTCGCTCATATAAATCCGTCCCTTAAAATTATTTTTAATAGTAATTCTATATAATAGAATAAATCCCCTTTGAAATTATTTTAATTATGTAAAAAATAAAGGTGTTGAGATGAAACTATATTCGTATATCCATTCATACTTTGGATTGATGGAAAAAAGTAAAGAACGTGTTAATTTAATATTACATCAATCATTAATAAGGGGTGAAGGTTCATGTCATTTAGTGAAATGATTAGAAATGAAGTGCTTGGCTGGGCAGGTGTCTCTGAAAAACCGCATCGATTTGGCGGCATTGAAATAAATTATGGTAAGAAAGAACTTGGTCATCTGCATGGAGATAAGTTAGTTGATTTACCATTTCCAAAGTTAAAGCGGGATGAATTAGTAAAACAAGGATTGGTCAAACCACATCACGTATTACCTGAATCAGGATGGATAAGTTATTATATAAAGAGTGAAGAGGATATACCATTTGCAATTGAGTTATTTCGTATGCAATATGACCGAATAAAAAAATAATGAAATAAAATAGATGAGTAAAAATATATTTTTATGTCACATCCCTCCTTAATCGTTCGTCTTGTATGTAGAACGATAAGGAGGGATTTTATTATGAAGAAATTTGATGTAGCCATTGTTGGTGGTGGGCTTGCTGGATTAGCAGCATCTATATATTTAGCGAAAGCTGGAAAGAAAGTTATTGTATTAGAAAAGTCTAATCATTTAGGTGGTCGAGGGATGACTATAAATAAAAATGGCATTTGTATGAACCTTGGTGCACATGCTTTATATAGAGGAGGGGAAGCGTTTATAACTTTTAATGAGTTAGGTATAAATCTTCCAGGTGGAATCCCATCTACAAAAACACACGGAATATGGAAAGGAGATATTTTCACCATCCCAACAGATTTTCGCTCAATTTTATCAACACCGTTACTTTCATGGTCTGCAAAAACTCAGTTTTCTCGTCTTATGATTCATTTAGGAAATTTAGATGTAGGAAAAGTTCCCCAAATGAGTCTAACTACATGGGCAGAAAATGAAATTAAAGATCCAATGGTTCGAAATATATTTTATGCATTATGCCGAACAACGACATATACGTATGCTCCTACAATACAATTAGCATCTTCAGTACTAAAGCAGATACAGCTTTCTATGAAAGAAGGAGTACTTTATGTAGATGGTGGTTGGGAGACGATAATAACAACTTTAAGGGATATAGCGAATACGAATGGTGTGCAATTTCTAGCTAAAAAGCATGTTTTGAAAATAGAGCATTGTGAAGGGGAACAAAGAATATACTGTTTTGACGATGCAGTATTTGAAGCAGATGCAGTTATTGTAACAACCCCACCGAAAGAGGCTTGTAAAATGATAAGAGGTGCTGAAGGAACAAGTTTGCAAAGGTGGAGTGAACAATCAGTACCGGTTACCGTTGCTGCATTAGATATTGGTTTGAGACGATTACCTAATCCGACACATCAATTTGCATTAGGGTTAGATCAGCCTATATTTTTTACGAATCAATCAAGAGCAGCTAAATTAAGTGATGATGGATCAATTGCAGTGAGTTTAATTAAGTACCATAATCCTGTACTAGAGATGAAACATACTCATGAAGATAAAGAACTGTTAGAAAGTACAATGGATTTGCTACATCCAAATTGGAAAAGAGAAGTTGTTGCACAGCAATATTTACCGAAAATAACAGTAGTATATGATTTTCTTCATATAAACCGAGTTGAAAAACCAGGTCCTAATATACCTGAAATGCCAGGTGTTTATGTAGCAGGAGATTGGGTAGGGCATGATGAAATATTAGCTGATGCTGCAGTGGCAAGCGGAAAACGTGCAGCTTTACACATTTTAAAGCATTCCGAAAGTGAGGTAGTTCATCATGGAAACGGAGCAGTTATATGAAGCATATCAACCATTATTATTTTCATTAGCATACCGAATCCTTGGGAGTGTTATGGATGCTGAGGATATCGTTCATGACGTTTTTATCTTGTTAAATAATATAGAGAACGTTCAATCTATAGAAAATATGAAAGCATATTTATGTAAAATGGTAACAAATCGCTCAATTGATAAATTACGTTCGGCAGCAAATAAACGGAACGTATATGTTGGAATGTGGTTACCAGAACCATTTGTGGAAGAGACGGATGATCCATCAGAGTCATTTGTAATGAAAGAATCAATTTCTACGGCATATTTATTACTTTTACAACAATTGTCTGAAGTAGAGAGGGTTGTTTTCATATTAAGAGAGATTTTCAGTTATGACTACGAAGATATCGCTTCAATTGTAAATAAGAGTAGTGTGAATTGCCGAAAAATCTTTCAACGTGCACGAAAAAGTATTTTAGATAAGCCGAAGCAGTCGAATTTAAGTATGAAAAAAATGGCTGCTTATGTTGAAAAGTTTGTAGCAGCATTACAGTGTGGGGATGCGCAAGGTATGTTAGAAGTATTAAAAACAGATGCGATATTGAAAGCTGATGGTGGGGGGAAAGTTACAACTGCAATTCATCCAATTTACTCTGCAGATAGAATTATTCGTTTATTCTTTGGGATTGGGAAGAAGTTCCCGCCAGAGTACAATGTTGAGTATAAGATAGTAAATGGCGCCCCAGGTGTTATTGTTAAAGTGAAAAATAAAGTGACTTATGTGCTTTCATTTACATTTGAGAATGAAAAAATCGCAAACATTTATATGATGGTTAATCCTGAAAAACTTATGCACTTAAATAGAATAGTATAAAAAAGACGCATTTCTTTAGAAGTGCGTCTTTTTATTATTTCTCTAACATTTCAAGAGGTACGTCTTTTTCGCCAGCTACCTCAAATTTAATTTCCCCGTCTTCTTCATAAATACGTGAAATAATCGGTATAGTAATCATTAATTTTTTATGCTGCTTTCGCTTTCGAGCGGCATCTAAGCTAATCACGTTCATTGTAAGCATCCTTTCTTCTAATAAATATATAAACAAAAGAAAATGCGTCCGGAAAGGGCGCTTAATTGAATTTGAAATACCGATTCATTTAAATGAGGTTTATATGATTTAACAACTGCAATTGAAATAAAAATAGTATGAATGGAATAATTGCACGTAGAAATTAACTTTACCAAAAAACGAAACAATATGCTATAAAAAATTGCAAATCTTTATCATATAACGAGAAAAAGGTTTTCGTTTCGCATATAATGAAAGTAGACGGGCAACGAGAGCTTTCTCATCATATTGCTTTGGAAAGGCGATGAAAAGAATGGATACGTTAGATTCATTATTACTTCAACTTGAACAATATGGAGAAGAGCATGATCGAAATAAAAAAACACGGGAAGAAAAACTACGGAATATTTCTCGTGAGATGGGGCAGTTTTTATCAATTTTAGTAAAAGGGTGTAGCGCAATAAATATTTTAGAAATTGGAACTTCTAATGGTTATTCTACATTGTGGTTAGCTAATGCGGTAGAAGAAACAAATGGAAATGTAACAACTGTGGAGCTTTCTTCAGAACGAGTTGGAGAGGCACTTGTCAATTTTGAAAAGGCAAACTTGTTGCAAAGGATTGATGTTCATAATCAAGAAGCAGGGGCATTTTTAGATGCGCAACTAGATCATTCATTTGATTTTATTTTCCTAGATTCAGAGCGTACGCAATACATGTGGTGGCTTGAGCATATAAAACGCATTTTACAACCAAAAGGTTTTCTAGTTGTTGATAATGCAACCTCTCATGCAAGTGAATTAGCCGAGTTTAGAAAAATGATTGAAGAAGATGAAATGTTTGAAACGGTGTTATTGGCATTCCAAAATGGAGCGTTTGTAGCGCGCAAGAAGAAATAGGACTGAGCGTAATATAATTATCACATTGTAAAAGGTGTATGTCAAAATATTGAGTACAGAAGGATAGGAAGAACATAATTTATATAACATACGAAGAATCGGCCTTCAGCATGTGGTTCTCTAGGTCTTAAGTCTGAGGAAAATTATGTTGATTACAGGTATACTTATAGTAAGAAACAGGGAATGACTGCATAAACAGACATTTCTAAAAAAATCGATTTCAAGCAGTCAGAATGCATATGAAATACGATATAATAGATGAAATATAGTGCATATAAATTCGCACATATAAATAAAGGAGCGATTTTGTTGACTGAACTCGAGAAAAAAGAACCTGTATCGGTTGTGAAAGATAATAATGTAGAAGTAGTAGTGGATACAGTTATAAAAGATGAAGAATTAGAGGAACTGAATAAAGAAGCTGATCTTTATGTACAAAAGTTAAATAGCGAGCAAAATACAGATTTATCAAAAGTATTGTCTCAGCTAGGAGATTTAGGGGATAAAGAGCAACAAGCAGCAGGACAAACGTTATCAGCATTAAAACGTCCTGTCACAGCGATGATGAATGGAAAGAACGAAGAAATTCCAAATACATTGTTAGAGTTACGAAAAGTGGTATCAGAGCTTGATCCGAATTCATTAAAAGCAAGTGGTATGAAAAAAATTATGTTTAAAGTATTCAAGAAAAATCCACTTGAAACATACGTGCATAAATATCAATCTATAGATAAGCAAATTGAGGAGATTATAAGATCGCTTTTAATTGGTCGTGATAATTTACAAGAAGATACAGTCGGTCTTGAAATGCTTAAAGAGCAATCACACGATAAAATTCACGCGCTTGATAAGCAAGTATACTTAGGGAAAAAACTTGCTGGCATGCTGGAAGCTGAGAAACAAAATCCAGAACGTCAAAGGGATATTCCATTAATTAATGATGCATTAGAAAAGATTTTAGTGCGTACGCGCAATATGCAGCAAGCGAAAAGTGTGTTATTACAATCTATCGCATCAGTAGACATTATTAAGAAAAATAATGAAAAGTTAACAGAGGCAATTCGTAATGCAATTACGATGACGCAAAACGTTGTAACAGTTTCTGCTGCTATCCAGTTAGCATTAACAAATCAGCGTAAAACAATTGATGCAGTGAATGCAACAAATGAAGCAATTGAGTCTATGGTATTAAGTAATTCTCAGGCATTAAAACAAAATACAGAAGAAACAACGAAATTACTTGAAAATCCTGCAATTAGCATGGATAAATTACGTGAATCATTCCAAAACGTATTTGCTGCAATTGAAGCTTCTGAAAAATCGTCAGAACGTATTATCGAGTCAAGTAAGAAGTTTGTTATTGAACTAGACACATTTAATGATGAAATGAAACAAAAACTCATTCAGCGCCCAAGAAAATAGCAGACTTTTAGAGGAGGTGAAAAAATGAGTTTTATTCAAACTGTATTATTACTACTAGGTACATTGTTTTTAATCGCATTTACTGTCGTTGTTTTAGTTGTATATTTCGGACGTAAACTGTATTTTTCGTGGACGAAGCCATATAAAAGAGCACACGATTCTTTAGATAAGTTATCGAATAAATCATTACCGTTTCTACAAGAATTTACACAACATCCACTCTTTTATCGTTGGATTCGTACGGAAGGAAAAAAAGAACAACATATATTAAATACGCTTTTCTGTGCATCAGGTCAACGTACGAGAGAGCAAGTATTCTCAATGTTACCGAAAGAAAAACAGAAAAAAGTACATGTAATGGCAAAAACGACGAAAAAGCTTACTAATGAAGATATTGATGTAGCAGCGATGAAAATAAAAGATTTTTTAAGACAAGAAACGCAGCAAACAGTAAAACCGACAGATTTATCGTTTTATAAATTGTATTTTTATGATCGATATCCAGATGCATTAAATACAATTCAAGCGTATAAACGCTCAATAAATCCTTCATTACAACGAACGGTTGATGATATTACAATTTCAGTATTAAATGCTTTGCCATATTATCAAGAGCAGCGTATGTTTGAACAGCAACATAAACTTGAAACGTTCTTAATGAAAGATTTAATAGCGATGCTATCGTTAGTCGTACAATTACCACCTTCACAACGGCCAGAAAAAGAAGAAGAATTAAAAGTCTACTTGCAAAATTTCCAAAAAGAAATGGAAGAAGTAGAGCGAGATATTCGTGACTCGATTGATCACGATTTGAATGTGAAGATGAGAGCAGCGACTGAGAAGTTTAAAAATAAGTAGGAGAGATTTCCTCAAAAAAGCTGATAAATATAGCTTTTTTGAGGGATCTCTTTTTATTTTGATAAAAATTATAGTTTAATCAGAAATTGCGGAATTAGTTGAAGTATTAATAAGTAAGTAAAAGACTTTTATTATGATATTATTATTGCTATACTGACAAATATTGAAAATGTAAGATTCCAAAAGAAAGTGTTTTTATATAAAAATATTCAAAAACATGTATAGATGACTAGTTTGGGTCTTATGAAATACATAAGTAGAGGAGTACATTTAAATAGTGGATACTTTGTTAATGTTTATTGGGATGGTTGGTTTAATTGGAGCGATAGTATTTTTTATTGCTATGATAGGGACGATAGTTATAAAGAAATATCGTTCGCGCTTGAAAAAATTTGCTATTATTTTTGGTTCATGTTTATCTGTGTTTATCGTTTCTTTAACATTAAGTCATATTTTTTATCCAATAACTGCAGAACAACAGGCTGAAATGGATAAACAAGCTGAAGAAAAGAAGTGGTTAGCAGCTAAAAAAGAAGAGAAACAGAAAGCTGAAAAAGCAAAAATAGAAGAAGAAAAAATTGCTGAAAAGGCGAAAAAAGAAAAAGAGAAACAATTAGTAGCTGAGGCGAAGGAAAAAGAAAAGCTAGAAAAAGAAGCGGTTGAAAAAGCAGAAGCAGATAGACTGAAAGCGGAAGAAGAGCAACGTAAAAAAGAAGAAGAAGAAAAGAAGAAAATAGAAGAAGAACAACGTAAAAAAGAAGAAGAAGAAAAGAAGAAAATAGAAGAAGAACAACGTAAAAAAGAAGAAGAAAAAAAGAAAGCAGAAGCAGAGGCGCGTAAGGCAGAAACACAACAAAAAGTGTTGGAATCAAATTATAGATCTGCATATGCTACTCATAGTAAAAAACTAACAGATTCTTTAAATCAGACAGGTAATCTTTTGGTAAATAATAAAATTGGGGATGAAGAATGGACGATTAAATTAGCCGCGAGTCTAATTATGTTACAAGATGTAACTCAAAACCCACCAAACGCTCAAGTGCCTGATAAATTCAAAGAAGTTAATAGTTTATATTTGCAGGCTTTAGAGAAATTTAATCAATCTGCGAAGTTAACTCCAGAAGCTTTGGATGAAGGAAATACAAAAAAAATGCAAAGAGCTACAAATTTAATGAATGATGGTGGAGAAATTCTTAAAAGTGCGAACTCTTTATTAAAAGAAATGATGTAGTTTAATTTATAAATGATAATATGAAAACTACCTATTCATAAAAGAATAGGTAGTTTTTTGTTGTATACTCTACTTTGCTTTTACAGTGGTCTCAATAGATGCAACACTTTCATTATGCAATCGATCAACCGCAGTTACTACATACGTATATGTTTCTCCAGGGATAGCCGTTTTATCTACATAAATTTCTCCAGGCTTTGTCTTTCTTACAGTAGTAAGTAAATTTTTCGGATTTTCTATATTCACTTCACTTTTTCCATTCACGCGGTAAATAGCGTAATAAGCAGAATCATTCTCTCTATTATCAATGATACCTACAGCAATACCTTCATCTCTTGGAATTGCACCTTTTAAAGTCGGTTGTTTTGGTGGATCATGATCAATCCAAGGCATAGAGGGGATTAATGCAGGATATTTATATATGTCTTTTGAGAGTCTATCTTTAATTCCTAGTGGATTGTTATTCATATCTTTTAAGCTAAAATGCATACTACCTTTTATTTCAGGATATAACCGGTTTAATGCAATTTGTTTTGGGTATTCTTCAGGATCAGACCAAGCGGGGACAGAATTATTATTAATTTTATAGGCTGCCTGACCGATATATAGGTGAATGGGTTTATTAGTTGTTTCTTTTACCCACCAATCTACTAATATGTCATATGCAGCGGGTGTGAAACCAATATTCCAATATATTTGCGGTGTAATGTAATCGATATAGCCTTTTTGTATCCATTCACGTGTATCAGCATAAAGATCATCAAAGTTTCTTTGGCCGGCAGTTGTGTTAGAGCCAGTCGGATCATCAGCTATATTTCGCCATACGCCAAATGGGCTAATGCCAAATTTTACATATGACTTTTCTTGTTTAATAGCAGTATTTAAATCTCTTACAAGTTCATTTACATTGTCACGTCGCCAATCTTCTATATTTGAAAATCTACCGTTATTATATGTTTCGTACGTTTTTTGATCGGGGAATTGTTCACCCGCCACTTTATATGGATAAAAATAATCATCCATATGTATCGCATCAACATCGTAATTTTTCACGATTTCTAAAGCACCTTCAGTTATAAATTTTTTTACTTCTGGAATACCAGGGTTGTAATATAACTTTCCTCCATAAGGTACAACCCAATCGGGATGTTGTTTTGCAGGGTGGTTATTTGATAATCGATTTATATCAGTGTGATTCATCGTTATTCGGTATGGGTTAATCCATGCGTGGAATTCTATATTTCTTTTATGTGCTTCTTCGACCATAAATGCGAGTGGGTCGTATCCAGGGTCTTTTCCTTGTGTGCCTGTAATGTATTCAGACCAAGGACCGTAATTTGAAGGATAAAAGGCATCAGCGGTTGGTTTGATTTGTACAACGACTGCATTCATACCGGTGTTTTTTACATCGTCTAATAATTTAATAAATTCTTGTTTTTGATTTTCGATAGGTAAGCCGGTTTTTGAGGGCCAATCAATATTAAGAACAGATGCGATCCATACAGCACGTAATTCGTGTTTTTTGTACGTAGTAGTTACTTCAGCATAAGTAAAGTGAGGGGAAATGAAAGAGAAAGGGATGAACAAGATGACGATGCAACATATCATAAATAAACGTTTAACGATCATGTATACGCCTCCTTATCATATGATTATCTAAGATAATATACGAGGCAAGGTTGGCCTTGCAATAGAGAAAATTGTATATTGAAACATTAATTTAATAGGAAAAATATTTTTAATGAAATTTACTTTCAGTATAACTAAATTCATTTACTACTTCATATGCTTGTTAGTAAAGTGAAACTTCCTTTCATTTAAAGGGGAATAAATTATAAGTATAGGAGGATTCATAAATGAAGGTTTTGTTCGTTTGTTCTGGAGGAATGTCCAGCGCCATTGTTGTAAACGCTTTAAAAAAGGAGGCGGAGAAAAAGGGTATGAACATGGAAGTGCATGCGATTGGAACAAATGAGGTAGAGGAAGAAGTAAAGAATGGCTGGGACGTTGTAATGGTTGCACCTCAAGTTAGACATCGATTTGATTCTGTTAAAAAATTCGCAGAAGAGGAATCTATCCCGTGCGGTATTATACCGCCGCAAGCATATACACCTCTTGGTGGACCGACTTTATTAAAGACTGTAAATGATTTAATTCGTTAGGGGGAACCGTTATGAATAAGTTTGTCACGTTTCTCGATAAAAACTTATCTGGACCGATGGCAAGACTTTCTGAACAGAGACATTTACAAGCAATCCGTGATGGAGTGATTTCAGCATTACCATTTATCATCGTAGGAAGTTTCTTTTTAATCGTAGCATTTCCACCTTTACCGAAAGATAGTTTCATATCCGTTTGGGCATTAAAGAATCAAACAAGTATATTAATACCATATCGGTTAACGATGTTTATTATGTCTTTATATATAGCATTTGGAATAGGATATAATTTGGCGAAAAGTTATAAACTAGATGCTTTATCAGGAGCACAGCTTGCAGTATGTTCATTACTATTAACATTAACTCCTGAACTAATTGATAAAAAAGGATTTATGCTTCCGATGACAAACCTCGGAGGTCATGGATTATTCGTGACGATGATTGTTTCTATTTTATCCGTAGAGATTTTAAGGTTTTGTAAGAAGAAAAATGTAATGATTAAAATGCCAGAACAAGTACCGCCATCTGTGTCGCGTTCGTTTGAAGCACTTATACCTGCTGTATTCGTTATTATTATAATGAGTCTAGTAACTGTCGTTTTTAGCATTGATTTACACCATGTTGTTGATAAACTAGCAGCACCATTAGTAAAAGCTGGCGATAGTTACTTCGGTGTAATGATTCCAGTGTTTTTAATTACGTTTTTTTGGTCATTCGGAATCCATGGTGTGTCGGTTGTTGGAACTGTTGCTCGGCCATTATGGGAAGTATATCTAGGGAAAAATGGAGAAGCAGTTGCTAGTGGAGCAGATCAGTTGCCATTTATTTCACCAGAGCCGTTATATCAATGGTTTATATGGATTGGCGGTTCTGGTGCGACATTAGGGCTTGTATTAGCTATGATTGTATTTGGTCGATCAAAATATTCGAAAGCATTATCAAGAACTTGTATTGTTCCGGGTATTTTTAATATAAATGAGCCAGTCATATTCGGATTACCGATTGTACTAAATCCAATTTTAATTATCCCATTTATCATTACACCACTTGTAACGGCAACTGTTGCATATTCTGCAACTGCAATGGGATTTGTAACACCAACGCATATTATGCCGCCATGGACATTACCTGCTCCAATTGGTGCTTATTTAGCAACAGGTGGGGATTGGCGTGCGATTGTATTAGTTTTTATAAATATAGCAATATCGTTCCTTATATATTTACCATTCTTTAAAATGTACGACAAAAATATGCTTGAAATTGAGAAGAGTGGTGAAGGCGAATCTGTTAATCCATAATCTTTATGCTTTAATTTATGAGTGATAGGTATTTTGCCTATCACTTCTTTCACATGAAGTCCAGAGAGGATGAAATGGAATGAATATAAAATTTAGTTATAAAGGTGTATTTTTATTATTATTTGGAGTGATATGTGCGAATTTACTTTTTGTGCCTTTATTAAGAATGCTACATCTATCACAAATGCATAGTATATGGCTTGTTACAAGCATTACGGCAAGCATTTTGCTTACAGTAGTTGTTTCTTTCATTGATGGATCGTTTGCATCGAAAGCTCAGTTGTTTTTTAGATTTATATTCTTTTCGATCGGTTGTACGTTTGTAACTTACATGATTGTTTTTTAGTAAATAGGAGGTCATGCATGTTATGTATATTGCAGGGGTAATGTCCGGTACTTCATTAGATGGAATAGATGTAGCGCTCGTTCGTATAGAAGGGAGTGGTGTAGAGTCTAAGGTCGAACTCATCCATTTTACTACAGTTCCATTTTGTAATGATATAAAAAGTGAAATACAACAAGCGTTATCAATAGAAAATTCAAATGTCCAACTCATATGTAGTTTGAATTTTAAGCTCGGTTTATGTTTTGCCAATGCTGTAAAGGAAGTTTGTAAAGAGGCCAATTTTTCTTTGGAACAATTAGATTTGATAGGTTCTCACGGACAAACGATTTATCATCAGCCAAAGCAAGGTGGTAATAGGATACCTTCCACATTGCAAATTGGGGAACCTGCAGTAATAGCATACGAAACGAACACGACGGTTATCTCAAATTTCCGAACGATGGACATGGCAGCAGGAGGACAAGGTGCACCACTTGTGCCATATTCAGAGGTCATTTTGTATCGTGATCCAAGTAAAAATAGACTACTACAAAATATTGGTGGGATTAGTAATGTTACAGTAATACCAAGTCAACAAAGTGATCAGAACGTTATAGCTTTTGATACTGGTCCAGGGAATATGATAATTGATGAAGTATGTCAAAGGTTATTTCAGTTGCCATATGATCAAAATGGTGAAATTGCAAAACAGGGTAGAGTTGTAGATGAAATTTTGACATATTGTATGAGTCATCCATTTTTGAACATGAATCCACCGAAATCAACAGGTAGAGAACAGTTTGGAGAAAAATTTGTAAGTGAATTATTGAAGCGGTTTGAAAAGCATAGTAAAAAAAATATATTGACGACGGTCACGATGTTTACTGCAAATTCAATTGTTCATCATTATAAGAAGTTTATCTTGCCGTATTATGAAATCGATGAGGTGATATTAGGCGGTGGTGGCAGCTATAATAGCACACTTGTTGAAATGTTGCGAAATGGATTGAAGGATGAAAACTGCGCAATATTCATTCAAGAAGATATAGGCTATTCTTCAGAGGCGAAAGAAGCTATCGCCTTTTCAATTTTAGCAAACGAAACGCATCATCGTAATCCGAGTAATGTGCCAAGTGCAACAGGTGCAAAACAATCTGTAGTTTTAGGGAATATAACCTTCCCTCCGTTATGAAGAAAATGAGGTGAACATATATGAAGTATATGATTGGAGTAGATGGTGGGGGAACGAAGACAGAAGCAATCGCCTTTGATCAAGACGGAAAGGAAATTATAAGTGGTAAGAGTGGTTTTGGAAATATATTAATAGATTTTGAAGAAGCTCTTGTGCATATTATGGAAGCGATTGATCAATGCCAGAAAAATGTAGTGAAAGGACATTGCGTATGTATTTGTTTAGGATTAGCAGGTATAAGTGGAGTAAATACGAATGAATTAACATTACGTCTAATAAAGAAGTACGGAACACCAATTGAAGTTTTTAATGACGCAATGATTGCACATGCAGCTACTTTGAAAGGGAACGATGGAATTTTAACGATTGGCGGTACAGGTGCGATTTGTATTGGAAAGAAAGGAGAAGTGTACGAGTATAGCGGCGGATGGGGACATATTTTAGGAGATGAAGGAAGCGGATATTGGATTGCATTACAAGCTTTAAAGAGAATGGTAAATCAATTGGATCAAGGGGTTACACTTTGTCCATTAAGCTTAAGAATTCAAGATGAGTTTCAACTTTTGACATCGTCTCATATAAAAAGTCTAGTTTATAGATCTGCAAAAGATAAAGTTGCAGCAATCACACCATTAGTTATTCGGGAAGCTAGAAATGGGAATGATGCTGCACATGAAATTATGATGCAAGCTGGAAAGGAATTAGCAAGGATTACAATAGATGTTTATAACAAGATGCAGTTTGATTTATCAGCTTCCATTGCAGTAAGTGGCAGCATATTGCGTTTCGTTCCTGAAATATATGATGAATTTAAGAAATGCTGTGAGAAAAGCATAGGAAAAGTTACATTTATATCACAATCACAATCTGCAGTGAAAGGAACATATTATTTAATGAAAAATACATATTTTAAAAAATAGCTGTATGAGAATTTTTGTATGATTTGTAAATATATGATGTTAAAATGTATAAAGGGATGTGAATAGAAACGTACAATATACATTGTTCTTGAATATTGTATAAGTACTCCTACGTAGAAAGTGAATGATTACATGATTAATAGTATGCAATTTTTGTATTTGGTCGCTTCTTATTTATTTGGAAACATATTGACCGCTTATATAGTAACGAAATGGAGACATAACGTTGATATTCGTGATGAAGGAAGTGGTAATCCTGGTGCAAGAAACATGGGCCGTGTGTATGGAAAAGGGTATTTCGTCGCTACATTTTTAGGCGATGCGATCAAAGGGGCAATCGTTGTTTCTATGGCAAAATACCTTTTTGAAGATTCTACATTTGTAATGTTAGCTTTACTAGCTGTTATAATTGGACATATTTTTCCCATTTTATTTAAAGGTAAGGGCGGAAAAGGAATTTCAACATTTATTGGAGGATTAATCGCATTTGATTACTTGATAGCGCTTACTCTTATTGTTGTTTTCATTATATTTTATTTAATCTTTAAAGGATTTACTAAGCCAGGGTTAATTACAATCGCTTGTTTCCCAGTTTGCATAATTTTGTATTCTTACTCTATTGGTACGACTATTTTAAGTGCACTTATCATTGTACTTATTTTATATGTAAATCGCGAATGAACTGAATTTTTAATAAGTGGAGTTAATCTCCACTTATCATTTTTATTAAATGCATAAAGGAGTGAAGGCATGGGGTTAATTTATAAAGTTGCTGATCAAGATTGGGAATTTGACAGTATACATAAATTGAATTATAAAACATTTGTAGAAGAAATTCCGCAACATGAAGAAACGAAAGATCGTGTTCGTATAGATCGTTTTCATGAAGAAAATACATATTTAATTTGTTTAGATGACGATAAGTTAGTAGGTATGGTTGCATTGCGAGGAAAACGACCATTCTCATTAGACTATAAAATTTCAAACCTAGATTTTCATTTGGAAAAACATGGGGGTAATGTATATGAAATTCGTTTACTTTCAGTAGAACGTGAATATCGAAATGGAAGAGCATTGTTAGGTTTAATTCGCTTTTTACATCGTTATTTGCTTCTAAATGGATATGAATTGGCACTCATTTCTGCAACAACACGTGAACTACCTTTATATGAGCAAATGGGATTCAAATCTTTCCATTCGTTAGTTGGTACAGAAGCAGCAGCCTTCCAGCCCATGTATGTTACCCCTGCTATGTTTGAAGCGTCGAGTGTTGGGGGAATTATGACGAAAGAGTATACGTTTTTACCTGGTCCAGTAGATATTGAAGAAAATGTTCGAAAGGCATTTTCTACTAAGCCTATTTCACATCGTTCTAAGTCATTTCATGTGACGATGGAAATTGTGAAAAAACGTTTGCTACAAATGACAAAAGCAAAACGTGTGCAAATCATGTTAGGAACAGGGACGTTAGCAAATGATGCCATTGCTTTACAGTTACGTTCTTTAAAAGGAAAAGGACTCGTATTAACAAATGGGGAATTTGGTAATAGATTAGTTGGACATGCAACGCGCGCAGAGTTACATTTTGATACGTATAAAAAAGAAATAGGAGAACCGTTTATTTATACAGAATTAGAAAAAATAATGGGAACTGGAGATTATGAATGGCTTTGGTTTGTTCACCATGAAACATCAACTGGAATGTTAAATGATTTAGACGAGCTAAATGCTCTAAGTAACAAGTATCAACTGAAACTATGTGTAGATTGTATCAGTTCGATTGGAGCAATACCAATAGATTTAAAGGATATATATTTTGCAAGCGGTGTTAGTGGAAAAGCGATTAAATCATATACAGGATTATCTTTTGTTTTTCATAACCATATTGTAAAAATAAATGAAGCAGTACCGGCCTATATGGACATTGGCATGTACGAAGAAAATGAAAGTATTCCATATTCTCATTCATGGAATTTAATTAATGCTTTGCAAGAAGCATTGAAGAGATTTGAAGATGAAACAGCATTTGTAAAAATAAAAGAGACATATGATTATATGGAAGAAGCTATTACGACTATAGGATTAAACCTTGTTTCACCTAAAGAACATGCCGCGCCAATTATACTTACGATTCAATTAAGCGAAGGCCAGTCCTCTAAAACGATAGGTGATGAGTTAGCATTACAAGGATATATTGTCCATTATGAATCAGCGTATTTACAAAAGAATAACTGGATCCAAATTGCATGCCTAAATCATTACAAAGAACGTGATATGAAAAGGATGTTGAATTGTTTACAAATGTTTGTATTACAGAGTGAGGTACATATATAAAGACTTTTTCTTAATATAGATGGTTTCGTATAAAGGAGTTGCTACATACGAAAACTTAGGAATAGAACATTGGAAGAGGTGTTAGTATGATAACTAAAAAACTACCATTACATATAGACGATATTAAAAAAGCTCAAAGCATTCTGGATAGAAATGCTCGTAAAACTCCATTAGTAAAATCATTTTATTTGACTAGTAAAACGGGTGGAGAAATTCACTTGAAATTAGAAAATATGCAATTAACAGGTTCTTTTAAATTCCGTGGTGCGTTTAATAAAATGTCACAGCTGACAGATCAAGAAAAAGAGAGAGGAGTAATTGCTTGTTCTGCTGGTAATCATGCGCAAGGAATTGCTTTATCTGCTCATTTACTCGGTATTAAAAGTAAAATTGTAATGCCGATTTCTGCCCCTCAAGCGAAAGTTGATGCAACGAGAGGATATGGATCTGAAGTGGTTTTACATGGTGAAACCTTTGATGATGCGAAGGCAAAATGTGAGGAGATTATTAGAGAAACAGGTGAAACATACTTACATCCATATGACGATGTAGAAGTAATGGCTGGTCAAGGTACAATAGGATTAGATATTCTTGATGATATGTGGGATGTTGATACGGTCATTGTACCAATTGGCGGGGGAGGAATTATTTCTGGAATTGCTGTTGCATTAAAATCTTTTAATCCGTCGATTCATATAATTGGTGTCCAAGCAGAAAATGTTCATGGGATGAAGGCATCTTATGACAAAGGTACAATTATAGAACATTATGAGGCACCTACGATAGCAGATGGTTGCGCAGTAAAAATACCAGGCAATTTAACTTTTGAAGTTGTAAAAGAATTAGTAGATGATATTGTAACAGTATCAGAAGATGAACTAGAAGTAGCGATGAAAGACTTATTACAACGCGGGAAAGCTGTTGTAGAAGGTGCAGGCGCATTAGCTACTGCTGCTCTACTTGCAGGGAAAGTGGATACATATATTAAGGGGAAAAAAGTAGTAGCAGTTATATCTGGTGGGAACGTAGACTTACAGCGCATATCGAGTGTTTGTGAACAATTTTTTGTGGCGAATGAAGTGAAATGAAATAGTACATTTAAACATTGTGTAATAAAAGAGGAGCTAAGTAACATTATATTAGCTCCTTTTTCATTATGTTTGTGCGGGAGTAAATAATGACTCCATTTTTACTTTGCTCTTTTCTCGAATTTCAGCATCTGCATGGCGCATCACGTATTTATGAGCTACAGCGATCGCCAAAACATCATCTAATAAGCCAATCCCAATAATAGCAGCTATATCTGGAATGAAGTCAATTGTTAATACGTAATAGGATAAAGCGGCTAATATGATGAATTTCGCTTTAGTAGGTAACCCTTTTTTTCTCATTATGTAATATAAAATAATACTTTCATATACGCTAGATTTACCGAGGTTTGCTGAGCTTTTCTTGAATTTTTTCCAAAGTGTCTGTTTTTCCATATAAACACTCCTTTTACAAAAACATAGATTTTTTAAAAGGATTGACAAAGAAGTGGGAAATTAATCAATTTTATTGTCTTTCTTAATTATATATTTCCATAAAAATAGGAGATTATCTGTTCAAAATAATAAAATGTTGGGTATGTAACGATTCGCGGTGTTTTGTTACATAGTATGTATTCGCGATATGGCGGTAATAAATCAGCATACTCTTATGATATTTGGCAATACATAGAAACAGAAAATGTACCTGGTATCGGGAAATATGACCTTAATTTACTTATAGGAAAATAAGTCACTGTCTTGGCTGACTGGAACAGCACAAGAGCAAATAGAAGTGCTAAACAAAATATAATCCAATCAGGAGCTTTTTCAAGTGAGTACATTGAAGATGTTAGTGGAGCATTAACATCGTTAAAAATGGCAGCTAATTTCATTTTACAACTTGATGGATTAGCATATTTTACTACTGATTCAACTTCAGATGCTCAATTTAAATACGATGAAAGAGCACCTTGATTGTAGAGATTGATAGTATGATGAGTATTAACTCAATATCAATACGTCGACTGTTATTCTTTTAACTATGACAACAATTTCTCGACTCCGACGCAATCTATTAACAGAACTTTTAATGAAGGAGCTATTTTAATGGTCTCTTCAATATCTAAATTTCCAAAACCCACTGTATATAATCCGAATCCTTCTTTTCCATCTATATATAGTAATGCTATTCCGCCTTCGTCATCACCAATTGCTAGTGAATTTGGTATATATTTTTGAATATCATGCGCTTCATTCATCTCTATGCAATCAGTAGGGCCCCAAATACGTATGTAAATTTCATTTTTTACATTAATCTCTGCATTTGTACATTGTTGAATTACTTCTAAATAATCTAATGGCACATCTATTGATGAGAACTTTTGTAATTTTTGAATAGCCTCTTTACTCGCTGGTGATTCATAAGCTTCTAATGTGAAGGCCTTATTTAATTTTTCTAGAATATTCATTAATAATCAATCCTTTCTTAACTTTACTTTAAGTTTATCAAGCATTTTATATTGTTGTTCTAAAGTTTCTGAAATGTTTTCTTTAGAAAATCCTGCGTGTTCAAAAGCAGATAGAAGATTTTTTAATTCATCTTGTAAAGCAGAACTCCATTTTCGATTACCTAAGCTTAAACGCCCACCGCGTAATTCTGTGCATTAGAAATTATGGTGTGAGATAATCCTTTTCATGACCCGATAGTCACTGTTGGTGCGAGTTTCTCGACGGATGTAAGACCAGCTACTGCCATTCTAGCCGCTATATCTCTGGCTGATTTTTTATCATCAAATCCTGTTTCCTCTGAACACACATTGCATCTTCTATCATTGTAACATCTTGATCATCTCTGTATTACGGAATTTTTCGGCACTTAGTTTCGAATCTGCTCTTACTTGTATAATTGAATTGATAGATGTAAAAGCATTTGGTCTTGCATCATTAAACCTTTGAATGCACAGTTGATAAGAGGCTCAAATTCATTGAAAACACAAATGCTCTATTTCATTATAGATTCTGTATTTCTTCTAGCATTTCAGGTGTTACTTTGTTTTGAATTATTTTTTCCTCTCTTTTCTCCCATCTTCTTGAAAGTAGTCACTTCGGTGATGGCTTTTTATTTTCTCAGATGAAGCCGATGAGTTTGAGTTTTAGAATTTTATCGTGGTATTATTTATGTAACAAGGGGATGTTGTAAGAAAAAATACAAGTTGAGGGGAAGATGAGAATGGGAATTTATAACTATGAAGCGAAAGAGGATTTGCAAGTAGGAGAAGTTTGTTTAGAACGAGATATTTATGAAATTATAAATTTTTACAAGAAAGGGTCAATAGTTTTATGTGATTCAGTATCTCGTTTCAGTGCGAATTCAGACAGAATGTTTAAAGTGATAAATAGGATAGAAACATATATGCATAAAAATAAAGACTATACATATCAGGTTTCGGATAGGCCCAAGTTGATTTATGTAGTTGAACAGGTAAGATAAGGAAAGCATTCATAACGGATGCTTTTTTCTTTGTTATATAGAATGTACACATTAAACGTGAATTTGAAAGAAATGTATGTAGATGATTTGATTTATTAAACATTTATTAAGCGGTATGGGGGAAGCAAAATGAAAATAATAGAACTACCAATTGAATTCGAATTTAACGGGCAAACACAATGTGTTTATCCAAGTTTAATTATATTACATAATGAATTAACGTTAGTCGATACAGGATATCCAAGTTTTTTACCTTTAATTGAAAATGCAATATTAAAACATGGGTATGAGATGAAAAACTTAAAGAATATAATTATTACCCATTATGATGCTGATCATCTAGGGGCTTTATATGATTTCAAAGTGAAATATCCTCACATTAATATTATTGCTAGTGAAATTGAATCTAACTATATTAGTGGTGAT
Organism: Bacillus sp. CD3-5; assembly: GCF_006349665.1. Taxonomy (NCBI): domain Bacteria; kingdom Bacillati; phylum Bacillota; class Bacilli; order Caryophanales; family Bacillaceae; genus Bacillus; species Bacillus sp. CD3-5. Next base: position 937,313 of record NZ_VEPX01000001.1, on the reverse strand, counting down.
ATAAAATCAGAGAGGTTGGCTCAAGCTGAAAAAATGTTAAAACGTATGCCAAATGAAGAAAAAGAATTTGGTAAATGGTTTATACAACAGTTAAAAAATATAAAACATATTTCCGTCGATGAAAAAGTACATGATGATCAAATGATTTTGAATAATGAATGTCAAATAGTAGCAACCCCAGGACATACTTCGGGACATATTTCATTATATTTTCCGAATTTAGATTGTGTAATTACGGGAGATGCGGCTGTTCATGAGAATCGTGAGTTAGTAATAGCTAATCCGAATTTTTGTTTAGATATAGAAAAAGCGGAAGAGTCTTTAAAGAGAATTAAAGACCTTAAAGCTGTAAAGTATTATTGCTATCATGGAGGGGAATTCAATATATAAAATAATAAAAAACCGATCTTTTCTATATAAGAAAGCTCGTTTTTTTAATTCATAGATTCTGCAATTTGAATTAAAGCCTTTACGTTATATTTTCCTTGTATATAGCGTTTGTTACCAATTGCAATTGTGTATTGAAAACCATTTTTCTGAAATAGGAGCTCATATGCTGAATCGAAATGAGGATTGTATAATGCTTTTATATTATTTTTTAAGCTATAGAACTTAGCGCCCCTATGTACATAGAAATCTAATTTGTTTTGAACTGGTGAAACAGTGATTTTAAAAATCCCATTAATATCTTCATTGTAGTATTGGAGGTTTAAGTAATCGTTATAGATGTATCCTTGAAATTCGTGAATTTCGAACGGGAATTTTGTAGGAGTAAGTATATGTTCCTTACACTTCATTTCATATTCTTTTACGATAGTAGCTTCTTTCATAAGTGGATTGCCATCATAAATTTGATTTATGAGAGATATTTTATTGTTTTTTGTTACTATTTCCAAAATGAAACCGATAGTAAATTCATCATTAGTGCCTTTGAAATAAGAAATAAGAATTGTAGTATCTTCTTTTGGAGATGGTACGGTTTTAATTTCATGAATAGGTTTTTCCTTTTGGAAAGTAGGTAGTTTAACTCCTTCTGTTACATATGACTGCATTAATTCTTTATCATTTTTGAGCAAAGCATGTTTGAATTCACTGATTACATCTGTTTGAGATTTTGCCGTTATAATTGTGGTGGATTGAAAATATAGTAAGTAAAATATGCAAAAGATCCTTATGAATGTAGTTGTCAATTTTATCACCCTATAACTATATTTCCGTAACATTGAAATATATATGTATAGGGGGGGAGAAGATGAGTTTATTGTTTGATGTAATTGCAGATATCATTTTATTTTATCCTCGAAATGACATGAAATTAAAACATCATATTGCCAAATTAAGCGAATTTGAGTGGTTTCGAAAGTTACACGAAGATACAAAGTATACAAGATTAATTTGGAGTAATAGAAAAGTTAAGAAGTTCATTTTGTCTTCTACTAACATGGAAGCATTAATAAATTCTGAGAAAAAACAAAAAGAACTTGTCCAACTAGTACATGATGAATATAAAAAAAGAAGATAAGAATTTTTTTATTTTTCATATTTGGCGAAACAAATGGTACAATGAAAGCTAATGTGAAAAATAAGGAAAAGAAGTGGTCTATTTGAAAAACTTTTTAGAATTAGGAATTAGTGAAACGTTTAATCATACATTACGTGAAAATGGAATTACAGAAGCAACCCCAATTCAAGAGCAGGCAATTCCTGTTATACTGTCAGGTAAAGATATTATTGGGCAGGCGAAAACAGGAACGGGTAAAACGTTAGCATTTGTGTTACCAATTTTAGAAAAAATCGATCCAGAATGTAGCGATGTTCAGGCTTTAATTGTTGCACCAACAAGGGAACTAGCGCTGCAAATTACAACTGAAATTAAAAAAATGCTTGTGCAACGAGAAGATATTAATGTTCTAGCAATTTATGGTGGTCAAGATGTAGCACAACAATTGAGAAAATTAAAAGGTAATACACATATTGTTGTTGCAACACCAGGACGATTATTAGATCATATACGACGTGAAACGATTGATTTAAGTAATCTTTCAACGATTGTATTAGATGAAGCGGATCAGATGCTTTATTTCGGTTTCTTATATGATATTGAAGATATATTAGATGAGACACCTGGTAGTAAACAAACGATGTTATTCTCAGCAACTATGCCAAAAGATATTAAAAAATTGGCGAAACGTTATATGGATGAGCCGCAAATGATTCAAGTACAAAGTGAAGAAGTAACGGTAAATACAATTGAGCAGCGTGTCATTGAGACGACAGATCGTGCAAAGCCAGATGCACTTCGTTTTGTTATGGATCGTGATCAGCCATTTTTAGCAGTTATTTTCTGTCGTACAAAGGTTAGAGCAAGTAAATTGTATGATAATTTAAAAGGACTAGGTTATAATTGTGCTGAACTTCATGGTGATATACCTCAAGCGAAACGTGAAAGAGTTATGAAGAGTTTCCGCGAAGCTAAAATTCAGTACTTAATCGCAACGGATGTAGCAGCTCGTGGACTTGATGTAGATGGTGTAACGCACGTATTTAACTATGATATCCCTGAAGATGTAGAGAGTTACATTCACCGCATTGGCCGAACAGGACGTGCAGGTGGATCAGGTCTTGCAATTACGTTTGTTGCAGCGAAAGATGAAAAACATTTAGAAGAAATTGAAAAAACGCTTGGTGCACCATTGAAAAGAGAAATAATCGAACAACCGAAGATAAAACGTGTAGATGAAAATGGAAAACCGGTACCAAAGCCGGCTCCGAAGAAATCAGGCGAGTATCGTCAAAAGGATAGCCGTGAAGATTCAAGACGTGGTTCGAGAAATGGCTCAAGAAGTAATTCAAGAAATAGTTCAAGAAATGAAAACAACCGATCATTTAATAAGCCAAGTAATAAAAAAAGGTAGTACAAAGCAAGGGCAGCAAAGACGTGGCCGTTAAATAGTTATAATTGTAAAGAGTCGCAAAATATTGCGGCTCTTTTTCGTTTGTATACAACAAAGGTGATGAAGAGGGGAAATTTCATTCACCGTATTTAAAATAAATTTTATAGTCCAAAACCAGTAGAACAAGGGTACTACAGCCATGTCGTAATTCAAGAACAAGTGCAACTTACGTATGGACAATATTTAATCGAAAAAAATCGAGAGCAAGCAATTCGTACTAGCTCCTCTGATGATGATAGGAATTATGAAAAAATCAATTGGTATAACGATATGAAAACATCTTTTGCAAACAAAGAATTGGCCGATTTGGTAAAAGAAATTTGTAACTTTGTTAGTTTTGTTCGATGGGAACTCGAGATGCACAACTGCCATCCTTATTGGGAATTTGCTTACTACGACGATGAAGATAATGCAGTGTGAAGTTAACAAAAGGGATAGGATAGTATGCGAAATAAGAAAAAAGGACTAGCAGTCGTACCTGCCGTCCTTTAATAGGAGAAAAAGTAATCTTGTTTAGAACTACGCATAAACAGAAAATCTGCTTGTAATTAGTTTTGCCATAAATATACGTGTCTATACAAAAAAAGGGATAAGTAAAAAATACTTATCCCCGGAAGGGAACTCCCAAGCACCAAAATGGCTCGTATTGGTCTGCAGGTTCAAAAGTAGTATATGTAAAACAAAAAATCTCATACAAAAAGCAGACAACGATTTTGGTTGTCTGCCAGTGAGTTCAATGAGTTAGCTAATTGTGATAAATTGCATCCCCATTACGAGAAGAGTGAAGCTGCTAGTTCAAACAGCTTGTTGGTATTATTTTCGATTTCTTAAAAAATATACAGAGAAAGCAGATAAGTGAAGAACCTACCTGCTTCTGCTGTAACAAAAGAAAGAAGTATTTGTTTAATCAATGTAATTTGTGGTGTTAACCAATACGAAAACCTTTTTTCCTAAAATGAAAGGTGATGATAAGAAGCGTGAGATACGTTTTAAACAAATTGAACGGACGTTAAGAAATAAAAATTTATAAAGGAAATTGGAAGTAGGATGTTGTATATGTATAAAATAGGAAACTTTTTACTAATTAAACATATAATTAAAATAGACCGACAGTCGGTCTGGTTGGAAGGAGAACGTGAATGCGAATAATTAAGGAGTATGAGGAGCGTAGAAAAGAAATTTTAGAAACGGCTGAACGATTATTTCTTACGAAAGGTTATACGAAAACAACAGTGAATGACATTTTAAAAGAGATAGGAATAGCAAAGGGGACGTTTTATCACTATTTTAAATCGAAAGAAGAAGTAATGGATGAGATTATTATGAGGATTATTAAAGAAGATGTTGCTAAAGCGAAAGTAATCGTTTCTAATCCAAATATACCAGTATTAGAAAAGTTATTTCGAGTTTTAATGGAGCAATCGCCAAAATCAGGGGATGTAAAAGATAAAATGATTGAGCAATTTCATCAACCAAATAATGCAGAAATGCATCAAAAAAGTTTAGTACAATCTATTATTCATTTATCTCCTGTATTAACAGAAATTTTAGAACAAGGAATTGAAGAAGGGATATTTTCGACTTCATATCCACAAGAAACGATTGAACTATTACTATCATCAGCGCAAGTCATATTTGATGATGGGTTATTCCAATGGAAGCCGGAAGAAATGATGAGGAGAGTGAAAGCTTATATTAAAATGATGGAAGTATCTGTTGGAGCGAAAGAAGGATCCTTTAATTATATGCTGGAGGTTTTAATGAAACAGAAATAATATTTTTTCTGTTTGTTTATTATAGACCGACAGTCGGTCTAAATTAAAGGAAGGGTGTGATTATGATATCTATTAGTATAAAACCTTCGATGAAAGATTTTTATTTAATGGTGAGTGGGCAAATTATTACTATTTTGGGTTCAACACTTTTACGTTTTGCTCTGTCATTATATGTGCTAGATTTAACAGGGCGTGCTGATATATTCGCAGGATTATATGCGATAACGAGTATTCCGTTTTTGCTAGCTCCTCTTGGCGGAGCGATAGCAGATCGTTTCAATCGTCGTAAATTAATGGTTATTTTTGATTTTATAAATACTGCGATTGTATTAAGCTTTATAGTTTTGTTATTTACTGGATCTGTATCTATTCTATTGATTGGAACAATTATGTTTTTACTAGCAATCGTTAATGCAATGTACGCACCAGTTGTAATGGCAAGTATTCCGCAATTAGTTCCAGAGAAAAAATTAGAACAAGCGAACGGTATCGTAAATGGTGTGCAAGCATTATCTAATATAGTTGCCCCTGTATTAGGAGGAATATTGTACGGCATCATTGGTTTGAAAATGCTCTTGATAATAAGTTGTCTTGCTTTCTTTTTATCTGCGATTTTAGAAATGTTTATTACAATACCTTTTATAAAGAGAGTGCAAGAAAGCCATATCATACCGACAATTGTAAAGGATATGAAAGAAGGGTTTATATATGTTTTAAAACAACCATTTATTTTGAAATCTATGCTTTTAGCCGCATTACTAAATTTAATACTGACGCCGCTATTTGTTGTTGGTGCTCCAATTATTATACGAGTAACAATGGAAAGTAGCCACACGTTATATGGAATTGGAATGGGATTGATCGATTTTGCTACTATTATAGGTGCATTATCAATAGGTTTTTTTGCGAAAAAGCTACAGATGCAAACATTGTATTATTGGATGATTTTAATAGCTTTATCAGTAATACCGATGGCACTATCAGTTACACCATTTATTCTTAATTTAGGACACTATCCACCATTTATCCTCTTTATACTTTCTTCTATTTTAATTGCAATGATCATGACAATTGTATCCATCTATGTGATTACTGTAGTTCAAAAGAAAACACCAAATGAGAACTTAGGAAAAGTAATGGCAATTATAACAGCGGTATCCCAATGCATGGCACCGATTGGGCAAGTCGTTTATGGTTTTATGTTTGAAGAATTCAGTATGAAAATTTATTTACCTATATTAGTTATTAGTTTCATAATGTTATTAATAGCAGTTGTAACGAAGAAAATACTATCCAATGAAGGGAACTAGCTTTATATGATTAGGAGAATGTTAAAAAGAGATTTCTCTCAAAATAAAATGATAATTACTATTTTATTTATGTTTATCATGTTATCAAGTCTTTTAATGGCTAGTGCTTCAAGTAATGTTATAAATCTATTGAACTCAATGGATCAATTGGTTAAAGTATCAAACGCACCGCACTTCGTACAAATGCATGCCGGAGAAGTAAATCAAAAGTCAATTGATTCCTTTGTAGAAAAAAATCCGTTTGTAAAAAAACAGCAAACGGCTGAGATGGTTCAAATAAATGGATCTAACATTTTTATTAAAAAGAAAAATCAAGCAGAACATAATAGTGTAATGGACATTAGTTTCGTTAAACAAAATAGTAAGTTTGATTTTTTATTAAATTTAAATAATGAAGTGGTTGATGTTAGGAAAGGGGAAATAGGTGTACCCATTTATTATATGCAAAAATATAATTTGCGTATGGGAGATAAAATATGGGTTATTAAAGATAATAATGAACTAGAATTTACGATTTCAGCATTTGTTCGTGATGTTCAAATGAACCCATCAATCGTTAGTTCAAAACGATTTGTAATAAGCAATAAAGATTTTGAAAGAATAAAAAGAAATTTTGGAGAAAGCGAATATCTTATTGAATTCCAGCTAACAGACGAAAATAAAATAAATGAATTTGAAAATCTATATAAGTCATCGAACTTACCACAAAAAGGTCCCTCTATTACGTATTCACTATTTAAAACACTCAATTCATTAACAGATGGAATAATAGCTGCAGTACTTATCATAATAAGTGCATTATTAATGTTAATTGCAATGTTATGTATTAGATTTACGATTATTACTTCGATGGAAGAAGATTATCGGGAAATTGGTGTTATGAAAGCTATCGGCATTACAAGTAAAGATATTCAAAAACTATATGTAACAAAATATGTTGTTATTTCAGCTGGTGGGTGTATATGTGGATATATACTTTCACTATTTGTTACAAAGATATTCACTTCGAATATCACTCTTTATATGGGGGCGGCAAATAAAAGCATTTTACACAATATTGTGCCATTCATAATTACAATATTGTTATTTTTAGTCGTTATCCTGTTCTGTCGTATTATTTTGCGGAATTTTAGGGGAATTACAGCAATAGACGCTTTACAATCAAGAGATAAACTAGGAAAAAGAAAGATTAGAAAATCCTTTTCACTCAAACAAACTAAATTTACAAATGTAAATATATTTATTGGTATAGAAGATGTTATAAAAAGATTCAAGTTATATCGTGTATTAAGTATCGTATTAATAATAGCTGTGTTCATGATTGTTGTACCTGTTAACTTTTTGTATACGATTCAGTCACCGGATTTTGTAAATTATATGGGAACAGGAAAAAGCGATATTCGAATAGATTTACAGCAAACTGAAAATATAGAGAAACGTTTTAAGGGTGTTATTTCATATGTAAAAAATGATAAAGAAGTAGAAAAATATGCAACATTTGTTACGAGTACATTTAAAATGGTAAACGCTGATGGTACACATGAAAACTTAAATGTAGAAATGGGAGACTTCACTACATTTCCATTAGACTATATCCAAGGTAGGGCACCAAAAAATGAAAATGAAATTGCTCTTTCTTATATGAACGCAAATGAATTAAAAAAGAGTGTAGGGGATTATATCTTTTTATTTGTAGATGGGAAAGAGAAAGGACTAGCGATTAGTGGTATATATCAAGATGTAACGAATGGTGGCAAAACAGCTAAAGCTAGTTTTTCTAATAATAATGAAAATATATTATGGTATGTAGTAAATGTAGATATGAAGCCTAAAGTGGACTTGCAAGAAAAAGTGAAGGAGTATAAACAAAATTTTAGTTCTGCAAAAATAACAGATATAAATGATTATGTAACGCAAACTTTAGGAGAAACAATTAAACAATTAAGACTTGTGACGCAAGTGGCTATTTTGATTGCGATATTGATATCAGTTTTAATTACTGCGATGTTTTTTAAAATGTTATTAGCAAAAGATTCTTCGCAAATTTTAATTATGAAAAATATCGGTTTTTCTAGTAAAGATATTCGTATACAGTATATAACACGTTCTATCGTCATTGTATTATTAGGCATTTTGATAGGGACATGTATAGCTGCTACATTTGGTGAAATGTTAGTAAGTTGGTTAGGGTCATTTATGGGAGCAGCTCATATAAAGTTTGTCGTAAATCCTATCGTTTCTTATATAATATGTCCAGCTATTTTATTTATATCTGTGACTGCAACAACACTTTTCAGTAGTTTTACTATGAAGCAAACAAACGATGTAAAGCCAAATGGGGAGTAGGGGTGTATCACTTGAAAAAAATTTTAGAAGTAAAGCAAGTAAACAAAACATATTCAATGGATGGAAATGCAAATTATCACGTGCTAAAAAATATAGATTTAGAGGTTTATGAGGGAGAATTTGTATCAGTCATGGGGCCTTCTGGTTCTGGGAAATCGACGTTACTATATAATATTAGTGGAATGGATCAAATGTCATCAGGAAGTGTAAAAATTGATAGTAAAGAATTATCATGTATGAAAGAAGAAGAGTTAGCAAAATTACGCCTTACTGAAATAGGATTTATTTTTCAGCAGAGCAACCTTCTTAGAAACTTGAATCTATTTGATAATATCATCTTGTCAGCATATTTAGCGAAATGTGAGAGTAAGAAAATAGTAAATAAACGTGCTCTAGAGCTAATGGAGAATATGGGGATAAGTGATATAGCGTCTCATTATATAACCGAAGCATCTGGGGGGCAATTACAAAGAGTCTCTATTTGTAGAGCGCTTATTAATAATCCAAATATTATTTTTGCAGATGAGCCGACTGGTGCTTTAAATTTAAAATCAACAGAAGAAGTAATGCAAATATTATTAAATATTAATCGTGATGGAACGACCATTATGTTAGTCACTCATGATGTGAAAGTAGCAGCAAAAACAGAAAGAATTCTTTTTATGGCGGACGGAGAAATTGTTAGTGAAATACAGTTAGGTAAGCTTAGGAACGATGATTTAAAAGCGCGAGAAGAGAAGTTGTTAAACTGGTTAGCTGTACTTGGATTTTAAAGAGAAAAACTCCTATTGAATGTAGGAGTTTTTTCTTTGTCTTAAAGTTCTAAAAGATATATAATAATTTTCTGAATATTAAAATTGGAGGGGTGCAAATGAAAAATGAAACGTTGCATACGCAAGAAGATATTATTAAAATGCTGGATTCATTATTAAGACCAGCAGAACCATTTTGGAATGAATTTTATGCGAATAGAGAAAAAGATGTTCCGTTTTTTGAAAATGTTCCAGATGAGAATCTAGTTTCGTATATACAAAAAAAGCGGGTTTCAAAAGGAAAAGTACTGGAACTTGGATGTGGTCCGGGTAGAAACGCAATTTATCTAGCAAATGAAGGGTTTGATGTAACAGCAGTGGATCTATCGATAGAGGGCATTAATTGGGCGAAAGAGAGGGCTTTAGCAAAAGGAGTAGAAATTGAATTTATTTGTGACTCAATTTTCAATTTAGAGGTTCAAAATGAATTTGATTTTGTATACGATTCGGGCTGTTTACATCATATTCCGCCACATAGAAGAGTAAATTATGTGGATTTAATTAAAAACTCATTGAAACCAGGTGGTTATTTCGGATTAACATGTTTTGCAGCAGGTGATTTAGATGAGCGAAATGGATCAGAAATAACGGATTGGGACGTATATAGAGGGTGGAGTTTACAAGGTGGCCTTGCATATTCAGAAGAAAAACTGAGAGATATATTTAAAGAATTTGAGGTAATTGAAATTCGAAAGATGAGGCAAATTAAACTACCAAATACTATGTTTGGGGAATCATTTCTTTGGACAGCATTATTTAAGAAGAAATAAGAGAGTAGATAATTGACAAATGTATCGTTTTTATAGACAATACACTTATAAGAATGTACGTTCGGTTTTGGCTGGCCGATGTATGTTTTACATAAATACATAACAAGGGGCGGTCTCTATATGAGTACTACAAATCAAAAAATCACTACGTTTTTAATGTTCGAAGGTAAAGCTGAGGAAGCGATGAATTTTTACACGTCGCTATTCGATCAATCAGAAATTGTAAGTATCTCTCGTTACGATGAAAACGGACCTGGTAAAGAGGGTACTGTCATTCATGCAACGTTTACATTACACGGGCAAGAGTTCATGTGCATAGATAGTTATGTAAATCATAATTTTACATTTACGCCAGCTATGTCTCTTTATGTAACTTGTAATACGGAAGAAGAAATTGAAACAGCTTTTAATAAACTAGCGGAGGATGGAGCAGTACTTATGCCTTTAGGTGCCTATCCGTTTAGTAAAAAATTTGGTTGGTTAAATGATAAGTATGGTGTGTCTTGGCAGTTAACGCTTGCGGAATAAATAAATTGTAATTGATTTGTTTAATGGTTGTAGTTAGGAGATTAAAAATTTAAACAACAAATAAAAAGGTGTTCCAACCGTCAACAAGTTTGGAATGCCTTTTTATTTTTTAAAATAAATTTGTATTTTTTCTATTTAGAATGTTTTATTTTTCTTACTACTTTTTATCTGTTAATATAAATATAGAAAAGTATGTATTAATTATTGGTTAGGTTAATAGAAAAAGAAAAACATAAATAGTAAATGATCTTACACTTAAAATGTAACAAGATAGCTAGGGGGAATAGTTATAATGGATACAACTCAACAAAACAGTAATGCATGGGATAAAAAGGTTGAAGAAGGTTCTAGATATACACAACCTGTAAGTAGCGAGGTTATTGAAAGAAGTAAATCAGGTGAATGGGAAATCACAGTTACCACAGAAAAATCAGTTCCTAGAGATTGGTTTCCAAAGTCATTAGATGGATTAAAGATACTTTGCTTAGCGTCAGGTGGCGGGCAACAAGCACCTGTTCTAGCTGCTGCTGGGGCGGATGTAACAGTTACTGATATATCAAGAAAGCAGTTGGAACAAGATGAAAAGGTAGCAGAACGGGATGGGTTAACTTTAAAAACAGTACAAGGAGATATGACAGACCTTAGTGATTTTGAGGATGAATATTTTGATATTGTTGTAAATCCTGTTTCTAATTTATTTGTAAAAGATGTTCATCTTGTATGGAATGAAGTTTCAAGGGTTTTAAAGAATAAAGGTATTCTCATTTCTGGATTTACAAATCCGTTACTATGGATTTTTGATGATAATCAAGAACAAAAAGGTATTCTTGATGTAAAACATTCAATTCCTTCATCGACATTGGATTATTTACCAGAGGATGAAGTTCAAGATTACATCGATTCAAATCAAACAATAGAATATGCGCATACACTAGAAGATCAAATCCAAGGCCAAATTGAAGCGGGTTTTATTATAACAGGTTTTTATGAGGATGATTTTGGTGGAACAAGGATATTAGATAAGCATATTAAAACATTTATTGCTACAAAAGCTATAAAGTTAAAGGTTGATTAAGAATTTTGACTTGTCACACGAGACGTTAGTCGAAGAAGGTTCTTAAAATAGTATATATAAAAGGAAAAGGGTGGCACTTTCCATCCTTTTCTTTTTATATAATTAGGTTATGCTTTTTATATTAAGAATTTTGTTGGCCGAATCTTTTCCCAAGTTTAGCTAGCAGTTCAGGCTGATCCCCTTGGCTCATTACAACTTCAACAAAGGTAAGCTGATCCTTATCAATACTTATTTTAGTTAAGACTTCTTGTAACTCTGTTTCATTTTCTACTTTACATGTTAGGCTTTTTTCTTCTGTTCCGAATACTTTCGCTAGTTTTGTGTACTCCCACATTTGTATATCATTATACGGTTCGTTTTGACCATGAATTGCACGTTCAACAGTATAACCATTGTTATTAATTAAAAATATAATCGGTTTTAAATTTTGACGAAGCATGGTCGATAATTCTTGGACAGTTAATTGGAAAGAACCATCACCAATAATTAAAATGTTGCGCCGCGATAAATTAGCGAGCTGTGTACCAAGTAGAGCAGGTAACGTATAGCCGATCGATCCCCATAATGGTTGCACTACATATGTAGTATTGTTTGGTAAAGGGATAGCGGCACTACCAAAGAAAGGTGTTCCTTGCTCTGCAAGTAAGACGTCGTTTTCTTGTAAGAAATGGTATATTTGTTGCCAAAAACGTTTTTGTGTAACCATTTGTGCTTTTGGATTGAACTCTTCTGTTATAGGTAGTGATTCTGAAATAAATGGCTTAATATCAAGCGTTTCTTCATTTCGATGCTTAATTACATCACTTAACTGTTGTAAAACATCTTTCATTACAACTGGCCCGTATTTTTTATCTGTAATTTTCACAGTGTAGGGATGAATTTCAATAACTTGTTCTTTCGTAAAACCTTGTGTGAAGCCACCTGTAATAGTATCAGTTAACTTCACACCAATACTAATAATACAGTCAGATTCATCAATTCTTTTACGCAAGTATGGAGAACTTACATCACCAGTATAAATCCCTATAAATTGAGGGTGTTTTTCTGGAAATATTCCTTTTCCCATACTTAACGTTGCAATAGGAAACCCTGTTTTTTCTACAAATTGATATAAATATTCTTTAGCATGAAAACGATCCACTTCAAAATCAGCTAAAATAATAGGTTTCTTTGCACTATTTATTTTTGAAGTGGCATGTAGAAGCATTTTATCTAGCGCATCTTTATTACTTACAACTGGTTTATGTAAAATTGGTTCCGTAGGTTTATTGATTGGTTTATTATACACATCAATCGGTAATTGAATATGAACAGGGCGTTTCTCAATCCAACATGCACGTAACACACGGTCAATTTCTTCAACAGCATGCTCAGGTGTTAATTTTGCTTGTGCCACTGTGATTTCTCGATACATATTGGAAAAATGATCGAACTTTCCATCACCTAACGTATGATGAACGAGTGCTCCATTTTCCATTACTTTAGTTGTTGGCGTACCAGTTATTTTTATAACTGGTACGTTTTCTGCGTATGACCCAGCAACGCCGTTAAGTGCGCTTAATTCTCCAACACCAAAAGTGGTAATAAGAGCGGCGATTCCTTTTATACGAGCGTATCCATCTGCAGCATATGCCGCATTCAATTCATTACAATTACCAATCCACTTTAGCTTTTCATGTGCTAGTACATCATCTAAAAAAGCCAAATTATAATCACCAGGGACACCAAAAATATGTTCAATTCCTAATTCGCTTAGTCGATCTAATAAATATGTACTTACAGTATATTGCGTTTTCAAGTGAATCATCTCCTAATTTTGCAATGAATATTTCAATAGACTAAGTTCCAATGCGTTCATTAAAATATTGATTACTGGATTGTGGTATAATTTACATACAGGGGGAAAGTAGATGACACAACATAAAGAAGAACAGATGAATGAAGCATTAGCATTATTTTACTTTGCATATAAAACATTTACTGAAAAGCCAGATGAAATTATAAAAGAGTATGGCATACAACGAGTACATCACCGAATTTTATTTTTTATCGCACGCTTTCCAGGGATAAGTGTAAATGAGTTATTATCAATGCTAGAAATAAGTAAACAAGCTCTTCACGGTCCATTACGACAACTTGTGGAAAAGGGCTTAATTGAGAGTAATGAAGCTACACATGATCGCCGTGTGAAACAGTTATCTTTAACAGAAAAAGGTACCGATTTAGAGAAAAAACTGAGCGATGTACAAAGAGAACAAATGAGTGTTATTTTTTCAAAATTTGGTGAATCGTGCGAAGAAAATTGGCATCAAGTTATGAATGAAATGGCAAATAGTCGATCAGGTTTTGATGCTTGGATATCAAAACGAGAAGTTGTAATCGATCAAAAATAATAAGAAATATATCTGTTTTTATAGTTTGAAAAAGAACAAATTTTATCCATACATTTGGCAACTATGGTTTGATCATAGAGTGAATGGATAAAAAGATACATTACTAGATACTTTATACGTGTACGCAATGGAACAATAAAATTCACATTTCCGAGAGGGGAATTATTATGATAAAACTTGTACTTATTCGTCACGGACAAAGTTTATGGAATCTTGAAAATCGATTTACAGGATGGACAGATGTAGATTTATCAGAAAATGGGTTAAGTGAAGCGAGAGAAGCAGGAGCGATATTAAAGAAAAACGGATATACTTTTGATGTAGCTTATACATCTGTATTAAAACGAGCAATTCGGACGTTATGGATTGTACTTCATGAGATGGATCTTGCCTGGGTGCCAGTACATAAATCATGGAAGCTAAATGAAAGACATTACGGTGCATTGCAAGGGTTAAATAAAGATGAAACAGCGAAAAAATATGGTGAGGAGCAAGTTCATATTTGGAGAAGAAGTATTGATGTAAGACCACCTGCTCTTACTGAAGATGATCCTAGATATGAAATGAATGATCCAAAATATAAAGCACTTAAAAAAGGTGAGTTTCCATTGACTGAATGTTTAGTGGATACGGAGAAAAGAGTACTTAATTATTGGCATTCAGAAATTGCGCCATCATTAAAAAGTGGTGAAAAGGTGATAATTTCATCGCACGGTAATACAATACGTTCGCTAGTGAAATACTTAGATAACCTTTCAAGTGATGGTGTTGTTTCATTAAATATTCCAACGAGTATACCACTCGTGTATGAATTAGACGATAATTTACGCCCGATTCGCCATTATTACTTAAGTATGGATGGAGAAGTACCTGAAGGAGAAATTCCGAAACATATTACTTTTTAACATGAAAATTTGAAACGCATGCTTGTCTACATATACAATGTAGATTCAGGATAAAAGACGTGGTACCTTCTAATGTATATGCGATATTGCTAAGTTTAGAAGCTTGTCCACGTCTTTTGTCATAAAGAGAGCTGCTTATGCATGTAATGATATCGTGAGTAGTTTTTGAATGGAGGGTGATGTCATTGGTGATCTCTAACATTCGAATCGGTTTATTTATTTTAGCAATCGTTTTTCTAGTACTTATTTTCTTTTACTGGAGAAATGAAGAGTTGTACGAGGAGAAGAAGCAACGAATTAGAAAGACTTGGTATGGGTTGTTTATAGTATCAGTCACCGTGTATTTCATGATAAAAGGAATTGATTTAACCCTCTGGAAAAATCTTTTAATGTTCACTGCAATGGTTATTTTCGTTGATATTGCCTTTATTTTAACACCTAATATTTCAGAAATATGGGGAGCGAAATTTAGCGATATCGGCAAGACTGTTCAATCGATAAAACGGTCATTAATTGCTTCTAAAGCAAGAGGAGAAATATACACAACAATTATTCAAAATGTCAATCCAGCAGTGTTCGGTACGATGGAATGGCATACGGAAGAAGAATATACAAAAAGTTTAAACGCATTTTTAGATTCATATGGGGAAAAGATTGGGGCGAAGATTGTTGTATTTGAAGCGGCAAAGGAATTAAATACGAACTTTCGCGGTATCCGCTCGCAATTTAGTATTATCGTTCCGTTTGAACACATTGAGCAATTGAATGAGCAGAAAGCGGTGCAAGTAGAAAATGTCGGAATTATACCAGCAAAAATAGTGAGTGATGTTTTTATTGTTATTGATGGGAAGAAAAATAATCTGCAAGATCGGGATTTTGAAAATGTATATAATTTAACAATACATCATAGTTATTTTAGTAAATAAGGGCAGAGTTTTTTTCTGTCCTTTTCACTTATACATAAAGACAAAGTAAATTTAGACAAACTTGTATAAAATCGGACAATCATCCCTACACTAGCACGTAGAGGTGATTGTAGTGATAAAAGATTATGACAATGATTTTTTTAAAGAAGATAATGAAGATACAACAGATTTCTCGTTAATAAAAGGAGATACATTACAGCAAGTAGAAGAACTAGAAGAAGAATTAAAAAGAAAATGATACTTGTACACGCTGTCTACATTTACGATATAATATAAATAGAAGATTGTATCTTTTTGAAAAGGGGGAGAGGAGATGACTGAAGTAAATGTACAAAAGTCTTCATTTTTTAAAGAAAAAAAAGAAGAACCAAATACAGATTTCTCTCTTGTGAAAGGTGCATTGACTCAAAATGTGGATCGATTAGAAAAATTTGTAGAGGCAATTCCATATAAGTATATAAAAGAGAATGCGTAAAAGCATTCTCTTTTATATACACTCTTTATGATTTGCTTATCTGCTATTTCTTTTTTGTTTAAAAATGATTTTATACATATAATACCCAAGGGCCGCAAAAAGGAGTCCAATAACAGCACCAACTATTTCTTTCATAAACAATAAGTATAACGAAGCAATAATTAGTGTAAATAAGATTAAAATTAATACATACTTTGAAATAAATTCTAACCCTTTGTACACTAGTAGAATGACACCTGAAAGAACAGTGATGATGGGTAATATCCTATTTTCGAAAAAGCCTTCCTTTTTTTTGCTAGAATGCTGTTGTTTATTCAATATAAATATACTCCCGTCTTAAAGGATTAATCTTTTATTAGTTTTGCTATTTCATTTTCGAAAAGATTTTTGGTTAAATAGGTTATATCAAAGGAATCATTTATTATATTACGAGTTAATAGCCATTGGGTGTTGGGTGATTCAATAACAAAGAGTCCATTGTCAGAAATAACCTCATTCTTTTCTGTTGTATCTAGACGCATAATAGTGTAAATAGACTGTGTTGTTTTTAAATCTATTATGTGTGAAAAATTATTTTAACCAAAAATATATTAGATTATAATTCCATTAAAATCTACTTTTTTATAATATCAAATATTATTATTAAATAGTAGATTAATATTGGTAATTTTATGATAATTAACAAAAATAAAAAAGAGAGAATGCCAGCTAGGAGTTGAAGGTACATCAGATTTCTCGTTAATTAAAGGGGATACGATGCAGCAAGTAGAAGAATTAGAAGAAGAATTAAAAAGAAAATGATACGTGTACACCCTGTCTGCATTTGCTATATAATATAAATAAAAGGTTGTATTTTTTTGAAAAGGGGGAGAAGAGATGGCTGAAGTAAATGTACAAAAGTCTTCATTTTTTAAAGAAAAAAAAGAAGAACCAAATACAGATTTCTCTCTTGTGAAAGGTGCGTTAACGGAAAATATAAATCGGTTAGAGAAATTAATGAATAATAGTACTTCAAAATATATGAGAGCAAAAAAAGAGAAAGAAAATGCATAGTGCATTTTCTTTCTCTTTTTATATGCAATTTAAATGTTTAACGAGCGGATATTAAAGTATGAAATAGAAAGTGAAAATAATGAATCATGGTATAATGATAAGAGACTTACATATTATTTGTCATTTTGAGAGGAGCTTAACAATGTATTCTACTTTAGAACAATTAACAAAGCACCCTGTATTTTATCATTTTGCAGAAATTTCAAAGATTCCTAGAGGATCAGGTAATGAAAAGGAAATTAGTGATTATTTAGTTGGCTTTGCAAAAGAGCGTAACTTAGAAGTGATTCAAGATGAAGCATTAAATGTCATTATTAAAAAAGAAGCAACTGCTGGTTATGAAAATGTACCAGCTATTATCATTCAAGGTCATATGGATATGGTGTGTGAAAAAAATCAAGCAACAGTACATGATTTTGAAAAAGATCCAATTGAATTACGAATCATTGGGGACATGTTATATGCAAATCAAACGACTTTAGGCGCTGATAATGGTATTGCAGTGGCGTATGCGATGGCTTTATTAGATTCGAAAGACCTTCCGCATCCAGCACTTGAAGTAGTTATTACTACTGAAGAAGAAACAACAATGGGCGGGGCTTTTGCTGTTGATGCAAATCACTTTGATGGTAAGATTTTTATAAATATTGATTCTGAAGAAGATCATAAATTACTTGTAAGTAGCGCAGGTGGTGCGAAAGCTGTTGAAACAATTCCAGTGATTTGGGATGAAGCGCCAGCGAATACGGATGCATACCGTCTATATGTTGGTGGTTTAAAAGGCGGACATTCTGGTATGGAAATTGATAAACAACGTGGTAATGCGAACAAAGTATTAGGACGAGTATTACGCGATTTATCAGCAAATATTCAATTTGATATAAGTGAAGTTCACGGCGGATTAAAAACAAATGCAATTCCGCGTGAAAGTGTAGCTACAGTTGTATTACGTACAGAAGATGTAGAGAAAGTAGAAGAAAAACTAGAATCTTGGACGAGAGTATTACAAGAAGAAATGCGTGCTGTTGATCCAGATGTTCACGTTACACTTACAAAATTGGATGAGAAAGTAGAAAAAGTATTTGCTAAAGAGACACAAAAGCAACTTATTTCATCATTATTCTTAATTCCAAACGGCATTCAAAGTATGAGTATGGATATTAAAGGTCTTGTAGAAAGTTCAACAAATTTAGGCGTTATTGAAACGTTACAAAATGAAATTAAATTACGTAACGAAGTGAGAAGTTCTGTAAGTAGTTTAAAACAACATGTTGCAGATGAGATTAAATGTATCGCCGAGTTAGTTGGTGCAACATTTGAAATCGAGTCAGAGTATCCAGAATGGCCATACAATCCGAATTCACAAATTCGTAATTTGTTTGAAAAAGTGCATCAAGAAAAATACAATAAAGATGTTGAAATCTTCGCTGTACATGCAGGGATTGAATGCAGTGTATTCGTTCAAAAGATGCCTGAATTAGATGCAATTTCATTCGGTCCAGATATATTCAATGTTCACACTCCAGATGAACATATTAGTATTTCTTCTGTTGTGAATAACTGGGGATTCTTCGTTGATGTAATGAAGGGTACGAAAGAATTAGCTAAGTAATAATGATGAAATGAAAAGTAGCCTATAAAATTTTATAGGCTACTTTTTTGTATAGAGTTTTATTAGAAATTCATTTTTACGTCATTATTTAATTTTTGGTTTTATTTCTAGAGGAGATCGAACCAAAGACTGCTCCAGAAATTGCTCCGATTAAAGTCATAAAAATTGCACTCCATGTTGCAAATGACATTTTTACACCTCCAAATAATCAATTATTGTTTCTTAGTCTTTTGAATAGAAATGATAATTGCAATAACTATTAAGAAAATAAGTGGAGACCAAGAATAGAAAGACATGTAATATTCTCCTTTCAATATTAATTTTAAATATTTTTATAGATAAATTATCGCATTTTTAAAAAGTGAACATATAGAATATGCAATATTGCATATTAGATTATAGAACTTAATGAGGTGAAAACAGTTGTTGAATAAAAAATATAATTTATAAAGAAAGTAAGGGTTTTTTTAACTTTAAAAAGGGAAAATAATCAAAAGGTCCTCTATCTTATATAAGGTAGAGGACCTTTTAAAATGGTTTTTGTCTAATAAAAATAGTATTTAATATTTTTTGATGAGGTTTAATTATTTTGAGATTTTAAAGCTGCCTCCATAATAATAATTTTCTCCAAGTTTCATAACAGCTACATATGTTCCAGGATTATAAGCCTTAGTAATAGGTGTTACAAATCTACCATAATTATGATTCAAACCCGAGTCATAAATGGTTTTATATCTATGTAAGTTTATTTCATCATTTTCATTCCCGCTCAATTGATATATTTTTACAATACCAGTATCTTTACCACCAGTATATATAGTAACATCGAATGTATCTCCATGTTTTAAGTCACCAACTGCTAACTCTTCTATAAAATCTGCATTATGATGTAATAAAAAATAGCTTTGCCAACGCCAATTATCTAAAAATTGCGATTCCTTTTGTATAAGTTGCGATTCAGCAGAAACAGGTGGGAGCGTACCAATTGTATTCGAAAATAAAAATCCTCCAACAGTCAATGCGCCAATAATTGTGGATTGCCTTAAAAGTTTCATGTTCTAAACCTCCTATTTACTTAAGGATTCAGAAATCGTTTTGTGAAAAACTGGCTGTGAAATCTAATGGATGATAATATCTTCTATAATCATATTAACATTTATTGATTTATCAGACAAATTAAAATGTAATAAGACTATATCGAGGAAGTTACGGCTATTACAGGAAAGAAGTTAGAGGTATAGTTAAGAAATCTTTATCATATGTAATTGGGATTTGTTATTTGAAAATTCGATTGTTTTAATGTTTAAATTTCAATTCATACTTTAAGTTTCAGTACATCATTTTACAATTTGACTTATGTAATTTAACACGTTATGATTTTTTTATTATAACAGAAAGGCTTGAATATAATGATTCGTCGTTTGAGAAAGCTAAAAAATGTAGCAGTCGTATTAAGCTTCTAAGTGAATTACAAAGATCTACAATACTTAGAAGCGAGGAATAAAGGTATGAAGTATCCATTATATAATCATTGGTCAGAAACGAAGTATTTAAAAGATATAGTTACAAATCCACTCATTGAGGTAGGAGAGTACTCCTATTATTCAGGTTATTATGGTCATCAAAATTTTGAAGATGGCTGTGTAAGGTATTTGTGGGGGGATGCTAAGTCCCGAGCACTTTTCAATCCAATTGAACAGATGGGATGGCATCTTGATAAACTCATTATTGGGAATTATGTTTGTATTGCCAGTGGAGTAGTCATTTTAATGGGTGGTAATCATAATCATCACTCAGAATGGATTACAGTATATCCATTCGCTGAGCAAATTGAACATTCATATGAACCGAAGGGTGATACAGTCATTAAAAGTGACGCTTGGATTGGAATGAATGCTATAATAATGCCTGGCGTTACAATTGGTGAAGGTGCAATCGTTGCAGCAGGAACTGTCGTAAGTAAAGATGTTCCGCCGTATACAATAGTTGGTGGAAATCCTGCTAAGGAAATAAAGAAGCGGTTTAATGATACAGAAATGAATATGCTGATGGAAATGCGTTGGTTTGATTGGAATAGAGAATTAGTTGAGAAGGCAATGCCTATATTATCTAGCTCATCTATTAAACTATTATATGATTTTTATAAAAAGGAAGTAAAAAATAGATAAGTCTGTGAAAAAACTACATTCTGTATAGGATGTAGTTTTTTATTATAAAAATTAATAGTCTAGACTAAGGGAAATTCATCTCTAGTATAAGTATAGTAAATAGCTGAATTAAATAATAAAAATCCTTAATAGCTAATAAACAAATGTTTAACTGCCAGTTTGCCTCGATAATTAATCAGGACACACTGGTTTTATTTTTTGTAAATATGGAACAAATGGATTACTTAGATTGTCGATTAAGTGTAATCCTAAAAAATATGAAAGTACGAATCATTTTGAAAAATACAAAGGTGTTAAAAGTGTGGGTAATAAGTGTCAGTTTGTCTAAAAGAGCGGGATGAAATATTCTATATGAAAGTGGTCCTAATGTCTTATATTTAGAATTTGATAACGTTGTCTATTTTTGAAGGATTATGTCAGAATAACGCTTTTTTGAGTACAAAGATATTGGAGGTAACAGAAGTGAAAGGTATGTTTTGCAAGAGATTTATTGCAATAATAACAGTGCTTACACTATTTTGTAGCATAACTGTTATATCTGGAAGTGCATCAGCGGAAACAGTTTCTGCTATAGAAGTAGAAGCAGGATCAGCAATTTTAGTAGAAGCAAATTCCGGGAAAATTTTATATGAAAAAAATGCAGATGAATTATTAGCAATTGCTAGTATGACAAAAATGATGAGTGAATATTTAGTTCATGAAGCGGTGGAGAACGGAAAACTTAAATGGAATCAAAAAGTTAAAATCTCTGAATATGCATATAAGATTTCGCAAGATCGTTCCTTATCAAACGTTCCATTAGAAAATGGAGGCTCTTATACGGTCAAAGAGTTATATGAGGCAATGGTAATTTATTCTGCAAACGGTGTAACAATTGCTTTAGCTGAAGAGATTGCTGGGAAAGAAGTTAATTTCGTAAAAATGATGAACGATAAGTCAAAAGAGTTTGGAATGAAAAATTATAAATTTGTAAACTCAACAGGTTTAACAAACTATGATTTAAAAGGACATCACCCAGAAGGGACAACTCCAGACGAGAAAAATAAAATGTCCGCAAGAGATTGTGCGATTTTAGCACAACGTCTTATTCAAGATTTTCCGAAAATATTAGATACTGCAAAAATCCCTAAAAAAACATTTCAACAAGGTGGTAAGTATCCAATTGATATGACGAACTTTAACTGGATGTTAACAGGTTTAATTAAGCAATACGAAGGTGTAGATGGGTTGAAAACAGGAACTACCCCTGAAGCTGGGGATTGTTTCACTGGTACAGCAGAAAGAAACGGTATGCGTTTAATCTCTGTCGTGATAAAAGCAAACTCTCATGCAGCACGTTTTGATGAAACGAAGAAATTATATGATTATGGATTTGCGAATTTTGAAATGAAGAAAGTTTATGGAAAAGATTCAGTAGTAAACGGGCATGAAACAGTGCGAGTAGCAAATGCAAAAGACAAAGATGTAGTTGTTCAAACGAAGCAAGCTGTTTCACTTCCAATACCAAAGAGCAACAAAGACGTATATAAAAAAGAATTTAAAGTATTGAATGAAGAACAAGAAGCACCTATTAAAAAAGGTGTAACAATTAGTAAAATGATTATCTCGCCTAAAGATAGTACAGATCCTGGTTTTTTATTAGGTAAATCATTACAAGTAGACCTTGTAACAAAATCTGATATAGAACAAGCAAATTGGTTCACACGTTTTATGCGTAACATCGGATCTTTTTTTAGCGGTATGTGGGACAGTGCGTTTGATATAGTAAAAAGCTAATTTTATAGTCTGAAATAAAAGCTTTCAAAGTATTATAGATTTTTATGTTGATGGCTTGGAATTGAAGAAGGCATTATTTTTTCATATTTGTCCGTCGGAACTTTTTGTATTGCTATTAAGCTAAAATAAATTTGTATCTATATAATCCCTAAAACGCTATCTTTTTTGTAGAAATATAAAAAAGGATGGAGTTTATTTTGATTTTGAATTTAAAGCACCCTGGTACAAGGATAGTTTAATAAAGTTACACAGGATGAAAAAAGATTCATTATTCAATTAAATTACAATGAAAATAGATATACATTGTGAACTATTATATAGTGTAGATATAAACAACAAAAAGGGGGAATACATATGTGGAAGCGATTTGTAGCGATTGGTGATAGTTTTACCGAGGGCATAGGGGATGAAGTTGAGAGGATTGCATTAAAAAGCTGGGTAGATCATTTTGTTCAAATATGTGCATTTGATATGGAATATGCCAATTTTACAAAGCGTGGTTTAGTAACTAAAGAAATTCGCTCGCAGCAATTGGAAAAAGCATTAACGTTTAATCCAGATTTGGTAAGTCTAATCGCAGGTGCAAACGATGTATTAAAAGGACGTTGGAATCATCAAGAATATAAGAACGATATGGAATTTATGATAGATATATTAAGTAAAGCAGATGCTGATATTATTATAGGAAACCTTCCAGATTTTACAGTTAGGCTTCCTTTATCATCTAAAAAAAAGCAAGTAGTAAAAGAACAATTATTAGAGGCAAACGAAGTTATACGTTCACTGAGTAAAGAGTATAAGCTTCATCATGTTGACTTTTGGGATCATCATTTAGTTAATGATGATACGGTTTGGTCTAAGGATTTAATTCATCCAAACTCAAAAGGATATGTGAAAGTTGCTGAATTAATTCATAGTAGTTTACCTGTACATGACTCTTCTAAATAAGCTTTAGAGTGAACGAATCCCCAGTCGCATACAGCATATGGGTTTTGATGCGGAATAGAAGATATACAGCGTCTATAAATTAAATTTTAAGTAATTCTTTTTTATTGTATACACTTAGTTATTTTTTGTTGAAGGACCCTTAGAATAAGGGCCCTTTTTCGTGTTAAATAGATCCGCTTCTATTGTTTGTAAGAATCTTAAAATCTTCTCCTTCGAATGTAACTTGATCATAAATTAAATTTTTTTGTAAATGTGGAACAATTTCATTACTTATACTGTCTATTAAGCGTTACAACATTTTTTATTTAATTTATTAAGAAAGGAATAAACATTTTTAACTAAGGGAGAAGATTGAATTGAAAAAATTATGGATGCTGCTTTTCTTTTGTTTTGCAGTTATATTGGTAGGATGTAATAAAAACGAATCGCCAAAACAAGCATTTGAAGAATATATAAATTTATGGAATGATAGAGAATTTGCAAATATGTATGATCATTTATCAGAACATGCCCAAAAAACGATTTCTAAAAAGGAATTCACAGAGAAATATCAAAAAATTTATGAGGGCATTGGCGTTAAGAATTTAAACGTTAAAACGAAAGGAGAGAATGCTAAAGATAAAGAACTTTTTCTTTTTGAAGTTAAGATGGATACGGATGGAGGAACAGCTTCATTTATCCATGAAGCAAAACTTGTGAAAGATAAAGATGCTTGGAAAGTAGATTGGACACCAGATTTCATTTTTCCAGGTATGAAAAAAGATTACAAAGTACGTATGCAAACAGAAGATGGAAAACGCGGAGAAATATACGATCGAAATGGGAAAGGTCTTGCAATGAATGGTAAAGCGACTGAGGTTGGAATTATTCCAGAGAAACTAGGCAAAATGGCGGCTGAAACAAAAGAAATAGTGGCACAGTTACTGGATATGTCTATAGAAGAGGTCGATCAGAAGCTTACAGCGAAATGGATAAAACCAGACTCCTTTGTACCAATTGGTATTTTAAAAGAGGGAACTAGACAGAATGATTATATTGAATTAGAAGGAGTATCATCTCGCCCAGTAAATATTCGTATGTATTCATTAGGGGAAGCAGCGGCACACTTAACTGGCTATATAGGAAATGTGAATGCAGAGGAGTTAAAATCGCTTCAAAAAAGAGGTTATCAAGCTGATGATTTAATAGGTAAGACAGGTTTAGAGAAAGTACTGGAAAATAAATTGCGTGGTGAAAAGGGTGGACGCGTATTTATAGAAGATGAGAGTGGGAAAGAGATTAAAAACGTAGCAAAAAAAGAAGCGAAAGCAGGGGAAAATGTTACGTTAACAATTGATGCTGCAATTCAAGAAAAAATCTATAATGAGATGAAAAATGAAGCAGGCTCTAGTGCAGCGATCAATCCTAAAACAGGTGAAACAATCGCACTAGTAAGTAGCCCTGCTTATAACCCAAATACAATAGTTAGAGGAGCATCAAAGGCCCAACGAGAAGCATGGAATAACGACTTGAAACTACCAATGATGAATCGTTTCACACAAGCATTTGTGCCAGGTTCCCTATTTAAAACGATTACAGGTGCAATTGGTTTGGAAACAAACACAATAAAACCTAAGGAAGAATTTAATATTCAAGGACTAAAGTGGACAAAAGATTCCTCTTGGGGAAATTATTATGTAACACGTGTGAAGGATGCAAGTCCAATTGATTTTGACAAGGCAATGAAGTACTCAGATAATATTTATTTTGCTCAACAAGCCTTGAAGATGGGAAAAGATAAGTATGTAAATGAATTTAAGAAATACGGATTCCATGAAAAATTACCAATCGAATACGAATTTCCTATTTCAATCATTGCAAGAGATGGGATAAAAAATGATATTCAACTAGCAGACACGGGATACGGACAAGGACAAGTATTAATGACCCCACTTCATTTAGCATTAACATATGCACCGATTGTAAATGAAGGGAATATTCCGTCGCCTCATCTTTTAAAAGAAGCAAAAGTAGAAGGGAACTGGAAAGAAAATGTGGTTTCTAAAAAGAATCAAGAGATATTAAAGAGTGCATTAATAAAAGTCATTAATGACCCTGATGGCGCGGGGAGAATTGCTAAGGTTGATGGTATAACTCTTGCTGGTAAAACCGGTACAGCAGAACTGAAAGAGTCCAAAGAAGCAGATGGAAAAGAACTGGGATGGTTTGCAGCTTTTGATGCAAATGAGCCGGACATGCTTGTTACCATGATGATCGAAGATGTAAAAGGAAGAGGGGGGAGTAACGTACCCGGTGAAAAAATAAACCATATTTTCCGGAAATAATAATTAATTATAAAGTAAAATCTTTTACAACATTTATTTTTTGCTTAACACAAAGGTATAAATCATGCAAAACAAAGTATAATTAAGCTTCGAAAAAGCATTCTCCTTACTCGAGAATGCTTTTTGTTGTGTCTGTAGAACATTGATACCTCGTCTTTATTTTCATTTTTGAAAGGTTACCATCGTTAATGGAACAAATACAACTTGTATCTTGTCTATATATTGAAACCATAATAAAAGCGAGGGTAGTTTTATGTTTATTCAAATAAGTTCGAGGTGTGGAAATGGAACAGAAGTTTATTGAAGAATGTAATCATGAGGAGCTTGAATATGTTATAAACGATTATTGGCAAGATGTATGGAATTATTCATTTATTATTACGAAAGATCCACACTTATCAGATGATATCACGCAGGATGTATTTATAAAGGTATTTAAAAATTGGAATTCATTTCGAAAGGAGTCATCTATTAAAACGTGGATATTAAAAATTACAAGAAATACGGCAATAAACTATTTGAAATCCTCCTATTTTAAAAGGATATCTTTAGTAGGATTTTTTAGTGATGATAAACAATCCCCATCGGCAGAAAAAGAATTTTTTAATCAAGAGGAAATGAATGAAGTGTGGGATGTTGTATTAAAACTACCTAAAAAACACCGTGAAATAATAATTTTAGACGCGAAATATGAATTATCTTATGAAGAAATGGCTGAAACACTAGGAGTATCTATTGGAACTGTAAAATCTAGATTAAGCCGAGCGAGAAGTAAGGTTTCAAAATTAATTGGGGAGGGTAGTAGTGATGAACAATAAACAAAATCCCGACTGGTATAGTAAATTAAAAAAAGGTCCCATGGAGAAGCGTAAAGATGAAGAAGAGTTTATTTTTAAAATAAAGCAGTCTATATATGAAAATAATGAAGCGGATTTTGTAAAACATAAAAGACCGTTTCGTAAAAAAGCGCTGCCTATTGTAGTTGTTTTCGTTTGTACAATGTTATTTGTTATTGTTCAACAACCTTGGCTTGATGATAATAAATCACCAGTCCAAAGCAGCACTCAAATTAAGCCTAAAACGAAAGATGAGTCTGCTCAAGATCCAACATTAAAACAATTTATGAATGATTTATATCAAAGTACAAATGCAAAAAACGAAAATGACTTGAATAGAGCGTTAAATGATGAAGTTTTATTTAAAGGGAAGAGTTATAAGAAGGATGAATTGAAGTTTGATGAAGATATTTTTCATGAGTTGCAAGTTGCCCTTACAATGGGGGGAGAATTTACAAATGATACAAAACAAGCATACAAAGTACCAAGTGGATTGACAGAAAGTAATGAACCAAAGCAAGCACATTTTATATATGCAACTATTACTGGAAATAAAACAAAAATTTTAGCTGAACCAAAACGAGAATCACGAGTTTTATATGAAGTATCTAATGAAATGGTAAAAGCTTGGATTCCGGAAAAAGTGCAGAATGATGGATATATAAAAGTATCGACAATTGGCGGTAATACTGGATATGTACAAAAAGAGTATCTTTTAACTGATATTAAATATTCTTTCATGTTCGAAAAGGATCGAGAAGGTAAATGGAAAATAACGAATATTGATTCTATATGGTAAAAGAGGAAGGTTCACTTTAATGAACCTTCCTCTTGTTTTTATTCTCTTTTTGAAGTGTATTCCAAGACTCTAAAATTTCTGATGTAACGAGAGCGGCGATGTTTTTCTCTGAATTACTACCAGGAATAACGACAGAAACGGCAATTTGTGGATCTTTGGTAGGAGCATATGCAATGAAAAGAGAATGATTAATCATTCTTGCTTGCTCATTCGGAAAACCTGTAATTCCTGTTTTACCTGCGACGTCAAAGGGCAGCTTTTTAATCTCCTCTATATTTTGACTCATTCCACCTTGCACGACATTCCAAAAGTTCATCGGATAATGATTTGAACTTTCTAAAATGGGTTTAAACTTTTTTGTTTCCTTACCATTTGGACCAATAATAGCACTTGCGATGTGAGGTTTATATTTGTCACCTTTACTAGCTAAAGTCGCTGCATATTGAGCAAGTTGAAGAGGAGTGTGTACTTCATTTCCTCCCCAAGAGGCATTTAATAAAGCTGAGATTCCATTTTCAAATTTATTAGATGGATGAAGCTCATATTGTCCGTCTTCTTCAAATGGTAAATCAATCCCTGTTTTAGAACGAAGACCGAATTGCATTAAATAATCGGTCCATATGTTTGCTACTTTTTCTATATTACCATTATTTTCGTTGAATAAAGGTAGTGCTACTTTTGCTGTCATAAATGTGTTAGATGAATTGATGATAGCCTGCCGCGGTGTAATCTCACCAGTTGGCGTTCCAGGTGCATTCACAATGTTATTTTGATTATCATACTGAAAACTACCCTTATCTAAATAAGTATCTTCAGGTTGAAAGAGCTTTTCGTTTAATCCAATTAAAATAGAAAGTGGCTTTATAGTAGAGGCCATATTTACACAAGATTCACCGTACTTTAATTTTTGAATTGCTTTATTTTGCGAAAGTGATTTAATGTTTTCTTTTTCAGGTGATGTATGTAATATATTTGGATTAAACACTGCTGAGTTGGCCATAGTTAAGATTGCGCCAGTTTTCACATCGGTTACCACAACATAACCAGCATTAATATCAGTTATTTTCTTAATTTGAGATCTTAATGCTTCCTCTGTTTTTTGCTGTAACTTAGAGTCTAAAGCTAATTGGACATCTTTTCCTTTTTGTACTTTTTGAATATTCCATAAGAACTTTTTGTTATTTATTTTAAAAATAAGAGTTTTACCCGGTTTTCCTTTTAAATCATTTTCATATTGCAGCTCAACCCCGCTTTTTCCAACAGGCATATACTCTGAATTAAGGTCATTTTCTACATAACCAATTACTTGTGAACCAATTTCATGCTTGGGATAATATCGGATCACTTCATTTTTAATTATTACATTATTGGGTTTTTTCTTATTTACGAATGTAAGTTCACTCTCATTTATGTCAGAGTATAACGGTATATCATTCATAGTTTGCTGTTTACAAGATTGTTGTAAGTGTAATTTTATGTCTTTTGCAGAAATGTCATGTTGAAACTCGCTTGAAAATTGATGGAAAAAAGCTAATGTGTTTGATGTATCTAGTTTTGATATCTTTTCATCATTAAAAGTGCAATATAGAGACTTAACTTTCTTATTTGTAGCTAGTATTACACCATTTTTATCAAGTATTTGTCCTCTTTCGGCTGAAGAAGTTTCGATAGTAATTGAAAAGAAATGACTTTTAAACAAAATTATTAATATAAAACCTACAATAGAAAGAATCGCTATAAATTTCCATCTTTTTATTTTTGTATGTAACATAAAGCCCTCCCTTTTTAGCTTATTCCATATTATAGTTAATTATTTTTTTTGTAAATGTGGAACAACTTAATTATTTAGGTTGTCTATTAAGTATTACAGCATGAAGAAAGGAATAAATAGTATGAAATTTCACTTTTAAGATGAGTCGTTATACAGTGTAGCATTACTAATGCAAACGACAAAAAATAGAGAGAAAACAAGAAAGGAGAGTTTTGAATTACGCAGCAAAACGAAAAGAAATGGATGCTTACAATGGTTTATTGAAAAAGTCGAAACGATATTTATAATCGGCCATCGTTACGTAATATATAAGCAAATATATGGAGGATTTATGGAAAAGCAAAAAGGAAATAAGAAGACATATATATCTATTCGATTAAATATAATGTTCCTTTGCATATTTTTACTATTCTCAGCTATTATTGTTCAACTAGGAAAAGTGCAAATTGTAGAGGGAGAGGCTTATAAGAA
The DNA here is from genome assembly GCF_006349665.1 of Bacillus sp. CD3-5. Taxonomy (NCBI): domain Bacteria; kingdom Bacillati; phylum Bacillota; class Bacilli; order Caryophanales; family Bacillaceae; genus Bacillus; species Bacillus sp. CD3-5. The sequence continues at coordinate 907,286 of NZ_VEPX01000001.1, read as the reverse complement.
CCAAGTGGAAAACAATCAAAATACAACAACTAGTATCCCAGTTCCACGTGGACAAATACTAGATCGAGAAGGAAAAACAGTTGTTAATAATAAATCTCTTCGCACAATTACGTATACAAGGGTAAAGGGAATTACGAGTGAAGCTATTTTAAAAACAGCAAAAGACTTGGCAAAAGTACTTGAAATGCCTGAACAAGATATAAACAAATTAACAGATATCGATAAAAAAGATTTTTGGATGCAGTTGAATACGAAACGTGCGGAAGCAATGATTACGAAAAAAGATATAGAAAAGTTTAAAGAAAAGGGAATAGAGGGAAAAGAGTTAGATAAAAAAATAGAAGAATTAAGACGAAGTCGAGTTACAGAAGTAGAATTGGCAGAATTAACAGCACAAGATTTAAAGGTGTTAGCTATTAAAAGTAAAATGAATTCAGGTTATCAACTGACACCACAAATTATAAAAAAAGATGTAACAAATCAAGAGTATGCGCAAATCAGTGAAAATCTTGCGGAGTTTCCTGGGGTAGATGCAACAGTTGATTGGGAGCGCAATTATGTAAATGGTGATTTATTTCGTTCCGTGTTAGGTAATATTACGAGTAGCGAAGAAGGTCTGCCAAAAGAAAATTTAGATTTTTATTTAGTACGCGGATATAACCGTAATGATCGTGTAGGGAAAAGTTATATTGAACAACGATATGAAGATGTGTTACATGGTACAAAAGAAGAAGTGAAAAATATTACAGATAAATCAGGAAATATTATAAATACAGAAATAATTTCTAAAGGAAAAAGTGGTAATAGTTTAACATTAACGATTGATATGGAATTACAAAAGAAAGTGGAAGAAAGTTTAGAGAAAAATTTGAGAGCTTTTAAGAGTTCAGAGCCACTATTGGACCGAGCTTTTGTTGTTATGACAAATCCGAATAACGGACAGATTTTATCTATGGCAGGCAAAAGGATTGTAGAAAAAGAAGGGAAAATGGAAATCGAGGATTTGGCATTAGGTAATATGACAACTTCGTATGAACTAGGGTCAGCTGTAAAAGGTGCAACTTTATTAACTGGATATGAGACAGGGGCAATACAACCAGGAGATCAATTTTATGATGCACCGATGAAATTTAAAGGTACACAAGCTAAGAAATCGTGGAATGTATCCGGATTTGGTAATATTAATGATTTACGAGCTCTACAAGTATCTTCGAATGTATACATGTTCCAAACAGCTTTAAAAATTGCGGGCGTTAATTACGTACCAAATGGTTCATTGGATATAAAACAAGAAGCATTTAATACGATGCGCTATTATTTTAAGCAATTTGGCTTAGGAGTTCCTACGGGTATTGATTTACCGAATGAAATAATTGGACAAACTAGAAAAGTAGATAGCCAGCCTGGTTTTTTACTAGATTTTTCTATCGGTCAGTATGATACGTATACGCCATTGCAATTAGCGCAATATATTTCAACAGTTGCTAATGGCGGTTATAGAATGCAACCTCAAATTGTAAAAGAAATACGAGAGCAATCAATAAAAGAAGAGGTTGGCAAAGTTATTCGCTCAATAGAGCCTGTCGTATTAAATCGAATTGATATGAAGACAGAACATATTAATCGAATAAAAGAAGGCTTTAGATGGGTATTCCAAGAAGGTGATGGAACTGGCGTGAAGTATTTCAAAAATGCTTCATATAAACCAGCAGGAAAGACAGGAACAGCTCAAACTGTATATGGTGGAGATGATCCAATTGGTAGAAATGCAAAAGGAGAACGTATGGAATGCTACAACTTAACGTTAGTTGGATATGCTCCATATGATAATCCAGAAGTAGCATTCTCAGTAGTAGTTCCGTGGCTTCGTAACGATAAAAGTGGAATTAATTCTATAATTGGAAAAGAAGTTTTAGATGTATATTTTGATTTAAAACAGCAACGTATAAATGGTGAAACTACTCATACAGATGTTCCGAATCAAAATTAGAAAAACGTATACGCTTTTCTTATGGAAAGACATACTGTTTATATAAAGGTCTTTATAAAAGAAAAATGAGATTGGAAATAAGAGATAGCGACGATCATTGTGGCTATCTCTTATTTTGCTAATGACTCTCATACTAGCTAAAAATTTTTAAAAGTTTATGGAACAAATTTGTTTTGGTGATTGTCTATTATGTGTACGTATAAAAAGGTATTAAGTATTTGAAAGGAATGATAGTTTTGAAAAACAAGAAAATGCTAAAAATAGGGATGTGTGTTGGTATATTAGGTTTAAGTATTACAAGCCTCGAAGCTTTTACAGGAGGGCCATTGCAAGTTGAAGCGAAAGAAAAGAAAGGGCAAATAAAACATAAAAATCAGGCGACGCATAAAGAGTTCTCTCAACTTGAGAAAAAATTTGATGCTCGATTAGGTGTATATGCGATTAATACTGGTACAAAACAAACAATCGCTTATCGACCTAACGAAAGGTTTGCTTTTGCATCAACTTACAAGGCTTTAGCGGCAGGAGTATTACTGCAGCAAAACTCTACTATGAAATTAGATGAAGTTATTACTTATACGAAAGAAGACTTAGTGGATTATTCACCTGTTACAGAGAAACATGTAGATACTGGAATGACACTAGGAGAAATTGCGGAGGCTGCTGTTCGTTACAGTGATAATACTGCAGGGAACATTTTATTTAACAAAATAGGCGGACCAAAAGGATATGAAAAAGCGCTTAGACAGATGGGTGATCGTGTTACTATGTCTGATCGCTTTGAAACAGAATTAAACGAGGCTATTCCAGGAGACATTCGTGACACTAGTACAGCGAAAGCAATTGCTACGAATCTTAAAGCTTTTACGGCCGGAAATGCACTTCCAAATCATAAGCGTAACATTCTTACAGAGTGGATGAAAGGAAATGCTACAGGAGACAAACTTATTCGTGCAGGTGTACCAACCGACTGGATAGTTGCAGATAAATCAGGGGCTGGAAGTTATGGGACACGGAATGATATCGCTATCGTTTGGCCGCCAAATAGAGCACCAATTATCATCGCAATTTTATCTAGTAAAGATGAGAAAGAGGCTACCTATGATAATCAACTAATTAAAGAGGCGGCTGAAGTTGTAATCGATGCTATTAAATAATAATCTCTTAGTTATTTCAGTTCTTTACCATATGTTATTGGATGTATAAAATTAGAAAACAATTCTTTTTCGTATGAAAAGAATCGTTTTTGTATTTTTATTATTAAGAGGATAAAGGTAAAATAAATATATATGACGTATCCGATATGAAATTTCATGTACTGTACTATATTCAATAAAAAATCAAAATGTATCATATAATTCTGTTAACATAAAATAAGTGTTTTATAAAAATAAAAGGAGAGAATATGAAGAGAAATATTAATAGAATCATATTGTTTATTGGCATATTAGTAGCTTGTATTACTTTTTTATATTTACAGAACAATTTAATAGGTATAACTGAGGTTAAAATAACCTCTAGTAAAATACCCTCCTCTTTTAAAGGGTATAAAATTCTACAAATTTCAGACTTACACAATAAACAATTTGGCAATAAGCAAGGTGTATTAATTCAAAAAATTGAAAGCATAGACCCAGATATTATTGCGATTACGGGTGATTTAATTGACAGTAAATCATACGATGCAGAAGTTAGTATGCAATTAATACGAGAAATTGTAAAGAAGTATCCTGTATATTTTGTGACAGGAAACCATGAACAATGGTCTGGAAAGTATAACCGTTTAGAAAAAGAGTTGAAGAAATATGGTGTCAATGTTTTAAGGAATGAACATGTAGGCATTCGAAAGGGTGAGCAAGAAATAAACTTGCTAGGTATTGATGATCCAGAGTTTGTTACTGGAAAACGTGATGAAGGAAATATTATAATAGATGAAATTAAAAAAGCGAAAATTGAAATGCAGCCAGATAGATATAATGTATTATTATCCCATAGGCCTGAATTTATAAAGGAATATACGAATGAGAGGTTGGATTTGGTTTTATCGGGACATGCTCATGGAGGGCAAGTTAGATTGCCATTTATCGGTGGATTAGTTGCTCCAAATCAAGGTGTTTTACCTAAATATACAGCAGGTTTATATGTAGAACAAAATACATCAATGGTAGTGAGTAGAGGATTAGGCAATAGTATCATTCCGCAAAGAATTTTGAATAGGCCAGAGATTGTAGTCGTGCAGTTAAATTAAGCTGTACGATTTTTTTATGCAAAAGTGAGTAAAGAGATTTTATGTATTTTGCAGGAGTTAACATTACAATTTTGTTAAAAATTTTCTACGTTACATAAAGTAACAAAATTTGACTCTGATTGTTTGTTATAGTGTAAATAATCAAAAAACTTAAAATTTGTCGAGTGAAAAGTGTGATAAGTAATTCATGTAAAAAACTTAAAGGGGTGTACACATGCATAAAGAATACGAAATTGAAGAGTATACGGCGATTGAGGAACAAATACATTATTATTGTAAATGTTTATTAGTAACTCATCCTGATCAAATTATAAAGTATTTAGAAAAAAGATTAGAAAAATATGCAAAAACATTACAATATGCACATTTATATCCCGACACAGTTATATTACCGTTACAGCAATTAGTTATCGAATATTCTTTAGATGTTGCTAGAATTAGGAAGTATATGAATTTAAAAACGTAAAGTAAAATTTATAGTTTAAATGAAACAGAGTCAACTTTAGGAAATAAAATTCTAATGTCGACTCTGTTTCATTGTTTAATATCGTCGAGTGAAAATACATACTAATCAATGAAGTTTGACATATAATTACGCAAGAGTAAAATGAAAGTGAGTACTCACTCATTTTAGAGAAGGGGGAAGAATATGTGAAGCAACCTGCCATTATTTTACGGACTGTATCAAAAAGTTTTGGAAAAAAAGAAGTTTTACACAATCTTTCATTACAAGTTGAAAAAGCAGAGATATTTGGTTTAGTTGGGCCTTCAGGTTCTGGGAAAACGACTCTTATTAAATTGATTGCAGGTATTAACGAAGCAACGGAAGGTGAAGTGCTTGTTTACAACACGAACATGCCTAATTTAAATGAAATGAAAAGAATTGGTTATATGGCTCAAGCTGATGCATTATACGAAGAACTATCAGCATATGAAAATGCAGATTTTATGGCAACGATGTACGGATTAAAGGGAAAGCATAAAAAAGAAAGAATTGAAAAGGTTTTTGATCTTGTTCAATTATCACAACATATGAAAAAGCAAGTGCAGCATTTTTCAGGCGGGATGAAGAAGCGTTTATCATTAGCAATAGCACTCCTTCATGAACCAGAAATATTAATTTTAGATGAGCCAACAGTGGGGATAGATCCGCTTCTTAGAAAAACGATTTGGGAAAAATTTTATGATTTGAAAAAGAAAGGCACTACCATTATTGTAACAACACACATTATGGACGAAGCTGAATTTTGTGAACGCCTAGGGTTAATTAGAGAAGGAAAGCTAGTTGCGACTGGTACAACTGAAGAATTGAAAAAGCGGGTATCATCAGGAAGGATTGAAGATGTCTTTTTGTTGGAAGAGGTGGCTGAATTATGAGAGTTACCGGTGTAATCATTCGTATTATTCGCCAATTTTTTCGAGATAAACGTTCGTTAGCGATGATGTTTGGAGCACCTATGTTATTACTTTGGTTATTGTCGCTAGTGTTTACACAAAAGGACTATGTACCGCATATTGCTGTTGTTGATATGCCCGCTCAGTTAGTAAAAGTGATGAAAAATCAGGAAGCGTCAATTTATGAATATAATACAGAAAAGGCAATGTCTGAGCTAGAAAATCAAAAGGTAGATGCAGTCATTCGTTTAGAAAATGGAAAAATGAATATTGTATTAGAAGGTAGTGATTCGTCAAAAAATCGTGCTGTACTTCAAATATTACAAAAAAGTACAGAGAAGAACGATATATCAATAATGAAACCTGAAGTGAATTATTTACATGGCTCTAAAGACTTTACAATGTTTGATGGGCTTGGCCCTGTATTGATTGGTTTCTTTACATTTTTCTTTGTATTTATTTTATCAGGGGTGTCTTTCGTAAGAGAACGTTTAAGCGGTACGTTAGAAAGGTTATTATCAACTCCAATTAAAAGATGGGAAATAGTTGTAGGATATATTATTGGTTTTGGGATCTTTGCATTTATACAATCCATTATAATTGTAAGTTTTTCAGTTTATATTTTAGACTTGTATGTAGCTGGCTCTATATGGCTAACGCTACTTATTACATGTATGCTTTCTTTAACGGCATTAACTTTAGGGACATTTTTATCAGCATACGCAAATAATGAATTTCAAATGATTCAGTTTATACCGCTTGTCATTGTGCCACAAATATTCTTTTCTGGTTTGTTTCCAATTGAATCGATGAATAAGTGGCTCCAAATGTTAGGGAAATTATTTCCGCTCACATACGGCGCTGACGCAATGAGACAGGTGATGATTCGAAATCAAGGATTTACAGAGATTGCATTAGATTTAACTGTTTTACTATTTTTCTCAGTATTATTTGCAGTAGGGAATGTATTTGCATTAAAGAAACATCGAAAAATATAATGATGATACAAAGGGGTATTATAGGTGAAGAAGGATTGGCTGGAAGAATTAATTGCCGCAACAAATACAGACAAACGAAATGAACGTCAAATGCGTATATTAGAGGCGGCTGTTGATATGTTTGGAGAAAAAGGTTATGCTTCAACTTCAACAAGTGAAATTGCAAAACGGGCTGGTGTAGCAGAAGGAACAATCTTCCGCTACTATAAAACGAAAAAAGATTTATTGTTAGCAGTAGTCATGCCGACATTAACGAAGTTTGCTGCACCATTTTTCGTACAAACATTCGCAAAGGAAATATTTAAATCGGAGTATGAATCATATGAAGGGCTTCTAAGAGTTGTGATTCATAATAGATTTGAATTTGCAAAAAAGCATTTTCCAATGATAAAAATATTAATTCAAGAAGTGCCATTTCAGCCAGAACTGAAAAATGAAATACAACAATTAGTAGAAACAGAGTTACTTACACATTTTAAAAAGTTGATTGCAAAGTTTCAAGAAGAAGGAGCAATTATTGAAATGCCTCCAGCTTCTGTATTACGACTTACTTTATCAGCTGTGTTAGGATTACTCTTAACACGATTTTTATTATTGCCAGAAGAAAAATGGGATGATGAAGTGGAAATTGAAAATACGATTCAGTTTATATTGTACGGATTAACGCCACGAATTTAATCGATGAAGTGTGAATTACATATGTTATATTTAAGTAAAATAATAAATCGCCTTTAAAAAGGCGATTTATTTTCATGATATATTTTTGATAAATAAGTACTTGTTTACTAAAAACATTCTAAATCAGCGTGTTTCTTTGTCTCTTCTTCTAAGACCTAATAATCCTGCTAGTCCTAATAAACCGAGCCAAGCCCAATTATTATTTCTATCACGATTATCATTTAAATCATTTGTTGTATTTACATTTCGAGTTCTTACATCATTATTAACTCTGTCTAAGTTATTGTCATTAACTCGAGTTGAAATGTCAGTGTTATTAACTCTATTCATATTAGTTCCATCGTATTCAGCTTGTGCAGATGTACCTAAAAACATAATAGATAGTGCTAAAACACTTAAAATAGATGATAATTTCTTCTTCATAACGCTCTCCTCCTTTCTTATGTATTAATTTCTCCAAAGCATGTGTGTATTATTCGTTTCACAGTATATAAACCGTCATATTATAGAGCGCATATTTATAGAAAATAGAGCTGAATGATTGCTAATATATTATTTGATATATATTTGTCATAAAATTAAATGAACCAAACTTTGCTTAAAATGTTAATCTTAGTACAATTTATATTATACGGACTAGCACAAAGGAGGTAATGAAATGCGGCAATTTGCTAAACCGAAAATTGTTGTAAGTAAATGTTTAGAGTTTGATGCTTGTCGTTATAATGGAGAGATGATTCCGGATGTAACAATACGAAATTTGCAGCCATTTGTTACATTTATACCTGTTTGTCCAGAAGTCGAGATTGGATTAGGGACTCCTCGTGAAACGATACGAATTGTAGAAGAAAATGGTGAGAATAGACTTGTGCAACCGTCAACACGAGAAGATGTAACTGAAAAAATGGAGCAGTTTTCAAATGACTTTTTACAAATGATATCGGATGTGGATGGTTTTATTTTAAAGAATCGTTCACCAAGTTGTGGTACGCGTGATGTGAAAATTTATTCTAGTTTTGAAAAAGCGCCAGCAAAAGGAAAGGGACCAGGCTTATTTGGCGGAGCAGTAATAAAAAAATTTTCGCATCTTCCTATTGAAGAGGAAGGCAGATTGTCGAATTTTATTATTAGAGAGCATTTCTTTACAAGGCTATTTACAATCGCATATTACAAGATGATTAAACATAATAAAAATATGAAAGATCTTGTATCGTTTCAGTCGGATAATAAATATTTATTTATGGCATATAATCAGGTGAAACAAAAGGAATTAGGGCGTATAATTGCAAATCACAAAAATGAAAAGATTGAAGTTGTATTTGAAAATTATGAGAAGACTTTATATGAATTATTTATGCGCACACCCCGCTATACATCAAATGTAAATGTATGTGAGCATATTTTTGGATACTTTAAAACAAAGCTGAAAAAACAAGAAAAAGATCATTTTTTAAATTTAATACAAAAGTATATAGAAAAGAAAATTCCGCTTAGTAGCTTACTTGCAATTTTAAAATCATGGGCTCTTCGATTTGATGAAAAGTATTTATTAAGACAAACATATTTTGAACCATATCCTGAAGCTTTAGTAGAGATTTCAGATTCAGGTAAAGGTAGAGATTATTAAACATAAAATTACATAATTCGACAAAAAAACTCCTATGTTGTTGTAGAACAATGTAGGAATTTTTTTGTGCATTAGTACAGAATCTGTTTTAAAATTAAATTATGACAGAATTATAACAATTATCTAACTAATGTTCTTGTCTTTTCATTCGTAATGTTTGTAGTAGAAACTCGCACGCTGTCGAAACTCAATATTCGATAAGGGGTGTGTAGCGGAATGGAATTTACTCTAACTCGCGAAAAACAAATGATTAAAGAAATGGTACGTGACTTTGCTGAAAAGGAAATCGCACCGAAAGCTGTGTATTATGACAAAACTGCAGAGTTTCCATATGAAACATTTCAAAAAATGGGCGAACTAGGATTATTAGGCATCCCATTCCCAGAAGAGTATGGAGGTTCAGGTGGCGATACAGTATCGTACGCGTTAGCAGTTGAAGAAATTGGTCGTGCTTGTGGTGGGACAGGATTAAGTTACGCTGCAACAATTTCATTAGGTGCTTCTCCAATTTATTATTTCGGTACAGAAGAACAAAAACAGAAATATTTAGTTCCAATGGCATCAGGTAAAACGTTAGGTGCTTTCGGATTAACTGAGCCGAATGCTGGATCTGATGCAGGTGGCACACAAACGAAAGCTATATTAGACGGAGACGAGTATGTTATTAGTGGTGAGAAGTGTTGGATTACAAATGCAGAGTATGCAAATACAATTATTGTAACCGCTGTCAACGGTGTTGAAGAGAATGGTAGAAAACGTATTTCTGCATTTATCGTACCGACTACTAGTGAAGGGTTAACGATTTCAAGCCCTTACGATAAGATGGGCGTACGTGCTTCTAATACATGTGAAATCGTACTTGATGGTGTACGTGTGCCGAAAGAAAATATACTTGGTGATGTAAATAAAGGGTTTAAACAATTCTTATATACACTTGATGGAGGACGTATTTCAATCGCAGCATTAGCTGTTGGTATTGCACAATCTGCATTTGAACGTGCACTGCAATATGCGAAAGAACGTCAACAATTTGGAAAATCAATTTCTAATTTCCAAGCGATTCAATTTAAATTAGCTGATATGGCAACTGAAATAGAGCTAGCGCGTAATTTAGTACATAAAGCAGCTTGGTTAAAAGATAACGATAAACCTTTCGGTAAAGAAGCGGCTATGGCAAAACTTTTCGCATCTGAAGCAGCAAGCCGTATTGCAAATCAAGCAGTGCAAATTCACGGTGGATATGGCTATATGCGTGAATATGAAGTAGAACGACATATTCGTGATGCAAAACTATTAGAAATTGGTGAAGGAACTTCTGAAATTCAACGTCTCGTAATTGCTAGACATTTAGGATGTAGATAAAAAGGAGGAATCACTATGTTTCAAAAAATATTAATTGCTAATCGCGGGGAAATCGCAGTTCGTATTATGAAAACTTGTCAAAAACTTGGCATTCGCACTGTTGCTATTTATTCTGAGGCAGATGAAAATGCCTTGCATGTAAAAATGGCAAATGAAGCTTACTTAGTAGGTGGGCCACGTGTCCAAGAAAGCTATTTAAACCTTGAAAAAATTATTGAAATAGCTAAGAAGACAAATGCTGAAGCAATCCACCCGGGGTATGGATTATTATCTGAGAATCCATCTTTTCCGGTTCGTTGTAAAGAAGAAGGAATTGTATTTATCGGTCCATCAGAAGAAATCATTACGAAGATGGGAAGTAAAATCGAATCACGTATTGCGATGCAAGCTGCAGATGTGCCAGTAGTTCCGGGTATTACTACAAATATTGAAACTGCTGAAGAAGCAATTGAAATTGCTAAACAAATTGGTTACCCATTAATGTTGAAGGCATCCGCAGGCGGCGGAGGCATTGGAATGCAGTTGATGGAAACTGAGCAAACGCTCACCAAAGCATTTGAAAGCAACAAAACGAGAGCACAAAACTTCTTCGGTAACGGAGAAATGTATTTAGAGCGCTATATAGCAGACGCGCATCATATTGAAATTCAGCTTTTAGCAGATACACATGGTAACACAGTGTATTTATGGGAGCGTGAATGTTCAGTACAGCGCCGAAATCAGAAAGTAATTGAAGAAGCACCTTCACCATTTTTAGATGAAGGTACACGAAAAGCGATGGGTGAAGTTGCTGTACAAGCTGCCAAAGCTCTAGGGTATACAAATGCTGGTACAGTTGAGTTTCTAGTAGATGATCAGAAGAACTTCTATTTCTTAGAGATGAATACGAGATTACAAGTAGAGCATCCAGTTACAGAAGAAATTACAGGCTTAGATCTTGTAGAACAACAACTTCTAATTGCATGTGGTGAAAAATTATCGTTTACACAAGATGATGTAAAACGTAGTGGTCATGCCATTGAGGCACGTATTTATGCAGAAGATCCGAAAACTTTCTTCCCATCACCTGGGAAAATTACAAATTTAACGCTTCCAACAAATGTACGTATCGATCACTTTTTGGAGAATCAAGTAACGATTACACCTTTCTATGATCCAATGATTGCGAAAGTCATTGCTCATGGTGAAACGCGTGAAGAAGCAATTTCGAAATTACATGATGCTCTAGAAGAATTAAAAGTAGAAGGTATTAAAACGAACACGCCAATGCTGCTTCAAGTATTGGAAGATGATGTGTTCAAAAGTGGTATTTATACAACGGGTTTTGTAACGAAACAACTTGTTAAAAAATAAGATTTAACAATACTAAGGGGGAAAAAATGATGACGAAAGTATATGCATCGATGGCAGGAAATGTATGGAAGATTGTTGTAGGAGTAGGAGATACAGTAGAGGAAGAGCAAGATGTCGTCATTTTGGAATCTATGAAAATGGAAATTCCAATCGTTTCAGAAGAAGCTGGCACAGTTATGAAAATTAATGTGCAAGAAGGCGATTTTGTAAATGAAGGAGATGTATTACTAGAAATTGAATAGGGAGATATAGGGGGAAGCGAATTGAAACTACCTAATTTTGCTGTCATTAAAGAAGTCGGGCCACGTGATGGCTTACAAAATGAAAAAAAGATTGTTGGCACAAAAGATAAAGTAAAATGGATCCAACTACTTACAGAGGCGGGATTATCGTACGTTGAAGTTTCCTCATTCGTTCACCCTAAATGGGTCCCTGCATTAGCAGATGCAAATGATGTGTTTTCAGAGCTGAAAAGGGATCCCAATGTTACATATGCAGCGCTTGTTCCAAATCAAAATGGTTTGGAACGAGCTTTTTTGCAAAATGTAGATGAGGTGAATGTTTTTTTATCAGCAAGTGAATCTCATAATAAAAGTAATATTAATAAATCAATTAAAGAAGCATTAGTTGTAATTGAAGATATAACAAAACAGGCATTATTCGAAGGGAAAAAAGTAAGAGGCTATGTTTCTACTGTATTTGGATGTCCTTATGAAGGGGATATAAGTCTCGTAGCAGTTGACGAATTATGTAATCAACTATTTTCATACGGCATTTATGAAGTATCTCTTGGCGACACAATCGGAGTAGCAAATCCACTACAAGTAGAGCAAGTTTTAGAGCATTTATTAAAGAAATATGATGCTTCGCAGTTTGCAATGCACTTCCATAATACGTACGGAATGGCTCTTGCGAATGTAGTAAAGTCTTTAGAATATGGTATTACAACATTTGATAGTTCTTGTGGTGGCCTTGGGGGATGTCCATATGCACCAGGAGCATCAGGTAATGTTGCAACTGATGACTTAGTTCATATGCTCCATAAGTTAGGTGTCCAAACGAATATTGATGAAGAGAAGTTATTGAGAGCGAGTCAATTTATTCAGAGTAAATTAAATATCCAATTACCGAGTCATGTGTATAGAGCGCTTCAACATAAAACGATAAGTAGGTGAGAAGATGCTACAATTACAAAACATTTCAGTTGATTATGTAACACCTCACGTTGTAAAGATTTCCTTAAATCGTGAAAGACAAGCCAACTCATTATCTTTAGCTTTATTAGAAGAGTTACAAAACATTTTAACTCAAATAAATGAAGAGGCAAATACTCGTGTAGTTATTCTAACAGGTGCTGGTGAAAAAGCGTTTTGTGCTGGTGCTGATTTAAAAGAACGTGCTGGCATGAATGAAGAACAAGTTCGTCATGCTGTTAGTATGATTCGCACTACTATGGAAATGGTTGAACAATTACCACAGCCAGTTATTGCTGCTATAAATGGAATCGCACTTGGTGGTGGTACGGAATTAAGTTTAGCTTGTGATTTTAGAATTGCTTCAGACACTGCAAGTCTTGGTCTTACTGAAACGACTCTTGCAATTATACCAGGAGCAGGTGGTACGCAGCGTTTGCCAAGATTAATTGGTGTTGGTAGAGCGAAAGAATTAATTTATACAGGTAGACGCATTTCGGCGCAAGAAGCGAAAGAATATGGTCTAGTAGAGTTCGTTGTACCAGCTCATTCACTTGAAGAGAAAGCAATTGAAATGGCAGAGAGAATTGCTAGTAATGGTCCAATTGCTGTTCGATTAGCAAAAGAAGCAATTTCAAACGGTATTCAAGTTGATTTACATACCGGATTACAAATGGAAAAACAAGCGTATGAAGGTGTAATCCATACGAAAGATAGATTAGAAGGATTACAAGCATTCAAGGAAAAACGCACACCAATGTATAAGGGGGAGTAAATATGTTAGACCAAAAACAACAATCGAATACATTTGAAGAACGAGTTGAAACGATTAAACAAGGCGGCGCACCAAAATATCATGAACAAAACAAAGCAAAAGGAAAATTATTCGTTCGAGATCGCTTAGCTCTTTTATTTGATAATGGTGAATATGTAGAAGATGCATTATTTGCAAATTGTGAACAAACAGGATTACCTGCTGATGGTGTTGTAACAGCAACAGGTAAAATACATGGTCGTACGGCATGCGTAATGGCAAATGATTCAACAGTAAAGGCTGGATCATGGGGCGCACGTACAGTTGAAAAGATTTTACGTATTCAAGAAACAGCGGAAAAATTACGTGTTCCATTATTTTATTTAGTTGACTCTGCTGGAGCGCGTATTACTGATCAAGTTGAAATGTTCCCAGGGCGCCGCGGTGCAGGAAGAATCTTCTATAATCAAGTGAAATTATCAGGTAAAGTTCCGCAAGTATGTTTATTATTTGGTCCTTCTGCAGCTGGTGGTGCATATATTCCAGCCTTTTGTGACGTTGTCATGATGGTAGAAGGTAACGCATCTATGTATTTAGGATCTCCTCGTATGGCTGAGATGGTTATCGGTGAGAAGGTAACGTTAGAAGAGATGGGGGGAGCTCGTATGCACTGCTCTGTATCAGGATGCGGAGATGTTTTATGTAAAACTGAAGAAGATGCGATTACACAAGCAAGACAATACATTTCATATTTTCCAAACAACTACTTAGAAAAGACTCCATTGGTTACACCTCAAGAACCGAAACAATTCGAAAAAACGTTAGAACAAATCATTCCAGAAAATCAAAATGCGCCTTTCAATATGAAAGATCTCATTAATAGAGTTATTGATGAAGGTTCTTTCTATGAAGTGAAAAAATTATTTGCTCAAGAACTCATTACAGGTTTAGCCCGTATTGATGGTAAGCCAGTGGGTATTATTGCAAATCAACCGCGTATGAAAGGCGGCGTATTATTCCACGATTCAGCTGATAAAGCAGCAAAGTTTATTAATTTATGCGATGCATATCATATTCCATTATTATTCCTTGCAGATGTACCTGGATTTATGATTGGTACAAAAGTAGAGCGTGCTGGTATTATTCGCCACGGCGCAAAAATGATTTCTGCAATGAGTGAAGCAACAGTGCCGAAAATTTCTATCGTTGTTCGTAAAGCATATGGTGCTGGTTTATATGCGATGGCAGGTCCAGCCTTTGAACCAGATTGCTGCTTAGCGTTACCGACAGCTTCTATCGCGGTAATGGGTCCAGAAGCCGCGGTCAATGCTGTATATGCAAATAAGATTGCAGCTTTACCAGAAGAAGAGCGTGATAGCTTCATTGCTGAAAAACGCGAAGAGTATAAGCAAGATATTGATATTTACCATTTAGCATCAGAGATGGTCATTGATGGTATTGTTCATCCAAACAATTTAAGAGAAGAGTTAAAAGGACGATTCGAAATGTATATGAGTAAATATCAAGTATTTACGGATCGTAAACATCCGGTTTATCCAGTTTAAAAGCCCTATTTAGGGCTTTCTTGCTCAAAAAGTCAAGGAGGGGAAAACATTGAAACAAGCAGTTTGGTTTCCAACAGAAGAGTATAAAGAAAAAACGCGTTTATATGGTTGGATGAAATCATTGGGCTATGAAGATTATGAAACGTTTTATAAAAAGTCAATCGAAGAAACAGCTTGGTTTTGGGGAGAAGCTGAGAAAGCAGTTGGCTATCAATGGATGAAACCTTATACAGAAGTGCTAGATTTAGAAAATGGTACGCCGTTTGCACAGTGGTATAATGGCGGAACATGTAATGTTGTAGAATCGGTTTTATCACGCTGGCTTGCAGACGATGAAACAAGAACACAACCAGCACTTCAGTATGAAGGGGAAAATGGAACTTCAAAATCATTTACATATGAAGAGCTTGATAGCTGGGTAAGTCGCGTTGCAAACGGTTTGAAACATGCAGGTATTGAAAAAGGTGACCGTGTCACAATTTATATGCCGATGATTCCAGAAACAGTTGTTGCGATGCTAGCGGTTATGAAAATTGGAGCAATTATTTCACCAATATTCTCAGGATTTGCCTCTGATGCAGTCATGACACGTGTGCAAGCGGCAGGATCTAAAATGATTATTACTGCAGATGGTTTTTCACGCCGAGGTAAAGTTGTTTCATTAAAAGATGAAGTAGATAAAGCTTGTGAACATTGCCCAACTGTTGAAAAAGTTGTTATTGTTCGCCATGCAGGAAATGATTTTACACCACATAATTATGATTTCTCATGGAGTACGTTAGAAAAAGAAAAGCCATTTGTACATGCTGAAGAAATGCATAGTGATGATCCATTAATGCTCATTTATACATCAGGTACTACTGGAAAACCGAAAGGGACCGTACACACTCATGCTGGTTTCCCTTTGAAAGCTGCATTTGATGCAGGGTTTGGGATGAATATAAAACAAGGCGACCGTGTATTATGGGTAACTGATATGGGATGGATGATGGGACCATTTTTACTATTTGGCTCTCTCATTAATGGAGCAACGATGGTTATGTATGAAGGTGTTCCGGACTTCCCAGAGGCAGATCGTTTATGGGAAACAGTTGATAAATATAAAATTACACATCTCGGTATATCACCAACATTAATTCGTGCGTTAATGGCAAAAGGTGATGAGTATGTAAATAAACATTCGCTTAAGAGTTTAGAAGTATTCGCCTCAACAGGCGAGCCTTGGAATCCAGATCCTTGGATGTGGCTATTTGAAACGGTTGGAAAAAGTAATGTACCAATTTGTAACTATTCAGGCGGGACTGAAATTTCTGGTGGAATTTTCGGAAATGTCCTTATTAAACCAATTGCACCGATTAGCTTTAACGCTTCTTTACCAGGAATGGCAGCGGTTGTACTCGATGATCAGGGCAATCCGATTCGTGATGAAGTTGGAGAATTATGTTTAGAGAAACCTTGGGTTGGTATGACGAAAAGTTTCTGGGAAGACGATGAACGTTATGTGAACACATATTGGTCACGTTTTGAAAATAAATGGGTTCATGGTGACTGGGTTGTTTATGATGGTGAACAATATATTATTACAGGACGCTCAGATGATACGCTAAACATTGCTGGAAAACGCATTGGACCTGCTGAATATGAATCTATTCTTGTGAAGCATAATGATGTCATAGAAGCTGCTGCGATTGGTGTACCAGATGATGTAAAAGGTGAAGTTTGTCATTGTTTTGTAGTATTAAGAGACAATGTAACATTCTCAGGTGAATTAAAGAAAGAATTAATGAGTTTAGTAAACTCTCATATTGGAAAAGCATTATGTCCAAAAGATATTCACGTTGTAGAAGATTTACCGAAAACACGTAATTCTAAAGTAATGCGACGCGTCATTAAAGCCGCTTATTTAGGAAAAGAATTAGGCGATTTATCGTCACTTGTAAATCCTGAGGTAGTTCCGTTTATTCAGGGGTTGCAGTCTAGTAAATTATAAAATTAAAGCATGTATAATGTGAACTGACCTCTAAATTGTTAGAGGTCAGTTTTTATATATATAGGATAATTTAGTACATGTGTTTGTTTTTTCCTTTCTATGTTTTTGCCTCGTACACTTTAAAGTTAGTGGACATACTATATTAATAGAAATGATTAGGGGGTGAGATTATGGGATATCGTTATAGTAATTCTAGAAAGAAATGTTCATGTAAACAGGATGACTGTTGGGACGTTTTTGAAGAGTGTAAAAAAGAACATGAAGAGCAAAATAAGGCATGTGACTGTTGCTGTGTACAAGGAATTAGAGATGAGCTGAGAAAGTTAGTAAACAGATCAGTGCGCATTACAACAGGAACTAATAATTATGCAGGAACTGTTTCTTCCGTCACTTGTGATGTTGTAAAGCTTGCTAATAGTGCTGGCGTAGTTACAGTAATTATTTCAGTTTGTAAAATTGAAGCAATTGAACCATTGTTAACATAGGAAACGTAGCATAATTAGGCTATGTTTTTTGTGAAGCCATTCTTATGAATGGCTTTATTTTCATTTCGTATAAAAGGAGAATATATTCTATATATAGAAATAAGTTTGAGGATATATAGAATGGTGTATGAAAGGAGAATGAAGTTGATTAAATTAGAACCTTTTAAACGATCCGATTTCAAACAATTAATAAACTGGATTGATTCCGAAGAATTTTTAATACAGTGGTCAGGAAATGCATTTACATATCCCCTAAATGAAGAACAATTAGAAAAATATATAGAAAGTGAAAATACACTTGCATTCAAAGTAATAGATGAAGAGACTCAAGAAGTAGTTGGTCATGTTTCACTTGGGCAAATAGACAATATAAATAAATCTACAAGGATTGGTAAAGTACTAGTTGGTGATACGAAAATGAGAGGACGTTCTATTGGAAAGCATATGATGAAAGCAGTACTTCATATTGCATTTGATGAATTAAAACTACATAGAGTAACGCTTGGTGTTTATGATTTTAATACATTGGCTATTTCATGTTATGAAAAAATAGGATTTGTAAAAGAAGGTTTACTAAGAGAGTCGAAAAAAGTAGGGGAAACATATTGGAATTTATGGGAAATGAGTATGTTAGAATATGAATGGAGAGCTAAAATATAATTGTTTTCTATAATTATGTTATGTTAATTAAAAGGGGATTGGGGGAAAATGATGAATAAAAAGACGAAAATCATTAGAATTGCAGCTGTTTCAGGAGGAGGCAAAACTACTGTTACAGAAAGATTAACTCATAAGTTAATAAATTCAAAAGCGCTATATTTTGATAGTTATCACTTTGATAACTGTCCTGCTGATATTTGTAAATGGATTGATGATGGAGCCAATTATGATGAATGGGTACTCACACCATTAATTAAGGATATTCAGCATCTTATACGAGATAGTAAGGTAGATTATATTATTGTAGATTATCCTTTTGCATACTTAAATAGTGAAATGCGACAGTTTATTGATGTAACTATATTTATCGATACGCCTTTAGATATTGCAATGGCTAGAAGAATTTTGCGAGATTTTAAGGAAGAAACAATGAGTGAAATACATAATGATTTAAAGCATTATATAACATATGCTAGAAAAGGCTATTTGGAGGCGCTTCATACTGTAAAGCCAAATTCAGATATTGTTTTGGACGGAGCTTTATCTATAGATGAAATAATTAATCAAATTGAAGAAGAACTTTATCGGAGAGAAGTGATCGTCCATGGTTAAATGTATAGAGGGATATGTACAAGTTGATGATTTTAAAATGTATTCAAAAGTATTTCAAGGAAAGAAGTTGCAGCTTGTTTCAGCAAATTTAATTGGAAGAGGACTATATATATAAAACAGCTTGTACTGTAAATGCAAGCCGTTTTATATATATAAGAAGATTTCCTAATTGAAATCCTCGGATTTTTTCTGGCGTATATGTAAAAACATTAAAAATGTAATAATGAAGAAAATCAACAATGTTTGTATGATTAAATTTTTAAACTGAAGCAAAACTGTCCAAGATGTAACAGCATCTTTAAATGCTTGGAGTGCAGAGTATGAAGAAGGATCAAAGCCGTACTGAAGTAACTTTTTTGTTTCAATAAAAGTACTGTTTTCATTTTCGGCGTCTAATATTACTGAAATAAGTCTAGTATCTCCTCGTTTTGCTGTACTGACAAAACTATAATTACCATTAGTTGAAAAACTAGTTTGTAAGCCATCAACACCTTGGTGTTTAATGTTTTTATTAAGGGAATATATCATTTTATTGGTGTTGAAAACTTTCGTATCTTTGAAGGTGAACTGGTAAGAGGTTAGTTTTGTAACGTTCAGTACATCTGGAAAGTCTGTTACTAATTGTGTTGCTAGTTTAGCAACTTCAATTGCTGTTGTAGTTGAAAGTTTATTTGTATCGTTATTCATTCCAGTAGCGTTTAGAAACGGAGATGGTTGTGATAACTTTAGTTGTTTTGCTTTTTCATTCATTAACTGTGTGAAATTATCTTCGTTTCCAGCGATATGTTCTGCAAGAGCAAGTGCGGAACGATTATTTCCTGTCAATAACAGTGTATGAAGTAAATCACGAACCGTCGTTTTATCTTTCGGAGTTACTTGTATAGGACTCGTTTCTGCTCGGAAAACTTCGTTACTTATTTTTACTACTTCATCTAACTGTATAGTTCCTTCATTTAGTTGTTCCAGTGTGATATATTCAGTCATTAATTTAGATAAAGTAGCCGATTGTATAGGAGTTTCTTCATTTTTTGTATAAACAACTTCACCTGAATGAGCATCTATTAAAATAGCTGATTTAGCTTGAATAATTGGGCCATTTACATAAAGATAAAAATATAAAACGATAAGTGCAGTAATAACAAAAGATAATAATAAAATTGTGAATTTTTTTAAGAATTGCATAAGCGATCCTCCTATTATGACATCGATAATAATATTGTAAAAAGGAATGCTTAATTAGGAAGAAAGAAAAGGTAAAGAATTTCTAAAGAATTATAAAGGATTATTAAATTTTGGATGTTACTGGAAAATAAAAGGTCCAATTTCTTATATCGTAAGAAATTGGACCTAAAATTAAGCTGTATTAACATTTATATGGTTGTAGTTTTACAGTGAATGTTGTTTTTTTGTCATCACTATACACTTCAATTGTTCCTTTATGCAACTCTACAATACTTTTTGCAATTGCCAATCCGAGTCCAGATCCACCAGTGTTTGTAGAACGCGATTTCTCAACGCGATAAAAACGTTCAAAAATATGAGGTAAATCGGTACTTGGAATAGGTTGGCCGTAATTGGTTATATCGATTGCGATCATATTATTACTTTCATAAGCAGTAATATCAATATAATCACCATCGTTACCGTAAGCGATAGCATTAATAATTAGATTTTCAAATACGCGTACTAATTTGTCTCCATCAGCTAATACCATTAGCTTCTTTGATGGGAAAAAGGGGCGACAATCAATATTAGCCTCTTGCAGCTGTATTCGAAATTGAACTGTTAATTGTCCAAGAAGCTCCACAATATCAATAGGGACAGAATATAAACTTAATTCTTTATTTTGAACACGTGTATATTCAAACAAATCATTCATTAATGCGTTAAGACGAGTTACTTTATCGTAAATGACTTGTATATAATGACGTAATTCTACTTCATCTCTATAATTATCATGGTGGATTAAATTCACGTATCCAACTATAGAGGTAAGAGGAGTGCGTAAATCGTGCGATACATTTGTAATCAATTCACTTTTTGCTTGTTCTGCCTGTCTTTCTTCATCAATCGAGACTTTCAATTGTTCAACAATTTGATTAACCCCGCTTGCTAACTCTTCTAGATAATTATGGTTTACGATAGAAACTTTATGATTGAAGTTTCCATTTGCAATATAGCGAATCTCTTCTATCATTTTTTTTATACAAGTTTCATAGTAAAGCTTTCTTTCATGACGATAAAAAATGTATAGGTAGGATGAGAAAATAGAAAATAAAAATAAATAAGAGACAATCATCATCCATAGAGATTCTTTTATTCCTTTATATTTTTCATAACCAAAAATTCTAATGAATTCTTTGCCAAGTTCGCTTAACGTAAGCGAACTCTCAATTACACTCGTAACGAGGCGATATATAATTAATTCAGTAATAGGAGTGAGTGTAATAGCTAATAAGAGCCAAAAAATAAGTTTCCATTTCGGGATATCTTTTAATATATCAAATGCTTCATTTCTCAATTTTATAGCCTACTCCCCAAACAGTATGAATAAATTTTTCTCCATTCATTCCTGTTTCAAGCTTATCCCGTAAATTACTAATGTGGACCATTACAGTTTTATTTGAACCATAACCATCTTCATTCCAAACACGTTCAAATATTTCTTCAGAACTAAATACTCTTCCTGTATTACTCGCAAGTAAATATAAAATATCAAATTCAATAGATGTAAGCTTAATATATTCGCCATTTACTTTAACGGTATGATTATGTTTGTGTATTTCAGCAGAACGAATGCGAATCATACCATCTTCATTCTTTTGGGAAGTGGCATTTTGGAAAGATGATCGTCGTAGCAAAGCTTTCACTCTAGCTACTAATTCTAATGGATTAAATGGTTTAATCATATAATCATCAGCGCCTGTCATAAGTCCTAATATTTTATCCATATCTTCTGCTTTTGCACTCAGCATAAGAATAGGTACAGTATTATTTTCACGAACTTCTTGGCAAACTTCTAATCCATTTCGTTTTGGCATCATAATATCCAAAATCATAAGGTCAACTTCATATGTAGAAATCATTTGTAATGCTTCATCGCCATCATATGCTTTATAAATGTTATAGCCTTCATTTCGCAAATAAACAGCAAGTAATTCAACAATTTCTTTATCATCATCAATAATTAATATATTTTTATTCATTATGTAGTTCCTTTCCTTACAAATCATTAACATTACTATAATATCAAACATTTATGTACTTGTAGCGATGATTCTGTATAAAATTTCATGTAACGTATTAAAAAAGGGATTACAACATTTATAACGAATACAAAACACAAGGATATTAAGATTATATATTATATTGAAAGTTAGTTTTAAGGAGGATTTACTATGTTATATAAGGAGATATATTCATTTTCTCCAACTGGAAAAATAGAAAATGATATTAAAGATTTTTTATTAAAATATAATCAGAAGCCTACATATAAACATTCAATTCGTGTAGCAAATGAGGCGAGGAAAATTGCAAAAATGTTTTATGAAGATGAAGAAAAAGCAGCGATTGCGGGATATTTACATGATATTAGTGCAATTTTTCCAAATGAAGTACGGATTGTAGTTGCTGAAGAATTTGGAATAGAGATATTAGAAGAAGAACGAAAATTCCCAATGATTATTCATCAAAAACTTTCGAGAGTAATCGCAAAAGAGATATTTAAAGTGCATGATGAAGAGACTTTAAATGCAATTTGTTGCCATACCACACTGCGTAAACATGCAACGAAAATGGATTTAGTGTTATTTGTTGCTGATAAAATAGAATGGGATCAAAATGGAGCGCCACCATATTTAGCAGAAGTTAAAAAAGGATTAGAAAAATCTTTAGAACATGCTGCTTTTGCATATATTTCATATTTGTGGGATAGAAAAGATAAGTTGAAAGTTTTACATCCTTGGCTAGAAGAATCATATTGGCAGTTAAAAGAAATTGTAGAGTAGAAAGGGTATAAGAATGCAATTAAAAGAATATATGAATCAAACATTTCCTGGGGTTACATTAGTACCACATATATACTTTCAATGGGAAAATCATTTGCATTTTCATTTTGGGAAAGGGAAAGACCTATATGTAGAAAGAACCGACGCTATAAATAGGGAATACTTCACTCAACTTTATACATATAATAAATACTTATTTGAAGATATATTTTCAAAAGAAGATGAAGTCTTTTTAGTAACAAATGTTTATCGATTTAAAAAGGAAAATGTGAAAAATCCGCAGAAAATTAATCTATATAGACGTTTTATTCATAATAGAGAATTAAAGTATCATATAAGGCAAGAAACAATACCTTTTTTATTTGAAGATGAAGAAGCCATGCAACGATTCACGCAGAAACAAAATATCGGACGAGCTTGTCTTACCGCAAAAGAATTTCGCTTACTGCAACGCATGTCACATAGTTCAAAAGCGTTGCGAAATGTTGGATTGTATACGATGAAACAAAGTTACCTGAATAATAACAGGATGGCTACTGTAAAAGAAGTGGACACTGCCATGCAAGCCGATATGAACTACTCGGGCGTTCAATCAAACTCTGTTCAAGCCATTCGTAGAGCCTTGTATGCAGAAGTAAAGAGCTTTTTTAAAGCCTTGGAACAGTGGAAGAAACATCCTAAGAAGTTTACAGGTCGCCCTAAGTTTCCGAATTATTCTCGTTCCACTGACAAACGAATCATTGAAATCTATCAAGTTCCAAAAGTGGATGAGAACGGGTTTTGGATGATTCCGATGAGTGTTGCATTCAGGCAAAAATTCGGTTCCATTAAAATACGTATGCCGAAAAACTTACGACATAAAAAAATCTCCTACATTGAGATTGTACCGAAGCAAAAAGGTCGGTTCTTTGAGGTGCATTACACATATGAGATGCACGTTTCTCAAATGAAGAAATCACCCGCGACTACGAGTAACGCTTTGAGTTGCGATTTAGGTGTAGATAGATTAGTAAGTTGCGTAACGAATACAGGTGATACTTTCTTAATTGATGGAAAAAAACTAAAATCTATTAATCAGTACTTCAACAAAATGATACGTAATTTCCAGCAGAAAAATATTGAAAACGGAATTTCAAAACGAGTTGTAACGAATAGAATGGCTGCACTTTGGCATAACCGAGAACGACAAATAAATGGTTACATTTCACAAACGGTAGGTCTGGTGTTCAAAAAAGTGAAAGCATTTGGCATAGACACGGTTGTAGTAGGATATAACGCTGGTTGGAAACAAAAATCTGATATGGGAAAAAAGAATAATCAAAAATTTGTTCAAATCCCATTTCATAAACTGATTGCAGCAATTGAGAATAAATGCAAAAAAGAAGGCATCCGATTTTTGAAACAAGAAGAAAGCTATACCTCTAAAGCTAGTTTTCTTGATAAAGATTTGGTTCCAGTTTGGACGAAGGATGATAAGACGTATTATCGCTTTAGTGGCAAACGAATGACTCGTGGTCTGTACCAAAGTAAAGCAGGAACATGTATCCATGCTGATATTAATGGTGCGCTGAATACCTTGAAAAAATCAAAAGTTGTAGAATTGGAGGAAAGTCTGAAAGTGAAAACGCCGATTCTATTAGAAGTGCAAAAACGTAAGGCTGTTGCCACGCGCATAGCTTAGTGGGTGCGTCAACCATCCATGTGTACTCGACTTGTCGGGGCTTGTAGTACACGCCGGAGTCATCTGAGTGGTGGCTTCTTTCATAAGGAAGAACTGCTCTTTTTCGAAAGGGTGGTGCAAGTGGGAAAACAATCTTTCGTTGCCAGTACCAACCAAAAACATACTTGGGGTGTTACCGTAAGGTGGCATGAATGCTAGAGCGTCAAACTGTCTAGCGATAGACGAAAAGACCTAGCGTTCGAACTCAAGCCCCCACTGAAACGATTCATTTCAGTGGGGGTAGTTGACCCAGATGTATTTCTTATTAATGCAACAAAAGATATTATCATGTTTATTTATGATGATAGAGGATGTGAAGTAATTGCGAAGAATAAAGAAACAATACGAAATTTATATGAGAAATATAAAGATTGGATTCCAGATTATGAACGAGAAAGTATAGATAAAGTATTTACATGATAACAATAGGGGAAGTGAAGCGTGTTATGAAACGTATTGCAATCGTATCTGCATGGGAACCAGAACTCACGTATTTACATCAATATTATCCAAGTGAACGCATTGAAAAAAGAGCCGCTTGGGAATTTCATTTTCATACTATAAATGACCTGGAAATTATTTCAGTTATAACTGGTGTTGGGAAGGTAAGTTGTGCTAGTTGTGTACAATTATTAATTAGTGAGTTTCAGCCGGATGAGTTGTTTATGACAGGGATATGCGGGAGTTTATCACATAAGGTGAAAAATGGTCATATTGTAGTGGCACTGAGCGCAATACAACACGATGTCACTGCTGCTGGTTCGGGTGAAGATGTTTTTAACTTATATAATGGTAGAACAGCACCTATCGAAACAACAAAATCGCTTGTAAGAAGAATAAAAAAAATACGATCTTATGATCCGATTCATTTCGGTACATTTTTATCTGGAGATCAACGTATCCGTAGTTCAGAAATGAGATATTTACTCCATACTGTATATGGAGCATTAGCGGTTGATCAAGAAGTGGCAGCTTTTGCTTATGTGTGCCAAATCAATAACAAACCTTTTCTATGTTTAAAAGCTGCTTCAGATCAAGCGAATGATAAAACGAAAGAGGAACAAAAAATCTTTAAAATGTTAGCATGTGAACGAGCGTGTGAGCATTTAATTGCTTTTTTACGTGTATATGAGATTAATGTAGTAAATCATAGATAGTAAGAGGGGTTAATATTGGAAAGTACAAATAAAATAGCTATTTTGGGTGCAAACGGAAAAGCGGGGAAATTCCTTGTAAAAGAAGCGCTAGATAAGGGGTATCAAGTAAAAATATTAACAAGAAATTCTAATAATATCAAAATAACAAATGAAAATATAGAGATCATTAATGGAGATGCACGTGATTTTGCTTCAATACGCAAATTACTTAAAGGGTGTGGAGCTGTAATTAATGCAGTAGGTCAACCCAAAAATGAATCTTATATTTTTAGCACAGTAACGAAGCATATTTTAGAAGCAATGAAGGAGTTTGAAATAAAAAGATATATTGTAATTTCCGGAGGCTCTTTAAATGTTACAGGAGATCAAAAGGGAATTGTAAATAAAATTGGAGCTACCTTATTTAAAGTTTTTTTATCAAAAATGATGCAAGATAAATATAAAGAATTACAAATTATCCAAAGTAGTAAAGTAGATTGGACAATTGTTAGATTACCATTTGTTATAGAGGGAAATGGTATTGGACGTATAAACGAGAGTTTAGTAGATATGCCAGGAATTAAAATACAAAATGGCGATATTGCACCGTTTGTTATAAAACAAATTAATAGTGATAGATATGTAGGGAAGTGTCCGTTCATTTCAAATTAAGCAGTAGAATTCAAAATTAAAGTATGATGTGATTAGTAGATCTTATGTATTTGAACGTTAAGTTTAACACGAGTAAGTGGGGGATAATTTTATATGATTCAATATAAAAGATGCAGTGAAGTAAGTATAGATTTAGTGTATGAAGCTTTTAAAGATGGATTTTCAGATTATATTATTAAAATGGAAGTTTCAAAAGAAGATTTTATAAAAAGATTCTTTGGGCCAGAAGGGAATTCACTACAACATTCCTTTCTTGCTTTAGACGATAACAAATCTGTTGGTGTAATACTTGGTGGGATAAAGGATTATGAAAACATAAAAACAATGCGCTGCGGAACATTAGCAGTTCATCCCAATTACCGTGGTATTGGTGTGAGTCAAAAGTTATTTGAACTGCATAAAGATGAAGCGATTCAAAACGGGTGTAAGCAACTTTTTCTTGAAGTCATTGTAGGTAATGACCGGGCGATTCGTTTTTATAATAAATTAGGCTATGAAAAAGTGTACGATCTATCTTATTATAATTTAAAAGATATGACTAAAATAATGCTTAAAGAATGTAAAGGAATTGAAGTAAAACAATTAGAATTTGCAGCTTTTAAAGTTGAAATTCAGAAATGGGTACACTTCCATATAAATTGGCAAAATGATATGGATTATATCGAAAAAACAAATCATACATTTTATGGTGCATATGTCGATAATGATTTAAAAGGTTCTATATGTATGAATGAACAAGGTAAAATTAGTTTTATTTTCATAGACAAAGAGTATAGAAATCGTGGTATTGGATCAAAATTATTACAAGTAGCAAGAGATGAGTTGAATTTTGAAAGCTTGTTAATTAGTTTTCCAAACAACAGTTTACTGGAAGGGTTTGTAAAGAAAACTGGATTTGAAAAGAATTCTTTAGCACAATATGAAATGTATTTATTGATATAATAAGCGGGAGAATTTATTCTTTCGCTTTTTATTTTTGTACTATATTGATATTTTACTTTGTATAATATTCTTTTTTTATGTAGAATAGATAGGATGGGAGGGGATGAAATGAATAATGGATTAAAGTTTAAGATTTTTGAATTGCATTCTTTCGTTCAAAGAACTTATTCTGATATGAAAATAGCATGTGATATTGCTATTTATCAAGAAAACACTTCTAAATATTTAATTTCATTAGGTTTTTTAAATAAATCATACATGACTTATATAGAAACAAAAAGATTTTATCGTGAAAATAAAGAGCTTGTAAGTGTAGAATTTGATAATTTCTTTAATACATATGATATATTAGAACAGGAGTTAAAAAAAGTTATTTCAACTGAAGATAAGAATCCTTCATTGTTACATAGTAGATTTGATCAGTTTCAGCAGAAAGTTGAAAATATAAATGACCTAATAAAAGTATTGCAAAATGCTCGTTAATGAATGCTTTTTCTGTTTTATATAGAAATTATGTATTAAAAACATATTAGGTATATTACATATTGAAGAGATGACTTTTGTTGATTACAGAAGTCATCTTTTTATGTAAGAGATAGATTGTATAAATTTTAGTAATTTCATATTTTAGGAAATCATACGAGGGGAATAACATGAAAAATAAAAAAGAAATAGCTATTGTTGCATTAGCAACAGGATTGGTTTTAACAAGTGTAACGCCATATGGAGTAGGTTATGCAGAGGAAACGGGGCAAATGCAAGTTGATATTCAAGAAGATTCGTTCCGCACAGGAGAACTGACACAACCATCACAAAAAACGCCAGAGAATGTAGTGAAAGATGCACTTAAGGAAAAGACGGAGCATGCTTTGTCTCCAAAACAAGTGAGTGGAGACAAAGGGGTAGATTACAAGGTTCTTCAAAAACGCGGTTCATATGATGGGACTACACTTTTGCGTTTGCAACAAATATATGAAGGTAAAGAAGTATACGGACACCAATTGACTGCTCATGTAGATAAAAAGGGTATTATTAAAAGTGTTTCAGGGGAAAGTGCACAAAACTTAGAAAAAGAAGATTTAAAGAATCCTATTAATTTATCAAAAGAAGAAGCAAAACAATATATTTATACGAAGTACGGAAATGATATTCAATTTATTTCTGAGGCAGAAGTTAAGGAAGTTATTTTTGTTGATGAAAATCGTGGGCAAGCTACAAATGCATATCAAGTTACATTTGCAGCTGCCACACCAAACTATGTATCTGGAACTTATTTAGTGGATGCTCATAGTGGTGATATGTTGAAAAATATGGTGCAAGAGTCAGATTTAAAAGTAAATGAAGAGCGTGTTGAAGCTATTCAGGAGAGTAAAAAAAGTAATTTTAAATCATTAACCGGGACTGGAAAAGATGATTTAGGAATAACTCGTACATTCGGTATTTCTGAACAAAGTAACGGGAAATATGCGCTTGCTGATTATACAAGAGGGCAAGGAATTGAGACGTATGATGTAAATTATAGAGATATTACTTTTGAAGAAAAATATTATCCTGGTATATTAACAACTAGCACATCAACAACATTTAATGACCCAAAAGCGGTAAGTGCTCATTTCTTAGCGACAAACGTATATGATTTTTATAAAGACAAATATAAGCGTAATAGTTTTGATAATAAAGGGAAAAAAGTAGTTTCAGTTGTACATGCATGGGATTCTAGAGAAACAAATGATCCTAAAAATTGGGGGAATGCATTTAGCGCTAATATTAACAATGTTAGTATGCTTATATATGGTGATCCAATGGTTAGATCGTTTGACATAGCGGGTCATGAATTTACACATGCGGTTACATCTAGTGAATCTAATCTTGAATTTTTTGGAGAATCTGGAGCAATTAACGAGGCGTTATCTGATATTATGGGAACGGCTATTGAGAAATATATAAATAATGGGGAATTTAATTGGACAATAGGAGAACAAAGTGGATCAGTTCTCCGTAATATGAAAAATCCATCTTCAGTCAAATTCTTTAATGGAGTGCCGTATCCAGATGATTATAGCAAATACAGTGATTTAAACGGAGAGGATAATGAGGGCGTTCATTTCAACTCAAGTATTATTAATAAAGTCGCGTATTTAATTGCACAAGGTGGCACTCATAACGGTGTAACTGTAAATGGTATTGGTGAAGATAAAATGTTTGATATTTTCTATTATGCAAATACTGATGAATTGAATATGACTTCTAATTTCTCTGAATTAAGATTAGCATGTCTTAAAGTTGCAACAAATAAATATGGGGCAAATTCCATTGAGGTTGAAACGGTCCAAAAAGCTTTTGATGCAGCAAAAATTAAAGGAACAGTGAAAGAAAACGAAAAA
The DNA here is from genome assembly GCF_006349665.1 of Bacillus sp. CD3-5. Classification (NCBI taxonomy): domain Bacteria; kingdom Bacillati; phylum Bacillota; class Bacilli; order Caryophanales; family Bacillaceae; genus Bacillus; species Bacillus sp. CD3-5. The sequence continues at coordinate 877,515 of NZ_VEPX01000001.1, read as the reverse complement.
ACTGAGGCAAACCAAGTCCCAGAGCTAACAGTACCGCCAACAATTACACTACGTGTAGGTGATACGTTTGACCCGATGAGCAATGTAAAAGCTATTGATAAAGAAGATGGTGATTTAACAAATCGAGTAGAACATAAAGGTGATGTAGACACTTCTAAACCAGGCAAATGCATTGTGGAGTACACTGTCGTTGATTCTCAAGGTGGGAAAGCAACGGTAACACGGACTGTAATTGTAGAGGGAGATGGAGAAACATCAGATCTAAAACCTACATTGACAGTTCCTATTGCAACGACAATTACTGTAGGAGAATCATTCGATCCGATGGCAAAAGTAAAAGCTATTGATAAAGAAGACGGCGATCTTACTTCTAAAGTAAAAGTTGAGGGGGAAGTAGATACCTCTAAAGTCGGTACTTACATAGTAACGTATACAGTTATAAATTCTAAAGGCCATGAAGAAATTGCGAAACAAACTGTAACAGTCACAGGTAGAGAAGAAGTTAAGAACGACATACCAATACTAAAAGTACCTTCTACAACTACAATTACTAAGGGAGATGAATTCAATCCAATGGTAGGTGTATCAGCTACGGATAAAGAAGACGGTGATCTTACTTCTAAAGTAGTATATAAAGATATTGGAGATACCACTAAAGTTGGTACTTTTGAAATAATATATAGTGTCACAGATTCTGTAGGTAATAAGGTACATGCAATACAAAAAGTATTAGTGAAGGATACAGACGCTAGCAAAGCTAAAGGTAGTACTAATAACAGTAATAACGATAATATCCAAAACAACAGTAATTCCAATAAAAAAGAATCTACATATAAAGAGCTTCCAAACACGGGGGGCAGTACAACTAATAGTACAACAATGGGCTTATGGATGGTTTTTGCAGGTATAGTGTTCACTTTAGTTCGCAAATTTAGAAAAATATAAAAGTAGATAGTACAGCTTATTCGTTTGAAGAATAGAGTACAAAAATAATTGTGCATCATGAATTGTTTCCATAACTCATTTTTGTTAAAGCAATCACCATTTTTTCTTAATTTATTTTAGAAGGTAGAATAATAGTAAACATAGAATATATTAATAATTAAAATGTTTACGAAGTGAAGGTGATGGCAATAAAACAAGACGAAATTAAAGTAGTAGTCGGAGCAGGGGTGTTTAATAATAATCCTGGATGGATACAAACGCAAGAAAATGAACTTAACTTACTAGATAAAGCTACTTGGGAAGAAAGATTTGAATACAACTCTATTTCAGCTATTTTAGCTGAACATGTATGGGAACATCTTACGTTTGAAGAAGGTGTAAGAGCAGCTAGGATTTGTTATGAATTTTTAAAGCCAACAGGGCATATTCGGTGTGGCGTCCCTGATGCATTTTTTCGGGATGAGGTGTACCAAAACATAGTTCAAATAGGTGGCCCTGGTCCGAAAAATCACCCAGCAGCAAGTCATAAAATTGTTCATAATTATAAAACTTTAACGAAAATGTTTGAAACTGCTGGATTTGAGGTAGTTTTGCTTGAATATTGTGATGAAAATGGTCAGTTTTATTACAATGAATGGGATGCAAACGACGGTGTTATTTTCCGTTCGAAAAGGTATGATTCTAGAAATAAAGGTGATAAACTTGGTTTTCCATCGTTAATTGTTGATGCGATTAAACGATAAGTTTTTCAAGTAAGTAGATTTAGCATAATAATTGCATGAGTCATAGCGTTTCTTTATATGCTGTAATTCTATGTTCGATGAAAATGAGAACGCAACATAAGGGGAATTCCTTAAAGCTACATAATATGAATTAAATTGAGCATAAGAAATATAATACTAATTATAAAATTGGCAGAAAGTAGTCTTTCTGCTTTTTATTTTGCAAAGGGGACGAATATAATATGCAACCTATAAAACAAGTGGCATTAACATGCATTACTCATGATCCAACAGGGAGCTTATTATCTACAATAAAAGAGCTAAAAGAGAAATTAATACATTTAAATTATCATAAAAAATATATAACAATTAGTAATGTAACACCTAAAGAAATTGTAAAAGAACTAGAGGAATGTAACTTCCATATAAATATAGTAGAAAAATCAGGGGTAGGGAACGCACGTAGGGACTGTTTGAAGTATGTTAGTAACTATAATCATGATTACTATCACTATTGTGATTTTGATCGTTTGCTAACTTGGATGAAAGAATATCCAGCTGAGCTTAATTCGTTCATTCAGAATATAGCGGATGTAGATTACTTAATCATCGGCAGAACGGATCGAGCTTTTCAGACACATCCTGAAGAATGGCAAGTTACAGAAACAGTATCAAATAAAATTATGTCATTACAATTAGGGAAACAAGTAGATATTACAGCAGGGTCATGTGGGATTTCAAAACAAGCAGCTGATTACATAATAAAATATTCTAAATGCAGAATGACTGATGGTGAATGGCCGATGATTATAAAAGAATTTACCGATTTTAAAATCGAGTATATTGCAGTAGATGGTTTAAAATACGTCAATAGTCTTAATCAAGATAATATTACTGATCCAATAAAAGCATGGTCAACCAGATTAGAACTTGCATATACAATAAGTCAATCAATTATGAATATAACAAAAACTAATTAAACTAAGTGAGTGAATAGATATTTCTTTTTTTTATAAAATCGTGTAAAATGGAACGTACATTCGTATTTGAAGGGGGATAATTAATAATGTTAGCTGTAATAGATAAACAAGATAATGAATACGTAGTACAATTTGATCGTCATTTTTCATATTCAATAGAAGAAGTTTGGTCAGTTTTAACAGAAAACAGTAAGTTAAAAAAATGGATGTCCAATTTGCAGATTGAAAGCCTTAAAACAAATGGTGTAATAAAGTTCGACATGATGGATGGTTCATTTATAAATATTGATATTATAGAGTGTCAAGTAAATTCAGTGCTTGAATTTACTTGGAATAAAGATCGGGTCCGATTTGAAATACATAAAGAGGATAATGGTACCCTTTTACTTCTCAAAGAATATATTCACGAATTAACTGATCATACACCGAAAGATATAGCTGGTTGGCATATTTGTTTAGATCTTTTTTCTGCCGTTCTAGAAGGAGAAGAAAAAGAATTTTCTAAAGATGAATGGCAACAACGGTTTGAAATATATAAATATAAGGTTCTTGAATTAAGAGGATAATAACGTTAAAGGTTATATTCATTGTGTAATTATTATATTATAAAAGTGATTATTAATATTAAAAACAGTTGATAAGTGGTATTGTTGTTTGTTAATCTTTTCGTTTTATTGTCTTTTTTTTTTGCATTTAACAGAAATATATACTTGAATGAAGTATATATTTCTGTTAAATTTATCCTATGGATAGAACAAGCTTAATTAAAGGTCATTTAGAAATGTGTGTATTATCTATTTTGTCAAAAAAGAAAAGTTATGGTTATGAGATTATGAAAGAACTTGAAGTAAACAATTTAAAATTGAAAGGAGTAGGAAGTATTTACCCCATTTTAACTAAGTTAAAAAATCAAGAGTGGGTTAATACTTATCAAGAAGTAACAGACAGTGGTAAAGTTAGAATTTATTATGAAATTAATGAAAACGGTAAAATACGTCTTGAGAAGAAAATTAATGAGTGGTTAGAATTGCAATCGAATATTCAAACATTATTAAAAAGCGGTTTGAAAGGAGACCTTCTGAAATGAGGAATAGATTGATAGGTAAAGAAAAGCAATTTTTAACAGACGTACTAAAGGAATTAAAGCAATACGATATTAGTTTAGAAGAAAGGGAAAATATTAAGCGACAAATATTAGAACATATTCAAGAATGTCGTGAACATGGTGAAGACAGTATAGATGATTTAGGTACCCCTCAATTATTTGTTCAAGATTTTATAGAAATAAATGAAATTGATTTACAAGTTAAAATGAAACAACTTCAAAATGAAAAAGGAAAATACAACACATTTGTCTTACGTGGCATATTCATCGCATTTATTACTTACCTCATCTCGCAAACTACATTTTCAATATTTTTAACTGAATCATTTAACCAACCTAATAGTAAAGATATATTTGATTATAATATTTTATATCGTATATCAGAGAATCAATGGTGGAACTCATTATTAATAATGAGTAGTTTTACAATCTCGGTAGTAGTATTTATTAGTTTAGTAAATTATAAAAAAAGAAAGCTATCTAAAGTATAATGAAGAAAACTATCTATAAATTATTCCAAATATGTATTCTTTGTAATGTATTAGTATTATGTATCGTTCATCCAAAAGTGTATGCTCAGCACAATATTAAAGCTACTTTAGATAAGTATATTGAAGGATTTATAGATGAACAGAATATTCCAGGAGTTGCTGTTGCAATTGTACATAATAAAGAAGTGTTCTTCACAAAAACGATGGGGGTTACTGGAGAATCTGAAAAAAAGGTAACTAGTAAAACACCATTTGCAATTGGCTCAATAAGTAAATCTTTAACAGCTTTAGCTATAGTAAAATTAATAGAAGATAAAAAAATAAAATTAGAGGATCCAGTTCAACGATATCTCCCCTGGTTTAAACTAAAAGATGCTCAAATATCCTCAACTATAACAATCCAACATCTACTAACTCATACAAGCGGAATCAACACATATGAAGGCTTAGCATTATCAGATAAGCAATCTAAAAGTTCTACAGCATTAAAAGAAAATGTAATGAAACTTTCAAATGTAAAAGTAACTGCTTCACCAGGTGAAAAATATCAATATAGTAATGCAAATTATATTGTTTTAGGCGCACTTATTGAAGAAGTCACAAATAAAACATATTCATCATATATGGAAAAGTATATTTTTCAGCCGTTAAATATGAATGGCGCGGCCGCAAGTAAAGAAACTGCATATGAAAAAGGCTATTTAACAGGTTATCAGTCGTGGTTTGGCATACCAAGAAAAAGTGTAGTGTCCTATGATAATGCCGGGGCACCATATGGTTATATTACCGCGAATTTGGAAGATATGATTCAATTCATTATGTTTTTGAATCGCCAAGAAAATCCTCAATTTTTAAAGCAAGAAAACATGGATCTTTATCTTTCACCACTTTATCAAATAAATTCAGAAAAAAGTTATGGTTTTGGATTAAGAACAACAAATATAAATGAAAGCGAAACGATGATTTGGCATTCAGGATCAACGCCCGATGCTCGTGCAGAAATATTTACTTTAAATAAAAGTGGCTGGAGTGGTGTGATTTTAACAAATAAAAATCATGTATTAGAAGAAACCGCACTATCAGAATTGAAAAAGGGGATTATTAGTATTTTGAATGGAGAAGAACTGATTGATATCTCTAAAAACATACCATTAACACAAATTATTTTGTTGATAGTTACACTTATACTTTTCGTAATATCAATTATATTAATTAAAAAGTATAAACATGTGAAAACTGTAAAAAAGGTAATTTGGTTATTCATAGGGAGTCTATTCCTACTATTATCTATTATTTTTATCCCACTGCTTACTTATAGTACGAGTTCACCATGGCGCACGATTAAAATATTTGCGGCAGATGTAGGTTTATTTACAAGTATTATAGTAATTTTATTAGCTGTGAACGGATTATTATCAATCTTTATAGGCATAAGACGGTATAAGGATAAATAATTAAAGAAATATAATTCAAGTGTTATAAACAGTTGACTCTCACACAATGTCATTGTTTAAGATAAAGTTGAGCTTCAAAGTAGATGTAACTTATAGGAGGAAATCATGTTTAAAATAGGGGATTTTTCGAAACTATCTTCCATTAGTATACGTATGTTGAGACACTACGATAAAGTTGAATTATTACAACCAATAAAAGTTGATGAGCAGAGTGGATACCGATACTATTCAGCAGCCCAATTAAAGAAAGTAAATCAAATTCAAACGTTAAAAAATATGGGATTTAATATCGCTACCATTAAAGAAATAATAGAATGCGATAATATAGATGGTATTAAGGAGCAGTTTTTAAATCGTAGTGCTCAAATTAAAAAAGACATGACTAACCTCAAAAAACAATTACGTCTCCTCGAAGACTCAATGAAAACGATGAGAGAGGATGTTGTTGAGATGAATTATCATGTTTCAATAAAAGAAATTCCAGAAAGAACTGTAGCTAGTGTTAGAAAGATTATTCCATCGTATAATTGCGAAGGTGATTTATGGAGTATATTAATGCAAGAAATTCAAATGGATAATATTAGTATTGACCATCCGAGTTATAATATTGCGGTTTTCCATGATCGTGAATACAAAGAAAATGATGTAGATATAGAAATACAGCTAAGTATTCTAGGAAAGCACGAAAATACAAAAGACGTTACATTTAAAAATATGGAATCAGCTAATGTAGCTTCTATAACAGTTAATGGAAGTTATGAACAGATGACAGCTGTAAATGAAGCTGCGGCAAAATGGATTGAGACAGAAGGTTACGAATTAGCAGGCCCGATGTTTAATATTTATCATGTGAGCCCAGCAATGGAATCCCTAATAAGTGGGTTACAGAAGTTTGTTATCCAGTTAAATGATGATAAAGAAAAAAGGCATTATAATATGCCTTTTTCCTTTATAAACTTATCCGTAATTGCAATTAACCAATCATAATTATCTTTCCTACTATTATAGTTTTCGTATCGGACTATATAAAGCAATAAAGACTTCAATTAATTTAGTAAAAGCAGCTAAAGCAAATACAAAGACAGGATTATAAGCTGAAATAATGCCTCCTACTAATGCCCCGAGTGGCATAGCTAATCGTGTAAGTACACGTGAAAATCCTAAAACTCTTCCTTGCATATTTGATGGAACTGTTTCCTGACGAATTGTGGCTACAATTGTATTCCATGCAATATTACAAGTCATTGCAACACCGAAAGCAATTCCGGGAGCGAGCCAATATGTGCTCCAAAGTGCAAAAGTTAAGCCAATTGCCCCAACAAATAAGAGTAAAGGGATTAGTATGCCGCGCTGTAACCTCTTTTCTAAAGGAACTGCAATCAAGCTTCCTAAAAGACCACCTATTCCAATTAATGAATAATTCACCCCACTTTGTTCTGGGGTAAGTTGTAATGTGGATAATAAATAATACATGAATACACCTAAAACCGCACTTGCTCCAAAGTTTCCTATCATAGCTTGAAAAGATAAAGCTATATTTAAGCGATCATTTTTGAGCCAGGTAAATCCATTAACCAAATCATATAGTACATTTTGAAGTGTATTTTTATCTTCACATTTTTTATTTGTGGTTTTCATAGACGGTAATAACATCACAGCAACTAATGTTGCAATAAATGAAAGAACATTAATCCAAAGCAACTGAAAGCCGCCAATAAAAGAAATGAAAACTCCAGCTATCATTGGACCAAATAAACTAGCTAATTGATTGACCATTTGATAGAAAGAATTGGCTTTCGTTAAGGATGCTCCAGCAATTTGCGGAATGACTGTAACAGTTGTTACATCAAAAAGCATGGACATAACTGCTAACATAAAAGTAATTATGTATAAATGCCAGATTTCTAATAGATGTAATGAATGTAGTATTGGAACAAGACTTACTAAAATAATATTAGTAATATCCGCTACCAACAGTAACTTTTTTCGATCATAACGATCAATTATTACACCAACTAAAGGGCCAAATAAAACGATTGGCAATACGTTAATAGCAAATAAAGAACTCATAATTACAGCTGAACCGGTTAATTGATAGGCAATCCAAGGTAACGCAAAAGTATATAGTGAATCCCCAATTCGTGAAATGAGTAAACCCAAAATAAAAATCTTATATTCTTTAGAAAAAGTTGTCTTTACGGTAAGGCTACGTTCTTGCATAAGTTTCACACTGTTTATACCACCTTTATTATAGAGAAATTTGAAAATAATTCGTCCAATATTTGTTATGTATAGAATTCTAGGATTATTTTGTGAATCCTACTTTTTAGATGTATTTTTAAATTTTAAGGAGGAAATAAAATGAAGGTAGTTTTTTTGATTGAAGGTTATTTAAGTACATAACAAAATGATAGTAAACTAGTTTGTAAGATAGTTAATTTAGGAGGAAAAATATTGATACATATAGATAAGAATGTACGAACATCTGGTGCATATGTAATGTATAAGAATTCATTTGTTTTTCAAGTGGGACCAACGAGTAAAGGTGATACATTAGGTGTAGTAAGACTTGGAGGACATAAAGAAGCGGATGAAACAGCAGTAGAAACTGCGAAAAGAGAAGTGGAAGAAGAAGCTTCTATCGATATTACTATATTGAATTCACCAACTACATATTATAAAGAGTATTGGAGTGGACAATCAAATAAAATAAAAGTAGAAAATGAAGTCAATCCAATATTAATTATTGATAGCCCAGATGAAAGTTTATCGATCATGTATGTTGCCTATTCAAAGATGCTACCTAAACCATCTTCTGAAACAAATGGACTACTGTTACTTTCATTGAATGATATTGAATTAATTTGCACGGGGAAAATAACATTAAATGATTATATCAATCAAGGCGGAGTTGCTATATTGAAAGAAACAATGGATAAAGAGTTAATTTTACAATCTTTTCCACAACTTATGTTTTTATCAGAACTTTTAAAAGAGGATCCTGTATTACTTCAGCAGTTTCTAAATTAGAAAAAACTTAAAAATATACCTTTATTGATGGTGTGTATCAAATAAAAAGACTTTTGAAGCTAACATATTCATACTAAAGTTGTAGTTTTCATATGAAAAATCCATCCTTCCGTTTGATTTTATCTATTTATAATTGTAATACAATACGAATAGATAATAAGAAACAAGGGGGAATGTAATGTGATTACACATATTACAGATATAAAACTACAATCGATTTCCATAGAAGGGGTAAAACAAGTTTATAAGGACATTATGTTTCCCCATAAAAAAAGAAACGACATCATTTATTCAATTTGAAGTAACACCGTACACTACAATTAGTTTTCAAGAAGTATATGAACCAATTGCATCTGCGCACTTTGCTTTTGAGATTCCATATTCAAAATTTCATGAAACTGCAAGATGGCTTGAAAAGTCTGGATTACTCATTGTGAAATGGAAAGATGGTCATACAATTGATGAAGAGAGCGGCCGATTCAACTTATATTTCAGAGATGGTGATGGAAATCTACTCGAAATTATCGCACATAGTTATGTTAAAGAAGATGTACTAATACCGCATTCACCATTAAACGTTTTATATGTAAGAGAAATCGGTCTTCCCGTTCAAAGTGTACCTGTTTTTACGAAATGGTTAAAATCAAATCTAGATATGAAAACGATGGAAGATGGGGATATTTTTAACTTTGTTATAGGTGGCACTGCATATATTGTTGCAACTTGGTGGCAGAGACCATGGATTCCGATTGCGATGAAAGCTTTACCACCGAAAGTACATGTTTCTTTTGGAACACCAGATCAAGCATTTTTACAACGCATACAAAATAACTTGAAGAAGAATAGTGTTCCATATGAATGTAAACATAATGAAGTATCATTTATTCAGCAAGGATATTCATTTACTATCTTGCATACACCAAATCTCCATGCTGATATTCCAAGTAAATTAAATTTACCGCTTTCTATTTAAGGATGGAAAGTGGTAGATTTTTTGTATCTTCGTGAAGAAGGTTTTTGTTATGTTTACAGTGAATGTAAAGAAAGGGAAAAGGCACTATTCAAATTTATTTTATGGAGGTAAACGAAATGAATCTAGATAATCTGATTGCAAAAGGAAATACAGCGGAAATTTATCTATATGATAATAAGATTATGAAATTATTTAAAGATTACCTCCCAAATACAGAGTCTATGAATGAAGCAAAAAAACAAACATATGCGTATTCATGCGGGCTATCAGTTCCAAACGTATTTGAAGTGACTAAGATACAAAATAGACAGGCAATTATTATGGAATACGTAAAAGGGGACAGTATAGGTGATCTCCTGCTTAATAATCTAAATGAGGCAGAGTATTATATAAATATTTGTGTGAATGAACAAAAAAAGATTCACGCTATACGTGTGAATATGGGTGAAATGGAAGCAATGGAGGAAAGGTTAGAGCGTCAAATTAAATCTGTACATAAATTGGATGAAAAACAAAAGGGAAATATATTGAATAAGTTACATTCAATCAAATTTGATTCTAGACTATGCCATGGCGATTTCCATCCATTTAATCTAATTTTAAGTGAAAAGAATGTAAGTATTATAGACTGGGTAGATGCTTGTTCAGGTGATATTCGTGCAGATGTGTTTCGTACATATTTATTATATGCGCAGTCTCATATAGAATTAGCAGAAATGTATTTACAAATATATTGCCGTAATACCGACCTAACAAGGGGGGAGATCTTTCAATGGGCTCCTATTATAACTGCAGCTAGATTTTCTGAGAAGGTATCCCCGCAAAATGAAGTGGATTTAAACAAATTATTGAATCAGTATTTATAAGTAATACAACAAAAGTTGTCTAGTAGCTAATTAATAAATACTGTTGTTTAACTACAAGGGAACTTTAGTTAAACAACAGCGTTTTTAAACAATAGGTATATTTAGTTTCAATCTTCATCCTATAAAGGTTCATTATCCGTACTTGTTCCTCAGTTAATTCTTCTTTATCCCAATACATGTGCATTAAGCTATATTCAAAAATCTCTTTTAATTTAATAAACAATGGAAACTTCTCGATCATCTCTTTAGGTAGTTCATTTTCCTCTTGATACCCTTCAAATAGAGCTTTTGTAATAGAATGCTCATAGTCAATGATATTCCCATTTCCAGCAAATGAATATTCTAAAGCACTATAAATAGGAACAGCTAAATCGAATAGGTAAAAATGTTTTTCGCAATCTTGAAAATCAATCATTGTTATGGTTGAATTGTTTTCAACTAAAATATTTTCTAGCCATAAATCTCCGTGAATTAAGCCGTAATTTGAAGTGGATTTTTGTAGCTCTTTTATAGAATTTAAAACTTTAGATGCAATTTCCCTAATAGTAGTTTCTTCTTGAGGAATATACTTAAGGAAATTATATTCCTCATTCTCATACCAGTCGTTAATATATTTAACCGGTTTAGCTTTTTCAAAGATTTTAGATATACGATGCAATTTTCCGATTTGTTGACCAAGTTTTTTAAATATAGTAGAATTCCATTCGCACCTTGGTAAATGTATACCAGGAGCAGCTTTATATAATACTGTAAAAAGCTCCTTGTCTAATGTTAATTTTTCTACAAGATTCCCTTGTAAAGAAGGGAGTATTGGTGGAACATCTAAACCGTTTTCGTATAAAAAATTCGTATATGTAACTTCTTCTAATTGTTCTTCATATGTTTTGTAGTTTGTAATTCTAATGAAGTATGTTCCTTGTTCTGTAAGACATTTATACATTTCATTTGTTATTGGTGTAATGTTAATAAAATTCAACGGATATAGTTCATTTATGAATTGAAGTTTTTCTTTTTCTAGTTTGTTCATTGTAACGTCCTTTCTAAACTTTTATTTTTTAATTAGAGAATTAAAAGAATCTTATTTTACAAAATTCTAGTTTCATTTTTGAAATCCTTTAAAATGAAATATGATGTAAATTGACCTTTAATAATTAGTTAGGTCTTGCCAGCATACGAATTAACACTAAATTGAAAAATGAATAGAAGGTATGTCAAAATAAGATAGGTAAAAAATATAAAACTAATACTCATATATAGATTTTATAGAATGGCTCATGTTTTAAAACACAAGAAATATCAAAAGAATGAAACGCACTTCTCTTATACTTTTATATAAGGAGTGAAGGAAATGAATGAACATATACAGCAGATGATTGATTGGATTGAGCGCAATTTGAAAAAGGGATTTTCATTAGATGAATTATCTCGTTATATGGGGTATTCTCCTTATTATTGCTCTTTTAAATTTCATCAAGTAACGGGTTTCAGTATTAGACGTTATATTCTTCTTAGAAGGTTGTATTTATCTACAGAAGATTTAAAGACTGGTAGGAAAATAATTGAGATCGCATTGGATTACGATTACTCTTCCCAAGAAGCTTATAGTAGAGCTTTCAAAAATGTTTTTGGAATGAATCCCAAAGAATACCAACTTAGCAAAATGCCTATTCAATCATTTGTTAAACTAAATTTAAATAAAGAAGGGGCATTTAATATGAATATTTCTAGAAAATTAGAGGTTGAACAGTTACGAAATAGGAAGAGTGAGCTATTTGATAAAGAAGTACTTAACATATTAAATGGTCAAGTTATGTATGAAGAATTTAAAAACGAAAAGTTAATGGGTGATTCTGATTATGCACCATTTAATGAGGCGATGTGTGTGAACCCCGCTACTATAAAAGTTTTTGATGACGATTTTATTAAAACAAGAGCGGAAGGACACAACAGTTCCGTAGAAAGTTATACAAAAAAGGTTATAGATCCGTTAGAAAAACTTTTTACGAAAAAGTATAAATGTATTGTTTTATGGTTTGGTGAAGATATGTTTTGCCAAATGAATCTACTTACAATACTTTCATACCTTGAACAGTCTTATTATGAAGGGAAAGTATATTTGAATAGCTTCAGAGAGGATGAATTTAAAGTAAGTCAAACTGAAATAAAGTTAGAAAACTATCACTCTGCATATAAAGAAGTGCTCGTGAATCATGAAAAACCATCTGTTGAAACATTGCCAGTAATGTATCAGGCCATAGACTTATTTTTAGAAATGCTAAAAGAAGATAATGCTGTAATGAAATTTATCTCTAAAAATAAAGATTTATCAACTCAAGAATTATTAACGAAGTTGTTTCATCTTTTTCCTACAATCGGATATGGAGATACTCAGTACATAGAGCTGATTAATAAAATAAAGAAGAAAGCTGAACCTAAAATATAGGTGTAGTTTTCTTCTTATAATTGCTCAAGTAATTCTAATTCTTTTTCTACAAATGCCATTAGTTCCTTAATTGTTTCGCTAGAAAAATCAAAACGAATACCGGCTGCTTCATACACTTCTTTTATAGATTGCGAGCTTCCTAGTGATAATGCCTTTTTATAATTTTCTAGTGCTTGCTTGGGATCCTCTTTATATTGTTTATACATTTGTAATGCACCAAGTTGGGCGATCGCATATTCAATATAATAAAATGGTACTTCAAAAATATGGAGTACAGGTAACCAACTCGTTGCTATCCAGTTTTCGTAGCCATCAATATGTATGGCGTTAGACTGATAATGTTTTTGAAGTTGTAAGTATTTTTCATTTCTTTCTTCAGAAGTATGAGTTGGATTTTCATACAGCCAGTGCTGAAATTGATCGACAATAAGCATAACAGGTAAATATGAAATAACATCTTTAAAGTAGTTAATTTTTGCTTGTTTTAAATCTTTTTTGTCTGTATAGAAGCTATTCCAATAATTAAGCGAGAATAACTCCATTGTCATACTAGCTAGTTCAGCTGTTTCAGCTGGAATTTCTATATACTGTCGTAATTTTAATGGTTTTATAAGTTCGTTATGAATACTATGACCCATTTCATGTATAAAAGTGATAATATCATCTTGTGTATAATTTAAGTTCATAAAAATAAATGATAATTGTGAAGCTGGTAAGTACTCACAAAAGCCTCCAGATGCTTTTCCTTTGCGGCTTGTTAAATCAAGACAATTATGTTTATACATTCGGTTTAAAAGTGCTGAAAATTTAACATCTAGTTTATTAAAGATATGAGTGCTCTTTTCAATTAAATCATTTTCATTTGCAATTGGTTTAAGTACTTTTTGATCTGGAGTTACAGCTGATACATCCCACGGGCGAAGCGTATTGACTTGTAGTTTCTCTTTTTTCTCTAGTAATATTTTATCTTTAAGTGGCACAACATACTTGCGTATGGATTCAGCTAGTTCATAGCAATCCTTCGCTGAATAATCAAAACGTTCGTATTTCTTGAACATATAATCACGATAATTCTCTAGTTGAATATTTTTTGCTTTTTGATGGCGAATTTCAATTAATTGATTTAATATGTTTTGGAGTTCTTTTTCAACAGATAAAAATTGTTCGGAAATAATGGTTTTTGCCTTTTTACGGATGTCACGATTCGAATCTTGTAAATAGGATTGTAATTCTGTTATCGTTTTTTCTTCTCCGTCCCAAATTCCACTTAATCCTCCAGTGATTTCAAAATACTCTGTGACTAATTTGTCTTCCTTTATTTCTAATTCGATATTTTCCTCACAAAATAACTTTTGAGCATTTTTTATTTTTGTATCTAATAAACCATATACGTTAGAATCTAATTCCATTCGAAAAGGTGACTCTAAATATTTATTATCCAATAAATTTTGGTACCGTTTTAAAAGTGGCTTTACAAATTGTTGATCATGTTCAAAAGTATCTTTTATTTTTTCATCATCCGTATTACATTGAAAGGCGATATAATGTGATCTTAATTGTTCTTCGACTTCCCAAATCACTTTTGACTGCTCTTTTAACCAGTTTTCAAGGTCTAGTTTTGAAGAAATCATTTTATTTAATAAAGTCGAAAGTGTTTTTTCCAATTGTAGTACATTACTAATATCAATCGTATTTACACGTTGCATGACATATCCCTCACTTTTTATTTATTCATGAAGATATTCTATTTATTAATTATAATTTCCTTTTTAAGAGGAGAAAATGTGAAAAAATGTTAAATTTTAAAATTATAGAAGGTATTTATATGTGAAAGTAAAAGTTTATCGTAAATGAAAATTTACGGAGGGAAGTGCAATGAAAAGAGGAAAGAAGTTGATTGTATTTTTATTTTCAATTGCTTTATTGTGTGCTTGTGAGCCTGAAATGGAAGAATCCAAAAGTGAAGATTCTATAGTTATGGATATTGCTACAGCAGCGGTAAAGGAGGAATCTTTTTTTAGTGCTGTTAAATGGGATGAAAAAGCAAGAATAGTAGATTTAGAGATTGCTGATAGCGAAAATGCTAATGAAATAAAAAAAGAAATTAATAAAAGATTGCAAATTCAAGGCATTATGTCTTATAAAGTAAATATATCTCAAAGAAACAAGGAGATTGTAAATGCAGAACATAGATGGGAGTTAGTTTTTGGACAGATATTTGATGACGTATTCAGAAAAAATGGATATGAAGGGTTTGGGATTCAGCAAATAAATTATAAAAAGAATCAACCTGTTGCTATTGATATAAAAACTAAGATTAGCGATGATGAAGTAAGAACGAGGGAACTTGGGCAGAAAATAGAAAAAGAGATTGAAGGTGTACTTAAAACAGAAGCAGTAAAGAAATGGATTGAAAATGATTCATATGCTATTGGGATTTACGATATAGATAATCGAAAAATTAACTAATTGAGGAATGAATGCTATATGGATGAAAAATCGATGTAATTAAATACAAAATTGCTGAAGGAGGTGTAAAATGTATAAGTATTTACATATTTTAAATGATATAGAAAAAATGATTCAACATGGAGAGATAAAAGAAGGATAGAAATTACCATCAATACGGTCACTCGTAGCGCAATATGAATGCAATAAGGCAACAGTTATACGTGCGCTTCATGAATTAGAAAAGCGTCACATTATATATTCTGTCCCTCAAAGTGGATACTACGTTGTTAAGAAATCTGGGAGTACTATAGAAAATAAAGAGATAATTGATTTCGCTTCTTCAGCACCAGATCCTGATGTTTTCCCGTATTTAGATTTTCAGCATTGTATGAATAAGGCAATCGATACTTATAAAAATGATTTGTTCGTATACGGAACACCGAAAGGGTTACCATCTTTAATTCCAGTCATTCAAAAACAGTTGGCAAATTATCAAGTGTTCACGAAAGAAGACAATATTTTTATAACGTCAGGTGTGCAGCAGGCACTTGCAATATTAACTTCTATACCATTTTCAAATGAAAATGAAACAATATTAGTTGAACAGCCAACGTATCATTTATATATAGAATATCTAGAAATAAATAAAGTTCCTGTAATCGGTATTAAACGTACGAATGAAGGTATTGATTTAAATGAATTGGAGCGTATTTTTCGAACTGGTAAAATAAAATTCTTTTATACAATACCGAGATATCATCATCCACTTGGAACCTCTTATTCTAAAGATGAGAAAGAAAAAATTGTACTATTGGCTAAGAAATACAATGTATTTATAGTAGAAGATGATTATTTAGCAGATCTAGAAACAGATTCAAAAGCCGATCCGTTATATAGCTTGGATCATAGTAATCATGTCATATATTTGAAAAGTTATTCTAAAATTATTTTTCCGGGTTTACGAGTTGGTGTAGCAGTTATTCCACCGATTATTTCGAGTGCTTTCCATACATATAAAAAAATTTTAGATATAGATAGCCCAATGATATCCCAAGCTGCTTTAGAAATTTATATAAAGAGTGGCATGTTCGAACGCCATAAAAATAAAATTAAATCTTCCTATAATAATAGATCAAAAAAACTAGCAGAAGCATTAGAAAGAATGCAGAGTGAAAACCCGCTTTTATTCACATATAAAAAGCAAAATACAATTGGAATCCATACTTGTTTAGAAGTACATAAAACAAGTATTTCGGACATGTTGATACAAAGACTAAGTGAAATGCAAATCAGTGTTGATACGATTGATAAAAATTATTTGAAAGGTTTTCCGAAACAAAGACTATTAAAGTTGAACGTATCGAATGTAAAGGAAGATAGGATTGAGGAAGGAATTCGTAAAGTAGTGGAGGAAATCAAACAAGTGGAACGTCTAAATTTTCAATTTAAAAAAGAATAAATTGAATTAGGAGGTTTGTTGTGAGGCACAACATGATTCTCTTGTTTGTGTGTATCACTGCAATAATTGGGGCTATAGTTGTGACTAATTATTATAAAAAAGATGATCAATGCATTGCCGTTGGTAAGTATTCAAGAGGTATTATCATAGATCAAAATAACGAACCTATATTTAATGTGAAAATTTATGAAGATTCTATTAAAGGTAAGGAACGCAGTATTTCAAATGCAGAAGGTGAATTTGAAATACTAGATGGGGTATGTGGTGAGATTGTTTTACAATTCGTTACTCCAGATGGAGAAATCTATACGAGGAAATATGATAGGAAGCATATACCAAAAGTTATAAAGCTTAATTAGAAACATAAAGGTGAATAAGATGAAACCATTACGGAGAAAAGTAGCAGTTGTGGCCGGAGCAATTATATATATAACTGGATAATTATATATTTTTTAAGAGCACTCTTAGCAAAGGGTGCTCTTTTTCATCATAAATATTTACTTAGCATCTTTTTAAAGTGATTTTTATCATAATTTACATATTGTGTAGCTGTATTTCGTATGGGATCTCCCGCGTAAAATCTTTCGTATAATTCGTGTCTTGATCCTAATGGGCTTCCAATAATATCCCAGGCTAACTTAAATAATTTTGTGCGTTGTTCGGCATCTATATTTGTTCCTTTAAAGTGCTTTTTTAATAAATCAGCTATTGGACTCTGGAAATCAATCGAGCTTGAAGGAAGTTGAATGAAGCCACCTGCTCCAATTAATTGTAAAATTTCTATTGCACGGGGATAGTATTTAGAACCAAGATTCCTTGCAGTCTCGATATATTTAAAGTTTGGTAAATAAGTTTTTGTTTCATTTGTAGTACCTTCAACTTCTGCAGCAATTAAAAGTGCGCGAATTGTTTCGATTTGCATAATTAATTCTCCAAGTTTTTCTTGAATATGCAAATAAGTGTGGGCTCCAATTGCTTCAGCAATTTCAAAAGCAATCGCAGTTATAAATTCTAGCTTTATTAGTAATCGTACTATAGCTTGATGATAAGCTAAACTACTAGAAGCTGTATCTGATTTTATAGCCCAAATTGCTTCTGGATTGTTATAAAGTAAAACACGTTCCCAAGGGACAAATACATTATCGAAGATTAATAGTGCATCCATTTCATCATACTGTGAGCTAATAGGGGAATCAACTGTGCTTGAAGTTGTATTCGCATATGGTTCTCTACAAACCATATGTAATCCTGGAGAATTGGCTGCCACGATAAGAAAGTGAGCTAAATCTTTTTGAGCGTCAGTCAGTTTTGTTAATGGGTAGATTAATAAATCATTTGAATAAGGAGAAGCAGTTCCTATCATTTTCGCACCACTTAAATAAATTCCATCAGAAGTTTCCTTTGTAACTCTTAGCAACCCTAAGTCATTTGCATTTAACATTGATTCTGTTGAGCGATTTATTTGTGGATCACGTTGGACTACACTTAAAAACAAGTGATTATCCCTAGCTTTTTCGTAATAAGATGCGATTTTATTTGGAAACTGTGCATCGAACTTTTTATAAAAATCTCTTGATACGTACCAGCCAGTAAGTCTCGATCTTGCGTAATCAGATAGTCTACTCATTACACCGTCTGTAGCATAACTCCATGTTTCAAATGCAGTTCTTCTCATTAATAATTCATTATAGGAATTGGGAACTAAAAATGATTTATGAACAAAGTCTTTCGTTTTTGGGCTCACATATCCAATAGAATCTCTCTGTTTGGGATCATCAAATAACGAAAATAAATTAGAAATGGTACATAGTGTCCCCGCAAAATTGTTGTCTGTAGTTACATCTACTTTTTTTCCATAGAGCCAAACATTTCGACCATCTTGTAAGCTCTTTATATAGTGATCCTTTAAATTTTGCATATTTCCTCCTTTTAAAGACTACTCATATATTTGTACATCTTTTAATGGTGGTGAATATACGTGGAATGTTATTGCTGTTGAATCTGTACCATTATACATTTTATGCACAGTATCTTTTTTTACGGTGAAAATATTTCCCTCTGTAAACTCTTCAATCCGTTCGCTATTTTTTTCGTACGTAATATTTTGTAGCGTACCATTGACTATTAATATACATCCTATAGATATTCCATGATCATGAATAAGAGTCTTTGCTTTGCTAGGGAAATTTAATACTAAAATCTCCACAAATTCAGACTTATAGATAACATTTCTTCCGTATTCAAGGTTAAGTGGTGAAGTAATAAAAGGAGATATTTTATGAAGTGTAATATTTAATGATTGAATAGCGGATATTAGATTTGCCGTATCGTAGTCAAATAAGTTATGAAACGCTTTTTTTATGTTATGAATCAATTGCATGTAAAACTTCCTCCTAAGCATGTACATTAAAAGAAAAAGTATATAGAGCGTAGTGAATTACATAATATTGTATTGAAACATTTAAAAAAAGTGACTTCTTTTACTTAGGAAAATCATTTGATTTGAAAATTATGGTAATTAATTCCGTTAACATGATATGCTTGAACTATATACTTTTTTATTGGAAAGGTGATGAAATGAATGGCAGTTCTTTTAGTGGAAAATCTATATCAAATGTCTATTGTTTTACTAATCTTATGTTCATTTTGTTTTTATAGATATTTAAAGAAAATAAAAAGGGAAAGAAAACTTACAGGTTTTGAAATTACGATGTATATCGTGACGCAACTTGCGTATTTCATTTGGGCGGCAACAACTTTTTTGAAAATGTTATCAGAATAGTAATCGTAATGTATGGTTAATTGTTTTATTAAATGCTGGGCAGAAATGTACAATAAATAAAGGCAAAGGACAAGGATAGGCTTATCTATTAGGTAAATAAATATAGTCGTTATCTAAATCGATTACAATATCACTTATAACGTCTTTACAAAAAGAGCGGGGAATACGTTCATAATTATGTCAAACACAAAACAGATCGATAAATGACCAGGTACAACGAGTTGTGTAAACAAAGAAGAGGTTTTGCTTTTCCAATATGTACAAATAGTATATATAGTATATTATCTTTCTTAATGTACATATTAAGTAAAATGTTTCATATCATGTACATAAAAGGCGGGGTAATATGGATGAAAAAAAGAAAAATGAAGAATTGATTAAATTTAAGAAACAATGGTTTAATGAAGATAATCAACCAGTAGCTGGAATAGAGTTAGCTTTACCGCCTGATATAGGCAGCATGTTAGACTCCAAATCAGTTGATGATGAAAGTGTAGAAAGTAATAATGAATAAGTTTAATCTATATGCATCCATTCGGGTGCTTTTTATTTTTTTGACAATGGAAGATGGATTATCAAATCCTTATTGAAAAAAGGTTGATTAAAATAGGTTCTTTTTCAGTATATGTAAGTTTGATTTTTACAAAAAAGTTTAATTAAAATACATTTAGAATGCTATATGAAATGGGAATGCTAGTAACATTCACCATTAAAGGGTTGGGCTATTATGAATATGATTTTTGAAAGCATTATTTTAATTTTAACTGGAATTATTGCATTAAAAATGACAGGTAGTAAATCTGTTAGCCAAATGACAAGAGCTGAAATCATTATAGTAGTATCAATTGCACGTATCATTGTAGAACCGGTATTAAGTAGGAAAGTAGTCCCATCTATATTTGCAGCTGCAATATTTGCGTGCGTACTTCTTATCATTCATTTCTTTGAATTGAAATCAAAGAAGATGGAACAATTCCTAAATGGCAGTAGCATTATAATAGTAGAAAATGGAGAGATTGTAAAAGAGAATTTGATGAAGGCGAAAATGTCGGAACAACAACTATATATGCAACTAAGAGAAAAAGGGATTCATGATTTAAAAAGTTTACAGCAAGTTACAGCTGAACCAAATGGGCGGATTGGTTACCAATTAATAGAGAAAGCTCAGCCAATCACTTTAGAAGTGTTAGAAAAAGTAATAGATCAGTACAATATAAAAAGATAATTTCTTATGTGAAATGCCAATATACAATTGAAGTATTGGCATTTTTTATTTTTCTAAATGTAAAAGTTAATATTTAGAATAGATATTCAGCCAATCTTTAAATTAGATATAGGCTTATTAATATGATATATTCAATGGACCTATAGTGCATGTGGTGAAAAAAGCAGCGTTAAAATGAATAGGTCTTTCATGTGATATTAAACATGAGATAAAAATAAGGAGATAGAAATATAATGGAATTTTGGGAATCAAGTTTTATTGAGAAACAAACGATGTGGGGGTTTGAACCTACAGAATCTGCAATTTTGACAAAAGATTTTTTTCTAGAAAAGAATGTTAAGGATATATTAATTCCGGGTATTGGATATGGCAGAAACGCAAAGGTGTTTATCGATAATGATATAAATGTAACAGGGATTGAAATTTCAAAAACAGCTATTGATTTAGCAACACAAAATGGATTGGGGGATATTGGTATATATCACGGCTCGGTAAACGAAATGCCTTTTGATAATAAATCTTATGATGGGATATTTAGTCATGCTCTTCTTCATTTGTTAAGTGAGCAGGAAAGAGTGAAATTTATTAAAGATTGTTATAATCAGTTAAAACCTGGTGGATATATGGTTTTTACAACTGTTTCTAAAAAGGCTCCAATGTATGGCAAAGGAAAACAGTTGGATAAAGATTATTATGAGATAATGGAAGGTGTAAAAATGTTCTTCTATGATTCTGAATCTATAAAACAAGGTTTTGAAAAATATGGATTAGTACAAGTTTCGGAAATTGATGAACCAAATAAAAACATGGCAAATAAACCTGCAATTAATTTCTTAATGATAAAATGTAGAAAAGACCTGTGAAAAATTAGTATATATTAATTGTATATTCTGCATAAATAATAAAGGCAAACATACTAGGAATTATAAATGAACTAGAAGTCTGAATAAAGATAAATCTAGAGAAACAAGATTAGATAGCGCTTAAAATACGGGGAAATACAGTGATAAAATTAGAAACAAAATGTGTTTAATATTTTTTGTGGAGTTTTAATGTCAGAAAAAGAAGAAGAGGAGAAAATATGATTTTAGGGATTTCATATTTTGATATTTTTTGTATTATAAGTATTGTCTTGTTTTTTTTCGCTTTCTGGAGATTGAATGCTTGGTATAATAAGAAACATAATGTCCCTAAAGTTTTTCAATGGTTTCCTAGAAGGTGGGGGAAAAGAAAAGTTTCAGAGCATTTATCTCAACTAAATAAAAAGTTAAAAGCTGAAGGGAAAGGGATTTGGGTTACAATCTATGCTATAGATTTGTATATCGTAACTATTCCTTGTACAGTAAAAAAATATAAATCTTAATACATATATGTTTATAGAAGCGACTGTTTCTTTTAAAAGATACGATCGCTTCTATAAATTTGTCAATGTAATGCAATTAAGTGATGTATCGTTATCTCAAAGTATCGCTTTAAATACTTTTAATGAGTTTTATCCCCTCAACAAAGAAAAGTACTAAGTGTACAGTGTTCATTACAAACCATAACATGAGCTTTGAGTTCTTCACAGTTTTCAACTGATTTGATTTTGTATTAGACAATTCTATCTTTAAAGACATTAATATAATAGTATTAGACATAAAACCTAACAATATAAATCCGAATAAAGGTAAGTTTGTAATAGCGCCTATTATCATAATTCCTATGTATATTATAGTTAGCTTCTTAATATACTGTGTATCTTCTTTTAATTTATCTATATTTTTGGTTTTGAACCAGTTTCTTACTATTCTTACAAAAACAATAATTTGAAATACTAGGACAATTATACTTACAAAGAGAAGGAACAAAGTTCTTAAATTATTTTCCATTAAACCATTCATTTCATATGTACCCCTTTTATTTATGTTTATAGTATGAAAATGTAATTTTTATAGAACCTGCATGTGATTAGTAACGGTACTAGTTCTCTATTTTCATGTTACTCTATCCTTGTTAATTATGGAAAAGGACAAATCTAAGCATTTAACTGTTAGAATGGTATACCCTTTATATATTTTAGGTTAATTTTGATTGTTTGCATATAATTTTATATTTTAAAAATAGTTTTGGCTTATCTTTTTTAGGCTATTTGCAATGAGTTGAATAACCTTTATTCTAAAACAGTAATTAATAAAATTATTTAGTGTTAATATAAATTCTTAGATATTGATTGTGCACAAATAAAAAGGACAAGCATATAATATAAATACCTTTTAACTTTAAGTAACCTTAACTTTCGTTAATAGGGTATCTCAAAATCCCCAAAAGAGCACTTGCGGAAACAAGTGCTCTTTTATTTTTTGTTTATTTAAGATGAATAAATTTCTTTAAACCCGTATGGGATTTTAAGCCATTATTTTATATAAAGTGGTAAAATAAATAGGGGAAATGTTTAAGGGGGCGGGAGATTTGAAACTAAAAGAGCTGGCGAATTTGTTATTGATTAAAGAAACTATTGGCAATATGGATGTAGAAATTACAGGGTTAGAAATGGATTCTAGAAAGATAACTGATGGAGATCTATTTATATGTGTATCAGGTATCGATGGTTTTCTTGAAGATCGACATCAATTTGTTGAAGATGCAGTGAAGAATGGTGCTGTAGCGTTAATTGTAGAAAGGGATGTAAATATTGAGATACCTAAAATAATTGTTAAAGATGCTAGGTATGCTATGGCAGTTATTGCGTCACACTTCTATGGTTATCCATCTAATAAAATGAAGCTAATTGGAATTACAGGTACAAATGGAAAAACAACTACTTCCTATTTACTTGAAAAAATTTTAAGTGATTATGGATATCATACGGGGCTCATGGGGAATAACGGAGTGAAAGTTGGTTCAAAATGGTACCCTACTGATATTAATACGCAAGAACCTCCAACACTTCAACGGAATTTGCAAATGATGAAAAATCAAAATGCAGATTATTGTGTTATGGAAGTTACGTCACAAGGGTTACATATGGAAAGAGTTAAAGGGTGTAACTTTAAAATAGCTGTTTTCACAAATTTAACACAAGATCATTTAGATTATCATGGAACATTTGATGAATATAAGCATGTAAAAAGTCTTCTTTTTGCGAGATTAGGAAATGATTTATCTACTATAGATAAAAAAATAGCTGTTTTGAATGCAGATGATCCGTCGGTAGAATACTTTAAAAAAATTACTTCAGCCGAGGTTATCACATATGGAATACATAATGGAGCAGATGTTCAAGCGAAGAACATAACTTTAAGCCCAAAAGGAATTCGTTTTTTAGTTTCGTCCTTTAATGGAGAAATAGAGGTTAACCTTAATCTTGTAGGTCGTTTTAATGTTTATAATGCATTAGCAGCAATAACAGTTGCAATGGTTGAAGGTATTCCGCTTACAAACATTTGTGATAGCTTATCTAACTTAAATAGTATTGAAGGTAGAATGGAAATTATAGATGAAAATCAAGATTTTCTTGTAATAGTGGACTATGCTCATACACCAGATGCGTTAGAAAATGTTCTCTCTACAATTAGCGAGTTTGCAAAAGGTAAAGTTATTACTGTTTTCGGTTGTGGTGGGGATAGAGACGCAAAAAAACGATCTATAATGGGTGGAATTGCTGGAAGTTATAGCGATTTTGTTTTTATTACTTCTGACAATCCACGTTCGGAAGATCCGCAGGCAATAATGAAAGATATTGAAAAAGGATTTTTGCAAAATAATAATTTGAATTATAAAGTAGAAGTAAATCGTGAACTTGCAATAAATCACGCAATAAACATGGCATCTTCTAATGATATTGTTTTGATTGCAGGGAAAGGGCATGAAACGTATCAAATTTTAAAAGATTCAACTATTCATTTTGATGATAAAGAAAAAGCTCGACAAGCAATTATTAATAAATGAATGAATTCAATTACTAGCTGAATAGTATTTCTAATAAAAATAATGTTTTAGATGAAGTAATAACGAAGCAATTTTTTGAAGAATTTATAATTGAAAGGTAAGGGTGTTTCTCTGAATATATGAGGGAAAAACCTTACCTTTTATAGTTTTATTTCTGAACAACAAACGTAATAGCATTTGTTTTTAATTGAATATGCCTTTCATCGCGAACAATATTATAAACTAATTCTTTTATTTCAACTTTAATTTCTTTCCATTCCTTATAAATAGTTTTTAATAGATGTATCATATCTTCAGTAGGAAAGTTAATTTCAATTAAAGCATCTAATTCTTCATTTGTATGTAAGTCAATTTCTTGTATGTTCGAATTAATAATTAAACAATTCATACCGTCGCTTTTTGTACCTTCTTTCATAGAATGGAGCACGTTTTTTAAATCTTCTTCTGATTGAACATGCTCTAAACTGGATACTGCAACGATATAATCATAAGTATTAGGTTGGATATAGTAGTTTTCGATTGCTGCTTGTTCTATTTTAATATTATTAATTACACCATATTCTTTACTATAAGTTTGTAATTTTGTTAAAGCAGAATCAAGTAAATCCACACATGTAACAGTACCACTCGCATTTTGAATCTTTTGGGCAATGGGAATACTATTTCTTCCAACGCCAGAGCCGAGATCAAGTACTTGCAAGTTGTTGTTTCCTTCAAAATAATCCATCAAATCCATAACTGTTTTAACCGGCTTGTACAGCCAAGAACCAGTTTCAAATAGTTTATATTGTTCATAGCAAAGGTCATGATATTTCTTTTCTTCTTGTCTAATGTAATCGATACGATTCATAGTGTTTCAGCTCCAATATTATTATTGCAAAATGAATGGGTAGGACAACCTTTTACATTTGTTTGAATTCGAAAAATACCACCAGCATGTGGATATTGCTTTAATTCGTCATCCGTCATTCTTGTTCTGGCTGTTGTAACATATAGGTCGGTTAAATTAGGCCCTCCAAATGTACAAGATGTTACATATAGCGCTGGAATCGGGATACTTAATATTTGTTCACCAGTTGAAGGGTTCCATCTAGTAATTTTTGAACCTCCCCAATGCGCAATCCATAAACAACCTTCTTCATCAATTGTCATACCATCAGGTAAACCTTCATTCTCAGAGAAAAGGATTACATCGCTTGGATTGCAAATTTCTCCAGTACTTATATCATAATGAAAACGAACTACTTTTTTAGTAGGTGTATCGATATAGTAAAGGTATGTATGGTCAGGTGACCAAGCAATTCCATTTGATGTATTTACATGTGAAACTTTTTTCTCTACGCTCCAATTATTATTTAAACAATACAAGGAGCCAGCAGCATTAATACCGTATGTATCTGTAGTACCTGCCCAAAAACGTCCTGCCGGATCGCATTTTCCATCATTAAAACGATTTTTAAATAAATGTGGTTCAGGGTCAAAAATATGTGTCAGTTTTTCTGTTTTGATATTAATAGAATAAAAGCCATTTTCCATAGCTAGGAGTAGTACGTCATCTAAATATGGAACAACACAGCCAATTTGTTGATCGAGAGCAATTACTCGGTTTGTATTAGCGGTAGGACTAAATATGCATAATTGTTTCTCCACAATATCAACCCAGTATAAAAGTTGCTTTTTTTCATCCCAACATGGTCCTTCGGCTAAAATTGCTTTCGCATCTACAACTAATTCTATATTACTGTCCAAGATGTTCACCTCGCTTTATAAGATATTTATATAATTCGATAAGAATGAAGATAAACCTTTTAGTCAGAGGATATTAAGATTTGTACTATAGAAATTTGCTTTTCTTAAGTGATTAAAAAAATGTATATACCTGGAGAGGAAAATGCATATGATGTTTTATGAAATTGTTTGTTTTTCTTGTAAAAATATATTTCGTGTTTATGAAGGCAGTGAAAAATATAAGCGATTTAAAGAGAAACCAAAAGGGGTATATTGTTGTGATGAGTGTAGTCATAAAATTCAATTAGAGGCGATAAAGAATTTTTTTAGATAAGTATACGTTTTTGATTCGGAAAAGTTTGACAATAAAACTTTTTTAAATTATCATATGAAAAAACTAATATGTAAAATGGCATGGAAGAGAAGAGTAGTTAAGAAAGAATACGTACAGAGAGCTCTGGTAGCTGAGAAAGAGCAGTATACATCTTAATGAAAAAAGACTTGGAGCTGCGCAAGGAACTAATTTATTTAGGGATGGTGCGACGGGATCTCCCGTTATAGAGATAGGGTATAAGCATATTTTGCCGTACCTGAAGAGGTTAATATGGCGACATATTAACAAACTGAGGTGGTACCACGAAGCTAATAACTCTCGTCCTCAAGATGAATAATCTTGGGGGTGGGAGTTTTTTTAGTGCAAAAAAATGAAAATGTGAGAACAAAAATATAATTGAGGTGAGTAGTATATGCATTGGGCGTATGAAGTAGCACACGAATTAATTAGAAAACATCCAAACAAAGAAACTTTTGTTTGCGCATCTGGAATTAGTCCATCTGGTTCTGTTCATATTGGGAACTTTCGTGAAATCGTAACGACTTATTTTGTTGTAAGGGCGCTTCAAGATTTAGGGAAAAAGACTCGTTTTATATTTTCATGGGATGATTACGACAGATTTAGAAAAGTCCCTAAAAATGTTGATTCATCTTTTGTAAAGTATATCGGAATGCCATACTGTGATATACCAGATCCGTATGGATGTCATAATTCATATGCCGAGCATTTTGAAAAAGAGTTTGAGGAATCGCTTCAAGTATTTGGGATTGAAGTGGAATTCATATATCAACATGCTGAATATAGAAGTGGAAGATATAACAAAAACATATTGGAGGCTTTATATAAAAGAAAAGAAATATATGATATTTTAATGAGTTTTAAAACGGGAGAGTGTAGTGAAGAAGAGCGAGAGGGCTTTTATCCGGTTACATTATATTGTGAGAAATGCGGGAAAGATGCGACAACGATTACACATTTTGATGAAGTATTAAAAACAGTTCGGTATGAATGTGAATGCGGAAATCAAACTGAATTATCGGTATTAAATACAAATGAAATGAAACTGAATTGGAAAATCGATTGGCCGATGAGATGGATGATAGAGGATGTTGTTTTTGAGCCGGGCGGAAGAGATCATTCATCAGAAACGGGTAGTTATAATGTATCAAAAGAAATTGCGAGAAAAATATTCAATCGTGAAGCGCCTCATTACATTGCTTACGATTTTATTGGAATTAAAGGGCATCATGAAAAAATGTCTAGTTCCTCAGGGAATAGTATTACACCTAGCGAGTTGCTAAAAGTGTATTTGCCCGAAGTGATTCTATTTATGTTTGCAAAATATAGACCAGACGTAGCGTTTCATATCGGTCTTGATGAAGATGTGATTCGCAATTATACAGAGTATGAACGATTGAAAGATAGTTATGAAAATAAAACGCTCAAAAATGAAGATTTATTTGATGCAATTAAACTTTCTAGAGTTGATAGCGGATTTAAAGAATATCCGAAATTTAATCAAGTAGCAGGAACGTTGCCGTTATTAAATTTTGACTCATTTATTTTACAGGAGATATTAGAGAAAATAGATAGGAGCTATGCGTTAGATGAAATGAGAGCGATAAGTAATCGTGCAGAGCATTGGATAAGAAACTTTCAACCTGAAAAATTAATGGCGGTAAATCAGGAGAAAAATACAGAGTTTTATAACACATTAGAGGAAAGGCAAAAAAAATGGCTAGTAGAAGTTTGTAAAATACTGCGTTCAAATAAAGATTATTCAAACATAATGGAGCAATTTTATTCGATCTGTCATCATGAAAATAAAAAAATAATGAAAGAAAATCAAAAACAATTATTCACTATTATATATAAACTCATTATGAATCAATCAAATGGTCCTCGTATACCATTATTAATACATGTGGTAGGTATAGAAAAAACCATTGCATTATTAGAGTGCTAAAACAAAGTTAAAAGTAACGCAAATACCCACAGTTCTAAGTACTTGCGTTGCAAATTTTACTACCGTGAATACAATTTCGGACATTCGTCGCCACTAGGTTCATAAAAACAATGACTTTTAAACTGTCCTACAAACGGCTGGTTATACCATTGGGGCGGACAAGCTCCAACTGGACGGAAATACCAAAGAGCCCATCTTGCTGGCCAGCGCCACTCACCTTGTAAAACTTTTCGTGCGATTTCTTTTTCTGATTCACGAGCACGTTGATAAAAATATCCGTATTGTACAGCTTCAAATCCACCTGGGCTTTGATACACTGCATCACGTACGGTACGGAGTTGTTTAAAGTCTAAACAATCACAAAATACACGATTTACCACTACGCAGCCAACAAGTTGTTCACCTTGTCGACCTTCGCCTTCAGCTTCAGCACGCATTAAACGAGCTAGTAAATCAACATCGCTTTCGTTATATGGAATAAGGGGCATAGTGATACCACCTTTCTTTACCTGTTATAGTAAAGAGTGTATGTATGAAAATAAGCTAGGTGCTTTTCTATATGTAAATTTATTAATTTTTAACAGGAGCTTTTACGAAGAAAGCTAATTAGTAATTGTAGGTCAATATAAAAAGGGAGAGATAAAATGTTTCGAATTCAGAAAGAACATATCATTTACGCAATGTCACCCGAAAATAAACCATGTATAGAAGTGGAAATTGGGAGTCGCCTTATATTTGAAACATATGATTGCTTTGAAAATCAAATTGATTCTGAAGATGTTGTGTTCCAAGAATTAGATTGGAACCGGATTAATCCAGCGACTGGTCCAGTATATATTAATGGTGCAGAACCTGGTGACATATTAGTTGTTACGATTGAAAAGATAAAAATTGTAGAGCAAGGTGTTTTAACTACAGGTACGAATCTTGGTGTAATGGGTGAAGAGCTACATGAAAATACAGTGAAAATTGTCCCAATACATAATAAACATGTATTGTTTTCGAATGAACTACAAATCCCAATTAATCCAATGATCGGTGTAATTGGTACTGCACCGAAAGAAGAGAGTATTTCATGTGGCACACCGCATGATCACGGCGGGAATATGGACTGTAAAGAGATAAAAGAAGGGACAACATTATTATTACCTGTAAATGTTCCTGGTGCTTTATTAGCATTAGGTGACTTACACGCAGCGATGGGTGATGGTGAAATTGGTGTTAGTGGAGTAGAGGTTGCTGGTGAGGTGACGGTAACAGTTCAGATTATAAAAGGAAAGAAATGGCCACTGCCAATGGCTATTCAAAAAGAAAAAGTAATGACGATTGCTTCAGAGAAATTGCTAGATGATGCAGCGAATCGTGCTGTGCGTAATATGGTGACATTTTTACATGAAGAATTAGAAATGTCTAAAGCTGATGCCACGCTTTTATTATCAGCTGCCGGCGATTTAAAAGTTTGTCAAGTTGTGGACCCGCTTAAAACGGCACGAATGGAACTAAGTTTGGACTATGTGGAGAAGCTAGGTTTTAATTTGAGTAAATTTCATATTAAGTAAGAATAATAGAAGAAGGATGCTTTTGTATAAAAGTATCCTTTTTAAATTTACGGATTAAATAAAAAAAGGTATTATTTATATAATTGCATATAAGATTGCGGATCGAAAAAGGAGTAAATAATGGTTAAAATTATGATTGTAGAAGATGATTTGAAAATAGCAGAATTATTATCAACACATGTTGCGAAATACGGGTATGAAGGAATTATTGTATCGGATTTTCAAAATGTATTAAATATTTTTTTAGAAGAACAACCAGAGTTAGTTTTATTAGATATTAATTTACCGAGTTTTGATGGGTATTATTGGTGTCGTCAAATTCGCGGAGTTTCTACATGTCCGATATTATTTATTTCAGCCCGTGAAGGTACGATGGATCAAGTTATGGCGTTAGAAAACGGTGGAGATGATTTCATTTCAAAGCCCTTTCATTACGAGGTTGTAATGGCTAAAATTCGAAGTCATTTAAGACGTGCTTACGGAGATTATGCACCAAAAGTAGAAGAACGAATGGTTGAGCAACATGGTCTTTGTTTATATCCTGAAAGGCTTGTATTGAAGCTTAAGAATCAAGAAATTGATGTAACGAGAAATGAAGCTATTTTATTAGAAATGTTAATGAAAAATTATCCGCGTGTTGTGAGTAGAGAAGTGTTATTAAATAAATTATGGGATAGCGAATCCTATGTTGATGATAATACATTAAGTGTAAATACAACACGTGTGAGAAAAAAGTTAAAAACGTTACATATTGAGGATGCGATTGAAACGATTCGTAGTGTTGGATATAGATTGCATATTACTTGGGATACTGGTATGGAAAAATGATAAAGCTGTTTATACGTGATCATATACCACTTATTTGCTTTACAGCAATCCAACTACTAGCCATATTCCTCGTATATTGGTTTGATGGGCATAAGCATATCGCGACGGCATTGTATGCAATGTTTTTAGGTGCCTTTTTTATGGTAGGCTATTTAGTATTTCGTTACTTTACTCATCGTACTTTCTATGAACGATTAGCAAACCCGATGCAATCTTTAGATGAATCGGTTCAAAAATCTGATTTTGCAGCTATATCTGCTGCTCTTCAAGACTTGCTTGAGGTACAATATCGCCATTATCAAAATCAACTCCACATACAAGAGAGAAAAAATAATGATCATTTAACTTTTATGAATCAGTGGATTCATCAAATGAAAACACCTTTATCTGTAATAGAATTAATTACACAGGATGAAGTGGATCCACGTTTTGAAAGTATAAATGAGGAAACAGATAGGCTGAAAAAGGGGCTAGAGATGGCACTGTATGTCGCACGTTTAGAAGCATTTACACAAGATTTTTATGTGGAAAGAGTACAATTACATAAAATAGTGAATGATTCTGTGCATGAACATAAACGCTTCTTTATCCGGAATTTTGTATATCCAGAGCTTAAAATTGATAAGGACATTACAGTAGAAAGTGATGCGAAATGGTTACAATTTTTAATTGGACAAATACTATCAAATGCGATTAAATATTCATCTGGTAGTCGAGAGAAGATTAAAGTGAAAGCTTGTAAGGAAGGTAATAATGTTATACTTGAAATTGCTGATAACGGTGTAGGCATACCGAAGCAAGATTTGCCAAGAGTGTTTAAACCTTTCTTTACAGGAGAAAATGGTAGAGATTTTAAAGAATCAACTGGAATGGGGCTATATCTCGTATATGAAATTACGAAGCAATTAGGACATAATGTAGAAATCCATTCAGAAGTTGGTAAAGGTACTGTTGTACGTATTAAATTTTTTAATGTGTAAAAATAAGTAATCTAGGCTAAAGAACTTTGGAGTTAAGTTTTTTAGCCTTTTTGTATAGCGGTTATATGAAATGGTAAAACGTCATATTAGTATGTATAATGACACACTAATAAATACGATTGTTAAATTTGAAGGATTTAATAAAAAGCTGATAAATATTTTTGTAAGAAAAAAGCCACCCCCTTTGAAAGAGATAGCTTCATGGATCTATCCTATGTATAAGTGTAATGTTCGAATACGTGATATGTTTTGTGGACTATAATACAATTAGTCTTTTGTTTTTTCATGATACAGTATTGTAATTAAGTAAACAAACTTAATAATTTATACCCAATTAATCCTAAAATAGTGATAGGAATCATCATTAAGAAAGAAGACACACGATAAGCATTAGAGCGTTCTAATACAAGAATCAAGATAATTCCGACTATCACTTCCGTATATCCAACAGGTAACATGTGACTGTAATCTTCAAAGTTTAATAGAATGTGAAGTCCGTCCGTTACAAAAACTCCACTTAAAAGTGCGCTTCCGAATTTATGAAGTGGATTTGTAGTATCTTTCCATAGAAAACCTGCAATTCCAAAGATCGTTCCTCCTATACATGCACATACAATCCATACAGATATAAAATAAATAGAGTGAGCTACATTTTTAATAACTATTGCATAACCATAATAGCCTAATACCATACCGAGTAGTGCAAGGATACCAGAAAGCATAGCTGTACGCTTAGAATAACTAAGGCTAGCCACGAAAAAGGATGGAACTAACCAAACGCTTCCTAAGTTAGCTAATGAATGCCAATTTCCTGGAAGTATACCTTGCCCCAATTTCGTTAGTATACCAACAAGTATCCCTACTATAATCGGGAGGATAAAAATCCTTACAAACATATTTAACTTTGTGATTTCTAATGTCCTGTCCATAAATTCAATCCTTACATTAATATTTTCTGTAAAGATATAATAGCTTATTACAAGGGGATAATCAATAAAAATTTATCGAAAAACAATAAGTGATTATTGGATAACGAATAAGATTTTGTTTTTATATAAAATTTATTACTGGGGAAACCTAAAGGACGTATTACAATCAATGTAATTTGTGCTTATTCAACATGAAGTTAAGGAATGATAAATAAATTTAAAAAAAAGCAATCTTTTTAACAGCACATATAATTACATTTACTCATACAGTACTAGTATGGTACAATATGGTTATTAACGACGGAAAGGAATGATGGGTGGACGATGATTAACTAATCTTATTTTTAAATGTTGAAATTCAATACATTTCAATTTCTAAAAAATAGGATTAGTCTGCCCAATTTCCATACAACGGTATTGCTATTTATGTTGCGCAATAGCTTATTTGGGTATAAATATTTTAACGACTAATCCTGCCAAATTTATTTGGGAGGATTTTTTTATTCTCCCTTAATGAAAGGGATCGGTATTATGAAAGAACTATTAAAATTAAATGATGTTTATGTTGAAATAAAGGAAAATATGTTGTTAGAGAAAATGAATGTGACAGTAAAACAAGGGGATGTTATCGGATTAATTGGTAAAAATGGTGCCGGTAAATCAACGTTACTTCAATTAATAAATGGGAAGATTGAGCCTTCAAAAGGTACTGTTGAATGGATGCAAATGAACATGACAACAGCATATGTTGAACAAGAAAAAGAATCTTTTGTTAGTAAGGATATAATTGCAAAAGAAGCAGAACTTCTTGCGAAATGGGGCGTGCCAACGAATGATTTTCTTACTTTAAGTGGTGGTGAAAAGCTAAAAGTTCGATTAGCAAAAGGATTTGCTAAAAATCCTAATGTCTTAATATTAGACGAACCGACAAATCATCTAGATGAGATGAGTACGGAATTTCTTATTAAACAAATAAAAAATATGAAAGGTACAGTTATCGTCGTATCGCATGATCGATATTTTTTAGATGTTGTCGCGACTAGAATATGGTCAATTGAGGATAAGAAATTAATTGATCATAGCGGGAATTATACGAGTTATATGAAAGCACGTGAGCATAAAAGAATGACGCAGCAGCGTGAATATGAAAAACAACAAAAGAAGATAGAACAAGTAGAAACTCATATAAAAGAATTAAGCTCATGGTCACAAAAGGCACATGCGCAGTCCACAAAACAAGAAGGTGTGAAAGAGTTTTATCGTGTAAAGGCGAAGCGAATGGATGCGCAAGTAAAATCGAAACGAAAACGTCTTGAAAAAGAGCTTGAGAAAACGAAAGTTGAACGTGTGAAAGAAGATTATTCGGTTGAATTTTCTATTCAAGCGAATAAAAAAGTAGGGAAACGTTTTTTAGAAGTAAAACAATTACGGAAAGAATTTAATAATCGGATATTATTTGAAAACGTTAATTTTACAATTCAGCACGGTGAGAAGATTGCGATTGTTGGCCCAAACGGTAGCGGGAAAACAACTTTATTGAAGATGATCATGGGAAACGAAACTGCTGAAGGAGAAGTATGGATTTCACCTTCAGCAAACATCGGTTATTTAACACAAGAAGTATTTGATTTACCACTTGATAAAACACCAGAAGATTTATTTTATAAAGAGACATTTGAAGAAAGAGGAAAAGTCCAAAATTTAATGAAACATTTAGGGTTTGAATCTTCCCAATGGAAAGAGCCGATTCGATATATGAGTATGGGTGAACGAGTGAAATGTAAGCTAATGGCTTATATTTTAGATGAAAAAGATGTACTTATTTTAGATGAACCGACGAATCACCTTGATCTTCCTTCACGTGAACAGCTTGAAAATACTTTAGCTGAGTATAACGGAACGCTCGTTATCGTTTCTCACGATCGATATTTTCTGGAGAAAACAACTAATACAAAGCTTGTGTTTGTAAACAATACAATACAAAAGCAGCTCGAAGAACCTACGAAAACAAGAGATGAAATTGAAGAGCTACGTTTAACACTAGAAACAGAGAGGCAAGAAGTATTAGGTAAATTAAGCTTTTTAACTTCTAAAGACAAAGAATATAAAGAACTGGATGAACGGTTTATGGAACTTACGAAGCAGATTAAGGAGCTTTAATGTAAGTAAGGGTGATTAACATGGGAAAAGAGAGTTTGCCTAAGTTATTTAGAATAGATTGTGGAGATATATACCTGCGAGAGTTTACGATTACAGATGCAGAGAGTATTTATAACATATCCAATCAACCGGAAATAGAAAAGTTTTTGCCAGACTGGAAATCAACAAAAGAACAAAGGATTAATTGGGTTGTAAATTATGAAATACCAGAAAATAAAGCGTTTCTTCATGCAGTGAGAACTACGACTAACATAGATGATCACATATTAAAACTAGGAATATTTAAGAAAACCACAAATGAATTTATTGGATGGTGCTGCACAGGTATGAAAGATGAACTCCCTGCACCGAACAGAGAAATTATGTATGCAGTTTCAAGTGAATATCATAATAATGGTTATGCAACGAAAGCAACGAAAGGACTGATTAACTATTTGTTTGAAAAAACGAATGTAGATCTCCTTAACGCAATTGCTTTAATTAACAATGTAGCATCAAATAAAGTTATTGAAAAATGTAGATTTACTTATTTGGGTCAACAGACGATAGAAAATCAAATTTATAACCATTATATATTGAGTAAATCCGAATGGATAAAAAATAGTGCTCTGTAAAAGGAATTGAAACAAAATTATAAAAAAGCTTAGAGTTAAAACTCTAAGCTTTTTTACATTCATATTATAGCTGTTAACATATGAAAGCTACAATTGAGATGACTTATCGATGGAATTGCTTTTCGCCAAAACAGTGGCATCAAGCTGTAAATGTGATAACCATAAAAAAATCATTTACGAAAAGGGGATTGGAATGTTTTGTCGAATGCATAAAACTATAGAAATACCAATTTTTTACTTTAATTATCCTGCAAGTGAATTTCTTTAAGCACAAGTAGAAGAATGCAAGGGGAGAGTGGGATGGTATAAGGAAGAATTCTATCTTAGTCAAAAAAATATATTGTGGTAAGTCTAGTGAGAAAGGGGCATATAAAACTTACGGTTGAGTGCTAGTGGGATAAAATGTTTAATCTATGAAATAGTCTAAATGAAGGAGGAGATGTATATCATTATTTGGTTTCGCCACTTACCACAGATAAGTATGGATTTTTCAGAATGGACGCCTTTTATACAGAGTAATTGGTACCGAAAACATTATATGCAGTTTGTATATTTACTTCAGATAATCATTTTTATGATACCTTATTTTTTTGAAACAGGTTTCACTCATATTAATATATTTTATCTTATCATAATAGGTATCTTTGTCTTCATCATTCACGAATGTCTACATATTTTTGTCATAAGTAAAAAAGGTGATGTTAGCTTAACATTTAGTGGAATATTCTTTTGGTTAAATACAAATGCAATCTTATCTAAAATGAGATTTTGGATCTTTATGAGCCTACCCATTGTTGTATTATCAGTAGTTCCTGCCGTGATGTCGTTCTTTGTATCAGGAAATATCAAATCAATCATGTTATTTATATGTTGGTTAAACACATTCATTTCGGCTTCAGATATTTACAATTCAATATTAATTGCAATTAAACCGAAGAACGCTGTTTTTTGCAATGGCTATTATCAAGTGAAATAGTATTTTATTTGTACCTAAAATATGCTTCAACTAAATACAATAGTTAAAGATATAATATTTGAAAGTAAAAAGGCCGATAAAGCAATCGGTCTTTTATTATTATTATAAAGATTAGAAAATAGTATTGTATTTCAAACCACTATGCAAATATTATAAAATAGTTATACATCGATTATAGTATAAAACTAGTTTTATTATCAGTTTTTTTAGAAATCTTACAAGCGTGTAAGATAAATGAAAGACGAATCAATATGAACTGTAAGACAATTCATTTACACTCTGTTATGAGACGTGCAAATGAAGGGAGAATATACATGGAAATTTTACATGCAAAAAGTATTAGTAAAGTATATAAAGGGAAAGTACCTTATAAGGCATTAGTTGATATTGATTTATCAATTCAAGAAGGTGAATTTGTAGGGATTATGGGGCCATCTGGTAGTGGGAAAACAACGTTATTAAATATGGTATCTACTATTGATTCTCCATCATCGGGAGAAATTTTAATAAATGGCACAAATCCTTTCCAATTATCATCAGAAGATTTAGCGTTATTCCGCAGAAAACAATTAGGATTTGTTTTTCAATCATTTAATCTTCTTAGCACACTTACTGTAAAAGAAAACATCGTATTGCCAATGACTTTAGATGGTGTTTCTGTGAAAGAAATGAACAAACGAGTGGAAGAAATTGCAGAGAAATTAAACATTACAGAAATATTAAGTAAAAGAACGTTTGAAATATCAGGGGGACAAGCTCAAAGAACAGCAATCGCTCGCGCAATCGTTCATAAGCCGCAATTATTACTCGCAGATGAACCTACAGGGAATTTAGACTCTAAATCTTCAAATGATGTAATGGAGATGCTTGATACTCTAAATAAACAAGAAAAAGCTACGATGATGTTAGTTACTCATGATCCGTATGCAGCGAGTTTTTGCAGCCGAGTAATCTTTATTAAAGATGGTCAACTATATAACGAAATTTATTGCGGTGAAAGCAGGCAAGCGTTTTATCAAAAGATTATGGATGTCCTTTCTTTGTTAGGAGGGAAAAGGCATGACTTTTCGTCAGTTCGCATTTAATAATATTTTTCGTAATAAGCGTACATATGCAGGTCATTTTTTAAGTAGTGCATTTTCAATTATGATTTTCTTTACGTATGCACTTTTATTATTTCATCCTGATCTACAAGGGGAGTTGAAATCGACAAGTACAACAATCAGTGCATTTGGTACATTAGGATTTAAAGTTTCACAAGGGTTGATATTTGTATTTTCATTTTTCTTTATTTTATATTCAGTTAGTTCGTTTTTAAAAACACGTAAGAAAGAATTTGGCATTTTAATGATGCAAGGTATGTCAATGAGACAGCTTAAGAAGTTATTGTTAATTGAAAATATGCTAATTGGACTTGGTTCCATTTGTATAGGTATTCTTATTGGACTCATATTTTCTAAACTAGTTTTGTTAATAAGCGCAAGTGTATTAATGATTAGTAACGGCTTGCCTTTTTATATACCAGTACAGGCTGTATTATTAACAATCATTACATTTCTGTTCTTATTTTTAATTGTTTCGCTAGTAACATTTAAAATGATAAAAGTTACAGAGCTAGTGGAACTGATTCAAGCAGGAGAAAAGCCAAAACCTGAACCAAAATCGTCAATTTTATTATCAATTTTTTCTTTATTTAGTATAGGGTATGGCTATATGTTAGTATTTCGCTTTATCCCAAATCATAGTTTTATTCTGCTAGGCATAGGAGTATTCCTGGTGATTATTGGAACGTACTTTTTATATACACAGTGTAGCGTTTATATATTGCATCTTGCTAAAAGGAGAGAAACTTTCTTTTTAAAGAGAACAAATATACTAACATTTTCAGAATTAATTTATCGTATGAAAGATAATGCAACGATGTTTTTTATAGTATCTATTATTTCAGCAGTAGCTTTTACAGCAATTGGCACGACAGCTGCTCTTGGAAATAAAGATTTAGTAAGAATGACGAATCCGTATACATTACTATACATGGCTCCTGAAAACAACAAAATAGCGGATAAACATCTCTCTATTATAAAAAAACATCTGGCTGATGCTAATATTCCGTATCGAATGGCTTCATCTTCATATATATATACGGAAAGTAATGTATATGTAATGAAATTAAGTGAATATAACGAACTTGCGAGAGCGCTAGGGTATCAACAAGAAACGATTGAAAAAGAAGATGAAATGTTATTAATTCCTGGAATGGTATCACAAAAACAAGAATTTAAAAATGGTGATTATAAGAAGGATATTGAAGTCATTCAAGGCGATTGGACAAAGACATTTCATGTGAAAAAAACTGTCGATAATTTAGTTTTACCTCATGATACGGAAGGAATATATATTGCTATTCAAGATCATGTATATGACGGAATTCCACTTAATAGTGGTCCAGATAATGAAGATATTATTCAATATCGTACATACGGATTTGTTGTAGAAGATTGGATAAAAACGAAAGAGGTTTCAAACCAATTAAATAATATATTTAATCAAGATCCTAGAGATATACATTTTGAATTTAGAGCACTAACAATAGAGTTACTAAGTGCAAAACAAACGAATGGATTATTACTTATGGCTAGTGTTTTAGTCGGAATTGTTTTCTTCACATTTGCTGCTAGTTTTATTTATTTTCGATTATATACTGATTTGGACCGCGATCAACAGCAGTATAAAATGATTTCGAAAATGGGGTTAAGTAAACGGGAGCTAAAGAAAGTCGTAACGAGACAGTTATTATTAATGTTCTTTTTACCAATTATCATTGCAGTAATACATACTGTAGTAGCTTATACTGCATTACAACAATTAGTCGATTTTTCTATTCTAAATAGCTCTATCGTCATTTTAATTTCATTTATATGTATACAAGTTTTATATTTCTTTATAACTCGTTGGCGTTATTTACAAAAGCTTTATAAAACGATGGAACAATAGAGAATTTAAGCAAGTAAGCTTGCAGAAAAGCATGTATAAACCAATTTGAGTTATGAAAGGAACTGTAATGAAAAAAACATTATCTATTTTTATATTAAGTATATTATTGTTAATAAGTTTAAGCGCATGCTCTAAAAATGAAAACAGATTTCCAGCTAACGGTGTATTAATCATTGGAGATGAAAATAATACTTTATCAATTATGAATCGTTATCAGGAAATTACGAAAGAAAATGAAGTGTTTTCTGTGAAAACGGGTACATTTGGAAATGGACAAGTTTTAATTTTAAATGAATCTACAGCACAAGCGTTGATTAAAACAAAGATTTTTCGTGAAAGAGAGAACGGATCCAAATTTAGACCTATAGATACGTTACCTAAGTTACCAAAAGAAGGCTCGATTTTGTTGGCACAAGAAGATGAAAAAAATTTAAAAAGTATTCAATTAGAAGGAAAGGAGTTTGCTGTTAAATACGGTAGTGATGCTTGGATAGGTAACACTCGTAAATATCCAACACAAGCGTATGTAATTGTAGCAAAAGATAGTGTGTATAAAGAATTAAAAGCAAATGAAACGAAAATGCATCTTCTCCACCTGAACAAGTCTTTAGGTGATGAAAAACCTAAAATGTCAACAGATAATACATTAATAAATGAAAAAGTAAAAGTAGAAAAGTTAATTAAAGATCATCAAGGGGAAGTATCATTTCAGTTTGTAACGATTGGAGAAAAATCTTAAAAAAGAGTTCGAGGTTGATAGAAATTTTATCAATCTCGAACTCTTTTTACTTTAGAGCATTCATAAAACATAGATTACATTACTTCATTTAATCGAGTCTCACTTGTTTCTTCAATCGCATTTGAATTTTGAACTGAATTATTTTGTGCTTCTTTTTCTTTACGAGCCTTTTGTAGCATTTCAAGTATAATCCATAAAGGAACACCTTTATTTTTTAGCATCTTCCATAAATCTAATTCATTAAATTTATGCTCAGGCTGTTTCATTTCTTTTTCGGATGAACGAATATCGAACTTGATAGGATCATTTACTTTCTTACTTTCAAGTTTAGTAGAAGAGATAGTATTATGCTCAAGATTAGATGGAGTTATTTTAGTAGGTTGAGACAATGTATGAATATTTGATCCGATTTGCATGATTTTTCCTCCTTTTCAAGCAATGAGATTAGTTTTCTTATGGTTATTAAATCTTTTTAACATGAGGAAACTATATCTAATTATAAATTCAAATAAACAGATTTACAAGTTGTATTGTAAAAAGTAAATATTTATCAACATTTGTATATGTTTTCTATATATACAACGTATATAAAATACTTTACATTATGTTTAAGTTATTAAAGCATGCTGTAAATTTAAAAAATGTAAACGTTTTATTAGGGGGAGGAAGTATGGGGAAGTTATTTTTAAAAATATGTTTTTTTGTATTGATGACTGTATGTTCATTCGCCACGAAAGTAATATACGCTGAAGAGAGTCAACAAAATAATTATCCGATCATTTTAGTAAACGGATTTGCCGGATGGGGTAGAGAGGAAATGCTAGGGGTTAAATATTGGGGGGGTGTTCATGATATACAGGAAGATTTGAAACGCAATGGTTATACAGTTCATACCGCAGCCGTTGGGCCAGTTTCTAGTAATTGGGATCGTGCATGTGAATTATATGCCCAAATTAACGGTGGAACAGTAGACTACGGTGCCGCACATGCTGAGAAACATGGACATAATCGTTTTGGAAGAACTTATAGTGGTTTCATGCCGAGTTGGAGTGAAACAAATAAAGTACATTTAGTCGGACATAGCATGGGTGGACAAACGATTAGAACATTGGTACAGCTATTAAAAGAAGGCAGTTTTGAAGAAAAAAATTATGTGAAAAATCACCCAAACAACAAAATATCACCACTATTTGAGGGCGAGAAATCATATGTTCATAGTGTTACAACATTAGCAACCCCTCACAACGGTACAACACTTGCGGATGGTAGTCTTCTACTACCGTTCGTTAAAGATTTACTCATTACAGCTGCAAGTTTAGGAGGAAACAGTAATTTATCATTATATGATTTCAAATTGGATCAATGGGGGTTAAAGAAGAATGCTGGAGAGTCCTCTTTACAATATACTGATCGTATTTTAAATAGTTCAATTTGGAAAAATACAAAAGATATAAGTCAATGGGATTTAAGTACTGATGGTGCAAAGGAGTTAAATACTTGGGTAAAGACGCAACCGAATGTGTATTACTTATCCTATAGTGGACATGCATCACAAGCGGCACCTATAACAGGTTTACATTTGCCTCATATAACGATGAATAAAGTGTTAATGGGGAATGCATTTTTCTTAGGCTCTTATGCGAGATATGAAGAAAACCGCCCATTAATTAATACTTCTTGGTGGCAAAATGATGGTGTAGTAAATACAAATTCTATGATTGCACCATCATCTAATGCAACTGTAAATAATAATGAGTCATTACAGATTGGAAAATGGAATCATATCGAAATGAAAGCAAATTGGGACCATCTCGACATGGTGGGATTAAGTATTTCAGACACGTTAGGTTTTTCTAACATTCAAGAGTTTTATAGAACAATTGCTGAAAAGCTATTACGTTTACCGAAATAGGTAATAATAAAGCGCTCTCGATGGAATTCGGGGGCGCTTTATATTATATTGAAAGAGGGATTTGGTAGAAAAATATGGGGGGATATTATGAAAATTAAAGTTGTATTATCAGGATATGGAACAGTAGGAAGAGAGTTTATAAAATTACTACATGAAAAATGTTCATATATATATGAAACATATGGTATAGAGTTAGTTGTAAGTGGCGTATTAGGTAGAAATGTTGCAATACATAATGAGGATGGGTTATCTATTCAGAACTTATTAATGTATGGTAGCAGTAGCGCAGCAATTGAGAAGTATATAGAATATCATCCGAAGGAACGTGCAACAGATAACATAAGTGGTACAGTGCTGGTAGAATCAACAGTTACAAACCTTAAAGATGGAAATCCAGGGAAACAATATATAAAACAAGCGATTGAGAAACAAATGGATATAGTAGCTATTTCAAAAGGTGCGCTTGTTACAAACTGGAGAGAAATAAATGAAGCAGCAAAAATTGCGAATGTACGAATTCGATATAGTGGTGCAACTGCGGCCGCATTACCGACACTTGATATTGGTCAATTTAGTTTAGCTGGTTGCCATGTTGAAAAAATAGAAGGAATATTAAACGGGACAACAAATTATATTCTTACGAAAATGAATGAGGAAGCTATTACGTTTGAAGAAGCACTGAAAGAAGCGCAACGTAAAGGAATTGCTGAAACGAACCCAATATTAGATGTAAGTGGTTCTGATAGTGCGTGTAAATTGTTACTTTTGACAAACAGTTTAATGGGAACAGAGCATATGCTTACAGATATACATATAAAAGGAATTGAACATGTTACAAAACAACAAATTCGAAATGCTAAGGAACAAAATAAATTTATTAAATTAATTGCATCAGCATATAAAGATGAGGATGGCAATGTGAATTTAAATGTTGAACCGTGCGAAATAGATAAAGATCATGCGCTAGCAAATGTAAATGGGACAGAAAAAGGGATTACGTTCTTTACAGATACGATGGGCCAAGTTACTACAATTGGTGGTGCATCAAATCCACGCGGAGCCGCAGCAGCAGCTTTAAAAGATATAATTAATTTATATCGTAAAGATTTGTCACGTATTAACGGGGAGTAAAGTTACTAATTGATTAAAGTTGTATTTTATAAAACCGTACCGCCCTTTATAAAAAATACATATGTAGTGGACCTTTTGAGAATGAAATAATTATGCAAAAATG
This sequence comes from Bacillus sp. CD3-5, assembly GCF_006349665.1. Lineage (NCBI taxonomy): Bacteria > Bacillati > Bacillota > Bacilli > Caryophanales > Bacillaceae > Bacillus > Bacillus sp. CD3-5. The sequence continues at coordinate 833,706 of NZ_VEPX01000001.1, read as the reverse complement.
ATTGCAGGGGGTAAGGAATTGTTTAAAGATTTTAAAGTTGTGAAAGATCGTCCCGTTTATATTCAATTAAAAGATTATTTAAAGAAGATGATTATGAAAGGGCATTTGCTCGGGGATCAAAAAATTCCTTCAACAAGGGAACTAAGTGAATTACTTAGTGTAAGCAGAAACACTGTACTCGCTGCTTATGCAGATTTAGAGCAAGAAGGGCTCATTTATGCAGTTAAAGGAAAAGGAAATTTTGTTGCGAAGGTTGATATATCGAACACTTCGTCTGTTGAAATAGATTGGAAAAATAAACTTAATACAGTTACTTTATTAGCGGATGAATTAGATTTAATGAAACATGGTGTTCGTTGGGAAAAAGGAATGATTGTTTTTAACAGCATTGCTCCGGACGAAAAGCTATTTGATGTGGAAAATTTCAAAAGAGCTTTTCTTACTCGTATGTCCATTGAAGGTGATGTCGTATTAAATTACGGATACGCAAAAGGCTATAGACCGTTAATGAAATATCTACTTCATTATATGGAAATGAAAGGTGTAGATATTTCGAACAAAGATATTTTAATTACAAATGGATTTACAGAAGGATTAGACATTGTAATATCCTCGTTATCAAAGAAATCAGGTCGAGTTATTTGTGAGAATCCAACTCACCATGCTGCGCTGAAGCTATTCCGCTTACATGGCCTTGAAGTTCATGGTATTGATATGAATGAAGATGGTATTGATACGAATCAAGTTGAAAAAAGCTTGCGTGAAAAAGAGTTTGATTTTGCGTATTTAATTCCTTCCTATCATAATCCAACCGGCATTGTGACGAGTTCAGAGAAAAGAACGGAACTGATGAGATTATTTTCAAAATATAAGATTCCTATTATAGAAGATGGATTTAATGAAGAGTTACGTTATTCAGGTTCACATTTAGCACCATTATTAACTTTTGCTGGTGCTGGTAATAATGTGATTTATATTAGTAGCTTTTCAAAGGTACTTTTCCCTGGCTTACGTGTAGGTTGGATCATTGCAGATAAAGAACTAATTCATTATTTAGAAAGTGTGAAAAGAGCAAGAACAATTCACACATCTACTTTAGATCAAGCTGTTCTGTTTCAATATTTACATGAAGGATATTTTGAAAAATATTTAAAAAAGGCAAGATCTGTTTATAAGAAAAAATATGAGTTAGCTGTTGGGATGTGTAACGAGTACATTCCGTTTCAAAGAATGACTGGTGATGGTGGACTTCATTTATTTATAGAGTTAGAAGAAAAAATTCATGCTCGTACACTTTTACAAAAATGTTATGAGCAAGGGGTTACTTTTTCTCCTGGAGATGTGTTTTATTCTGATGGAAGAGGAGCGAACACGTTTCGATTAGGATTTTCACGTTTGAAAGAAGACGAAATAGTTCGTGGAATTAAAATAATTGGTGATACAATAAAAAATGAAATTTGGAGTTGAGGAAATGAGAGTTGGCGTTATTATGGGAGGAGTATCCTCTGAAAAACAAGTATCAATTATGACTGGAAATGAAATGATTGCAAATTTAGATAAAAATAAATATGAAATAGTACCAATTACGTTAAATGAAAAAATGGATTTAATTGAAAAAGCGAAAGACATTGATTTTGCGCTGCTCGCATTACACGGAAAATACGGAGAAGATGGGACTGTTCAAGGAACGCTTGAAAGTTTAGGTATTCCTTATAGCGGGAGTAATATGTTATCTAGCGGTATATGTATGGATAAAAATATTTCGAAAAAGATTTTACGTTATGAAGGAATAGAAACACCAGATTGGATTGAACTTACAAAAATGGAGGATCTAAATGTTGATGAATTAGATAAGTTAGGATTTCCATTAGTGGTAAAACCAAACTCTGGTGGTTCGAGTGTGGGGGTAAAGATTGTCTATGATAAAGACGAACTAATTTCAATGCTGGAAACTGTGTTCGAATGGGATTCTGAAGTAGTAATAGAAAAGTACATTAAAGGTGATGAGATTACATGTTCCATTTTTGATGGAAAACAGTTACCTATCATTTCAATTCGACATGCGGCTGAGTTCTTTGATTACAATGCGAAATATGATGATACTAGTACAATTGAAGAAGTTATTGAACTTCCAGCTGAACTTAAGGAACGTGTAAACAAAGCGTCACTGGCTTGCTATAAAGCATTGAAATGCAGCGTTTATGCAAGGGTGGATATGATGGTGAAGGATGGTATTCCATATGTAATGGAGATTAATACATTACCAGGGATGACGCAAGCGAGTTTACTACCAAAAAGTGCAGCTGCAGCGGGAATTGAATATAGTAAACTATTAGATATGATTATTGAAACTTCATTGAGAGTAAGAAAAGAAGAAGGGTTTTAAGCAATGGTATCATGAATATTTTTGACAGTAACAAGAAGTATGTTATGATGAATACGATACGAAAATAAAATATTTATCCACTAGGGGGGCCTTTTATAGGCTGAGATCAAATTGGAATTTGAGACTCTTAGTACCTGATCTGGTTAATGCCAGCGTAGGGAAGTGGGAAAGACATTGCTGTTTCATGTATAAATACTGTCAATTTCACTTTCTTTACGCCTGTAAAGAAAGTTTTTTTATTATAAAGCGTTAATTGCTGTGGATAAATACTTATATGAAATGAATTATTGGAGGAAATAAAATGACTTTTTCACAATCATTACGTAAAGAAGTAGATTCAATTTGGGAAGCTAGTTTTCATCATCCTTTTGTAAAAAAACTCGGTGAAGGAACGTTAGATTTAGCTAATTTTCGCTATTACGTGCTTCAAGATTCATATTATTTAAGTCACTTTGCTAGAGTACAAACTTTAGGAGCTGCAAAAGCACTGGAATTAGAAACGACAGCTCGTATGGCACACCATGCCCAAAATACATATGAGGCGGAATTATCTTTACATGAGAATTTTGCGAAGAAATTAGGGATAACACAAGAAGAAAAAGATACTTTTATCCCTGCTCCAACTGCATATGCATATACTTCACATATGTACCGTGCTGCGTATGAAGGACATTTAGGCGATATTATTGCAGCCATTTTACCTTGCTATTGGTTGTATTATGAAATTGGTGAGCGTTTAAAAGAGTGCCAGCCAGAAGAGCCGATTTATAACGAATGGATTTCTGCTTATGGATCTGATTGGTTCCGAACATTAGTCGAAGAGCAAATTACAAGGTTAGATACTATCGCTGAAAAAGTAACTGAATCAGACCGTAAGCGAATGAAACAACATTTTATTATTAGTAGTCAATATGAATATTCATTTTGGGAAATGGCTTATACTTTAGAAAAGTGGCCAGTGGATACAGACGTAAAAGATGTAATTGGATAAAAATGAAAGTAACATTATAGATAGGTATGGATAATGCCTATCTATATATTTTTTCTTGCTAGATTTGCGTAAAGTTGATAGTGTTACGGATACGGCAAAATGTCATATCGATAAGTTAGTTAAGTTAATTTTTTGCGCATTAACTGGTTAAACTTCTGCCACATTTATCCCGCTTTAATGGGCAGTAAGAGCCCCACCGCAAAATTCAACGAAAGCAAAGAAGTTAGGCGGGGATCAACTGCCCATAAAAGTCCGATTGGTGAGGGCTGATAATCAGTGGGGATGAAGAAACCCCCCACTGATTAAAGTTTCACTTTATATTACAAACAAACGGATTAACATATTTCGTTACTGCTCCAACTTCAGATGAACAGCGTAATGGAATGAAATTCTACCTTGAACATAAAGGGTACGGCATCATGGTTATTGAGAAATGAATTGAACTTAGTAAGCATGAAGATATAACACTAGAATTCAAATTTTATAATTTCTATTTATAAAAATGAGCCCATAGTAAAAATAGGTACATAAACAAGGTGCATCATCTAGTGATAAGTCATACTTTGTTGGTGTATGAATTGAACTTAGTTTATAGCGCTATTTCTACTTAGATTTAACGAACAGAGATATAGGAAAGCATCGATGAGGTTTTATTTTATAAACGGAGGTTATGAAAATGAATCAGTTTCAACAAGAACTACAAGCGTTAAGCCTTAATGATTACCGGTCTGGAGATATTGTGTATTGGGATCAGCAAAACCAATATCCATATTACTATATTGAAGATGCTGCTCGTCGCTGTGGAGGTTGTGGTCGCTGTGGAGGTTGTGGTCGTTGTGGCGGTTGTGCAGGTCGCTGTGGTGGATTCCGTTGTTTTGGTTGCTTCGGTTGTTTTGGTTGTTTTAGTTGTGGAGGTTGTGGCAGCTGTGGTAGTTGCTCTAATTGTTTTAATGGTACTTCTGATGCTATTGTAATATATGAATATTGACTACATTTATTAATAAAAAACATTAGCTTTATACATGTACATGCCGACAAAGAATATAGCTATCGCTAATGGATATATAGGTGTAAATCAAGATGAGATAGATAAAGCAATGACTAGATTTTAAATCTAATTATTGTTTTTTTTTCTTATGATTTTACCATCAAATATCTGTCTAATTTAAGGAGTGATTTCTTTTAGTTAGTGTGTAGGTCATGAAATGATTACAATTGTGTAAGATTAATGTAATGTTTATCGATAGTAAATTAAGATACTTTAGTGTATTTTAAATAGGATTAAAAAGTACTGTTTATCTATAGAATAATGGGTAAATAATATTTAATTAGGAAGTGTATTAAAATGATTGAATTTAAATCTATTATCCATTCTTACAAACTAAAGAGAAAAATAGCTAAGGATTTATACGGAAAAAGAGATGAATTGACAATGTTATTAAATGAACTTAATTACATGAAAAGTACTGTAACATCTGAAAAGAAGAAAGATAATATATTATCTCGTTTAGAATTAATTTATCAAAATATGAAATTAGATAAGCTGTATCCTCTTCCAGTTGCTTGTAATAGTAAATTATTGGAACGATTAGAAAAAGAATCTCTACATACTATTGAGGATGGTGTAAACTGTCTACATTACATGTTAGATATGAATTATGAGAAAATAAAACAATATGGATCGAATACAAGTAGGTCATTTGTTCCGTTATCGCAGTCTTCCATTTGTCTTGCTGATTGTATTTGTTTAACAGGATTTGTATTAGGTTTACTAGGAGCAATTTCATTTGGAGGATTCATATTATCCTTATGTTCAATTACATAATGGTTCATATTTTTAAGAAGAGCACCGACTTAAGGTGTTCTTTTTTAGTTTTATTGTAAAGTTATTGTAAATGATAAATACATTAAGTTATTTATATTGTATAATTTGTATGTATTGAAATATTGTTTTAAGGGGGCTGTATATGATAATTACTTTTTATTTTAAAATGAGCTGTTTCAATAATATATGATTCGGAGAAATGTTTTTTACTTTTCTTTTAAATACTTGATTTAAATGGATTAGAGCAAGTGCTAGTTTTTTGACAATCAAGACAAATAAAGAAAGGAAGTAATGATTTTATGAACAAACTAAGACTGTTAACATTTGAAAATATAATAGAACCTCTTTTAAACGAAAGCGTATCATTTATATATTTTCCTATTGAATGGCTCGATATTGTAGAGATACATTATAAGACATTTTTATTAACGAGTAAGTTGAAACGATTGAATGAAAGATTATATGATATGTTTTCTGATATATTATTTATTCAGCATAATCCATATGTACTAAATGAAAATACACCATGGATTGTATGTAAAGAACCTATTAGAAAAGAACAACTTGATTATATTTTTCAAAGTTGGTATGAGATTATTCATGATTGGAAACCTAATAAATTAATAGAATCGCCAAAATATGAATGGCATTACGATTCAATTTCTAATTTAACAGTACTACATGATAAGGAAGTATATTCTAAATGGGTGCCCGCTTTAATTTCACATATTTTTTGTGAACGTCCTGTACAATTAGAAAATATAAATGAAGAAGATATATATTTTTCTCCTCTTAGATCACAAAATATTTGTGAGGCGATGTCAGAGCCTATTAAAGATGAAAAAACACAAGACTATTTCGCCTATGTATTTCGGTTCGAATATATAACGCGCGGAGGAGAGAACATTCCATTATTAAATGTTTCAATAGGAATTCGGAGGTTTTATCAAGAATATAACTATCCAGACATTCCTTTGCTATTAAGACGAAAACGGGGCATGATATTAATTTCTACCCCAGAATTTGCATCGAATAATAAGAAATTACGATTTGTAAAACTAAAAGTTCAGCAGGCTACAAACGGCATAAAATGGATTAAGATATTTAGAAATTTAAAAGATGATTTTCGTATAGGTGGAGAAGTTGAATTAGATCATATTCTTCAATATCCGAAAGATTATATGCTAGGAGCAAATCTTAGGGTACTTCTTCCATACAATGAGAGAATATATAAAGTTCAAGGTACTAAAATAAGATCTGGTATAAAAGCAAAAGAAAGAGAGTATCTATTTAAAGGGTTTCAGCAAAAATTTTCTTATTTCACATTACTACCGGAATGTGAAAAGATGGAAATAGGCAATGAGAAAGAAGTATTCCCTTTAATTGCACCAAAAGGATTAGAGACTATAACGCTAGAAATATGGTCTGAAAAAATATCTCTGGGAGTAGAACAAGCGTTATTTGAAAGTGAAATGGTGTTAGCTCAAATCAGTGAGTCATCATATATATTAAATGCAGATTCTCCAGTGTTGTTAAAAATAGTAAGATGTAATATTGAAAAGGTATTGCAAAATCCATATAAAATGCAATATTGCCAGAAGTATAAAACGAATTTAGTAGAGGATGTTATGAAAGCGGTTTATGCTACTGCAGGTGAGCGTAATGATGCGACATTGGCGTTAATTGCAATGAAAAATTGTGATGGACGTGAAAAAATTGATCCAAAGCAAATTGTTAGAGAAGGATTTGCACGAACAAACCGTATTTCAGCATTTATTAATTTATTTATAGGCCAAAGTGTGTCTCGTAAAACGATTATAAATGGTATTTTGAGTTTATTAGAACAAAAAGGATTTTTAAAACGTAGTTGGAATAAGATAAATTTACCTTGTACATATGTTAATTTATCAATTGAACGAATCTCGAAATTTGATTTCTTACCCATTTTTTCAAAAATAAAAGGAAAAGAAATTTCATATAAATTATATGGGAATATAGAGTGGCAAACGATTGATCGTTTATTATTAAATGTAGATAAACATAACACCTTTTTGCCGCAGCCTTCAAAAAGAAATGATATGGGTATTCAATTTAAACAATTTGTTTCTGAAACATTAGCGGAAATTTTACAACCTGCAAAAGAGCAAAATGAGCAAGTATACTTCATTATAGATGCGAATGTAAGAAAACATTGGATAAAAGAGTTACAAAATGAAAAAATTGATATAGATACTTTCCCTGACATTGTTCCAGATGTGCTAAAGGTTCCAAACTTAAATGCTGTAAGAATAAATACATCTTTTGATGTACCCAAATACGGTGTGATAGAATGTGATGACGTATTAGATAGTACGAGTTTATATATAGATCAAAAGGGAATGTATTATAGCACTGGTGAGTATCTGTGTAATGATAGTGAAACATTGCATCGATATATACTTGAAATATTACCTCTAGGTGTAAAAGCTGTTGAAAGGAACTATATTGCCAAAATGGTACATTACATGTGCTGTAATTCAAGTATGCTTTTGGAAAAGAATATACACATGCCATATTCTATGCATATGGCGAAAGTAATAAAGAGCTATATGACGGATATAGATGCAAGAGAGTTTAAAGAGTTTGATGATGAATTGGATGTAGATATTATAAAAATAGAAAAGAAAGATTCAATTATTCTACTTTAAATAATAATAATAGACAAATCCTGTTCATTATATAGGTCAGGATTTGTCATTTTTTCATGTAAATAAGGATATCTTTTGTCATGTATCTTCTCTTTTACATATTTACTTTATTTCCATACAGGATTAAGATGTTTTTTAGAAATGAAAAACTACACCATGTGGAAAAGCAATATGAATGAATTCAAAAGAAATTTGAAAGGAATGAGGAATTGTGAAGAAATTAGATGTGCTATTCATGCTATTAAGCGGCCTCTTTCCAGTTGCAGGAATTATGAAACAAATCCCACTTGAACAATCTTTATATATTGGAGGCCTTTTATTTTTCACCAGTTTCGGTAGTTATTTTGCGAAAAAAATATATTCACGTATATGTAGTTGGATAGCTTATGCGCCATTTATAACATTACTGCTAGTAATTTGGCATCAAGATATTTCAACAAGTTCAATTATAGCGAACGCGAAAATTGCCGCTTGTGTCGCTTTAATTCCATGTTTATTCCGTTTTCGTACATATGGACTTACTTTCGGTTTATTCGCATTATGGGCCGCTTTATTATGGGATATTAAAGAAGTGCAGTCGTTAGTCATACTTGAACGTATGTCGAGTTTAATGACAAGTCATTTCAAATATCTTATGCTTTTAGTTGGTGGACTTATATTAGGTGGATTAATTGCTATGTTATTACACCGTAAAGAAGAGGATTATAAAGAAAATATAACTTTATTTCAACAAAAAAAGAAACGTAAAAAGCGATCATTTAAGATTCCGATCCCAAGATTACCGAAATTTAAGTTAAAATTATTTAAGTTCGGTGGAAAAGTATCGAAACAAAAAACGCCTGAAAAAATACGTGAGCATAATTACGAAGAACCAACTGCAGTTGCAACATATGAAATGACAGAGCAAATACCTCAATATAAAGAAGAGACTGCTCAAGGACAAACGAGGATGGAACGTCGTAGAAATCGGTATAATGCATAATAAAGTTAAAACCCCTTAATCAATTTTAAGAAAAATCATTAAGGGGTTTTATGTTATTAAAAATAGATTGCTAAGGTGAAATTTATAGCATACTCTAAAGTTGAGGGCTTAAATAAAATAATAGGAGGACAAAATGCTTATTATTACATATATTTCTGTCTGTATATTATTTTTAGTTAGCTTTTTACATGTTTATTGGGCTTTTGGAGGTAAGTGGGCGACAAATAGTGTCATTCCAACAAAAGCTGGAGAAAAGGCATTTACACCAGGTACAGGGATGACTTTGTTCATTGCGTTATTACTAAGTATGGCCGCAATAATTTTATTACAACAAACAAATATTATTCATTTCGCATTTCCTAATATTATTGTTCAAATGGGATCCTGGGTTTGTATGGTTGTTTTTTTTATAAGAGTAATAGGTGAATTTCATTATTTTGGTATCTTCAAACGAAAAAAAGATACGCGTTTTGCTAGAATGGATACTGTTTTATTTATACCACTTTGTGCATTTCTATCTTTATCATTTTTACTCGCAATTATAATGTGAATAAAAAATAGTATCAGCTTTTTTCATATTAAATATAAACGTAAATTGGCAAGTGTAAAATCTAGTATTAAATAAAAAGGATGTAAGCGCCTTTTTATCGAATTATAGATTATTATGAAAGGCGGGTGCACGATGAAGTATGTAAAAGTCAGTATGAATGGCGGAAGTGAACATAAATTCTCGATGACTTTAGAACGGTTTGAAGAACTTATTACAACAGAGAATGGACTATTAGAAAATAAATTAGTTAGTATTGAAAATGTAATGATTAATCCTACTAATATATCTTCTGTAGTTGAAAAAATTGGTGTACCGGCTAAGTTTATGGAAGCTTAAAAATCGGTACATAAAAAAACATCCACGGGGGATGTTTTTTTATGTATAAATATGTTAATTGTACAAGGAATTTATGAGGAGAATTTATAGTGATACTTCGTACATGCACAAAAAATAAGTACAAGCATATATTAGATAGTGGGACAAGACCTTCGTGTCCTACTTAATACTCAGAAAAACCTCTATCACATGAGAGCATCTGATTGCAGGGTGCTCTTTTTTTATCCCACTTTATCCGGATCTTTAACTTTTAATTTTAAACATATCTTTGATGCTCATAAATATTAAAAATAAAATAATAGCAAAAATTAAGTTAGATAAATAGAAATCTTGATGAAATATTAATTCAAAGATGACATCAAAAGCAAATAAAAAGGCGATAGTAGGTAATATACAAATAAATATAAATCTCCAATTTTTTAGATAATGTTTATAATTAGGAAATACTTTCTCCATAAACATAGCTCCTATATTTTTTATTTTCTATATAATTATACATTTAAATAAAAGGATTTACAAAAGGTTATTTAGCAATCTTTCTAATACATGATTTGACTAAAAAACTTTTAAAGAGTAACACTTAAATGATACACTATAATCCACGTTATTTTTGAAATGAATTGAGGGGTTTACATGATAGATAAAATTAAAAATGCTGTAGAGGATATGCACGAAGATGAAGCAAAACATTTACTTCAAAGTATTCTAATCCAATTAAATTTATTAGAAGAAAAGTATAGTGAAGATACTATTAAAAATTTGATGGATATTTCTAAGCAACTAACGAGTAATACATCTTATAAAAGAAATGTAAAAGAAGTCTCACACGTACATATTGCATTTGATGATTCAACAGCTGGATGTTTAAAGCATATGCTTGGTCAAGAAGAACGATTGGAAGAGATGGTTGTTGCTTTTTCTGAATTCTTTTCAATTGGGCCGATAAATAAGTTACATATGAATGAAGGGCAACTAGCAAGACAGGAATGGTTAGTAAACAACTTAACTGCTTATGAAAATTATTTTGAAGAAGAGTATTTACCAAGGTTTTTAGAAACTATGGAAGAACTATACGCTATTCCTAGTGAAACGCCTATTACAATTTGGAAAGCCGATAACGCACATGAACATGTAGGTCTATGTTTTTTGATGGCACAGTTAAAAGATAAGAAAAACATTCGAGTTATAAATACATCTGAAGCAAGTAACGAAATATTAAAACTAGAATATGCGATTCGTGGAACGGGAGAGTTAGCACCTGAAAGTTTAGCTCTAATTCAAAAAAGTTTTGTAGAATCTCCGTATTTAACTGTAGAGAATCGTACGCAGTTTGAAAATGAGTGGGATAGTCTATCGAAAAGTACGGAATTTTTAAGAGTTTGGACAGACAATGAAGTGCGTTCTGTACAAGAAGATTATTTTGATCAATTTATTATTGAATGCGCGAAAAGTATAGGTGCTGATCGAGAATTCCTAAAAGCCCCTAGAGTAATTGGTGAAGCGCTAGGTCATGTAGAGCAGTTAGTTGGCGATACGTTTTTAGAATATCGCTTAAAAGAATTAATTAAACAAGAAGTATTTGAATTTGAAGGTTCATTAGATGAAATGCGTTTCTATAGTGTGAAATTAAGAAAATAATACATCTATTTCGTTTATGAAGAAGCTCGTATTTTTAAATACGAGCTTTATTTTTTGTTGAATTTAGGCTATACATAAGCTTCCTATAGAGCAATTATCACATATGAATGTTAAAGGTACTGAATGAAAAGTAGGTGATTTGTTAATATGTATAACCAGCAAAATTATTCATATGATCAAGGGATGTATTATAATCCACAAAACTACGGGTATGAACCTGTAAATGAAGTGAGAGATATGGAACAAGAAGATTATAGACCAGATGATGCGGAAGATGCTCCAACGTCACCACCACCATCTCAAGCTCCATCCTTACCATCCACATTTGCTTCTCCAGCACAACCAGGAAATATGAAATCATGGATGTGTAACTGTCTAGGAAGATGGGGCTTTTTACGTTTACATCGTCCAGGGCCTTTCGGGAGAGATTTATGGTTCTTTCCGACTGAAGTGAGAAGAAACGGAGTATCAGGTTACACTTGGCAAGGTGGTCGTCGTCGTAAAGTAAGTTACCGCTATCAACAAATTAGTAATTTTATGTGCTTCGCATAAAGAAAAGTGAGAGAGTAGAAAGATTTTACTCCCTCACTTTTTTATTTTTCAATATATGAAGTAAGATTTTGATTAAAAATTTACAATTTTCACGTTTTTATTAGAGTATAATGCATATGTTGGTTCGTTTTCAAAAACAAATGAGAGTGAGGGAATACGATGTCAATGAAAAATAAAGTTGGGCTAAGAATAGAGGATGGGATCAATTTAGCTTCAGCTCAGTTTAAAGAAGATGCATATGAAATTTATAAAGAATCTCGAAAAATGCAACCTATCTTATTTGTGAATAAAACTGAATTAGGTGCAGAGTGGCTTATTACAAGATATGAAGATGCTTTACCACTATTAAAAGATAATCGCTTAAAAAAAGATCCGGCCAATGTATTTTCTCAAGATACATTGAATGTCTTTCTTACTGTTGACAATAGTGATTATTTAACGACACACATGCTAAATTCAGATCCACCTAACCATAATCGTTTACGATCACTCGTACAAAAAGCTTTTACACCGAAGATGATCGCGCAATTGGAAGGAAGAATAAGGGATATTGCAGATGATTTGTTAAATGAAGTCGAGCGCAAAGGTTCATTAAATCTTGTTGATGATTACTCGTTTCCTTTACCGATTATTGTAATAAGTGAAATGCTCGGCATTCCAAAAGAAGATCAAGCGAAATTTAGAATTTGGTCCCATGCTGTCATTGCTTACCCAGAAACGCCAGAGGAAATAAAAGAAACCGAAAAGCAACTATCTGAATTTATTACATATCTCCAATATTTAGTTGATGTTAAAAGACAAGAACCAAAAGAGGACTTGGTGAGTGCTTTAATACTTGCAGAAAGTGAAGGTCATAAACTTAGCGCTCGGGAACTATATTCAATGATAATGTTACTAATTGTGGCGGGACACGAAACAACGGTAAATTTAATTACAAATACGGTATTAGCGCTTCTTGAAAACCCGGACCAATTACAGTTATTAAAAGAAAATCCAAAATTAATTGATGTAGCTATTGAGGAAGGATTACGCTATTATTCTCCAGTTGAGGTTACAACTTCAAGATGGGCAGATGAACCTTTTCAAATTCACGATCGAACAATTGAAAAAGGGGATATGGTTGTCATTGCATTAGCTTCGGCGAACCGTGATGAAACAGTATTTGAGAATCCAGAAGTATTTGATATTACTCGGGAGAATAATCGTCATATTGCATTTGGCCATGGGAGCCATTTCTGCTTAGGCGCTCCACTTGCTAGGCTGGAAGCAAAGATTGCTATTACTACTTTGTTTAATCGAATGCCTGATTTGCAAATAAAAGGAAGTCGTGAAGAAATTAAATGGCAAGGTAATTATTTAATGCGTTCTTTAGAGGAATTACCATTAACATTCTAGAATATTTATTGTAAGACATGCATACATCGAAAATACTTTACATAGAGTATGTATGTGTTATTTAAATTCGAAACGGAAGGGTGAAAACATCCCAATGATCAACTAATTCTATTTGTAAGAGATCTTCGTTAAAAAACGAAATATTCTTCTGAATAGGATTAGTCTGTACATTTATAGAAAAGGGATGTATTTCGCTTTGCGAAAAATATAGTCTTTTCATATGATTTGTGCTGCCTCCTGTTCAGAACATGAAATAGGGGGCTTTTTTATGTCGACAAATGTAGAAACGAAACAAAATAATGGGGTATCACAAGTATTAAAAAATCGGTTTGTTCAAGGGATTTTAGCATCAGCATTATTTTTACAAATTGGAATATGGGTTCGGAACTTTGCGGTATTACTTTACGTAATGGAAATGACAAAAGGTGATGCTTTTGCTATTTCGATGATTTCAGTGGCGGAGTTTGCTCCAATTTTCATCTTTTCCTTTATTGGTGGAACGTTTGCTGATAGGTGGAAGCCGAAGAGGACTATGATATGGTGTGAAACTTTAAGTTCTTTATCAGTATTTGCAGTATTAATTACTCTAATGTTTGGAACGTGGAAAATCGTGTTTTTTGTCACACTTATTTCTGCAATCCTTTCGCAATTTTCTCAGCCATCTGGCATGAAATTGTTTAAACAGCATTTATCGGCAGAACAAATTCAATTAGCAATGTCTATTTATCAAACAATATTTGCGATATTTATGGTGTTAGGACCGATTCTTGGAACATTTATTTTTCATAGTTTTGGAATTTATATTTCAATCATTATTACAGGTATCGCTTTTTTACTTGCAGCAGCTGTGTTGTTATTTCTTCCGAAAGATCTTGAGAATGATAATGAGAAGAAAGAAATCACTATATTACAGGAAATGCTTGATGGTATTAAATATGTGAAAAAGAAAAAAGCATTAACTTTGCTAGGGCTTTGTTTTATGGCAGCAGGACTAGGAATTGGTTTAATTCAGCCGTTAGGTATTTTTATTGTAACTGAGCAGTTAGGATTATCAAAAGAGAGTTTACAATGGTTACTAACAGTAAATGGTGCAGGAATGATTGTTGGCGGTGCTTTAGCGATGGTGTTTGCAAAAAACGTTGCGCCGCAAAAGATGTTAATTATCGGTATGCTTGGTCAGGCAATCGGCATCGGTATTATAGGTTATTCCACCAATTTATGGGTAACACTCACAGCACAACTTTTTAGCGGTTTAGCTCTTCCTTGTATTCAAATAGGTATTAATACGCTCATTATTCAAAATAGTGATACTGATTTTATCGGTCGTGTAAATGGCATTTTAAGTCCGCTATTCACCGGTTCAATGGTAGTAACAATGAGTATTGCTGGTTCATTAAAAGAAATGTTCTCATTAAGTACGATGTATGAAGGCACAGCTTTACTATTTATAATTGGATTATTATTTATTTTACCTATATACAATTTAAAGCCAGTAATAGCGGTAGAAAGTGAAATAAACAGTAAAGGAAGTGCTGTGCAACATGAATCCTAATCCAAATGTTAAATATCCCATTGAAGGAAATAAAAATGTTCACTTTATAAAAAATACAATAACGAAAGCTAATATACTCGCCGGAGATTATTCATATTATGATGCGAAAGATGGAGAAACATTTGAAGATCGAGTATTACATCATTATGAATTTCTTGGAGATCGCCTTATCATTGGAAAGTTTTGTTGTATTGCAAATGGAGTTACCTTTATTATGAACGGAGCGAATCATCGGATGGATGGATTTTCGGCATATCCATTTAATATATTTAGAAATGGGTGGGAGAAGTATACACCTAATTTGTCTGATTTACCATACAAAGGAGATACAGTTATAGGAAATGACGTTTGGATTGGTATGGATACAACGATTATGCCTGGGATAAACATAGGTGATGGTGCAATCATTGCTGCTAAATCTGTTGTGACTAGGGATGTCGCACCATATACAATTGTTGGTGGAAACCCTGCAAATAAAATAAAGGAACGATTTACAAATACAATAATAGAAGAATTATTGCAAATTCAATGGTGGCATTTTGACATTG
This sequence comes from Bacillus sp. CD3-5, assembly GCF_006349665.1. Taxonomy (NCBI): domain Bacteria; kingdom Bacillati; phylum Bacillota; class Bacilli; order Caryophanales; family Bacillaceae; genus Bacillus; species Bacillus sp. CD3-5. Next base: position 818,264 of record NZ_VEPX01000001.1, on the reverse strand, counting down.
AAAAAATAACTGAAAATATAGGTGCTATTGTACAAGGAGATATAGGGCCATTAAGAAAGCTAAAAAGGGAATAAAAAATGCATAACAAAAAGTATCATACCTCCGAATTTTGTTAATGATAATAGAACGAGGAGGTGTGATACTATGGCACAAGACGTTTTATGTGAAGTAAACAACTGTAAATTTTGGGCAAACGGCAATAAATGTAGTGCAGATGCAATTTATGTAGTAAGTCATAAAGGGAAACAAGCATCTACTACGGAAGAAACAGATTGCAAAACTTTCGATCCAGAAGTATAAATTTTTGAAGGGTAGCCAAATCGTGGTTGCCCTTTTATTAATTATAGTATTGATAATAAATCTCATTTTCATTCATTATTTTTAACTTTTCTTTTAATTTTTTCATATTTTCTTCATAAGTGATGTAATTGGGGGCAGTTCATAGTTATCATTTGACTCTTCTAGTGACTTTCTCAAGTAAAGCACCCTTTGGTTGAATAAGATTTATTTATTCATTCCCATCAATCGCTTAATTGTTCTTATTTGTCCACGATGATTAATTTCGTCTTCCATAACGTGAAACCACAAGTAGTAATTATTATAAGGCACACCATTATCCCACTTGTTTTCCTCGAATAACCAGCTATCTTGTTTTGATTTCAGATATGTTAGTGTATTTTCTCTAACTTGTGATAATTCATTCAAATAATAATCTAAAGATTGCTTTTTATTCCTTCCCTTGCTTTGTCTCCAAGTTCTAAAGAAATTCGCCACTTTAGATATTCACTTTCAGTTAAATCTCTTTTTTCAAACGAGATAACTTGATGAACAAACTTCATCGCTGCAATATGTGATAAGAGAGAACCAATAGTGTTTGAACTACCGTTTGGTAAGAAATCTAAATCACTTTGGTTTAAATTGGAGATTTCGCTCAATGTAACATCTCTTGTATGTTCAAGCATTGTTACAAGCTCTCCAATCCTATTTGAATAGTTTTTTCTTGAAATTATTCTATAATCTATCATATATATCCCTCCAATTCATGTAAAATAATGGTATAATTTAATTGAATATAAAGAAAAAGGAAACCTGTTTTTATCAGTGTTACCTTATCCAAGACTAAATTTAACCCATACATCATTTTTTTGATGTAGCTCTTGAAGATAAAAACTATTTAATTTTCAAGGAACAGTTATTAACTTAAAACTTATTATACGAGGAGGGTGTATCATGAAAAAAATATGCTTTGTATTAATTGTCGACGCTGGTATAAATTATGGTTCAATATTCTCTCTACCATTTTTAAGGAATCAGGATGATTGGAAGGAATATTTTTCTAAGTATTATGATGTTTCAATTAATTATATTAGGGATAAAAACTCAGTTGACTATTTGGTAGTTCCCAAACCGTGTCCACCTTTTGATAATGAAAATAATCTTCCAATAATTGAAGTACCAGCAATCTTATTTATGGAAAAGGATTTTGAAAAAATAAAGACTTGTATAGACAATTATTTTTCTAATAACTCATAAAGAAAATATAGGAAATGAAAAGCATTTAACATTTGGTAAAGGTGCTCACTTTTGCTTAGGGCACCACTTGCACGTTTAGAAGCTGAGATTGCATTAAGAACTTTCATAAATGCCTTTGAAAAAATAGAGTTATCTCCATCGTTCAATTTAGAAAAATGTCTATTGGAAAATGAACAAACGTTAAATTACTTACCTATTCTTTTGAAAACTAGGTAAATCGCTCAGCAAGGTGCAAATTTACTGTACCTTGTTTTTTTATTTCTCAATTGTAAAATTTTAGTTGGTTATTTAGTATGGAAGTGTGTGAATAAGAGTAGAGGAGGATGCTTATGTTAACGTGTAATGGAAGTAAGACGTTCCAAACATTTATTAAAGCTGTAACGGATTTAATAAATAGTAATTTGTTAGAAGATCAAATTGTTTGTGGGATTGAAAAATTACTAGAAGAACTTTTAGAAAAGAAAACATGGCTTCCGTTAGAAAAGCAGAAGGCGAATTCGGCTCAATATGCACGACACTTATTATATGAAGATCCTTTAAATCGTTTTGAAGTATTAGCTCTTGTATGGAAAGATGGACAATCGACTCCTTTGCATGATCATGATGGCACATGGGGAGTAGAAGGCGTATTTACAGGAAGAATAATGGTGCAGAACTTTATAAAAACGAAGCAACTTGAAAATTCACTTGTTTATTTAACTCATACAGGAAGTCTTTATTTGGGAGAAGGAGAAACAGATAAAGTCATTCCACCAGCTGATTGTCATATCCTTGAAATAGCCAAAAATGAAAGCGTTGTAACTATTCACGTTTACGGAAAACGTTTAGAAAAGTTTAAAGTATATATCCCAACTAAAGAAAAGAATGTATACACGTGTGAGACAAAATATATTTGTTATAATTCATAGTTTAAAATCCAAAGCTCTTGCTTTGGATTTTATTTATAATTATTTCTTGACCTGAAACGCTTTTCATAAATTATAAATAAGGAGTACTTTACGAGATCAGTATGAAAACGATACCTTTCATTTAATTTGAGCTCGTGTATATATAGAAAGTGGTGAAGAAATAATGAAATTAATCGCAATTGATTTAGATGGAACTCTTCTTTCGGGGAACAAAATGATTAGTAACGAGAATGCAGAAGCAATTCGAAAATGTCAGGAAGCTGGCCATGTTGTAGCAATTTGTACAGGACGTTCTATTGTCGATATTGAACGATTGTTGTTAGAAGTTAATTTGAAGTGTCCAATTATTGCCGAAAATGGTGCGCTTATATATAATGATAAAAAAATGATGAAGAGATATCCAATTCAAAATATGCAGGCACTCGAGATTGTGAATTATCTTGAAGAAAATGGATTGTATTATCAGCTTTATACTAATAAAGGTGTGTACGTACCGGAATATGGAGTAGAGAGTGTACGTAATGAAATCGCTTATGTGAAAAATTCAAATGAAAATATCGATTTGAAAGAGTTGGAAACGATCGCAGCATTATACCTTGAACATACAGCATTTCTTAGTGCAGAAAGTTGTAAACCAATTGTAGAAACAGATATACATGTTCATAAGCTTTTACCATTTTCTTATGACATGGAAAAATTAAAAAAGTTAAAAGAAACGTTTCTGCATAATACGGATTTAGCAATTACATCTTCATATTGGCATAATTTAGAGATTAATCATCGAGACGCTCAAAAAGGAAATGGACTATATACTTTAGCGGAACATTTAAATATTCCAGTTGAAAATACTGTAGCGATAGGTGATGGGCTAAACGATGTATCCATGATGGAAAAAGCAAACCTATCAATTGCAATGGGGAACGCAGTCGAAGAAATAAAAGCGATGTGTCAATATGAAACTTTGACTAATGAAGAACATGGTGTTGCACATGCTTTATATAAATATGTAATGTAATATAAAAAGAAAAAAAGAATCTAAATAGATTCTTTTTTTCTTTTTATTAGGGGTAAGGTATTCTATGAGATTCATAGAAGCCTTATTACATTTTATTATATAGAATATATTGGAATAAATGTTTATATTTTTCATAGTAATTGTGAAAATTTTATGAACTTTACATTTAATCCATTTTTATAATACAACTAATGCGTATGAATTCATGACAAAGCTTAACAAATGTAAGGAGCTAAGGAGAGTTTGTGCAACATAAAAGATCATGATTGGCACAGCTAATAATTAATCGGAGATGAAAAAACTTACTAATTAGAGTTTCAATTTTGCACGGATATATTTTTTGTTTTTAATTGAAAAATAAAATTTGTTCGAATAATTATTCTTCAGCTATATACCTACAGGCACATTCTTCGTATAATGGAGAAGTATGAATTTAAAATTTGTATGAATTTTACATATTGAGGTGAAAAAGGAATGAATGCGCGGCTAATGGAACTTATTGATGTGAGTACAATAGAAACCATGGCAGAACAATTTTATCAATTAACCAACATATCACATCAACTTCTTGATGCTGAAAAAGAATGTATATTTTCATTTGGAATAAATGAAAAGAAAATATGTAAACTTCCCAAACTTGAAATCCCCATTTTTTTATACAATCAATATTTAGGATCTTTTGTTGTATGGTCTCAGAAAAGCGAAATTTTCAATTGCCAAAAATACTTTGAAATGCTTTCAAATTTAATTATAGATGGAGTAATGAAAGGATTTCAAAATAAAAATACAACGTTACTTACTCGAAAAGAGGAGGAACTACATACAATCTTACAAAACATGCCTGTTATGGTTGATGCACTTGATTATAATGGAGATTTTGTTTTGTGGAATCGCGAATGTGAAATTGTGACAGGCTATACTGCGGAAGAGGTAATTGGAAATCCAAACGCACTTCGATTACTGTATCCGGATCATGATTATCGTCACGAGATACAAAAGAAATTTTTGACTCGTGGAAAGAACTTTAGAGACTGGGAAATGCGTTTAACTTGTAAAAATGGTGAAATTAAAACGATAATGTGGTCCAATATATCAGAACAGTTTCCTGTAAGTGGATTTAGTTATTGGGCTGTTGGTGTGGATATTACACATTTAAAAGCAATAGAAGAGAAATTAAAACAACAAACGTCTGAATTAGAAGTAATTTTTCAGGCTTTACCAGATTTATGTTTCTTAACGGAAGATGATGGAACAATTATTGATTATAAAGCAGGATCCCCTACAAAATTTTACGTACCCGCAGAAACTTTTATGGGAAAAAAGTTTTACGAAGTATTACCATCTACAGTAGCAAAAAAATTTCAAGAAGCAATTTGTCAAGTGAAAGAAAAAGGGACAAATGTAATTGTGGAATATCCACTTACAATTAATGAAAGTATCGATTTCTTCGAAGCTAGATGTTTACCGTTATTGCATGATAAAATTATGATTATTGTACGTGATATTACAGAGCGGAAAAAGACAGAAGAATTGCTAAATAAATCAGATACACTTGCAGCAATTGGTCAATTAGCAGCTGGTGTTGCTCATGAAGTTAGGAATCCATTAACAGTCATTAAAGGCTTTATACAGCTATTTCAAATTAATAAAGAAGATCAAGAAAAATATTTTGATCTAATGCTTTCTGAAATTGAAAGAATAGAAGCGATTCTTCAAGAATTTTTGTCGATTGCTAAAACAGATGAACTAAGCACGGAAAAGAAAAATCTTTATCAAATATTTAAAAATGTCGTTTCGTTAATAAATACAAAAGCAATTATGACAAATATTCAAGTTGAATTATATACAGATTCTAAAGATATAATCATTGAATGCTCAGAAAATCAACTGAAACAAGTATTTATTAACATTTTGCAAAATTCAATCGAAGCTATGCCAGATGGTGGGAGAATTTCAATTCACATAAAAGAAATAGGCAAAGATGGTATCATTATTAGTGTAATTGATAAAGGAATAGGAATACCTGAAGAACGAATTAAAAGATTAGGTGAACCTTTTTATAGTACGAAAGAAAAAGGTACCGGTATTGGATTGATGTTAAGTTATAAAATTATTGAAAGTCATCAAGGGAATATAAGTATTATGAGTGAGGTTGGCGTCGGAACAACAGTAACGATTTATTTGCCAAAATTTCAGAGTAAAAAGCCTTTATCAAATTATGATGATAGATTTGAATCGATACGTCCAATTATTAACTCTTAAATTATTAAATACCCAATAACCAAAAGCTAAGCTTTTGGTTATTGGGTATTTTTGTATTTAATTTAGAAAACTTTACCTTTTCTTTAGATTTGCTTTAATTTCTATTAAGTTTTTATCAATATATTAGTATTTGTGCAAAGTAATGTATAGAAAATGTGCATTACTTTTAATATATAGATTCAATTATTAATAGAAATACAGTAAGGAGGAGATTATGACAAGGTGAAAAAACAAGAGAAAAAAAGCGGTAGAGCAGTACCGATGCGGTTAAACATTTTATTCTTATGTGTATTTATATTGTTTTCTGCCATGATTATACAATTAGGTAAAGTACAAATTATCGATGGTGAGACGTATAAAAATGAAGTGGAGAAGAGAGAAAATGCAACCGTAAGCCTTTCTGTGCCGCGGGGAAAAATATTTGACCGAGAAGGGAATCCAGTAGTTGATAATAAGTCTTTACGTACAATTACATATACAAAGATGAAAGGTGTAAAATCAGAAGAAATATTAAAAACAGCAAGACAACTTGCAGACATAATTGAAATACCACAAGAAGATATAGACAAGCTAACTGAGACGGATAAGAAAGATTTTTGGATGCAATTAAATCCGAAACTAACTGAAAAATTAGTATCTAAAAAAGAAATAAATAAGTTCAGAGATAAAGATATTACCGGAAAAAATTTAGATAAAAAAATTGAAGAGTTAAAAAGAAAACGAGTTACAGATAAAAATCTTCAGGATTTAACAGATAAAGATATAAAAGTGCTAGCTATTAAAAGTAAAATGACTTCTGGTTATCAAATGGCTCCACAAATTATTAAAAAAGACGTTAGTGAAAAGGAATTTACTATAATTAGTGAAGGTTTAGCAAATCTCCCAGGTGTAGACGTGTCGGTTGATTGGGAGAGAGTGTATGTGAATGATGGATTATTCCGATCCGTTCTTGGAAATGTTTCTAATTCTGATGAAGGATTACCAAGTGAACGATTAGATTATTACTTAGTACGTGATTATAGCCGAAATGATAGGGTTGGAAAAAGTTATATCGAGCAGCAATATGAAGATGTACTTCATGGTACAAAAAAAGAAGTAAGAAGCGTTGCAGATAAACAAGGTACTACAATTAGAACGGAAACAATTTCGGAGGGAAAGAGCGGTAAGAACTTAACTTTAACAATAGATATGGAATTACAGAAAAAAGTAGAAGAAAGTATAGAAAAAATATTAAAAGCATATAAAGGATCAGAATCCATGTTGGACCGTGCTTTCGTTGTAATGATGAATCCGAAAAACGGACAAGTATTATCAATGGCTGGGAAAAGACTTGTAGAAAAAGACGGGAAAACAGAAATTGAAGACTATGCATTAGGTACAATGACTAGTTCATATGAGCTGGGATCAACAGTTAAAGGTGCCACCGTTTTAACTGGATTTGAAACGAAAGCTATAACACCAGGTACTTATTTTTATGATGCACCTATGAAGTTTAAAGGTACTAGGGAGAAGAAATCTTGGAAAGAGTTTGGAAACATTGATGATTTAAGAGCGTTACAAGTCTCTTCAAACGTTTATATGTTTCATACAGCATTAAAAATTGCAGGTGTGGATTATGTGAAAAATAGTTCATTAAATATTAAACAGGAATACTTTAATAAAATGAGGTACTATTTCAGACAATTCGGATTAGGTGTTCCAACGGGTATCGATTTACCGAATGAAACAGCTGGACAAATTGGTAAAAAAGATAATCAACCTGGGTTTTTATTAGACTACTCAATTGGCCAGTATGACACATATACACCACTCCAGCTCGTACAGTATATTTCAACAATTGCAAACGGTGGATATCGAATGAAGCCACAAATTGTTCAAGAGGTAAGAGAGCAAACGTCGCAAAAAGATGAGATTGGTAAAGTGGTACATGCAGTAGAGCCAATCGTTCTAAATAAAATAGATATGAAAGAGGAATATATAAATCAAGTAAAAGAAGGATTTAGAAAGGTATTCCAAGAAGGTGATGGAACAGGAGTAAGGGCGTTCCAAAAAGCCTCTTATAAACCAGCAGGTAAAACAGGGACAGCACAGACAGTTTACGGTGGAGAAAGTGATATCGGAAGAAATGAAAAGGGTGAAAGAAGAAAATGTTATAATTTAACGTTAGCAGGGTATGCGCCATATGATAATCCAGAAGTAGCATTCTCTGTAGTTGTGCCGTGGGTTATGAATGATAAATCTGGTATTAACTCTGATATTGGAAAAGAAGTTTTAGATGCTTATTTTGAATTGAAAAACAAGAGATTGACTGGAGAAAATTTACAAATAGATAGCTCTCAAGAAGGTTAAAACATATGAAATAATATAGAAACTAGAGTCATTTAATTTAGGGATAGATTCAAAATGGGTGATAGAAAGGTAAAATCATTCTATCAATTGTTCACGTTTTATAAAATAAATCATATATTGATAGCATAGGACAAGCTGAAAAGCTTATTCTAACCTCACAGAACACTCCTTATCACGGTTTGGCATCTACTTATGTAGATGCCTTTTTTAATTAAATAACTGATAATTATTTATCAATCTAAAGTAGCAAGTATATTAGGACTATTAGGGGAAGAGTGACGGTAATTATTACAGTATGATTATTAAGAGCGTTGAAATGTAAGGAGTGAGAAAGAAGTGCTAAATATTTTAATGATTAATTTTCCAGCAGAGGGACATGTAAATCCTACATTAAGTTTAGTCAAAGCCTTTACTGAACGGGGGGATCACGTACACTATATTACAACAGAACACTTTAAAGGCAGAATTGAAGATTTGGGAGCTACTGTATATACCCATCCAGATTTATTAAAGGATATTTCTATTGATACTGAAACTTCATATGGACTGAACTCTTTCTTTCATGTACATGTTCAAACTTCTTTATATATATTAGAAATTACGAAACAATTATGTGACAGCATACATTTTGATTTCGTAATGTATGATATATTTGGTGCTGGAGAGTTAGTAAAGGAGTATTTACAAATTCCAGGCATAGTTTCTTCTCCTATATTTTTAATTCCTACTGAATTTTTGGAGACTTTACCTTTTCATCCTAATGCAGAAATACCATTCCAACCTGATGAAATTTCTGAACAGTTACTATATCAAATGGAACATGAATTTGGAGTAAAGCCTAAAAACAATCTTCAATTTATGCATAACAAGGGAGATATTACTCTTGTGTACACAAGTCGTTACTTCCAACCTAATAGCGATTTGTTTGGAGAAAATAACATTTTTATTGGACCAAGTATTTCAAAGCGTAAAACAAATGTAGAGTTTCCACTTGAATTGCTTAAAGGTAAGAAAGTTATTTATATTTCAATGGGGACGCTGCTTGAAGGACTTGAACCATTCTTTAATATGTGTATTGATACTTTCTCAGATTTTAAAGGGGTAGTTGTAATGGCAATTGGTGATAGAAATGACCGTTCTAAAATTAAGGAAGCGCCAAACAATTTTATAATTACTTCATACGTACCTCAATCAGAAATATTAAATGAAGCAGATGTTTTTATTACACATGGCGGCATGAACAGTGTACACGACGCTATTTATTTTAATGTCCCATTTGTCATCATTCCACACGATAAAGACCAGCCAATGATAGCACAAAGATTAACTGAGCTTGAAGCAGCGCATCGGTTATTGAAAGAGAATGTTAATGTGCAAACGTTAAAAGAAGCGGTAACCGATGTTCTTTCAAATGAAAAGTATAAGCATGGAATACGAAAACTGAAAGATAGTTTTTTAGATTGTGGTGGTTCAAATGAAGCAATCACAGTGATTACATCTCTTTTAAATAAATAGTGTGTGTAATATAAAAGCATAGAGGCGGCACCTTTATGCTTTTATATGATTATCCCGCAAACTGCACAGCAGTATTTGCATGTAAAAAAGCGGTATCAAAAACAGGAACAGTAAGGTCGTTTTGGGAAATGAGCAACGGTATTTCGGTGCAACCTAGCAGTATACCTTCTGCGCCATTTTGAATTAATGATTTTGTAATTTGTAATAGTTTTTCTTTGGATGTTTCTGAAATAATTCCTTTACTTAATTCATTTAAAATAACATGATGGATAAAATTTCTTTCCTCTTCATTTGGAATGATTGTCTCAATGTTATAGTGTGCTAGACGTGATTTATAGAAGTCTTGTTCCATCGTTTGTTTCGTACCCAATAATCCGATACGCTTTATATTCTGTTCTACCATTTCTTTAGCACTTACATCACCGATGTGAAGAAGTGGAATGGATATTGCACTTTCTACTTCTTCAGCAAATAAATGGACCGTATTGGAACACATTAATAAACATTCAGCTCCGGATTTTTCAACCTTCTTTGCAACTGCGACTAATGCATTTTTCACTTCTTCATATTGATGATTTTGTAATAAAGTAGTTACTTCACCAAAGTCCATGCTATATAAAACAAGCTTTGCATTTTGATCATATTGAGAGAGTGTAAGTGTATTAATATGTTTATAATATAATGATGTAGATTCCCAACTTAGTCCGCCAATTAAACCGATTACTTTCATCGTACATTCCTCCCGTAACTATGTTAAATGTATTATTCCATAATTCCGATAAGAATACAATGATTTAAATGTGCTGTTGAACAAAAAATAAAAATAATTAGAAAAGTATTGAAATTTACAATTCTTAATGCCATAATACGAATTACAAATTAATACTTATCCAGAGAGGTGGAGGGAACGGCCCTATGAAACCTCAGCAACCCCTATGTAAATGTATAGGAAGGTGCTAATTCCGCAGAGGACACGATGTGTTTTTTGAAAGATAAGAGGATTCTTGAACGTGAAAGAAAATGACCTCTTATGTAAGAGGTCATTTTTTGTTGTATAGAAAGGGAGTGTCGATGCATAATTCATTTTCAAAATAAATATAGAGTAATAAAAGTTGACTCATATGAGAGGAGAATTGTAATGAACAAATTATCAACAAAGTTAGTAGTAGCAATCGGAATTGGAGCAGCATTGTACGGCATATTAGGACTTTGGGGCTTTTCTATTGCACCAAATACATTTATTAAACCTGCGTTAGCTATTTTAACCGTTTTTGGAGCGTTATTCGGTCCAGTGGCAGGACTGTTAATAGGGCTTATCGGTCATACCGTAACAGATACAATCGCTGGATGGGGTATTTGGTGGGGATGGGTTATTAGTTCAGGCATTATCGGTTTTGCAATGGGACTCATTCAAAAAAGAGTTGGATTTAGTGTGAAAAACGGGACGTATAATAAAGGCGATATTTCTTATTTAGCTATTACTGGGTTAATTGGTATCGTCATTGCTATTATATTTGCGGGTGCATTCGATATTATTGTCATGGGAGAACCGTTTGACAAAATTGTAATACAAGTATTAGGTGCAACAATTGCTGATGTTATCGTATTTTTAGTTCTTGGATTGCCAATTACAATAGGCCTAGCTAAATCGAATAAGAAACATACACAATTAAAAATTGAAAAGTAGGGATGTTAACATGCAACCAATTATTTCTTTTGAACAATTCAGCTTTCAATATAAGCATGCGGCGCAGCCTACTGTTAAAAACGTTACATTTCATATATATCCCGGAGAAAAAGTGCTAATTGCTGGACGAAGTGGTTCAGGAAAATCAACGTTAGCTCATTGTATCAATGGGCTAATCCCGTTTTCTTATGAAGGGACTAGTACTGGTACTATTTTGATTGACGGAAAAGACCCGAGGAAAGGGAGTATTTTTGAACAGAGTAAACAGGTTGGAACAATTTTGCAAGATCAAGATGCACAATTTATTGGTCTTACAGTAGAAGAAGATGTAGCTTTTTATTTAGAAAATGAATGTGTAAATCAGGATGAAATGAAAAAGATTGTCTCGGAGTCATTAAAAAAGGTAGGGATGCATACTTTTCATAAACAAAGTCCTCATGAATTATCAGGAGGGCAAAAACAAACTGTTTCTTTAGCGGGTTTGTTAACAACAAATGCTCCTATATTATTGTTCGATGAACCGTTAGCAAATTTAGATCCAGCTAGCAGCTTACATACAATTGAACTTATTAAAAATATACATAAGCAATATAATAAAACAATTGTAATTATTGAACATCGAATAGAAGAAATGTTAAATCTGGATTTAGATAAGATCATTTTAATTGATGAAGGGGAAATTGTTGCGATAGGGACACCAGATGAGATTTTAGCGTCAAATATATTACCCTCAATCGGATTAAGAGAACCTATGTACATAGAAGGATTAAAGAGATTGCAATTTGATAGTAATAATGACGTAATATACCCACTTGAAAATCTTCAAAGGGAAAATGTTAGTGGAGTAATAAATGAGTGGATGGAGAAGCAAACTTTTTGTAAAGATACTCCTACAAAAAAAGAATTATTGAAAGTAGAGGATTTGTCATTCTCATATCCTAATAAACAAAAAGTATTAGACAATATAAATTTCTCTCTATATAAAGGGGAAATAGTAGCACTTCTAGGCCATAATGGAGCTGGAAAATCAACATTAGCTCATAGTCTTATAGGGATAAATAAAACAAAAAATGATAGGATTTTAATTGATGGAGTAAATATCAATTCTTGGTCTATTCGTAAACGCGGTGAAGTTATATCTTATGTGATGCAAAATCCAAATCATATGATTACACAAGCTACTGTAATGGAAGAGATTTCATTTTCATTAAAATTAAAAAAATTTTCGAAGGAAGAAATTAAGCTTAGAGCAGAGGAAACATTAAAAATTTGTGGCTTGTTTCCATTTCGAAATTGGCCAATTCAGGCATTAAGTTATGGGCAAAAAAAGAGATTAACGATTGCATCTGTACTAACAACAAATCCAAAACTTATTATTTTAGATGAGCCGACAGCCGGACAAGATCATTATCATTATAAACAATTTATGACGTTTATTAGAAAACTAGCTGCAAAGGGAATGTCTTTTATTTTCATCACACACGATATGAATCTCGCATTAGAATATGCGGACAGAGCAATAGTTCTACATGAAGGGGAAATTATTGCGAATCATACCGCGTCTACTGTATTAGGGCATCCAGAAACATTAAAAAGAGCGAACTTAAAGGAGAGTTCTTTATTTAAACTCGTTAAATTTAGTGGTATTGCAAATCCTGAAAGATTTATGGAACTTTATTTTGATGTTATTAGGAGGGAGGAAGGTGTATAGTACATATTTTCATCGCATGGACGGAGCAGTGAAATTGTTGTTATTTATTTTTTGTATGACACTTACTTTTTTATTTTTTGATTTTCGCGTATTGTTATTTTTATTGTTCATTGGGTGTATCGGACTTGTAGTTGCTAAAATTCCATTTCGTAAAATTTTTATTGTTTTTACTGTTATATTTACATTTAGTTTATTAAATTCTGTCATGATCTTATTTATTACACCAACCCATGGATCTGAATTAATTGGATCGTATACTTCATTTATGTATATTGGATATGCAACAATTACATACGAAACATTATTTTATGCAGCTACACTTTCGTTAAAGTATTTTACGTTATTACCATTTACACTTATTTTTATTTATACGACTGATCCAAGCAAATTTGTGAGTAGCATAAGTAAATTTCGAATTCATTATAAAATTACTTATGCGATAAATATTGCATTACGTTATATACCTGATATTCAGTCCGAATATAAAGTTATTAAACATGCCCAAGAGGCGAGAGGAGTAGCTTTTGAAAAAGGAGAAGCAAGTTTATGGATTCGCATGCAAAACCGTGTCTTAATTTTCTGGCCTTTAATTATTCATTCTTTAGAGAGAATCGATACAGTTTCAAACGCAATGGATTTAAGAGGGTTTGGAAAGAAGGATACACGTACGTGGTTCTATACAAATAAAGCGAAAAGCCAGGATTTCATTGCTTTATTTGTAGGTGTTTTTATTTTAATTGCTGCAGTATATGTAAAGTTACATGTATTTCAAAATTTTTGGTATCCATTTTAAAGCACTCTCAAATGAGTGCTTTTACTTATTTTTATATAGACATGCTCAAAAAAGGGATATTTACATAATGTATAATACGAACCAGTTAAAATGATCAACTACCTATTAGTTTTCAAACCAAAAGGAGGAGAAAATATGAGTTACGGTGGTTCTTGTGGTTTTGGTGGAGGTTTCGCTTTATTAGTTGTGTTATTTATTTTATTAATTATCGTTGGATGCAGCTGCTGGGGCGGAGGTTACTAATTTTTAATTAGTCTCCACAAATGTAAAACTAAAAAACATAGAAGATACTTATGTATCGAAACAAATAAAAAAGGAGCATAATTGCTCCTTTTTTATTTGTTGTTAGATGCGTTTGTATTACATTTCGGAAATGTAATTGTCAAAGTAGTACCTTTATTTATAACGCTTCGGATTTTCAAATTACCTTGCATCGTTTCAATAATCTTAACAGCAACCATTGTACCTAAACCTGTACCTTTCGTTTTTGTACTAAAATACGGTTCGCCAAATCGATTTATTTGCTCTTGTGACATACCAATTCCGCTATCTTCAATTCGTATGATAACTTTATTATTACTAATAGAAGAGGAGATATTTAAAGTACCGCCATTAGGCATTGCTTCAATACCATTTTTTAATAAGTTTAAAAAACATTGCTGAAAGTGCTGTTTATTACCAACTATTGTTGCCGTAGAGAAATCTTTTGTAATATGGATCGTATTCATATTACATAAAGGTAAGATCATATTAATAACTCGATTTAATTCTTGTTCTACTGAAATCTCATCTAATTTTTCTGAAGCAGGTTTGGCAAACGTTAAATAATCATCAATAATTCCTTGGGCGTGATGTAATTCTTCCAGTATATGCTTAATATACTCGTCTCTTGATTCTGGAGTTAAATTTGGTGTTTTTAAAAGTTGTGTAAATCCTTTTACAACAGTTAAGGGATTTCTTACTTCGTGCGATATACTAGCAGCGAGTTGGCTAACAATCTCCATTTTTTCCATTTTAATTAACTTCGATCGCATGCATACTGCATCTTTTAAAACTTCATTAAAATAAACTACAAACAACATTAAAACGGTTGGTAATATTATGAAATAAATGATGTACAAATTATTCACTTCAAAATCTGATAAAGTTAATACAATTACAGTTGTAAATATTGCTAAGAAAAATGTTAAAAACATTGCATAAGCTACTTTAATTTTTCTATTATACGTATTAAATTTTGCGGATGCGAATGCTGTAATGATAAACATTGTTCCATACACTACTATTGTTAACATACTAAATCCATAAAATGAAAATCTTGTAATTAATAAAATAGCAAACAATGTTATACCGACAGGGAAGCCACCATAAAGCGTACCTACTATAACCGGTATTTGTCTTAAATCATGAATACAATTTTCATCCATATAGATAGGATAGCGCATACATAAAATAAGAGGGATACTTGTACAAAGTATAATAAGTAGTTTTTTATATTTCTTCACATAGCGCCCGCTATCATATATAAAATAAAAAATAAATATACTACTTAAAATGTATAAAAGATTATTTAACACGTGTTGATTGATATACACAAAGTTCATAATATTTGCCTCGTTATTTTTAATTTCCTTTTCATATATATTATCATGATAATAGTATAAACTATATATTTGTTTGAATAATATAGATTTATATCTTTTTAGTATTTTACACGTTTACCCACTCTTCATAAAATTCTTCAACTGATGCATATCGTTCGGTTCGGTTTTCATTTACAGCGCGATACGCTATTTCATATAAATCCCTACTTGCTTCCCATTTTGTAAAGGAGCGATCTTTTCCACCACCTAAAATCGCGAAAGCCATTGCCCCCATATTAAATACATTTGTTCTCGAATCAATTATAGCGTTTAGCTCGAATTCTTCAGGAGACATAAAACGTGAGGAACCCCATAATCTTCCCATTTTATTTACGTATGGTTTTTTAGAATATAAATCAATATCACAAATTTTTGTTTCATTTGTATTAAAATTATACATAATACTACCATCATAAAAATCTATCGCTACATAGTTTTTCTTTTCGACATATGTATGGAAAGAAAAAATGGAATTTAAGGATTGAACTCGTTTTCTAACAGGTAAATGTTTAAATTTATAAAATGGAGAGTTTGGATTTTTATATTTTTCAGGAGGCGGGAAACTCCAGTGCGAATGAAGACATTCACCATCAAACCAATCGAAAATTAATACATATCCAGATTGAACTGGAAAGTGTTCAATTAGTTTTATAAGCGAGTTGTGTTTTAATTCCTCGTATAGGAAAACTGAATTTTTCAAACGTTCAATAGCGTCGTTTATTGTTCCTTCGTATGCAATTGTTTGTGCTCCTGCGTATTTAATGAATTTCTTATGCCCATTTTTTTCTACACCAAAGCTTATATTACCTGAATCTTGTTGGTCAAAAACCGCAAATACGGTTCCTAATTTCAATAGCCAATCAAAATTATGATGTTCTTTTAACTGGAATGTAACTTGATTCAACTGAATTTCAACTGGAATATCTTTCATATTATACCTCGCATTTATTATAATTAAGTTATATATTTCAGTATTCGACACATTTTGTAAAAATCCTATGTGAATCACATGAAATTTATATAAATATAATAATAAATAATTATAAAAAGGTGGATAAAATGGAACAACAAATCGTTATTAAACCATATGAAAAAGAGTGGCACGAAGAGTATTTAATAGAAAAAGAGAAATTTATTTCTTTATTCGGGGAAGATTGTATTGCTATTGAACATATAGGGAGCACATCTGTACAAGGGTTAGGAGCGAAACCTTTAATTGATATGATGATTGGCGTAACAGATTTGCAAATTATCAAAAAGTGGATTGAAGATTTATTAAAAATTGGATATGAGTATGTTCCAAAAGAAACACCTAATTGGCGTTTTTTTAGAAAGGGAAAATGGAGAGCGGGTACTCATCATTTACATGTCTATATTTATAATAGTGACGAATGGAAAAACAATCTTTTATTTCGAGACTTTCTAATAAAGCATGAATGGGCACGTAAAGAATATAGAGAACTAAAAGAGAGACTTGCAGCTACATATCCTTTTGATCGTGTTTCTTATACAAATGCAAAAGCACCATTTATTCAAAAGATATTAGAATTAGCTAAAACTCAAAAGAATTAACATTACAGATTTTTATCTGAAAAAATTTAAAAAATCCCTTCCTACGTTATTTATAGGGAGGGATTTTTTCTTTTGTCATAACGATATACATCTAATTATTGGAGACAGATTAGTTTATTTATTTCGATATTTCTAGTACATTGAAAATATTAAGGGGGAATGAAGCAATGAAAGCAATTTTACATCAATATAAAAAAGGGGTAGAGGGGTTAGAATATAAATTTTTATCTGAAACAAACCCTAATGCCGGGGAAGTAAAAGTAAAGTTAAAAGCAGCAGGATTAAATCATAGGGATTTATTTATTATAAACAATAGAAAAGAAATGGATCTACCGTTAGTAATAGGGTCAGATGGTGCAGGTATTGTTACAGAAATAGGAGAAGGTGTTTCAGCTGATTTATTACAAGCCGAGGTTATTATTAATCCTAGTATTGGATGGGAGAATATTGCCGAAGTACCAGAATTACCAGAGGTGTTAGGGGGACCAAAAGATGGAACGTTTGCTGAATATGTAATAGTGCCCGCTGAAAATGTAGTAGGAAAACCGTCATATCTTACTTGGGAAGAGTCTGGCGTTTTGGCTTTATCGGCACTGACTGCATATAGAGCGCTTTTTACAAAGGGTAGATTGAAGTGTGGAGAACATGTTTTAATTCCGGGGATAGGCGGCGGTGTAGCGACATTTGCCATGTTATTTGCGAAAGCAATTGGCGCAAAAGTAAGTGTTACTTCAAGGGTAGAGAACAAAAGAAAGTTTGCCGAAACATATGGCGTAGATTTTTCTTTTAATAGTTCCGGAAATTGGGAAGAGAGTTTATGCGGAGAAAAAGTAGATTTAATAATCGATAGTATAGGTCCAGCAACATTCTTAAAATACTTTGATGTATTAAAACCAAATGGGAGAATTGTTAATTTTGGTGCAAGCTCCGGAGATAAAATTGAATTACCTTTACGAGCGTTATTTTATAATCAAATCGATATTATGGGGACATCTATGGGTAGCAGTGAAGAATTTAATGAAATGATTAAGTTTATAGAGAAATATAAGATCAAACCAATTATGGATAAAGTTTATTCGTTGGAAGAAGCGATTCAAGCGTTAAGACGTATGGAGCAGGGAGAACAGTTCGGTAATATCGCTCTACGTATGGAATAAAAATATGATTTAATAACCTATGTTTTTATATGTATATGTTATGTAATATATACACTTGTAGTTAGTGGGTTATATGATTTTAAAGGTTTTTCCATCATATATATTTTTAATGCGTGTAAATAGTTACATAATTGTCAAATGAAAAATAGTAACATGAATAAAGTGAAAATCTAAATGTGTGTAAATGTTGTATACTGTGTAAATCAAGTAAACTTGTATCTTAATTTCAAGCGAAATAAGAAATTATAAGGAGAGAGTAATTTGAATTACGCAGTATTTCAATGGATAAACAATTTAGCAGGTACATCTGTACTCTTAGATAAGGTAATGATTGCTATTACAAATAGTGCTGCATATGTGGCTATTCTATTCATGCTTATCTTATGGTTTCATAACGGAAAGAAAGAGAATGCGATAAGAAAACAATATACAGTGTTGTATACGACACTTTCAGTAATAATTGCATTGCTAGTAAATGTTTTTATTCATTTAGTATACTATCATCCACGTCCTTTTGTATCATATGATGTGAATCAATTAGTACCCCATGCAGAAAACTCATCCTTTGTTAGTGATCATTCTGTACTTGTATTATCGATTGCATTCATGTTTATTCTTAGAGGAGAAAAGTTAAGATATGTTGCACTTTTGTGGGCAGTATTAGTTTGTATATCACGTTTGTATGTAGGTGTTCATTTTCCTTTAGATGTAATGGGTGCGGCTGTAATAACGATTTTAACAAGCTGTTTATTATTGCAGAAAAAACGTATATTTGAACCAATAGCAAAACTTGTTTTCAAAATGTATGCATTCGTAGCGAAACGAATTCGTTTTTTAGAGAAATATAACCATGT
Source organism: Bacillus sp. CD3-5 (assembly GCF_006349665.1). Classification (NCBI taxonomy): domain Bacteria; kingdom Bacillati; phylum Bacillota; class Bacilli; order Caryophanales; family Bacillaceae; genus Bacillus; species Bacillus sp. CD3-5. Next base: position 799,265 of record NZ_VEPX01000001.1, on the reverse strand, counting down.
AGCTTAAATTTCATAACTAGCCTTTTATAGCTTAGGAGAAAATCCCCCTTTGGAAATTCAGAGGAGGATTTTTTGTTGTATACAAGTGAATAGATTACTTGCAATAACAATTTGAGTGTTATGCAAAAGGAATGAATATTCTTAAATTTCACGTACTGTATTTTAAGTATTTAAATAACTGACAATAACTATAACTAGTTTCACACTGTTTTAAAGGAATTCATACGAAAACTTCGAAACATATAGTATTGAAAGTAAAAATTACATATTTTAAAGCACATCCTTGCATGTATCAATTAAAAAAGAAAGGAGCGAAATATGCATAAACTTCAAACGAATAAAGGCGCGCGGTATTTTATGATTGCTTTTATTGTTTTGTTTCTTATTATGCTTTTGCGTTTTTTCTATATTCAAGCAGTAGGAGTCGTGCATAATGTGAATGTAAAGGATTTAGCAAATGAACAACATAATAAAAATGGTGTTTTGGAAGCGAATCGTGGTACGATTTATGATCAAACTGGAAAAGTGCTCGTTCAAGATTCAACAACGTATCGTGTTGTTGTGAATTTGAAAGGTAATGGCAAATTGAAAAATAAAGATGAAACCGCAGCGCAATTAGCTGATGCGCTTGAAATTAATAAAGAAGATGTGTTAAAGAATTTCCATGAAGGGCGTACGCAAGTTGAAATCGGAAAAGTTGGCCGGAATTTGTCTCGGGAAAAGAAAGAACAAATTAAAAAATTGAAAATCCCAGGTGTTTCTTTTATGCCTGAGAAAGCAAGAGTGTATCCAAATGAAGATTTTGCATCTTATATACTTGGTTTTGCTAGACCAGACGATAAAGGAAATACAGAAGGGAAGTTTGGACTTGAAAAAAGTTTAGATAAATATTTGCGCTCGACAAATGGGAATATAGAATATGTGGGAGCGCGAGGAGGTATCCCGCTTACAAATGATATAGGAAAAATAGAACCCGCTAAACATGGAAATAACGTATATCTTACGCTCGATAAACAAATTAATAGTTTTTTAGAAGAAGCGATGAATAAGGCGCAAGAGCATTATGACCCTTCTATGCTAGTAGGTATTATAGCGGATCCCAAGACGGGGAAAGTTTTAGCTATGTCTAGTAAACCTAGTTTTAATCCTAATAAAGGGGATATTGAATACTTTTTAAATGATCCAATCGCAAATGCATATGAACCAGGTTCAACGATGAAAGTATTTACGTTAGCTGCTGCAATCAATGAAGGTGTATATAACGGGAAAGAATATTTTCAATCCGGCAAGTATTCAGTAGGTTCAGCGGATATAAAAGATCATAATGGTGGGTTTGGATGGGGATCTATAACATTTGATGAAGGTTTTGAAAGGTCATCAAACGTAGCTTTTTCTATTTTAGAAGATCAGTTATTAAAACCAAATAAATTTAAGCAATATATGAATAAATTTGGTTTTAACCAAAAAACGGGAATAGATTTACCTGGTGAAAGTAAAAATACTTTATTATTAAATACACAAATTCAACAAGTAACAACTTCTTTCGGACAAGGTTCTACAGTAACTCCAATTCAATTAATCCAAGCTGCAACCGCTATAGCAAATGACGGGAAAATGATGCAACCATATATCGTTGACAAAGTTGTAAATCCAACAAATAAGCAAGTTATTATGGAAAATCAACCGAAAGAAGTTGGCAATCCGATAAAAAAAGAGACTGCGGACAAGGTAAGAGACTTAATGGAGCGTGTTATTACGTCTTCAAAAGGTACAGGTACAATGTATAAAGTGGATGGTTATCCAATAGGAGGTAAGACAGGAACAGCGCAAATTCCGAATCCTGAAAATGGACGATATATGGAAGGAAAAGAAAATTATATTTTTTCATTTTTAGGTATGGCTCCAATTGATGATCCGGAGTTAATTGTATACTTGGCAATTAAACAACCAAAGTTAAAGGGAGACGAGTATGGAGCTCAGCCGCTTGCTGAAATATTTAAACCAGTTGTGAAAAATAGCCTTGAATATTTAAAGGTGAAACCATACACAGAAAAACAAATGGCCGATGCAACGAAAAAATCCCAATTAAAAGTGCAAAACTATGTGAATCAATCCATAGATACGGTAGAGAATAAGGTGAAAAAAGAGAAACTCCAGCCGATAATTTTAGGAGAAAGAAAAATAAAAAAACAATATCCGCAGTCTGGTGAAGTAATGAGTGAAGGTGATCGTATATTTTTATTAGGAAACAACGGAACAATGCCCAATTTACAAGGTTGGTCAATGCGTGATGTTATGTATTTTTCTAAACTATTAAAATTAGATTTAAAAACTTCAGGTACGGGATATGTAACAAATCAAAGTATTGAAAAAGGACAAGCTATACAAGAAGGCGATGCATTAGAACTAAAATTAGAACCACCGTTACAACCGTTAGCAGAGGCAAATACAAATTAATTCAGGAAATATGAAGGGTCTATATATAATAGACTCTTTTTTTTAATGATTCAAGTAATTTCACGCACCGTAATTTTTATAAAAAATAATAATCAACTAGCTAGGTTTGAATATTTAGATGTTACTAACGCTGAATCCGTAGAGGAACTTATTATAAAAATAGTTAATGAGTTTGGTAGAATTGATTATATGTTTAATAATGCTGGAATTGCTATGTATGGAGAAGTATTCGATATGTCTTTAGATAATTGGAAACATATTATTGAAATAAATTTATTAGGAGTAATTTACGGGACACAATTGGCTTACCAATTCATGAAAAAACAAGGATTTGGTCATATCATTAATACTGCGTCTGCAACAGGTTTAGGACCTGCTCCACTTTGTACCGCGTACGCAACAACAAAACATGCTATCGTCGGTTTAACAACGTCATTACATTATGAGGCAGAAGAATACGGTGTAAATGTAAGTGTACTTTGTCCAACTTTTGTAGATACACCCATATTTGAAAAATCAATTGCAATTCATATGAATAAGGGCCAAATTATAAAACAACTAAAAACAAATAAGCCGATTTCAGCAGACAAGTTTGCTGAAATTGCACTGAAAGCTATTCATAAAAATAAATTAGTTATATGTCCAATGCCGTTTAAAAAAACAATGGACGTATTCTTTACCTTATTTCCTTATCTTCATAAAAAGCTAATGCGTTTCATATGCCGAATTGGTCGAAAAGCAAAAATGACCCAACTATAAATATCTGATTATTTTTTATTTACAGTTAAATACAAATGTGATAATATGGAAAAATCAAATGCAGTGAAGAGAAGAGTAAATAAAATGAATTTTTCACAGAGAGCTCCATTTAGCTGAAAAGGAGTAAAAATTCTTTATTGAACCAAGCCTCTGAGCAGCGCATCGGAACCTATAATTAGGGGGTGGTGTGACGGGAGCTCCCGTTATAGAGCTATGGTATAAGCATGAATTAGAATGCAGTACCAGATAAGGTTAATATGGTGACATATTAACAAACTAGGGTGGCACCGCGATGATAAATCTCGTCCCTAAGACTAAAAGTCTTGGGGGTGGGATTTTTTTATTGGTTTAAAACACTTTGGAAAGCGGGGGCCTAAAATGAAAAACGTACTTAAAGATTGGAAATATCCTTTATTACTACTGTCCGGGGTTGGTATTGCAAATTTAGGGGCATGGATTTACTTAATAGCACTGAATGTACTTGTCTATAATATGGGCGGCTCAGCCCTAGCTGTTGCTACTTTATATGTAATTAAACCATTAGCTACTCTATTTACAAACGCTTGGTCAGGAAGTATGATTGATCGTTTAAATAAACGGAAATTAATGATTCACCTCGATATATATCGCGCGGTATGTATCGCTATTTTACCTTTACTTCCATCACTTTGGATCGTTTATGTATTTGTATTCTTTATTAGTATGGCAAATGCAATGTATGAGCCAACTGCGATGACGTATATGACGAAATTAATACCAGTTGAACAAAGACAACGTTTCAACTCATTGCGTAGTTTAATAGGGTCTGGTGCCTCTGTAATTGGTCCATCGATAGCGGGAGCATTGTTAATAGCAAGTACACCAGAGTTTGCTATATATATGAATGCTATAGCATTTCTTTTATCAGGAGTAATTACATTGCTGCTACCTAATCTTGATAAAAAATCTGATAGTCATACATCAAATGACACATTATCTTTAGCTGTACTAAAAAAAGATTGGAACATCGTTTTAAATTTTAGTAAAAAATCTTTGTATATTGTTTTCGTGTACTTCTTATTCCAAGGGATGATGGTGTTAGTTGCCGCAAATGATTCACTTGAATTGTCATTTGCGAAAGAAGTTTTATTGTTAACAGATAGTGAATATGGCTTTTTAGTTAGTATTGCTGGAGCTGGATTTATTTTAGGAGCAATTACAAATACAATTTTATCAAAAAAACTAATACCTTCATTGTTAATTGGGATAGGATCATTATTCATTGCAATCGGTTATATAATTTATGCTTTTTCAAATGAGTTTTTAATAGCTGCTATCGGATTTTTTATTTTATCTTTCTCTATGGCATATGCAAATACAGGGTTTAATACCTTTTATCAAAATAATGTCCCTGTCCATATAATGGGACGGATTGGGAGCATATATGGATTATTTATTGCAGGTATCACCATTTTAATTACGATTTTGTTTGGAGTTGCCACTCAATTTATTTCTATACAACTTGTGGTTATTGTAGGTTCTTTAGTAATGTTATTGATTACTATCATCTTGTGTGTGTTTACTTTATTGCCATCACATTCTAAAGTGCATTCTTCTGAGTCAATACATTCGAAATAATTCTCTTAGTTTTGATTTGAATCTTACGATGTTCAATAGGAGGGTTATCCCTCCTATATATGGAAATATAAAAAAGGAGAACAAAATTGATAAACGAGGGTGATTTTTGTAATGAAAACAAAAAATCAAATAGATAACATTGTAAAAGAAACAGATCGTCATATAGATTTCTCTGGGGTAATTTTAGTGAAAGAAAAAAAGGGCATAGTTTATGAAGAAGCGTTTGGTTATGCAAATCGAAATGAGTGTATAAACAATACGCTACAAACTAGGTTTGGAATTGCCTCCGGCTGTAAAATATTCACAGCAATTGGCATTTGTCAACTTGTTGAAAGAGGTGTAATTACTTTTCATACAAAGTTAAAAGATTGTTTAAGTATTAAATTTTCAAATTTCAATGAAGATATTACAATACATCACCTTCTGACACATAGTTCGGGTATTCCGGATTATTTTGATGAAAGTATTTTGGGTAACTTTGAGGATCTTTGGAAAGAAACTCCTATGTATCTATTAAAAAATTTAAAAGACTTTTTACCATTATTTCAAAACAGAGATATGATGTTTGCGCCTGGAAGTAAGTTTCACTACAACAATGCTGGTTTTATCATACTGGGGTTAATAATCGAAGAACAGACAGGACTTAAATTTACGGAGTATATAGAAACAAATATATTTAAACTAATTGGTATGAATGATTCTGGCTATTTTTCTTTAGATAGATTACCAAAGCAGACAGCTCTCGGATATATAAAAGATGAAATTAGCCAGACATGGAGAACAAATGCTTACTCTATTCCGATAAAAGGTGGTTCTGATGGTGGAGCTTTTATTACTGCGCCAGACATGATGAAGTTTTGGGAAGCGTTATTTAACTATGAAATCATAAGCCAAGAATATACAAAAATACTTTTAACTCCTCACATCCAAGTAAATAGTTATCAATCTTACGGCTATGGAATATGGATTGAAATAAGAGAAAACAAGATATTCAAATATCATGTAATGGGATATGATCCAGGCGTCAGTTTTCGCTCGGCCGTATATCCAGACTTAGAGATTACATTAGTTATTCCGTCAAATAAAGGAGCAGGACCCGAAAAATTAATGATAGAAATAGAAGGAGCTTTTTAATTATATGGATATAGAAATTAGATCGTATAGAAAAGAGGATGAAACCGGTTGGGTACGTTGCCGTGTGTTATCTTTTCTAGATACAGCATATTACGATAATGTATTTAGAGAGAAAGAAAAATATGAAAATCCTGCTATTGAATTAGTAGCTGTATATGAAAATCAAATTGTGGGTTTAATAGATATTGAATACGAATTAGAAGAACGTACAGTTTGTTCAAGAGGGACAGGTCTTGGCGGTATGATTTGGCATATTGCAGTTCATCCGGATTTCCGTAGAATGAAAATTGGTAATCAACTATTAAAGGAAGCGGAGAAGTTAGCGAATGAACGTAACCTAAATCGCCTAGAAGCATGGACTAGGGATAATCTATGGGTACATGGATGGTATGAAAAGAACGGTTTTGTAAACGTAGACTCCTATTTACACGTATATAGCGATCATACTGACGAGATGAAAGGTGTAATGAAAAGTAATATAGATCAGTTATATCCAGTTCAAACATTTGCTCATTATACAGGTGAAAATAAAGAAGAGATAAGAAAACAATTTAAACGGGTTCATGATTGTTTTTGTTTTGAAAAGTATTTTAATTAACAATTCATACTGGTTTAAGAATATATTTATTTTGAATAAAAATGATAAAAGACGTACGAGTCAAAAGTACGTCTTTTTACTTTATAAATAAGCTTATGGCTATTACATGGTGTAACATAATAAATAGACAATAGTATAATTGGAAATGAATAATACATTAATAAAAAAGTATAAATACATTCATCCCTTGTTTATCAATGCTGTGAACGGTAATACTAAATAACATTGAACTTTTATAACAAGGGATGATTATATGATATTCATTTACACGGATTTCGGCGGAACGCATTCAACTGCACTTGCAGCAGCTTATCATTTAAATAAATTACCAATGGATCGTAAGCTAACAAAAGAAGAAATATTAAATGTGGATTACTTTAATAAATTGAAAACTGAAGATATGGGGAAAATTATTTTTCATGGAGTAGATGAAAATGGTAACCCGGTTTATACGATTGGATGCGGCGCATCAAAAATCGTTGTACCTGCGATGAAGCATTTAGGAGAGATTCTGCAAAAACATTATCAAAGTCATGAAAAGATTGTTTTTTCTAATACATCACCAACAGTACCTTTACCAATGACTTTTGGCGGTCTGTTTTCTAGAAGGTTTCACATCGACTTTATCGGTGTACCATTACTCGTATGGGGTGCAAAACTTAGCTGTGATAATGTACAAAGACTTGTTAGTTATACGAAAGAAGCCGGACGATTAACAAATGATTATGTTGTGATTTTAGATAATGAAACTTTTAAATAACGTAAGATAAAAGGAAAATCAAGCAAATTTCTTGATTTTCTTTTTAATTTGTGAAAAAGACAAGAAATATTCACATTTATCATCTATCTACTATAGCCAAAACAATAAAGTCCTGTTACTATTACAGGGATATTCTCTTTTCATAACATAAATATATAGAAAAATTAGAAAAGAGGAATTGAATTAAGGGAGGAACAACATGAAGCGTGTTGCTTGGATTACTGATAGTACAACTGCGAGTTTTACAACAGAAGGAGATAACTTTGTTATCCCAATTGAAGTTATTATTGATGGTGTGTCGTACAAAGATTGTGAAGAAGGTGTGCGTGAGCGCGTTTATAATGCTTTAAACGAAGGTAAAACTGTCACTACATCACAACCTAACATAGGGGAAATGGTAGAGTTATTTTCGAAATGCAAAGAAGAATATGAAGAAGGATTTGCAGTTGCTATTAGCGGAAAAGTAAGTGGAACCTATCAAAATATGAAGTTAGCTGCAGAAATGGCAGGTTTCCCATTAACGGTATTAGATAGTGAAACAACAAGTTATCCAATGGACGAACTAATTAGAAAAGCAAAATCGTTATACAATGATGGTATGACTTTACAAGATATACACAAAACATTAGTAGATGAAAAAAGAAGACCTTTCCACGTATTCCCGAAAAGTTTAAAAGGCCTTTATGCAAGTGGACGTGTAAAGGGAGTTCAATTTTTACTTGGAAGTTTATTAAGTGTCAACTTAATATTAGAAGTAAAAGGCGGAGAGCTTTTACTTGAAAAGAAAGTTCGTAAAATCCAAAAATGTCGAGAATACATTAAAAATGAACTTGAAAAAGAATTACCAAAAGTACTTCACATGTTTCATGCTAACGATAAAGATGGAGCTGAAGAATGGATTTCAGATATTAGACAAGCATTCCCTGAAATGGATTTCAAATTATATCCATTACCAATTTCATTTGCGGTACATGCAGGTGAAGGTACAATAGCAATTAGTTATTAAGAAGAAAACCTGTGAATAATTCACGGGTTTTTTATTTGAAAATGGGGACACACCATGTCTACATTAAGCAAAAGAATTCATTTTATCGTTTCGAGGACTAACGGATCACTCGACTTGATTAAAAATATAAACCTTTGCCTACTGGTTGAACAGTTTCTAGTACGATTTCAACCATTTCTTCATTAATTAGAGTTCTTATAATCCAAGCTGAGAGTTCTTGAGCAGCAAAACAACCCGCAGCAGTTGAAATGTTTCCTTCGTTTACGAAACTTTTTTCAATAACGTCTACACCAAATTCTTTAAGTTGTTCTACTGCAGATGGATATGTAGTTGCTTTTTTTCCAACTAGCAATTTTTTAGCTCCTAATAGTAGTGAACCAGAACACATAGATCCTATTAATTGTCTTTGAGGATCTACATGAATGCTATTAATATATTCTTGGTTTTTATATAAATCTTGTACACCTTTACCGCTTGCAAATATTACAGCGTCAGCAGAAGGAAGATCAGATATACTTGCTGTCATGGGAATACGTAAGCCAGACATGGATATATGAGTTTTTTCCGTTCCTAAAAGCTGGACATCCCAATTAGAAATACCGCCAACTAAACGTACACGATTTAATAAATCCCATGGTAGGAAAACATCAATATCAGTAAAGTTATCGAAACAGACTATTGCAATTTTCATTTTCTAATCCCTCATTCCGTATGTATGTCCCCTTATTTATAATATAAACTTCTCCTTTTTATGTTCTATATTACGTTATAAATTCCTGTATATTCCATGCGTATGAAAAAGATATTAGCGGTTTTAAACTTCTCTAACATAAAAATAATAAAAATTTTCCTGGGTTTCTATCGATTTGTTGTACTCAACTAAAGTTTGTAACAATAACTCGTAAGTATTTGCAGATGAGAATCTTTAAAATTATCGAGGAAATAGATGTAATTCATCATACACACAACTAGAAATAAAAGCGTCATCCTTTTTTATACATTGACAGATATAAACACGTTTTTTCATTTTTAGGGGGGGATTATATAAATAGCGAGCAATTAATAAACCCTATAATTTTTGTAAAATAATTTTGACGTTTTTATTTTTTCACTATAAAATAATATTCGTTCATCCAAATTTAACCAACAGTATATAAAAAGATATATCTTTTTATATGCTTAGGTATGTATGTTTTAGTTTTAAGGGGGAAGGGTTAATATGAAAGTAAAGAAACTAGTTACGCTTGCAGTACCATTTATGCTATTAGTAGGTTGTGGATCGGAGAAAACAGATGCAAAACCGAATGAAAAAGTGGAATCAAAAGGAGAAACAAAAGAGAAGTTATCGAAAGACAAATATCCTGAGCGTATAACCGCTATATCTACTGAATTCTTGCAGAAAGTCACTGAAATGTCTGAAATAGCAAAAGATAGAACAACCAGTGATAAAGAAGTATCTATGAAAATATTAGCACAATTAAAGGATATACAGAAAACCATTAAGAAGTTTGATACTATTGAACCGCCAGTAGAGTATCAAGAAGCTCATAAAGACATATTAAAAGCAGTAGATTGTTATAAAGAATCATATTCGATTCAAGAAGAAATTTTAACATCGGATAAGAAAACAGACGAGAAAATACTTAAGGATAAAGCAGATAGGTCAAAAGAGTTAGTAAAAAAAGGTTCTGAACTTTGGGCATCCGGTTACAAACCAATTCAAGATGCGATAGTAGGTAAATCGAATGAAAATAAGGATAACTCAGAATCTAAAACTGACAGTCCGTCAACTTCTGATACTTCTACTTTTAGTAATAAAGATGTGCAACTATCAATAAGTGGTAAAGAGTTAGTAGGAGAATGGGGTAGCTATGAAGGTTCTGAATTCATTAAAGCAGTTGAGTTCCGTGAGGATGGTACATATATCGCTTATGATGACAAAGGTAAAACACCTTATGAGCAAAACCACATGGAAGGAAGTTGGTACTATACTCAAGAAAAAAAACAAGTTTCTTTAACAGCGAAAGAAGTTGTAAAAGATGGGAATAAGATTGATACAAGTCAGTTAAAGGTAGCAATAGACTACAATGTTGAGTCATTTAAAGATGGTTCGTTCAAGATGACAGACGTAAAGGGAAACAGTCTACAAGCAGTAAAACGTAAGTAATTTATGCTATTTGATTATAATTAATTCAAAAAAGACATTTACTTTTTCAGTAAGTGCCTTTTTTATATTAAGAAATAAATCTGCTTTCTCTTTAATTTTATAAAGCTAAAATAACTATGAACAGTATTTCCTCTTATTCCTTTTAAGAATTTTAACCTTTCCATTTTAGCATCTCATGTCCTATAAGTAGTAACACTGCTCCAATGGTTAAATACAAATAATGTTATGGTGTCCGTATATATGGAAATTTAATTAAACAAAAGGATTATACACCTATAAAATAAGTGACATTCAAATATCCCATACATAACGTAAATAATGTTGTTTAAAAAGTTTAAAGGTTTTTTTAATATAAAAATAGAAATCTGTATAAAAAAATATATAAATGGTAGTGATACAATGAAAATAGGTAAATTTGGAGAATTAAATAACATAAGTATTGATACAATAAGACATTACATGGATCTTGGTCTCATTATTCCTGAAAAAAAGGGAAGGCACTATTTTTTTGACGAGTATTGTCAAACCGATTTAGAGCTTATATTACAATACAAAGAGCTAGGATTTAGCTTGAATGAAATTAAAGAACTATTTTTTTATAAAAATTTAGCGAAATCTATGAATTACGAAAAAGATACTTTTTACCAATCTTTATTTAAACTGAAATATGACAAGGTGGAACAGGAAATAAAACTTTTGGAGAAGAAACGGGATAAATTAAAAGAAGTGTTACATGATTTATTATTAACAAATGAAACTTCCAATACAATGATAGGGATAGATTTAAGTGTACTACATTTACTGACATGTTCTAAGTGTAGCAAAAAATTAATTCTTCAAGATGGAATTATTAATAACAATCAAATTATTGAAGGAAAGTTAATTTGTAATTGTGGAGAAGAATACATTATTACTTTAGGAATTATATCTGCTGGTAAATTATTTAAAGCAAATGAGCAAACGTCACTTGAAAATATTATTTCGGATTATATTCATGAAACTGATAATGCATATTTGGAAAATATGCATAGAGAAGGGGAATGGGCGAAAAAGAAACTAATACATTTAGATTTAAATAACAAATTAATACTAGATATAGGATCAGGACTTGGGTTCTTTTTGAGGAGCATTTATGAAGAACTACCCGAAGATTGCCTATATATCGCAGTGGATCGAGATTTCAATAAACTTTTATTTTTAAAAGATGTATTAGCGAGAAAAAATCCGAGAAGAAATATTCTCTTTATCTGTGCGGATTTTTTGAACATCCCTATTCAAAATCGGTCAGTAGATATTGTAATTGATCACTCTGGTACGAGCAATTATAGTTTTGAGCATGAGAATTTTTTACTTCACGAATTAAATCCACTTTTTAAAACGGATTGTTATTTATTAAGTTTATTTATTTTATTTAAAAATTTCAGCTTAAATAGCCAAATTACAAATAACTTTCGAGCAAATTTTACACGTTCAAAAGTAACAAAAGAAATCCAAAATCTACAGTTTCAATTCATAGATGAAAGTACTTCAAATTATTTGAAACGAGGTGGAAAGTACGAGGATTTCTTTGTTCAAGGAGAAGAGATTTATACATATTCATTTTTCGGAAAAAGATAAGATTAACCTCAACATAAAAAGTCTGGCTATAAAACCGGACTTTTTATGTTGATTTATACTTTTTTTGATTAAAAGAAAAGGAGAATGTTAATCTACATATTTAGCACTTACATGACAGTCTCTTGTCGGTATATGTCTAGTAAGAGAAAAGATAGCCAAACCTAAAGATAATAAAACTAGAGATCCACCAACCCAGGCCATATTGGCGACATTATGTACTTGTTTTAATGCTATACCTCCAACTGCAGAGCCGAGTGAAATTCCTATTTGTAGGGCTGAATTATTAAAACTTTGCTGTATATCTGACGTATCTGGGGCAGTTTGGATTAAATAACTTTGTTGAGGTGGTGCAAGCCCCCAACTCAAAGCAGCCCAAACTATCATAACAGGAATAAACAGGATAATAGAAACTGCCGTGAATGGTAATATAAATAAGATTAGAGCAAATAAAGTAATAACTATCACAATACTTTTTGGAGCGCCTATTTTATCTGATAAAACACCACCGAACGCTCCGCCACTTACTGCAGCTATACCAAACACTAAATAAAATATGCTAATCCAATAAGGGCTTAGGTGAAACTTATCTTCTAAAAAAGGAGTAAAATAAGCATATAAAGTATAGTGTCCCGCTAACATAAACATGGTAGCTAGATGAGCAGCGCCTAGTTTTGGACTACACACGGCCTTTAATTGAATAGATAGAGGAGTTCGGTTTTCCTCTCCAGGTATTTTCTCTAAAAATACTGAGATTAAGATGATGGATCCCAATGATAAAATAGCAATACATAAAAAAATAACTCTCCAGCCAAATGTGTTTGAAATTAAAATCCCTAGTGGTACTCCTAGAACAAGTGAAGAGCTAATACCCATATAAATTAATCCTAATGCTTTTGCTCGGTAAGAGGGATGAACAATCTTTGCTGCAATTGTAAGGGAAAGTACTACAACTAAAGCTGTACTCATAGCAGTTAAAATTCTTGCTATCATCATAAAAGTAAAGTTTGGACTGAAATACGTAAGTATATTACCAATTAGAAAAATATAAAGTGAAATAACATACAATTTTTTTCTTTCCACTTTACTTGTGAAAATTAATAATGCAGGACCTGCTATTGCATAAGTAAAGGCGAAAATTGTAATTAATTGCCCAGCGGAACTTAATGAAACATTAAAATCTTTAGCGATGTCTGGCAATATTCCTCCAACAATAAGCTCTACAAGTCCTACTGCTATTGTTGCTAGAGCTAATATAAATACTTTGAAATTCATTTTATGTATTCCCTTCTCGTCATTATTTACCGTAGAACAAAAAAACTCCTGACTACAAACGCTATAATACGCATTTTGTAGTCAGGAGTTATTGGTTCCTGGTAGAGACCCCCAAGCCATATTCTTGGAGTTATACATGATTCTCATATGTAATTAATCAATGTAATAGAAGATACCATATTAAATTCTATATTTCAATAAAAAATTTTGTATTTGTACACGTAATCCTATTATTTATTTTTACCAACATAGAGAACGACAAAAATCTTTAGTTGATAAAGATGGGGTTAACCCTATCTTTTATTTATTTTCCCTTAAAACTTTTCAAATTGTACATATTGCTATTGGGTTGACCCAAGAACTTACAATGTACGTAACATATAGTTAGGCAGGGGGAAAAGTGATGAGAAGTTTACGATTACATATAGAAAATAAAAAAAGCAACCAAGAACTAAAAAATATTTGTCTCTATTCCATTGGGAAAACAGTATCAATACTCGGTAGCTCTATTTATAGTTTCGCATTAGGATTATATGTTTTACAAATCACCGGATCTGCGTTGAATTTCGCGATTACGCTCATTTTAGGAACAATTCCTATGATTGTTTTGAATCCATTTGCTGGTGTCATTGCTGATAAAGTTGATAAAAAGAAACTCGTCGTTTGTATGGATCTACTTAGTGGCTGCTCATTAATAACTGTTTATGTAGTAAGCAGCCACTATGGATTAAACTTATTCATCATTTATACTACAACCTTTCTTATGACGGTATTTACAACCTTTTTTGGAATAGGGTTAGAAGCTGCGAAACCGAATATCGTCTCTAAAGAGAGGCTTATGAGTATTAATTCTATAAGTAAAATTATCGATTCTGTATCTTTAATTCTTGGCCCTATGTTAGGTGGTATCGTTTTTTCAATATTTAATATTAAAACTTTTATAATTATAAACGGTATTTCTTTTATTCTTTCAGGGATAGCATTACTATTTATTCATTTTAGACTGTTCGAGTACAACATAAATGAGCGAAATTCAAAAAGAGAAGTTAATTTTATTAAAGATATAAAAGAGGGGTTTTCTTACTTACTTGAAAAGGAAAGCTTAAAGAATACGTTTCATATTTTAATTTCGTTTAATTTCTTCTTAGGCTTTGCTGTAACTGTTCCATTGCCATATATTATTAACACAGTACTCAATCTTGGTTCTAAGCAATTTGGTATCATTCAAGGGACTTTTCCAGTAGGGATGATAATCGGTGCAATTGTAGTAAAAAAGATAACTGATCGTTTTTCTTACTCTTATCTTTTGAAAAAACTAAGTTCTATGTTGTCAGTTTTTATGATTATTTTAGGAATTCCAGTTTTATTCAAAAGTTTTGAAGTGAATGATTTAGTATTCGTTATTACGTATTGTTTTGTTATGATCTTTTTAGGGTTTATTATAGCGCTAATTGATATTCCTTTAATTTATTTCATGCAAAATGAGATTCCCGATGAATACAGGGGAAGGGTTCTCAGTATTGGAATAAGTATAGGTAAAATGATGCTCCCTATAGCAATGGCACTATCCGGTCTATTATTAAATTATATCCCAGCGTACACCATTCCAATTGTAGGGGGATTCTTATATTTAATAGTAATTAAAGTTTCATCAAATCGTTTCATATTAGAGGTTCATTCGAAAGATTATAGTGCTTAATAGATTCTTAGATTATTTTTAGAATGGATACTGCTACTTCTTTCAAGCTAAGAAAAACAAATACTATAAAACGAAAATTTATTTGGTAAATCGGTTTCATAAATTATAAAAAGCGCAGGATCATCATCCTGCGCTTTTCTATCGTAATTCAGCTGTTTTTCTTATCACAATCTTATCAATATCATCTTCTTCATCACCAATAAATAACCCACGTTCTTTTAAATACGCCTCAAAATATAAATCTGCTTCTGCACGTTCATCATATGGTTTTACAGATAGAACGAAACCTAATTTGTTTTGTTCCTCTAAATGAGAAGTGGAAATGTATGCCGGTACATTGTGGCGTAAAAAGAGTTCTTTAACCGGAATAATCATATCTTTCATTAATTTTGTTAACATACCCATTTCAAACTCGAAATTAAATCGATCTATACTACATAAATCAGCGAATACTACACCAATAAAACCTGTATTATATACTTCTTGATATTCTACTTCCTCGTTACCGTAAAAATTCTTTTCGATTAAATAATTTATAAAGTAAGCAACACCGTCACTTTGTTCAAAAGGCTTCGTTGAAAGAACAAAGCCGATTTTCTTTTGTTTATGTAAATACACACAAGACATATATGCTGAAATGTTATGTTCTTTAAATAGAGAACTCGTTGCTCCAGAGAGACCATCTAGTACGTGATGCACAATTTGAAGTTTTTTACGAGCGAAATAATAGGATTTCTTTTGTAACTCCAATGTATCAATAAAGACAGAGCCGATAAAGCCTGTATTTGAAATGATAGGTGTTTGCTTTTTTCTTCCTCTGCGCTTTGCTTGAGCCATTGTAAAAATCATCCCTTCATGTACAATTAAAATAAAAAAAGAACGTTTGTTCGTATATTTATATTTTACTATTAAAACGCTCTAAAGTAAAGGGTTTTTGACGAAAAAACAACAAAAAAGACACCTATAAAAGGTGCCTTAAACGTTGTAGGGAAGAGGGTTCATCCCAACTATTTATATTATGATACAGAAACGATCTCTTCCGTATCTTCTACATCTAAATGACAGTCCATTGTACGAACATCTTGATCTTCATGACTTCCGAAATAAATAGTAATTTTCATATGTATCGCTCCTTTATTCTAGGAATACCTAAAATAATTACTAGTAATGTTAATATTTATTATATACCACTTTTTTCATTCCGACAACGTTATATCATATTTAATTCTTTTAGAAGACAAAGTGTGATTTATAGAGATATTTTTATAGAAATAGGTATATTTCTTATATGTTATATTTAATACTGAAAGATTCGAATTTGAATTTTTATGAAAGGGGCAAAATGAATGAATTTTAAAAAGTTACTAATAGATAATTTTACATATAAAACTTCATATATTGCGCGGCAGGCACAGGGAATGAATGTGAAAGAAACGAAGGATTACATTGCTGTCGACTGTGGTTTACCTGCAGATACATTTAATATCATTACTTTACTAAACAATAATGTAACAGAAGGGATCGAGAAATTATATAAAGAGGTAAACAACTATAATCAAAAGAAATTTCCAATGAGTGTTTGGTTTTGGGATGATAGGTACGAGCAGACTATAAAAAGCGAATTAATAAAACTGGACTTAAAAGAAGCAGAACAAAATATTGCAATGGTCGCAGAATTAAATACAATTCATCCGACAATAAACATGCCAGAAGGTTTTACAATACAAAAAGCATCTTCACCAGAACAAATTAAAAAGTTTGGAGAAACGTTAGCTAATTTGTTTGGTTCATCAGAGGAAGGTATACATGTACAAGCATTCTACAATCAAACTGCTTCTTTCGACTTATGGAATAGTGGGAATATGAACCTGTACTTAGGACTTTATAAAGATGAAGTCATATCGGTTGGTTCATTAGTATGTACAAAAGATAGTATTGGTATTTATGATATAGCAACGAAAGAAGAAATGAGAGGAAAAGGATTTGGCTCTACTATGTTTCATTACTTGCTGCAAGAAGCAAAGGAATTAAACGTTGCTCAATGCGTATTACAAGCTTCACCTGATGGGATTACTATTTATAAAAAGGCTGGTTTTCAATCTGTTGGACAAATGACGGTATTTGAAAATCGACATTTATTTGAATAAATTATCCAAGCCAAATTGCTTTCATGTAGGGGTTAATACATCATTATGAAAAAGATATATATCGTTACAATCATTTGTACATTTATAGTAATAGGTACTTTTGTTTTTCATAAAGTAAATGAACTTAAGTACACAAAAGCTATTAATCAATCGAATTATATAAAAAACATTGCACATAGAGGGGCTTCGGCGTATGCACCGGAACATACAATTGTTGCGTATAAATTGGGACAACAATTAAAAGGCGATTATATAGAAATAGATCTTCAAATGACAAAAGATGGACATTTAGTAGCTATGCATGATGAAACAGTAAATCGTACTACAAACGGTACAGGGCTAGTTAAGGAACATACATTAGAAGAATTAAAGAGATTAAATGCAGGTTCTTTTTTTAATGAAAAACATCCAACTTTAGCAAAGAAAGAATATGAAAATGCTAAAGTTCCAACACTAGAAGAAGTAATTGAAGTGTTTGGGCATGACGCGAACTATTATATTGAAACCAAATCACCTGATGAATATCCAGGAATGGAAGAAAAGTTATTGGAAATTATCAATCACTATGAAATACCGGATAAAGTTATTATTCAATCATTTAGTGAAGAAAGTCTGCAAAAGGTTCATAGTTTAAATGTTAATATACCTCTAGTACAATTATTATCCTACAAAAAGGTAGTTCAATTAACTGAATCAGAGATAAAAAAGTATAAAACATACTGCATTGGTCTTGGTATGAACTACAAATATATTGATGCAGCTTATGTAAAGAAAATAAAGAAACATGGATTAGAAGTTCATCCATTTACTGTAGATAATGAAACAGACATGAAAAAGCTAATTTTATGGGGCGTTGACGGGATGTTTACGAATTATCCGGATCGATTATATTCATTATTAAAGTCTTAATTAAAGATATTATTTTTAATGTAATAGTTTATAGAGGTTTCCGAGTAATATATAATTAAATTAATCTATTTAAACTAAAGAGGAGTGTAAGTAGGATGAATATATTAGCTGTTGTTCCACGCCTCTATGTTTCAGACTTACAAACTCATCTAGAATTTTACAAAATACTATTGGAACAAGAAACACCACATGAATTTCAAATGAATGGAACGCATGTGATTAGATTTACAAATTTACTTTTAATTGAAGAATTAAATGAAACAATTAAGAATCATGTTGCTGCAACGATTATAATTGATGATCTCAACGAAGTAAGAAAACTAATCTTAAACTATAACGGCGTAATGATTACTGAACCAATACAAGTACCCACAGGTATAAAAATGATAGTTCGTCATCCAGATGGTAATATCATTGAATATATAGAGCCGACATTGAAATGAAATCCGAAAAAGAATCCAATAAAAGTATTGGATTCTTTTTATTTAGCTGTAAGTGACTAACTTAAAGCAGTACAATTTTGAATTTATTAATAAAATATTACATTGAGTATAATTTTTTATAATAATCATCAGAAAGTAACGAAAATGTAATGAATTTTAACTACGCTTTTTATATTTTTTTGATACACTGGCTACGAGAGGAATACCGATTAATGTAGGTAAAAACCAAAACCATATAGGCGGCAATAAATTAATAATTGGAATATGAATACCGATGTTTACTAATAACGCGGTAACGGCACCAATATAAGAACCTAACATACCTCTAATATGGTGATGAAGCCAATTTTTCCAACGTTTTTTTCGTGCAAGGTAGCCATAAATCGCAAATGAATAAGAGAAAATTGCTACATAAAATAAATATGCGATTTTATCCCAGTTTATAATGGATAGTATAATTGCAGTAAGGGTGATCACAACATAGGATGCATGATATATTTCACCCCATTCCGTATGTTTTCCTTTCTTCTTTTGAGCAACCATCGCTACAATACCGGTAATTAAGCATATTGTTCCAAATAATATGTGGATGGTTAAAAGAATGTTAAAAATGCTCATAATAATTCCTCCTTTTTTATTTTTATAGTATTGCAGTATAGGAGAAAAGTTGAAAAACATCGTTTGTTCGTCTTAATATATTGAAATAAAGGTACTCTTAGAACAAATTTAAACGGACAAATTTTCTTGAATTTAGTGAAACACGTATTACGTGAAATGAAGGAGAGACTTCCATGTTTACATCTATTACATATTTACAATCAGGGAATGACAAGCAACAAAAAGTGTATGATGTTTTGAACAAACTAAATATAATGGAGGATTTAGCTTTGTATAGTCCCGTACTTTGTGGGACAATCCCTATAAGAATTGATACGCTTCAATCTGACTTAGATATAGTAATGGAAGTACATAACTTTGATGTTTTTGAACAAGAAATGAGATCTTTATATGGTTCTTATGAAGGGTTCAAAATAAAAAAGAAAAAAATTAAAAATACTGAATCGATAAAGGTAAATTTTAAATTTGAAGGTTTTGAATTTGAATTATTTGCTCAGCCTAAGCCAGTTCGTAACCAAAATGCATATAGACATATGATAGTAGAGCACATGTTATTAATGCAGCATCCTCATATAAGGGAAGAAATTCTTCTCTTAAAAGAGAACGGTTTAAAAACAGAACCTGCTTTTGCTCAAGTATTAAACATTGACGGGGATCCTTATGAAGGACTTATTGTGTTGGGGCAGGAAATGCGGTTGTGGTAAATAAAATACACAAAAACTCCTCTATAGAAAAAGAGGAGTTTTTGTTATGCCGTTAGCTTACGAATTAATTCACTCAACAATTTAACCCCGTTAGTCATTTGCTCTGGAGAAGCATATCCATATGATAAACGAATGTATCGATCTGATTCTTCTTCATAGATACGTCCCGGGTTTAAAAGAACTCCTTTTGATAGCGCCTCTGAAAATAATTTCTTCATCGGAATGCTAGGTATTACCTTTAGCCATATAAAAAATCCACCACTAGGTATATCCCAGGTGGCAATATCTGCACAATACTTATGTAAAGCTTGTATCATGATTTGTCTTCGTTCTTTTAATTGAATTCTTACATTTGCTACATGTTCTTCATAAAAACCTTTTTTTATCCATTCAGCAGCAACTCTTTGGGATAAAGAGCTTGATCCATAGTCTGTTTGCATTTTTATATCTGACAATCTTTCAATAACTGGTTCAGGTCCAATAATCCACCCAATTCTAAGTCCTGGGCTAAGTGTTTTAGATAGGCTCCCAATATATAATACATGTCCATGTTTATCTATCGACTTTAAAGGAGCTGGAGGTGGTTCATCAATCCATAACTCGCGGTAAATATCATCTTCAATAATAGGTAACTGGTCCTTTTCACATATTTTTATTATTTCTTTTCTTCGTTCTTGAGACATTAATATCCCAGTTGGGTTTTGAAAACTAGGGATAGAATATAAAATGTTTTTCTTTTTACTATATTTAATGCGTTTTAATAATTCGTTAGGTAAAACACCGTGATGATCCATAGCTATACCAGATAAATTTATATTTGCTGATTGAAATACATGAAGCGAATATAAGTAAGAAGGTTGTTCAAGTAAAACGGTGGACTCTCTATGTAAAAGACCAATTGATATTAATTGTAATGCTTGTAATGCACCCGAGACGATTAATATAGAACTCGGTGATGCATGTATTCCAAATGATTTTACGTATTTACTTATTGCTTTACGTAACGGATAAAACCCTTTTTGTTCCTCATATCCAAAATAATCTAATTCCTCACTTACTTTTTTCATAATGGACTGCATCGTTTCTAGCGGAAAAAGATGAGGAGCAAGTTCGCCTTTACTAAGATGGATAAGTTTGTTATTTGCTTCTGCTTCATTTATTTCTCGTACCATTAACTTGCTTGGTTTATGAATACCGGCTTTTACATATTCACTCCAATCGGGCGGGGGATTCGTCGCTAATAGTGACCATGTATTATTCGTTACAATTGTTCCTGCTCCAATTTTCCCTTGAATCAATCCATCAGCCATAAGTTCATCTAGTGCAGTTATTACAGTACTACGATTTACTTGAAATAATTTCGCTAACTGCCTTTGACTAGGGGTCTTACTTCCAATTGGCCATTCTCCATTTTCAATTTTTTCTTTCATATAATCTACTATTTGCCGATACTTAGGCAGTTTTTTACTAGTTGTCATCAAAAAACTCCTTCGTTCACTTGAAAAATACCAAGTGGTTGGTTTTTACGATAATAAACTGGTTGAAGACATTGTATCAACTATTACATATGATGAAAAGAAATAATTGGTAATTATAAAGTGGTTGGTTTGAAGGGGGAGAGAAAACATGAATTATAAAAAATGGGATTATCGAATTATATGTGCTCATTCTTTTACAATTTTAATTTGGGGAACGGCCTTTCCGGCAATTCGTATGGGTCTTGAATCTTACACACCTGAACATCTTACTTTACTTCGTTTGTTAATTGCTTCATTCATACTTCTTTTGTTTTCGTTTATATACAAACTACGATTACCTGATCTAAAAGATATTCCAGCGATTTTTTTATTTGGTGCTTTAGGATTTACTTTTTATCACATTGCACTAAACTATGGTGAAAAAACAGTAAATGCTGGATCGGCAAGTTTAATCGTTTCCGTCACACCTATAGTAACGGCAATTCTTGCTTTTGTTTTTTTGAATGAAAAAATGAAATTAAATGGATGGATCGGTGGTGTAATTAGCTTTATAGGAATTGCTTTCATATCATTTAGTCAAGGGGGTTCTATTCAATTTAATAGCGGGGGATTATTTATATTATTAGCAGCCGTTTCAGAAAGCCTATTTTTCGTTTTTCAAACATCTTACTTAAAAAAGTACGGCTTCTTACCATTTACCATATATACAATTTTATCTAGTACGGTATGTATGCTTATTTTCTTACCAGGAATGTATCAAGAAATACTAGTAGCTCCTCTTGAAGTGAATTTGAGCGTTATATATTTAGGTTTATTCCCAACAGTACTCCCGTATATTGCATTGGCCTATATTATATCTCATACTGGCGCTTCCGAGGCAACAAGTTCTTTATATTTAACGCCAGTAATTGCGTGTTTTATAGCTTGGGTATGGTTAGGTGAAGTACCTACTTTTATTTCGGTAGTTGGTGGAGTAATTACTATACTTGGAGTTTTAATAGCGCATGTATCATTAAAGAAAGATACTCGAAGTGAAATGTACAGCGATATAACTGGATAGATTTTTTAGAAGTGATAATTCAACACATTTCTTAAAATTAAGAAACAGGGAATTATTTTACTGCGTTGAATATATAAATACATTCTTTTTATAAAGGAGCTTACCATATTGAATATCCAGTTAAAGGTTGTTACGAGAGAGAATTGGGAAGATGCTTTAAAGCTGCAAGTTAAAGATAATCAGATGAAATTTGTTCCATCTGTAGCAGTTTCACTTGCTAAGGTATATATAAAACCAGATGGTGAAAATGTAGAATATATACCATTTGCGATATACAACGGCGATCTAATGGTCGGTTTTGTTATGCATGCTGTTATAAAAGAGACAGCAGATATGTATTGGATAAATGGATTTATTATCGATCAAAAGCAGCAAGGTAACGGTTATGGAAAAGCGGCATTACAAGAAAGTATACACTTAATAAAAAATACGTTTAAGGCGTGTAAAGAAATTAGATTAACAGTACATAAAGATAATATCTCTGCAAAGAAACTATATGAAAGTTCCGGTTTTCAGTCATTGGGACATGATTATGATGGCGAGCAAGTATATCGCTTATTCGTTTAATTATTATGTAGCAAAGGTGTGAAATGAATTATGCAATTTACTGAAGTCAAAATTGAAGTATTTATCCCTGAAGAATACATTGAAATACTGAGGAATGAGTTAAATAAACTTGGTGCTTGTAAAACGGGAGAATATGATCATTGTCTGTCCTATAGTTCTGTGAAAGGATACTGGAGACCGTTAAAAGGTGCATCACCTTTTAACGGGGAAATTGGTCAGATTTGTGAAGGGCAAGAATATAAAATTGAAATAAAGTGTAAACGAGAACTTGTAAAAAATGCTCTTGAAGTTATCAATAAAATTCATCCGTATGAAACACCTATGATTTATATTATCCCGATATTAAATGACTATTTTAATCAAATATAAAGTAAATGAATGGGAGGAATAACAATTGGAAAATAAATTTCATCATATTGTTCGAGCTGTTATGGTAAAGGATAAAAAATTGTTAGTGGCAGAATATATTGGCCATCATTATTTTTTACCAGGTGGTCATGTTGAAGTTGGCGAATCGGCTGAGAATGCATTAATAAGAGAACTACGAGAAGAAATCGGAGTAAATTGTAGTATAAAACAATTTTTAGGAGTCATAGAAAACAAATGGCAAGATCAAGAAGTTCTTCACCATGAAATCAATCATATTTTTGAGATAGATTCACAAGAGTTACACATTGATTTCATACCAAAATCTAAAGAATCCCATTTAGCGTTTCACTGGATAGATTATAATCAAGAAGCTTTACATACGTATAAAATCATGCCCGCACCTTCAGTTAAAGAGTTACTAGAAAGAAAGTTAAGTGATGAACTATTAAACTGTTGGATTAGCAATTTTTAAACGCCTCTATCAATAGTAAATCCGTCTGCCAAAAGGAAAGTAAGAAAATAGGCTAAAAAACAAGGTACATCACCTAGAGTAATTTCATATTTTGTTGATGTACGCATTTAGTCTATAGCCTTGTTTCTACTTTGGTTGCAAAAATATATTACTTTTCATATTTGAGCGGAATTTACATTTATAAATGGAGGGTTTCATAATGAATCAGTTTCAACAAGAATTACAATCATTGAACCTTAATGATTATCAAACTGGTAATGTTGTGTATTGGGATCAACAACAAAATCAATATCCATACTACTACATTCAAGACGATGCACGTCGTTGCGGTGGATGCGGAGGTTGTGGTGGACGCTGTGGCGGATGTGGCGGCAGATGTGGTGGTTGTGCAGGTCGTTGCGGCGGATGCATAGGATGCGCTGGATGTTTCGGTTGTTTTAACTGCTGGAACTGGTGGATCATTTAAGTATAGAACATCAAAGATATTTTGCTTGAAGGAAAGGTGTGAAAACTATTTTGCACTTTTCTTTCAAGCTGTAGTTTTTATGTGTATTAAGGGGGATTTATTTGTATACATATGATAAGTTGATTTCTTGGGTAGAGAATATAAAAGAACAAAACCATAGCTCTGCAGCAGCGCTTTGCATAATGAAAGATAACAAAATTGTACTGGAGCATTATAGTGGCTATCACTCAAATACATCTACAAGTAAGAAAGTAACAGCATCTTCACAATTTAATGTTGCTTCTGCGAGAAAAAGTTATTTAGGATTAATGATAGCGTATGCACTTTACGAGGGGAAAATAAACTCTATTGATGATGAAGCGGTAAAATATTTTAAAGACTTTGATCCTGTATTGCTCGGTAAAACAACGATAAAACATTTAGTAACACATTCGCACGGATTAGAAGAAACGAATGACGGGACAATTTTTCGTGAATTTGAACCGGGGCAAGGATGGGCGTATAGAGATATTAATGTAAGAATGATGACACGTCTTATTTATCAGCTATATAACAAAAGTTTTCCTGAATTGTTAAAAGAGCGTGTGTTTAAACCTGCTAATTTCCAAGAAACAGGATGGAGAATACAGCAAGATGACAATTTAGTTGCAGTTGTTGATGATCCAAATAAAGACGCAATTAGTGAAATTGGTACAGTAGATGACGGTACTGAAAAAAATCTATTTGTCTCCGCTAGAGAATTTGCACAGTGGGGCAACCTTCATTTAAATCAAGGTATGATAGATGATAAACAAATTGTTCCAAAAGAAGTTATAAAAATCGCTACGAGTTTGCAGAGTCCAACATATGTAAATAAAGAGCTACCACAAAATGGCTTGTTTTGGTTCGTTCAAAATGAACCTGCACAATTAAGTGAACTAGGCGAACGTGTACCAAAAGGCTCGTATCAAATATTAGGAATTACGGGACCAACTATATTAGTAATACCTGCATATAATGTAGTAGTTGCAAAAATGTACAATAAAAGATACAACTACGGCGGTGACAATTATTTATATTATTTACATGAATTTAGCAATTTAGTCGTTGATACATTTCGTAACAGTAATAGGGCATAATTACTCCTATAACAAAAAGGAGTGATTGAAAGTGAAAGATAAAGTGAACAAAAATAAAAAGCAAAATATAAAAGATGTAAATACAGAGCAAAATGCGATCTATAGCGATCCAAAAGATGCAGCTAATATGCAAACGGTACCGCAGTCGAAAGATTTTGATGAAATTGAATATTAATTTTTCGTTTATCCGACCATATGATGAATCAAAAATACATCTTAAGTCCCATCACATGATTGAAAAATTTTGGTACTCTATATACATAAGCATTTGAAAATGTCTTATCTTAACAAAGCTTTCTTTAAGTAAATCTAATATAACCTGCAGAAAGACACTTCATAATGGAGTGTCTTTTTGTGTACATGAATTCAATTTCCATTTTTCATGCAGTATCTTGCTTTTTATGATGGTTATACTAACTGTGAAACTTCATGTCACGATAAAAGAAGGGGACAGTTAGTATGAAACAAACTTCTACAAATCCGTTACTAATTGTTCTAGGTACAATCATTGTTCAAATTGGCCTTGGAACAATTTATACATGGAGTTTATTTAATCAGCCCCTTGTAAGTAAGTTTGGATGGAACCTTAATTCAGTTGCTATAACTTTCTCCATTACAAGCTTCTCTTTATCATTTTCAACATTATTTGCAGGAAAGTTACAGCAAAAATTAGGGCTTCGAAAACTCATCGCTACTGCAGGGATTGTGCTGGGACTCGGTTTAATACTTAGTTCGCAAGTTTCTTCCTTACCATTACTATATTTATTAGCCGGAGTCGTAGTTGGTTATGCAGATGGGACTGCTTATATTACATCACTATCTAATTTAATTAAATGGTTTCCGAATCGGAAAGGGCTTATTTCAGGTATATCTGTATCAGCATATGGAATGGGCAGCTTAATCTTTAGATATATAAACGGAAATCTTATCGACAGCCTTGGTGTATCACAAGCCTTTTTATATTGGGGCATTATCGTTTTGCTTTTAGTATTAATTGGATCGTTCTTCTTACGCGAGGCAATTGTAAGTAATGCTGTAACTGAAACATTACACAATGACTATACTCCGCGTGAAATGATGAGAACGAAACAAGTATATCTTTTGTTTTTTATGCTATTTACGTCGTGTATGGGTGGTCTATATTTAATCGGTATGGTAAAAGATATCGGAGTGCAGCTCGTTGGACTTAGCGCAGCAACTGCCGCTAACGCCGTTGCAATGATTGCAATTTTTAATACAGTAGGTCGTATTGTTCTTGGAACGTTATCAGATAAAATAGGTCGAATGAAAATCGTTTCTGCAACGTTTATTATTATTGGATTGTCAGTCTTTACTTTAAGTTACATTCCTCTAAATTATGGAATTTATTTTACTTGTGTAGCAAGTGTCGCCTTTTGTTTCGGTGGTAATATCACTATATTCCCAGCAATTGTCGGGGATTTCTTCGGATTAAAAAACCATAGTACAAATTACGGGATTGTATATCAAGGTTTCGGGTTTGGTGCACTTGCAGGAGCATTCATTGGAGCGTTACTTGGTGGATTTCGACCGACCTTTATTATAATCGGTGTTTTAAGCGTTATTTCCTTCATCATTTCGATATTAATTCGTCCACCTAAAGCAGAGAAGAAAAAAGAAACACAACATTTATATCGGAAAGTAGCTTAATTTTAAAAAGAGTCCTCATAATATCGTTCCAATCGTTCTAATTGGTTTAGGAATGTTCATTCTTTTTCGCAGTAATACAATAGAATTATTTTACTAATACGTTCAAACTAACGGAAGTTTTAATTAAAAAGAATCAAACGCGGTAAAAAGCCGTACTACAAATAAAATGTAGTACGGCTTTTTACAATTTTAGTGAAATGAAACAGTGCACTACGACTATTAAGTAGAGCATACGTTGAATAATTACTTTCAAAATACGTTCTTTTTATTTAGAAATGAAGGGGGATCAATTAATTACCTTTACTAAGGATAGATAAATGAAATACTCTATTAATTTTTTTATATTTTAAAACGATTAAATGGTAGAATGCAACAAAGATAGAAAATTCCCATTATTAGAGGTGGACTTAGATGAAGAAAGTAAATGTTACATATGCACTTTTATACGATAAAACAAACGAAAAGATCTTAATGGTTAAAAACAAAGGGAAGAATGGTTCTTATTACACACTACCAGGTGGCGCGGTTAAATTGGGAGAAACGTTAGAAGAGGCAGTCATTCGGGAAGTGAAAGAAGAAACCGGTCTACATATAACTGTAAAGGGTATTTGTTACATTAGCGAAGCTTTTTTCGAGGAGAGAGGACACCATGCAATATTCTTTAATTTTTTAGGTGAAATAATCGGTGGGGAAACAAATATAACAAGGCCAAAAGAAATTGAAGAGATTACTTGGATGGAATTACATAGAGCAGAACCGCATTTACGAATACCAGAACACTTATTAAATATATTACAAAGGAAAGAAACAGTACCTTACTTTTTTAACGGAACAATCATTCATCAATCTTCATAAAACTATCATTTCATGTAAGGCGGGGAAAAAATGGAGTTTATCGTTAATCATAAACATTTCACTCAAGCACTTTCAGAAGTAAGTAAAGCCATAGCTACCAAAGCTATAATTCCTATACTATCCGGTATAAAAATAACTGCAGATCAATCTGGAATTACTTTAATCGCAAGTAATTCAAATATTTTCATCGAAAAATTCATCCCTAGTTCCATGGATGACGAACAAATTACGACTACCTTAAAAGCAGGAACAATTGTTGTACCTGCAAAATACTTCATTGAAATTATAAAGAAAATGCCAAGCGATATAGTAATAAAAAGTAAGAATAAGCAAACAATTACCATACAATCAGAAGAAATCACATTAAACTTAAATGGCTTTCCAGCGAATGAATTTCCTAACGTACCACAAATAGACGATCATGCAGAAATACAAATAAAAACAAAACAATTGATTGATGCGTTTAAACAAACAGTCTTTGCAGTAGCGAAAAATGAATCTAGACCCGTTCTTACCGGAGTGCATATCGAGTTAGACTACAATAAATTAATATGCGCTGCAACTGACTCTCATAGACTAGCTATACGTGAAACATTAATTTCTACTAATGTGAAAGCGAATTGTATTGTACCAAGTGCAACCATTAATGAACTTTTAAAATTAATGAACAGCAATTTAGAATTCGTTTCTATTTATCTATCAGAAAGCCACATTATTTTTACATTCGGCACAACTACATTATATTCAAGATTAATTGAAGGGAAATATCCTAATATATCTAGTTTAATTCCAAATGAATTTCAAACAGTCATTAACATAGATAGACAAAGAATGTTACAAGGGGTAGATCGATCAAGCTTATTAGCAAGTGAATGGGCAAATAACAATGTTAACTTAGAAATTGTAAATGAATCTACAATTAAAGTTTCTTCTAATGCTTCTCAGATTGGAAAAATATCTGAGACACAACAGATAGATGCAATTCAAGGTGAAAAACAATTCAATATATCTTTCGATGGACGATTTATGTTGGATGCTTTAAGGGCAATAAAAGAAGAAACGGTTACTTTAAGTTTCAGCGGTTCTATGAGACCGATATTAGTTGAAGCAGGGACACACTCTGCAGCAATCCATCTTATATCTCCAGTAAGAGCTTATTAAAAACGGAGGAAGGAATCACATTATGTACAAGCACACTTTATGTTTTATAAAAAGAAATGAAGAGATACTTATGTTAAATAGAGAATATGATCCGGTAAAAGGATTATGGAATAGTGTAGGAGGAAAGATAGAAAAGGGCGAAACACCTTTAGAAAATGCGATTCGTGAAATAAAGGAAGAGACTAATATAAAAGTTACGTATGACCAAATTCAATTTAAAGGCATTATTACATGGGAGGATTCTTCATATTCTGGCGGTATGTATGTTTATCTAGTAGAGTTACTTCATGAATTTACATATCACACTCCAAAAAAAGTCTCAGAAGGAATTTTAGATTGGAAAGAGGTTTCTTGGATTCTTAGTGACTATAATTACGGCGTAGGAGAGATGATCCCTAAATTTTTAGTTGAAGTGCTCCACAATGAATTAATATTAGAGCATAATTTTATTTTATCTAATCATAAATTAATAGATTATAGGAATAAAGAATTAGCTAAGCAGGACAACTCTATAGATAATATAATTCCATTATAAAAAGTAAGAATCTTAATCTATCATACACAGCAAAATAATTATCACCTAAATATAAAAGCCATAGATTATTCGAAGAGTAGCTAAGGAGAAAATTTATATGAGGATGAGTGTGATGAAGAAAATAAGTACTTTACTTATAGGTATCGTTCTAATTACTATTGCTTTTTATCAATACAACAAAAAAGAAGGTTTAGCTAAAAATGATAAGGTGTATGTAGAAGACTTTAAAGGTAAAAATGATTCAAACAAAATACAATCTGCTATTAATAAAGCAGAATCTAGTAAAATTAAAACAGTATTGCTTGATGATAAGAAGTATAAAATCACGTCACCAATCGTAGTGAAACAGGGTGTAAAGTTATTATTTGGTTATGGAACACAATTTGTTGTTGAAGGTAATTTTAGAGTTCTAGAATTAGAAAAAAACGCTTCTATTGAAGGAGCTTATATAGCTATAGATGATCCTACATTTAATTCTGAAGTTATATATTTAGACGGAAAAAATAAGTATTATAACACTTGGCACAAAACAAAAATAAAAGATATAAATATTATCAATTGGACAGAAACGAATAAAGGTACCGGCATTTCTTTGTATTCTGGTGGGAAGGAAAATGAAATTTCATTTATTAATTTTGAAAATATAAAAGTTGTAGGAATGGAAACTGGGGTGAAATTAGTAGCAAAGAAACCACAATCTGGACATGCATGGATAAATGCCAACCGTTTTATGAACTTCTCTCTCGAAGATTGTGTAAATATGATTTATATGGATAGTAATGTAACAACGCCAAATGAAATTAGTGGTAACCTATTTACAAACCTTCAAATACAACCTACAAATAAAACGAAAAGTATTGCAAAGGTAAGTGGACAGCATAACGAGTTCAATGGAATGGTGTGGGATTTACAAAAAATCAATCACGAAAACGAACTCGTTGAACTAACTGATAAGAGTATAAATACAGTGATTGAAATGTCCAGTGTACCAGCAAATAGAATTTTAGATAGCGG
The DNA here is from genome assembly GCF_006349665.1 of Bacillus sp. CD3-5. Taxonomy (NCBI): domain Bacteria; kingdom Bacillati; phylum Bacillota; class Bacilli; order Caryophanales; family Bacillaceae; genus Bacillus; species Bacillus sp. CD3-5. Next base: position 768,595 of record NZ_VEPX01000001.1, on the reverse strand, counting down.
GAAAGCAAATATAGTGAAATAAGTTTAAATACAGAAAAAGAGCGAATTCCTTATAAGAGAGTTCGCTCTTTTTTATTTATAATTAAATTTCTCTCCACCAAGCTGATGATGGATAATCTGTAGATTTTAACGTAATAGATTCGCCAATTTGAGGCGTTGTAATTTTAACTTCTAAACGTTTGGCTTCTTTCGTAACACGTTCTATTGGGTCACTCCATTCGTGTAATGCTAATGTAAAAGCACCCCAATGAATCGGAAGAAGGAGTTCTCCTTTAACATCCATATGAGCTTGTACCGTTTCTTCAGGCAACATATGAATCGCAGACCACCTCGGATCATATTGCCCACATTCCATTTTTAATAGTGAAGCAGAGTGCCCAAACCATGTCACACTCTCTAAAGACTCATTATTTTTATCCGATAAAACAATAGGTAAATTCTTTATAGGACGCAGCTTAGTTTTCATTTTAAAGTAATCCGTCATTAAACCTATAATATCTTTCGGTTTAAAACTTACATCAGTATGAATTTGATTTATATATTTCTTTTTCATTCGTTCTCCTTTTTACGTTTAACAATATACGTATGTTGTTATTGTAGCTATCTGCAGTTTAAACGAAATCATTTTACCTTTCACCTTAAATACAGTACATTTCATAAATTTGTCAAATTCATTATTTGTGTATATAAAATGTAAATCCTACAGCAGCAGATAAAAGGAATATGAAGTAAATGTAAATTGTTTTAATTTAGTAAAGTTCTTCTTATAAGCAACAAAGAACATATGTTTCGTTATATGTTATAGAAGAAAATATGTCTCTAATTATTAAAGGGAAGGAGAGGATGTAAGTGCAAATAGAGAGAAAAAAGAAATCAAAATGTAAACTATCAAAACCTGAAATCATTCATCTGTATGCGGAAGGGAAGGGTACCTCAGAAATCGCTATGCTTGCTAACGTATCTGCAAGGTATATTCGTATGGTTCTATCAGACAGCAACGTGCCAAGGCGCGCTATAGGGAGCTGGAAGAGAAAGTATGACATAACAGAAGATTATTTTAAAACGTGGTCAAATAATATGGCTTATATATTAGGATTTATAGCAGCAGATGGTGTCATACAAAAAGAAAATCAATGTGTGAGTATATCTCAAAAAGAAAGTTACATTTTAGAAGATATAAAACAAGAACTAAACACCAGCCAGCCACTGTATCAAAATAAAAAAACAGGCGTATATATGCTAAATATTAATAGCAAAACAATAAAAGACGACCTTATGAACATACACGGAATTAATCCATGTAAATCTTTTAACATCGAATTTCCATACGTGCCAGAAGAATATTTACATCATTTTGTTCGTGGGTATTTTGATGGGGACGGTCATGTGAACTCCCATAAATATTTCGTTAGCTTTGTTGGAGGATCATATAATTTTATGAATTCTTTTAAAGGTATCCTTGAGGATAATAAATTCCGATTGAGTTTTGTTGACAAAGAAAAACAATATCGTATATATCTAAGTGGTAAAAATAATGTTAATAAATTTTCACGGTGGATTTATAAAGATAAAGGTTTGTATTTAAAGCGTAAATACAATATTTTTCAAGAAAAAGAATAATTGTAATGATAATCGAATAATACGCGAGCAAGTTCAATTAAAAAATTTAAATTCACGATGAAGTATTAATCGAAATCAAAGTAATTGCTATAGCAAACTAATTATAAATATAGTTTGGTCAATCTAAAAACAACTTGTTTAATTATTAATTCTAAACAAGTTGTTTTTAATTTTGTTAATTTACATTATAGACAAGAAAATAAATTTCAAATTCCACAGCTATCAAATCACACCAATTCAAAAATAATGAACTAATCACTATAATCAATAAAGAAAAGGGGAGTGTAAAACACGAAACTAACATATAATAAGTTTATTACTTTTTACTAGTTGACATAATATATATTATAGGCAGTTATAAAAACAAAGCAATAACAGGTATCAAAAACCAAGTAAACTATACTTAATGAGACGAAACAGAGATTTTTAGTGAGATTCACATAAAATCGTATTTAAACGCATTTATACAGTTTTTTATCGTTTTTTAGTTATAAATTTATCACAGCAAATCTTAATTGATGATTGATTAAGATTTAACGAATCAAAAACATTTTTGATCAGTAATAATTTTTATGCGGAAAAATCTTTTTTACAAAATATAAATTAATAATTTTATTTTAGGTTTTACTTTATAAATTTATTGCTATTTACACACGTTTTACAACTTTACATTATTTCTTGTTATTTCTGTTATTTACGCTTGACTTTTATTATTCCTATTATTTTACACTCTAGTTAACATAACGTTTATTTTTAACATAAAAAAATCTCCCTCACCTTCAGGAAGATTTTTTAGCTTGCTAGTATTTCATTTATATCTTTTTAGTAGCAATCCCAGTTGTAAATAACATTGGAAAAATCTAGATTTAACAAATCTTCTTTTTTAATAAAGAAATTAGCAACACCAGAATCTCCCCACATAATATTTAATGAATCATCTGTATCGATTTGCAGCAATAACATGTCATGTTGCTGGTATTTTTCTTCCCATTCTCTTGGATCTGTCTGTGTGAAAAATGGATAACCGCCTATTTTATGCCCTTGACAAACATATATATCGTCATACAGTTCTCCTAATTCTGTATTATTTTCTTCATCAACAATTTCTTCCCAATCAATTTCCTCACTAAACATCTTTTCAAATCGATAATCACTTGATGTTATGGGTTGATAACTTAATTCAAACCGTAGTTTAGCTGCTTCAGGTATGATAAAGTCCTCTAATTCTAAAGTATTTAAATAACTAAAATCAGTAATAACCTTATTCAAATCTTCTGTAATTGTAGAATGATAAATAATCCGAAAGTCTTTTTGGATTGTTGGATAATCAAAATCTGCTCCATAAAGCTCATCATCTGCACTTACGAAAAACTGTAACATTCCCTCTTGAGGCATATATTCAACATGTGGCATTTCTTCAAAGTTTAACTGCGCAAGTAACATCATAGGTTGTCCATTTGAATCTTTAGGATGCTCTTGATCTATAGGTACATACGGATAACCACCAAACTTACTCTCAAAAAGAGTTGTCTCAGCCAATGTTCCAGACACTTTAACAAACGGTTTTACACTTTCTTCTAAAATAGTACGATACTGCTCTAGTTCTTTCGGAATTTGAAGTTGATACGTATTCTTCATTACATTTGCCTCCCTTTCATAATGAATTGAAAATGCCTTACTTAATTATATAGCAAGAGATGGCTTCTTTGAAAATTGTTAAAAGTCCGTTTTCACCCTTGTTTTTTGCGCACTTGGTGGACAAAGTAGATTATGTTCTAATACCTTTTTATTAATAGTTCGAATTAAATCCGCTGCTTCTGCAGTATTTGTATTTTCTTTTAGCTTTTCTTTTAAATTATCAATTTCCTTTGAAAGCTCAATCCACCTAGGTAAAACATAATTATTCTTTAACGTTCTATAAAGTTGCTTTTCAGGATTGTACGAAAGGTCGTTATCTAAATTAAGAGGCTTGCCTTTACCAGGCATATTATCAAAAGACCCTTTCTTTTCTGCTTCCTTCACGATAGAACTAATATGATCCTCATACGTATAGGACCAAACTTTCTCATCTTTTACTAAAATCTCTTGCTTTTTTAGTTTTTTATCTAGTTCTTCTTGATTCATAGAATCTCTCCTCTTTATATTTTATAGTAGCGTTTTTGTACGTTTCAATGCTTTCAACCCATCAAATAACTTTTCTCGCCACCAAACACCGTCATGGCCGCCTTGAAACTCTTCACAAGTAATTTGGTATTCTTTTTCTTTTAAAGCTTTATATAGGCGTCTATTAGCCGTTAAAAGAGGTTTGTTTTCAAGTTCGCCTGCTGCTAAATAAAATTGAGGCTGTGTCGCATTTGAATCTATAGATGAAATTTGATTTTCAATCCAAGGAATTTGATTTTCATATCCATCCTTTTTCCAATGTACAGATCCAGACATAGACAACACGTTCCCGAAAATGTGTGGATTTTGAAGCGCTGCATAACAAGCTGCTAGGCCACCAAGACTGAAACCGGCAATTGTTATATGTTTTACTTCTTGATGCACACGATACTTCGCCTGAATCCACGGAAGTAATTCCTCTGTTAAAAATGCATTCATTTTATCGTTATAAGTTAGCTCTTCTAGCCGATTAACTGGATCTATAGCAACAGCGATACAAGATGGGATTTCTTTTTCGTAAATTAAATAATTAAGTGTTTTTGTGATTGAAAGGTCATTAATGAATGAATTCCCATCAAATACAATGAGAAGTTCTTGAAGATGTGAAGTGCGAGAATAATCATGAGGCGTATAAATATAAATTTTACGTGTGTTATTTAAAATCGAACTATAAAAAGAATATGTTTCAATCTTTCCGGATGGATAATCATTTGAAGGAAAACGACTGCTATACTGCACTTCCATACCTATTTTTAACATAGACGCTTTATTGGCACCTTCTCCAAATATATTTTCATTGAATTGATCTAGTTGGTACTGTTCACTACGCTTTATCCAATCATTTTCGAAAAAATCATTTACTGTAAAATAATAAGTTGAAATAAAACTCTTATCCGTCCTAAACGTTACATACCAAATATCTGTCTGTAACAACCGTTGTAGTTGATTTACAGACAGATCCCAACCAGGAAAACTACCGAATATATAAACATTTTCAGTTTTTCGATCCCCTAACCATATATACGTTATAAGCTTATACTGATTATCTGCAGGGCATTGTTCTATTAGTGGCGTGTGATTTGACTTTATTTCATGCAAAAAAGTATAAAGAGCTTTTTCGTTTCCATTCTTTAATTGATTTTTAAGCTTCTCTAACTTAGGACTGATTATTGTAGTCACCTCTCTTTCTCCTTTGTAGTATTCTATATGTAGTTTTTTCATTAGAATCCCTATATAAAAGTAGTCGTAAGTTATTTGTTTAGCGAAGTTATTTATTAGAAAAATAATCAATTGCCTGAATAGAAAGTTCTAATGATTTTATTCTTCTTTCTAAAAGTGTTCTTTGAGGACTCCCAAGCTTTGACTTAACATAAATCTTTTCAATTGATGGAAGCAAACCAATTAGAACATTTCGAGCGTCTGCTAAATCCTCTTGCGTGTAATGATGGGTTTCTTGATTCCAAATACTTTCTAACATAGCTAAGCCGATACTAGCTGCTTTGAGTCTTTTTTTCACTAAAGTAGTGTTTGAGCCTTTTTGAGTCATCTGTGATAAGGCATTTTCTAGTTTACGGATTGTTGACTGTAAAGATTTAATTGATTCTACTTTATCTACATTTGATACGTTTTCCATATTAAACCTGTCCCTTCCTTGTTTCTAAATTAGTTTTCTTGATATTTGATAATACCATTTAGAAGCGAATTTTACTCGAAATATTTGAGTGGACATGAATTTAAAGGGAAACAGCTAACAAACCTCTCTCTCCTCCCTCACACCTATTCTATATGTACTTCTTTTTTCTCGTTAAAATACCTACATGGATAAGTTGTAAATATTGTATATTTTATGAACAAAAAACGTACAAGCAGCATCACTTGTACGTTTTAATTTTTATTCAGTAAGATAATAAAGTAATAGCTTACGGGTCTTTTCATAATTCATGAAATCTCTATATAAAATGGGATACTTCATAATCTCTGTTTCTAGAAAACAATATTGTGGAAACCATTCAAAAAACGATTTCCTTAGCCATTTTATTTGATTAAACACAATCTCCTGTTCATTATTATTAAGCACGTAACTTAAAGTACCTGCTGTATGCATCCAATAATAATTTAAATCAGCGCTTATACAATCATCTTCTGTAAACATAGTATTAAAATCTTTTCGTATTTTTCGAATGTCACAATTCGGAAACGGTTTATAAAGTGGACTATGCATTTTCTGCAATTCCTTAAAAATAATTTGTTTTCCTAACTTCAACTTTCCACCCCTTTACTTCTCTATCCAACTTAATAATTTTTCATAATGATATTGAGCATCTGTATAACCAAGATTATATAAATTAACGAGCTTTTCTTTACTTCTTTCTATTCCGCTTATTGGAAGCTGTACGCTAGGCTGAATAATATAAAAGTTGTCTTTTTGTTTTATTTGATGCATATAAGATATCGTCTCATTATAAAAACGATAATGTTCTACTAAAGATTGTGCGATATTCGGATATTTCCTATATAAAATTTTAGCTAGGCCTGAAAATTTATTACGTTGCTTCTCATATCCTTCTGGTTTTGTCATAATTACAACGTTCTTTTCATAACCATCAGTTTGCGCTTTTAACACCGGTATAGGATCTATAATCCCTCCATCTAGTAATTTGCGATTATCATATTCTACAGCAGGCGCTATAAACGGTACTGAGCTAGATGCACGAATGATTTTTAAAATATCATTTCCGTGTTCTGCTTTATTATAATAAATAGCTTGTCCCGATTCGCAATCAGTCGTCCCTATAACAAACTGTTCATTTGAGTTTAAGAAAGTTTGAAAATCAAATGGGACAATTTTATTAGGTACTTCATCAAATAAAAAGTCCATTCCGAATAATTCACGTTTTCGAATTAAATTTCGATAAGATATATAACGGTGATCTGCAACTAACTCTGTATTTACTTTTTTATTTCTCCCTTTTTGACGTGACAAATACGTTGCTCCCATACAAGCTCCAGCGGATACGCCAACTACATAAGGAAAGAATAAGTTCTTTTCCATAAAATATTCGAGTACGCCTGCCGTATATAAACCTTTCATTCCTCCGCCTTCTAATACTAAACCGATATTTTTCATGCTATATCCCTCTGCTTCTTTTTTCTTACTTTTATATTAGCATAAGATATTAAGACGAGGTTATATAAAAGGATTACAACAATAGCCAGAAACTACTAATGTAATATCATAACTTCACACTGAGTTGCATGGTACAATATAAGTAACACATTCCACAAATAATGGAGGAGGAATTTCCTATGGGTTTATTTAGCGGTATTTTAGGAAATGCATCAAATGCGAGTACAGAAAGTGTAGAACGTGATTTAGAGAAGATTATGTTAGACGATGAGAAAGTTGAACATGCTTATAAATTAATTCGTGATTTAATCGTATTTACAAATCGTCGTCTTATTTTAGTAGATAAACAAGGAATATCAGGTAAAAAAACAGAATACCATTCTATCCCTTATAAAAGCATTACACAATTCAGCATTGAAACAGCTGGGCATTTTGATTTGGATGCTGAACTTAAAATTTGGGTATCTAGTTTGAGCGCCCCAATTACGAAAGAATTTAAAGGTGACGATAGTGTTTTAAGCATTCAAAAAGCGTTAGTAACATATACGACAAAATAACGTCTTTCCGTATGTTTATTCATTTCCGAAATTACTAACCCGATTATTTTGGAAGAATATTCATCAATTTTGTATATTTAATCTAAAATAACAGAAAAAGGTAAAGCGTATTTTAAATGCTTTACCTTTCTTTTTTGTAATAAATAAGTGTAGTTTTATCATTTAATTTCTTTATTACTTCTGTTCTTTTATACCCCATCTTTTCGTATAGAAAACAATTTCTTTCTTCTTCTAAAATCGTAGCAAGTTCAAAGCTTCGTGCTTCTGGAAACATCTCTTCAATTAAAATAAGTACCTGCTGAGCAATTCCTTTCCCTTGATAGACTGGATGAATAAACATTGGACTAATCCAAAATTTATAAGGTAGTTCTTTTTTGGATATACATATCGCTCCAACAAGGTTAGAATCTATTATCATTTTATAATAGTTACTGCTGGGATTATTTATCCTCAAAATCGTTTTTTCAATAGATTCATTTGCTGGGTTTGTTTCGTAGTCTTTATATTTATGTAATAAAGGGCTAAATGAGTCTATTTGCATCTGAAATATAACTTCTGCGTCGGTTTCTTTCGCTTTCTCTAAATGCATCTCCATGTTACCAATTTAGTCGCTTTCTTAATGAAGTTATATGAGCTGTATGATGACGTCCGTGCCATGCGTATAGTCCTATTGCAGCAGCAAGTTTTGTTTCACCAGTATCTGGATGGTTAAATGTCTTTTCTAGATCTTCAAGTTCTAAGGAATATAAAAGGTTAACCCATCTTTTATGTAATGACTCTAACATTACTAGTGAAACATCTACTGGTAATTTAGAATCAGGTAATTCTGCCCACTTCTCTTCTTTATATGGTTTAATCGTTGGATTCTTTTCTGTTAGTGCTAATTTAAAACGTATGTAGCTATTCATATGGCTGTCAACAACGTGATGGACTACTTGACGAACTGTCCATCCACCAACGCGGTACGGTGTGTCTAACTGCTTCTGATCTAAATCTTTGATAGCCTTCGTTAGTTCATTAGGTAAATCTTCAATTTCTTGAATCCATGTATCTATCATTTCTTCCGTTATAGGACGTTTGTATGTAAATTGTCCAATTGGATAACGTAAATCATTCATGAATAAATCCCCCTTCTTATAAGCGCGAAGTATTTCTCCAAATATAATGTAAAAAATTCACCTGTTCCCCATTCAATTGTACAGATGTTGTATCTGCTTCGTTTTGATAAGAAGAAAACCCGCTTTTTTCTAGTACAATTTGTGATGCAAGATTATTAGAAGTTGTTTTAGCATGAACCTCATTAATTTCATTATTTTTTGCTACGTCTAAAATTAATTTTACGGCTGCAGTTGCAACTCCTTTTTTAGTAAATTTTTCTCCGACCCGATAACCTAACGAACTGATTCGAGTCTCCGAATCTATATCTACTAAATTTATTCTCCCTACAATTTCATTTTCTTCGTTACGAATTAAATAAAAATAAGATTCTCCATCCGCCTGTTCTATTAATAAATTATCTAGTAGTTTTTGGAAATATTCAAAATCAAAATATTGCGAGCCACGATTAGGTACCATTGTTTCAAAAAAAGACTTATTCGTAAGTTCAAACGTAAATAAATCCTTAGCATCGTGTTTCTTTAATTGTTCTATGTATATTTTCATCTCGATTACCCCTCCTATATCTACTAACTGCTATATATTCGTTTTTAATCAACTACTTTCCTGCTATTTCTTTTGTTTTAGTAACACAGCAAGTAGTACTTTTGGATGAAATAGGTGAAATGGACTACGAATTAAATTCATCACTCGTACTAACCGAATATAAACATCAGAATTACTTGCGGATAGTCGATATATTTGTTTTGTATACCATAGCTGAAATTTTTGTTTTGTAGTTAATGCTGTCTGTAGCTCCGGGTGACGCGATATTTCCGTTGTTGTCATATCCCAAGGGGTTTCTATTATAGTAGCTGCCTTTTTATAAAATTGTTGTGTAAATGTTTTATCAAGTTGTTTTCTACCTTGCAGAAGTAATTGCAACTGGTGAGCTTCCATAGCAGCAACGGAAACACCTTGACCGAAAACAGGATCAAAACGACAGTGTGCATCTCCAACTACTAACAATCTTTCGGGTAGATTATCCACTAAATCAAATCGCCTACGTACTTGATATGGAATTTTGTACGTTTTGGTATGTGAAATGGCTTCAGCTTTATTTAGAAAATCAGTAACATTAGAGATTGATAGGTTTTCAGCAAAATTATAAAATTCTTCATCTGTTTGTGGTGCTTTTTTATTTGCATATCCACTGAAAGTAACAAAATAACGATTATCCTCAATCGTTTGAATAAGAACGCCATACGGATTGTCAGGGAAACTTGGAGACATTAGCGTATTACAGTAATCTAATTTCTCATTTTCTTTAAGTTTAAACATTCTAGTTGTGTAAAATAAATCAATACGTGCTTTCTCTTCCTGCACTTCGATATTACATTCGCGTAACCATGCTATACTTTTTGAACCGAATCCACTTGCATCAACAACAATATCTGCATGTATTTCTTCTTGTGTGTCTGTCTCTAAACATTTCACTTTTACACCACATACTTTGTTAGCTTTTCTGTCTACTATTAACCCTTCCACTAGTGTTTTAAATTTACTAGTGATATTTGAAATTTGATGTATTCGTTTTTGAATATGCCATTCTAGCAAAGGACGACTTTGTTGAATCATATGTACTTCCCCTATGAACGGCTGTTTCCATAAACCAAATTGATGCCATTTTAAATCACGAGTAAAGTTATGTACGACACTACCTGCTTCTATTAATTCATTCGTAATATTAGGAAACAATTCCTCAATGGCGTTTTCTCCACCTTTTAATAACACATGAGGATGATTACTTTGTGGGACTCTTTTTCTCGAAGACTTTCCATCCCATCTTTCACCGGCTTCTATAATGATTACTTCTTTAAAAGCAGTTGATAATGCTTTTGCTGCGAGCTTTCCTGCAATACTTCCGCCAATAACGATAGCTTTATTAAACATATTTTCCTCCTTAATAAAAAGAGATCCTGTCTTTTATGAATGAAACAGGATCTTAAACTAATTAATTTCTTTACTATTATAATTAAAACACATGAGTATATTGCAACGTTATAATTAAAATACCTAATCCCCATACGTAATACGCAAATACTTTTAAAGAGTGACGTTTTAAGTATTGAATCATCCATGAAACAGCTATGTAACCAAAAAATGCTGCTGATAAAGTTCCGACAATTAAAGATGTACTAGAAATAGATTCTGCTTTCCCTTGAAAAACATCTGCAAATTGCAAAATAATAGCTCCGACAATGGCTGGTGTTGATAATAAAAAAGAAAAGTAAGCAGCAGTTTCGCGGTCTAACTTTCTCCATAATGCAGCGACGATTGTCATTCCAGAACGAGAAATTGCCGGAAAAATAGCAGCCGCTTGAAATGAACCAATGATAAATGCATCTTTATATGTAATGTTGACCATTTTTTTACGGCCATTCTTTTGTTTATCCGCCATGTAGAGAAAGAATCCTGTCACTAAAAACTCCCAACCAATCGTAATACCTGTTTTTGAAATATCCTCAAAAAAGTCTTTAAATAACAATCCGATTACAACTGCGGGTATCGTCCCGACAATAAGTAGTAGCATTAGTTTTGAAAATGGATTTTTAATTAAATATATAAATTCTTTTTTGTAATAAATAAACACAGCAAGTAAAGTCCCAATGTGCAGCATCGTATCTAAAAACAATCCTGCTTCATCTAATTGAAACAAATGCCTTCCTAAATAAAGATGACCTGTACTACTTATCGGTAAAAACTCTGTTAAACCTTGTATGATCCCTAATATAAAAGCTTCTAACCAATTCATGATGGTCCCCTTTCTTGTTTGCTTGTACCAATATATGAAGGTTAAATTTTCGATATGAAAAAAACTATATTTCTCTATGAATTTACTTTTAATTCATGGATATATATGTAAAAAGAGGTAAGGAGGCTTACTATGCGGAAACATACAAAATTCGGCAATGTATTACTGTGGGTAGGACCTATCCTCGTGTTTGTAGGGTTATGTATGACAAATGTTATTTCTGATATTCCTTTCTTTTTTGGAAAACATAAAACAATTGGAATTGTACTTATATGTATAGGTGTAGTTTGTTTTATTGCTGCTAATCATTTAAAAAAAGGAGGCAAATATGAGGAATAATTCTAAATAAAGAACAATCCCAGTATATGTACTAGGATTGTTTTTTATTACTTATTTATAGAATACTTTATCAACGTTATATTTTGCTTTGTATTCATTAATGATATATGTTTCGTAAATTTCTCTTTCTGTTGGATCTTCTACGATACATGCATCAATGCGGTATACTTCGTCACGGTGATTTTTAATTGGCGAAACGTTATCTTCGAAATGCTTCTTAATACGTTGTCTAATTTTACGAGCTTTACCTACGAAAAGAAGTTCGTCATTAATATTGTAAAACATAAAAATGCCGCCTTTATCTCGTGGGAACAAGTGGAAATCGATAAAACCATTGATTGGCGTAATTCTTGGCTCGTCTCCTCTAATAACTTGTTTACGTTCAGTAATTGTAACATCAACTTCAGGGATACTAATTTTAATCAAGTTCATTCACGTCCTCTTTTATTATAAAGGTAAATAATAGCATACATATGTAAGAAAAGCTACGTTCAGAGGCATTTTTCATTTTATAATTTAAATATTATAGGGGCATCATGTAAACTCTTCTTCCAAATCATATGATCACTTGATTCTCCCCAATAATCCTTCAGTACATAACTAGGCTCTCCAAACTTCTTCGTCCATATACTTTGCGCTTTTTTGTATCCACTATCTAAACAGTACTCTGTTATACCTTTGCTAAGTAACGTAAGAAATATTGCATTTAGTAGTAAACTCCCGATACCCTTTTTTTGATACTCCGGCAGTATAAAAACAGTTCCTATTTCATACAAATCCTTAAGTACACCGCCTGTACAACTATTAATTAATGTACTTGCTGGACCAACTTCGATTGTACCAATGATTTTATCGTTATTTGTATCTATTGCTAATAAAAAGTAACGTTTTTCTCCATTACTATCAAAATCTGTTTTTAAATATTGCTTTTTCGTGTTAATTTCATTTTCTATGTCATCCGATAATTGTGATAAACCTTCGTCTTTAAAGGTATTCGTAATAACTATACGAAAAAATGAGTGAAGTTCCTCTAAATCATCCGAATTCGGTCTCCTAATTTCAACGTTATACATGTTTTAAATCTCCATTCTATGCAATTGTTAAAACAATACTTTATATAACCTATTCAACAATATTCTACAAAGCCCTGCATAGATCCAGCAGTATAGAAAGCTCAGTATAAATATTGATAAAATAATTTTTATATCCATAGTTGTATGAATAGTAGGACCAAGCACGGGAAAGCGAAAAATATCTAGAACAATCGTAATTCCTATAAGTAGACAAATCGCAGAAAAGGAAATTACCCAAATTCTCCTCTTGAATTGTATAAAGGAAAGCCCTAAGGCTATACCTAATAAGCCTGTAGTAAATGGAAAAACAATTAGTTCACTTGGCTCAATAATAAATAATAGGAGGATAGTAAGGAGATAAGAAAGTACTCCCTCACGAATAGAGTAGCAAATAGCCAAAAAAATTGGTAACGTCGCAAAAGGGCTAATAAATAACCCTATACCAGGAATTAAGTTACCTGCTGCTTGAAACATGGTGGCCAAAGCACTCATTAAAGCGGTAATGACTACTTTATTTGCTAGGGATAATTTTCTTTTATGAACAAAGTCCCCATTATTCTCTATCATAAGTTGACACCAATAACGTACAAATCGATTCATCAAAATACCCCCTAAAGATATCTCATTCATCACTTTCTATCTTATTCATACACTAGTGGTTTATGAGCTGCTTTCTACTTGTTATGAGTTACTATACAATAAAAGGCTTTTAGGGGGAGAACTTGTACGTTTTAAAACAAAGGGAATTCCTTGTATGATTAAACTACGAGTGTATATCGTATTAAGGGATAATTTCAAAAATGGTACCTTTGTTAAAATCAGTTACTTTCATAGAACCGTAAACTCCTAAATATAACCTAGTTTGATCCAAATTTGTTCCTAAACTCATATAATAAGCTGCTTGCGTACCAAAATCATAATCAGTTTCAATAACATGAAAACCAGTATGTTTACCATCTGTACCTGCTTTAGTATATGCTAATACACCTTTAACTGGCGGCCGAGACTCTTCTTTTCTAGCAAGGTCGGTAAACACAACGCTACCATTTAAATTCGGGATTGCAGTTCCCATATATGGCTGAACTCCTGTTAGAGAAGTCCCGCCAAACTTATCTGGTCTCGGGTCTTTATGAAAATAACTAATGAGTGGCTGAATTCGCTTCGTTGATGTTTCTATTGTTTCATTATAATAAACCATTGTTCTCTCATCCAAAGTAGGATTTTCAGAACAGTGTTTTATAAAAGAAGTAGGCAATTCTCCTTCCCATCCTCTCCAACCAAAATTAATAAATCCATCTTGATTTGAAGTGAGTCTCATTACATGTATTTGAACAAGTTCGGTAACCGGTATTGGTTTATATTGAACAAATGAAAAAATAGACTCTACAATATCCTGTCCGACATTACCTACATATTTAATATACTGATTATAAAACCTTTGGAATGAAATACCGGTTATATTACGAATACCTTTCGCAATTACTGTAAGTGTTTCTTGTATAGATAGAGGAAGTTCATTAAAGCGTGTAACGACTGGAGGATTATTTATGAATGTATTTTTACTTACATCGATTTCAATAATTTTACCTGCTATTTCTAAATCATCTTGGCTTAAATTGAACGGATCATAACCCGAGCCACCATCTCCATTTGTAAAAACAAGTTTCCCCGTCTCTGGAGAAAAGTTTAAAGTATTTACCCCATTATGATTAAAAAATGGGCGTTTTATATTAAGTAATGTTCTACGTTTTTGAGGTTGACCGTTTGATTGTAAAATCCATTCTTCGATTGTATCGATATGATCATATTGCGTATCTCTATTTGTCCACTTTAAGTTTAACGTTTTTGGGTCACAAGGATTCGGTTTAAATTGTTCAGAAAGTGCACCTGGCCCTTGGGTTCCAGCGACAGAATAATGAAGATAAAATAAACCGTTTTGATAAAATTGTGGATGAAATGCTAGTCCAAGCAACCCTCGTTCATCATAACCACTACTAGAAACGCCTTCTTCAGATGTACCTAAATTTATAATTCGTTGACGAATATTTAAAAATGTTTTTATGACGCCATCTCCTATGTGAAAAACCTCTCCTAATTGCGTTGCGATAAATAGCTTTTCAGCCGATTCACCTGGAAGAATTGCTGTTTTTATTACAGTGGGTAAATTTATGTTATGAACAATGGGTCGTAAACGAACTTTAACTTTTGTCAATTAACTTTACACCCCTTTATATTCTTTTTAATAGAAGAATATGTTTAGAGTAATCTTATTAGTATCAAATAAGTCGCATTCCTTTTTATTACAATTTTGTATATAATATAATTATAGATAAATTAGGGGGCTACCTTATGACACTATTGCTACAAATCATCTTACCACTTATAGTTGCACTATATTTATTTACCCTCTATTGTAATACAGCTATTGGAAAAGCCGCTTTTCTTTTAGCAGTCATTATTGGAATTTATGGATTAGAGAACATTTTTCAACATGCTCATCTAACAGATCATGTTATTTATCCATATTGGGGCAGTTTAAAGGCAGTTATTATCGTTTTATTAGTCGTATTTCTATTTAAAAAAGGTGGTTTAACAGGAGAAACCTGATTTGTAATACTGTACATATTTTCTAGTTAAATTGCTTTCATTTTACAAAATAAGAAATGTTTATGTGAAAACAAAAAGGAAGGTGTTACATATGTCCATAAATATTATCTCGATAGTATCTATAATAATTTGGATTGTGTTGATTACAGAACTGATAAAACCTTCAAAAGAACAGAATGGACGAAAAATAATAATGTTATTAACTGCTGGTTGCGCATCAACATTTATTTTAACAGTTTCATTTATTCAAAATATCTCGTTTTGGAATTGATAGTGATATAACTAGCAAAAATATGTATACATAAAAAAGATTAGGACCGTACATATTAGACATATCTAAAATGTACGGTCCTTTTGTTTACTAGTGGTCCACTTATAAGTATTACAATTCGAATTTCTTTTTAAGTTTCTTATATTTTCTATACGAACGTCTAACAATGTTTAACATAAAATACGGTATTTTAACAGGGAAAGGTAGTTTATAAATGAAAGGCAAATAAAATGTAAAATATGCCTTTTCTAAGTCTCTCCATTTACTATCTTCTTTTGCTTTTAAGAAATCAGATACATCGACTACATAACCTCTTCCTTTTTCCATCATCACATTTTTTCCGTGAACATCACAAGGAGTTAATCCTTGTTTCCTTGCATACTCTAAAGCTTTATTTATATCAAGAATCACCTGCTTAGGAATTTTAATCCCCTTATGGATCGCATCGTATAAGGTAATTTCTTTTAAACGTTTCAATACTATGAAATTTTCTCCTTTATAAATAAGCTTTGAATAAGAAGGATGATTTCCGATTCTTCGGTATACTTCTGACTCTTTTTCAATTCCTTCTCCTTCGCGCGCGTAAACTTTTACTACCCAATCTTTGAATTCTCTGTGCATGAATACTGCGGCATAATTACCTTTCCCTAAACACTTCCAAAGTCTAGGAATATCTTTAACTACTACAGGCTCGAATTCATCCTCACTTCTTATGATTACCTCTTTTAATAATTCGTCCTTTATCAATCCCACAAAACTATTTATACTCATCATTTCCACTCCGGTTTTGCTAAAAGTGGGCCTGCCCACATTTTAGCGAAAATATACACTAAGCGAATTTTAGCATAAAACGAGTCATCTTTCTTCTTAAAATAAAAAATGACTCGTTCTATTTGAACTGTTGAATACTTAATATGTATTCCGTTATTCATAGTCAACAACCGTGCAACATAAAAATATTTCTAACTATTTTCATTTTTCCAGAGGCAACTGTATAGAAAAAACTTGCTACATATGAAGAATAGCAAGTTTTTTTAATTGTTCAATTCTTGTTCCACTAACGTCTTTGCTAATGCTTTTACTATTTTAATAGTCTTTTGTTTAATTCCCACAATGCTGTTTTGTTGCTATCCCATTTCAAAAACTTTACTGCCTCCTCAAAGCATAACCATTTATAATGTAAGTGTTCTTCAGATAATGAGATGTTTTTGGTAGGTACTTTAACTCCAAAAGAAAATTCTTTTATTACATAAACCTCATCTCCCCAAAGGAATCCTCCAACTACATCCTCTACTGGTAGTGAAGACACAGAATCTAATTGTATATATGGACATTCTCTTGAAATACCAGCTTCTTCAAATGCTTCCCGTTTTGCTGATTCAATAGGAATTTCACCATTATCAATTTTTATATAAGGAAATATTAATACTTGATATGGTGCTCTCATTGCTTAACCTCCTCTCGAAAATAAGCTTTAAACACATATGAATAAAGAGCCGACATCATAATTCTACATTAATAATGCAAGTTTATGGTGTCGGCTCTTTATTTTTAAAGAATTTCATTTTTCATAAACAGTCTTACTCTTAACGGAGAAAAAACTACTTATTTCCTATCGAATTTGCTTAGTGTATTTTTTCATACCCGATGTTATTCAATTGCGCCAGCAACGTCATAATCATTTAAATCTAAATCAATTGGTTGTCCCAGCGCTAACTTAGCAAGTTCTGATCCTAAATATGGACCAGCAGTTAAACCTGAAGCTCCTAATCCGTTCGCAACGAGAATACCGTCGAAGTTAGGAAGTGGTCCGATAACAGGTAAGAATCCTGGAGTAAACGGTCTAAATCCAACTCTCGTCTCAAGCATAGTAGCATCTTCTAAGCCAGGTGCAACTGTTAATGCTTTATGGAATACTTCATGTAAACCACCAGCCGTTACACGGTGATCGAAACCAGTATCATTCTCATGTGTTGCACCAATTACGACATGGCCATTGTCAAATGTTAAAATGTATTGATCATTTGGCGGCATAACAACTGGCATATTTTCTGTTGCTGTATTTTCCATTTGCAAGTGAACAATTTGTCCTTTTTGGAACGTAACTAAGAAATTAATTCCTAAAGGGCTTAAGATTTCGTTCGCCCATGCACCTGCCGTTACAATAACCTTCTCTGCTAAAATTGTTTCATCTTTTACTTTAACTCCCGTAATTTGACTACCTTCACGGACTAATACTGCATTGCCTTTTATAAAAGTTGCACCATGTTTTTTCGCAGCACTTATTAATGCATTACGTAATAACCTTCCATTTACTCGTGCAGCACCACTAACATGAACAGAACTATATTCTTCTGATAATGCTGGGAATAATTTTTTCGTTTCTTCAGCTGATAAACGAGTAATTTCACCAATCTCTGGTGCATCTTCACGGCGCTTATAAGCTCGCTCTTCCATTTGATTTAGTTTTTTCTCATCAGTATGTAAACTAATTGCACCTACACGGTTATAACCTGTATCCGTTTCACCGTCTTCTTCTAATTGCTGAATTAACGAAGAATAGTAACGTGCACCGCCTTTAACGATTTTATACCATGCTTTATTACGACGTTGTGAAAGCCATGGACAGACAATACCTGCTGCTGCATCTGTTGCTTGACCTACTTGTTGACGATCCACGATAGTAACGTTCACGCCAGCCTTAGCAAGATGATAAGCAGTAGACGCTCCTAAAATTCCAGCTCCAACTACAATATACGATTTCATTTCAAACACCTTTTCTCTTTTACTAATTATATAAATATAAGAACATCCCTTAGTATAATGGAAGAAATACTTTTTTCAATGTACTCATCGCAATTAATTGTTGCATCATTGTGACTTTCCTAATCTTATTTTTTCTTTTTGCGGAATAAATCAATTGTTTTATAGCCTTGTGATAGAACCTCAATCATCTTTTCAAAACGTTTTTCACGTGTTTTTTCTTGTTTGACAGAAAACAGATTACGTGCCCAATCTTTTTTGTATCCAGGTGTTAAACTTTGATAAAACTTAAGTTCATTTGGGTGATTAGCTAATAAAGCTTCAACATCTTGAATTCGATCTGCATAATCAGCTACACATTGGCTCATTGCAGGCGTTTTTGTCGCTTTTTTCTTCTCACGCTTTAAACCTACAACAGTAAAGATGTCATCCATACTTACCATTCGCGCAAATTTAATATCGCTTTCTCCCACATATCCATCTTCTCCAACGTTTAATGCTGGAAACATCTTATCACGGTGAATAAACGTACTGTAGCGAGAATTACCCTTTTTCGGATATGCGAAGAATATGTATCCTTTTTCAATTAATAATTCTTTATTACTAATAATATAATTCGTTTGTTTCACCATTTCATCCAGTGTTTCTACAAAAATAAAAATGGCATCGTGTTCTTTTGAAAATACAGTTTCTTTTCCTGTAAAAACTTCGTAATCACTTGGTTCATTAATAACAACCATATTCGTATACTTATTAAGTTTCAATTTATCGATAATTGACATGAAGATCTTCCTTTACATTCAAAATTCATTGTTTATACTTTTTCATACTGTTCTAGTGTATTATATCTATTAAGAAAATCAAACTTTAATAGTTGTTTTAAATTAAATTAATAAAATAGCCGGTTCTTATTCAGAACCGGCTAGCTATTCGCGTTATCATAACTCAATAGCAAATAAAGTATATAAAAGCTCTCTATATTGCTCTTCTGTAATTTCACGTTTCGTTTTTTCACCATGAACTATTTCAGTGAAACTAGTATTGGTTAAAGAGACATGACCAGATTCCGTTAATTTGGCTGCAATTGGTCCTTTATTAAAAATAGATTTCTCATCTTCTACTACTCTTTTTTGAACATCATTCACTACTGCCTCATCAATGATACGATTATAAAAAGCATGACATACTTTCCACTCACCGTTCGTATCTTTTCTTTCTAGAACGTAATTCCCTTTACTCGTATCTTTTCGTCTCACTCGATACGTACCATTTTTAGAAGAAACAGCCTCACCATTAAAAGGTACAGGGACTAGAGGTACTAATGAAGCAATACCTACATCAATTACGTATCGTACGTTATCATAATTTAGAATAATCGTTATATGTCCATTCTCAAGTGCCCATGCGTTTATATCATTTTTATATACGGTACCTAATGCGAGTTGTACATCATAACCACAATCTTTTAAAAAGTAGTACAAAAGCGTATTTAATTCATAACAAAGTCCGCCGCGGGATGTACTTAAAATTTTATTCTGTAAATTTTCCATAGTAATTGTATTCGTGTTACTTGCTATAACATCTAAATTCTCAAATGGTATAGTGTGTGCAAATGCAAAAAGAATTGTATTTAATTCTTCAAACTTCACTTCAGTACGCTTTGCAAGATTCAATCTTGTAAAAAGCTTATGTTGTAGACTTGTCATAGTCAGCACCCCTTAAAATGTATAAGTTAAACTAGTATATGCTGATTGTAATTTTGATGGGGTACTGAAACAATGTACATTTCGTTTAACTGTACCGGTACAAAAAGTCTAACTAACAAGATTACTTAAGATAAGAAGCTACGAATACAAATGTAATAGTTTGTCTATAGGTAAATTATTATGATCGCTTAAATCAACAAAATACTGAAGCTGCCACATTTGGCTCTTTTTAGCTTGGTTGCTAACAGGGGTATCCCAGATCGGATAAATCCTCATAGCCATCTTGCCTTTTTGATTTTGTGTTCTCAAGATTTTTTCCTTAAGAAGAATCTCTTTAGGGAAGATAAATTGTCCTAGTTTATTATCATCTATACAAGTGATAACTAATAAGTCAGGAGCAGCGTCATAAGAAAACGCTCGATTCTGCATATTGTCATCTTTCTCCCAAAAAGAAACAAATTGACCAATTTTATTAGGAGTAATTTTGGATTTTCTAAAACGAATGGTTTTGTTATTTAAGTGAAATAAATATCCTGCATATTCTGTGTTTTGCTTTTCTTCTTTTACATTCGCAATCAGTAAATTGTTAGGTTTGTAAATTATGTTGTTTAAGTTTTGTATCGCATCATTAAAATTGTTCAAAAAAAACTCCCCCTTTATTCAGTTCTTAGTTTACCACAAACGTCAGTTCTTCTATATCGTATATAATCATGAACTAAGTGAAATCGGGGGATTTAGCAGGATATACTTATTACTTTAATGTACTTAGTTTTTCAATTGCTTGTTGTTCAGTTGCTAAGTAAAAAATATCTTTACCTTTATTACATTCATAAATAAAATCCTTTAAGCTTTTACTAGTATACATAGAGAAATCTCCAACAATAGCAAATTTCACCTTGTAGTTTATAAACTTTTGAAGAATATCGCCCGCAAGACGTGTTTTTAGATCAAAGAAATCTTCACTTATTAAAGATTTATGGATAATAATATGCTTCGCATCTACCTCATATTGAACAGTTGCCATAGTATCTAATGCAGATTGAACATCGGATATTAATACCTTATCATTTCTAATGACCGCAATATTGATTCCATCGATTACTACTTTCTTTATTTCCATAGTCTCACCCCTTTATAATTTACACAGTATAAGTAAAATTGTTTTACAAAACTTCGTATGAATCATAGATTAAATTAGCCGCAGCTATTAAAATCGCATCTATTTTTTATTACTAATACGGTCAATGAAATTAATTTTACTTGTTAAAAAAATATTGTGGCGTAACATAACTTAACAAGCTATCCAAAGTGTTAATCTCGGCATATGGTTGTATTTTGGTAGTATTCTTGATTTTCTGAGGGTTAAACCACACACCTTTTATATTTACATTTTGAGGACCAGCAATATCCTTTTCTAAGTCATCCCCAACAAATAAAGTATTTTCCGGTTGTAAATTTAGCTTATTTAATGCTAGTTCGAATATACGTTTATCCGGTTTACTAAATCCCACTTCTTCAGAAATAATGATCGTATCAAAGTAATTGTTTAAATTTGTGTTAATTATTTTAGCCTTTTGCCTCTGCGTTGAGCCATTTGTTATAATTCCAACTTCAAAGTGCTTCTTTATATGATTTAAGAAATGGATTGTATTCTGGTCTATTGAAAAACATTTTGGGAAGTTTTCATTCCAAAAATCTTGGATATAATTGCGTGGCAATCTATACTTCGGCGGGAATTCATCAAACAACAATTCTAAAACTATCGTTTTATCACTCATGCCATATTCTCTTTTATCAAATTCTTTGAATTTCTGTAGCATATTGTTTTTGATTGTATCACTAACATCCTCATAACACTTTTCCAAAAGTAATAAAAACAGATTATCTACTGCCTTATCCCTATTAAGTAACGTATCATCTAAATCAAACAGCATAGCTTTATAACTCATCAAATAAATTCACAACCTTCCTATATTTCCTAGTTATAATCAAAAGTAATCAAAAAAACAATTCATCTCAAAGAACTTCTAATAGAACGATATTCTAAGAGTTAAATCAAAAACCCTTTTTCTATTTGTTAATTGATGTAAAAGTACACAATTTTAACTAAGTTAGTAGGTGAATTTTTTAATTGTAATTTCGAACTTTCAGATTAATTTGAAAGTCTTTTGTGATAAGCTGTACTTAAAGATTAAATATAAAGGATGATTCGTATGCAAATTAGACCAAAGGCAAGTGAATATAACTCTTATTATGCAACGTATGTTAACTTAGTATCAGACGGAAATATCATACAAATTTTAGCACAACAAATAGAGGAAACGAGTCTTTTATTAAAAGAGATTTCTGATAGTGAGGGACTTTTCCGATATGCTCCTACTAAATGGAGTATAAAAGAAGTAATCGGCCATATTGCGGATACAGAACGTGTTATGGCGTATCGCTTGTTATCTATTGCTCGAGGCGAGACAGCAGAACTTCCAGGCTATAACGATGATATGTACGTTCTTAAAGCAGCTTTTGATAAGCAATCTATGCAAGATCTTCTTGAGAATTTAATAGTTGTTCGCCAATCTACCTTGCATTTACTGAAAAGCTTAGATAAAGACACTTGGTTACAAAAAGGATATGCGAACAAATCTGAAGTTACAGTTCGTGCATTAGCATACATCATAGCTGGACATGAGCTTCATCATCTACAAATTATAAAAGAACGTTATCTAGGTTCTAATGCATATCCAGTAAGTTAATACTTGAAGAAAAAGAGTCCCATTTATATAGGACTCTTTTTCGCTATTTGTAAAATTCACCACATAAGATACAAACTAGCCCTTATAAGGGTACCGTCGCATATCCATTAACTTAAGAATTCAGAATTACCCCAAAACAAAAAAATGCACTTTTTGTTACAAGTTAACACAAAATTTCGTTCTGAAGGTACTAAAAAATTTAGCTTGATAGTGATCGGATAGCGTCAGGATTTTGCGCTTTTACAAAGTTAAAGATAAAAAGTCTTTTGTATCAATATTTTTTAGTTCGTTCCAATAGAGGAAAGCCTATTGAGACAAGGCTAATATAACGTGGAATAAGGCTTTTGAATGTCTCCTATGACTTATTTCAAAATTCAATCCGCCTTTTCGGGACGGGGCCCCATTCTGAAGAATGTCATTGAAATGTATCAATAGATTCTAGTGCAGCAAAATAAATTGTGCTATGATGTGAACAAATATAAAGCTATTTAACGGAGGGGTTCACATGCCGCATGTTGTGTTTCGTGGAATTACTACTGAACAATTAAAACACATAAGCAAGCCATTAGTAGAAGAGCTCGCAGAGATTTGTGAGTGTGGTACGGATAATTTTACGTTGGAACTACCAAGTTCTACGTTTGTATTTAATGGAGAAGAAATAGAAGCGTTTCCTCTTATTGAAGTGAAATGGTTCGAGCGTGGACAGGAAATTCGTGATCGATTTGCCAAGGCCATTACTACATATGTAATGGATTTTGGACTTCCAGAAGTAGAGGTTGTTTTTACGGTTTTCACAGAGTCAGCGTATTATATTAACGGGAAGCATTGCGCAAGTTAGATCTATTCGAAAGATTTTTGTAACCATTAAAAGGGGTAGAACCACATCACTATCAAGGTAATAAGACAAAATCTCCCCTAAAAAGAAAAAGGCGTTATTCTTTCTGAGAAATCATAGGAAAGGATAACGCCTTTATATCAATATGACGGTATCCTATATGAAAAATTAACATCGTTCCAAATTTATATATTGGGATCACGCCACCTGTCTATCCACTGAAGAAAATAAGTTACCTCAAAAACGATAAAAATACACTTCGGTGCTAACTAAATGTTTTGCGATATGGCCTTCATTGTTATCTAAATAGTAGGTAATAAACTGTTTTATTACCTAGACGTACTACCTATTCCTTTTCATCTTCATGGATGTAAATAAGTGCATTTAACATTCAACTTGTGGAGAATAGTAATGAGGGTGATAAAGGTCTATACTCACAATCCTTTTGATTTGTTTTTGGATGGTAAAACATGTTTCTCTACTCTTTCATATTGAGTAAGTAATTGCCTAATAAAAGATAATTTCGGTACTAACCAATGCGAAAATACCGCTGAAATACATCCTATTAAAGCCCCTACTGCAACATCAAAAGGATAATGAACCCCTACCCAAATACGAGAGATCGCTACACAAAGTGCAAGTATAAGCCATAGCCATCCAGTTTTTTTACGAACAAGCCAAAACGAAAAACAAATTGAAAAAAAGAGAATCGTATGGTCACTAGGAAATGAATTATCTACAGCATGGTCGACAAGTTTATTAACATCAGGCAATACTGCAAACGGTTGATAATTTAGATGGAATTTCCCTGCTATTTTCCCGATTACCTCAGCAATTACAAAAGCAACCATCGCTTGAATAACCATCATTCTACTTTTTCTGGACCTAGTAAACCAATAAGCTAAAATAATTAAAGCAAACATATATACCATATATTCTGCCAAAAATACGATGGCCGGGTTTAGGAATGAATATTGTTTACCTAAATCATTAATGGCTCGAAAAATATCGATATTGAATTGAGAAAAAGACATTTCAAATCCCTCCTTATTAGTAAGGTGTCTTACTGATTGCCATATACTTTTATTACATGGATAGTGTTGGTTATTGTCCACCATCTAAAAATACCAACCTCTTATGACACCGCTTTCCTCTTTTTCACTTTAATAAAAAAAGAAAAAGGAAAACATCGAACTTTCTTACAATCATTCATGCATTCTTACAGTTTTGTCATTTTCTCGTCACTTTGAAAATAGATTCATCGTCTAGCCTTTTGCTATATTCACAACCACAGAAAGAATAATTACACATAAAAAAGAGAAGAACCTTGGTGAGTTCTTCTCTTTTTTATTTATTAATTTGTAATATAATTACAGTATGTGAAATTATATCATTTTGATTTAAAAAGCGAAGTAAAAATACCCTTCACTCTTGGCATTTATTTAATCGGTTTCTCTGTTTTTAAAACTAAAGAACTTAACGCAGGAACTTTAATTTTATTATCATGAATAACATAAAGTGGTTTACTTCCCGCCTGCTTCCCGTCTACTAGTACTTTCCAAGGACCTTTCGATGGAAGCGAGATTTCAACGGATTCCCTATTTGCATTATGAGCCACTATAAAGTATTCATTTTTATTTCCTTTGCCCTTTCCATCTATTGAATAAGCTACTACATTTTTGGGAGTATCAATAAAAGATACTTGTTTTTTTATTTGTTCTGCAGATGTCATTCTAAAGGATGGGTACTTTTTGCGTAATTCTATTAAGCCCTTCATATAATCTACTTCATTATTAAACGCAGCACGGCGCAACCAGTCCATCTGGTTAATTGAATCCGGAGATTTGTAACTGTTATGATCACCATATTTCGTGCGCATAAACTCTTGTCCCGCATGTAAGAATGGAATACCTTGTGATGTTAATAAAATCGAAGAAGATAATTTATGCATTTGTTTTCGCACTTCTTCACTGTCACCTGAATTAGTCAACTCAAGTTTATCCCATAATGTATGATTATCATGCGCTTCCACATAAGTTAGCACCTGCTCTGGATCTTGATAAGTCGACTTATTTCTATCATAGTCAATGCCTGCCATAATCCCTTTTTTAATACGGGCTTCCATGTTTTCCTTTCCATTTACAAAGCCATTTTCTTTCTCCTCAAATACACTACCTTTTAATCCATCACGTATATTATCGTTAAAATGAGCAATTCCTTTCATTTTCTCCGCATTTTTTTGATTTGCTTTCAACTCTGCTGCAAGAGGTGTATTTAAATCCCAGCCTTCTCCATGCAATATAATGGAAGGATCGATTTGATTAACAGCTTTACGTATTTCATTCATCGTTTCATAATCATGAATACCCATTAAATCAAAACGGAATCCATCTAAATTGTATTCTTTTGCCCAATATGTGACCGAATCCACCATAAATTTTCGCATCATTTTTCGTTCTGAAGCTGTATCATTTCCTACTCCTGTTCCATTTGCAAATGTTCCATCTTCATTATAACGATAATAATAACCTGGAACTAACTTATGGAAATTAGATTCAGCAGCATTATACATATGGTTATAAACTACATCCATAACAACACGAAGATTATTATCATGTAGTGTTTGAATCATTTGTTTTAATTCAATGATTCGAACAGTTGGCTCGTATGGATTTGTAGAATAGGACCCCTCTGGAACGTTAAAGTTTTTTGGGTCATATCCCCAGTTATATTGTGGTTCGTTTACATTCTCTTCATTTACTGAAGCATAATCAAATATCGGTAAAAGCTGAACGTGTGTAACACCAAGATCTTTTATATGATCAAGTCCTGTTTTTACACTTTCTGGCCCTTTTGTTCCTTTTTCTGTTACACCTAAATACTTCCCTTTCTGTTTAATACCACTTTCAGGGTGAATGGAAAGATCGCGTACATGTAACTCATAAATAATAGCATCTTCCGGATTTTTTAATTTAGGCTTTTTGTTAGTGTTCCATTTTTTCGGATTTGTTTCTTCTAAATCAACAATCGCACCTTTATCTCCATTTACAGAAGCAGCACGTGCATAAGGATCAACGGCCTCTGTCCACTTATCACCAATTTTCACCTTATACGTATAATAGAGACCTTTTTGATTCCCTTTAAGTTCTGCTTTCCAGGTGCCCTTTTCACCTTGTTGCATATTTATTTCAGTACCGATTTTATCGTTCCATTTTTTATATGTAACTAACTTCGCTTCACTCGCAGTAGGAGCCCATACACGGAACTTTGTATGTTGCGCGGTATATGTATTTCCTAAATCGTTACCACCATAATAAAATAAATGATCAAATTCCTCGCTACGAATGACTTTACCAATTTCAGTATTCGTATCAGCTAAGTTTTCTATTTTAACTTTGTATGTTTGTTTTAAATCAATTTTCTGTTCTGTAATTATTTTCACCTTATTCGTAATATCTCCACTGTTTATATCATAAGGAGTAATACTCTTAATTTTAATGCCTTCCATTTCAATTTTCTTTTCCTTAATATGAAACGGGACATTCGTCGTTACAGTAATTTCATGGAAACTATCAATAGTTGCTTTTTGAATTGAGAGATCCGATGAAGGCTTAGCGTTATATACTTTTTCATCACCAGAAAAAACCCATACTTCAGCACGACCGTCCTTTATATTTTCAATCCAACGATCGCCACCATCTTTTTCCCACTCATTTGTACGAATAATAAATCCTAAACGGTTATAATCACCATCTATATTAATCTTTGCGTACTTTCCAAATTCATCTTCACCAGTAAATTCATATGATTTTCCATTTGCATTTTCTCCCCATATCCAAAGGTTCCAGTCTTTTGTATTTCCAGACTGCTCTTTGTAATGAATGATAACTTCAGTTGTTTTCGAATTTGAAACTGCCTTCACATTCTGAAAGGAGAAAACAGATGATAACATAACGATTAAAGTAAGTAATAAAACTGTTTTGTTAATTAATCTTTTTGTAATTTGCACCACATACACCCTTTCTTTAAATAGTACGAACGATTTATTATGCCCGTACTACATTACACAATTTAAATTAATCTAGAAATCTCTTTTGCTTCCCCCCTGTATTGGTTATTTTCACATATGTATTTCAATGATCTTTCCAATGCGAAAACGTTTGCATTAATTATTAAAAAAATAGTTTATTTGTGTCTTCATATATTTGTAAATACAAAAAGATCAGGGAAATTATTTTAAAGCAACCGTTTGTTATCGCTTTCATTTTATAGCACTTTCCGTTAAGAGGTCAATATATTATTAATTTTCTGTTTTTACATACTATAACCTTACATATTTGACGTAACTTTTAAAGATATCCTCCCTAATTATTGCTAAGTAAGTATATTTTCACTAATGCATAATTACGTAAAAAAACAGCTAATGTCCTTTTAAGGATGTTAGCTGTTTTTTCATAATGTAATAATATATGAATAAGAACTATATTTCTAACTTACTTAATTTTTGCTGCATCAAATGCCTTTTGTACCGCTTGAACTTCAGCTGAATTCGCACCATATTTATTAGTCGCCACTCGAATACATGCTGATCTCAATTCTTTGAAATTAGAAGTCATGTTTAACTCATCTGTATTGGCGTAATAGAAGATATCAAACATTTTATCTTCACCAATTCCTTTAACAGTTACACCGTTATGAGTTCCGCCTTTTGCGATGAGATACGCAACTTTATTAATAATGCTTGAATTAAAATGAACGCCACCTTGATCCCATCCATTAAAATCATTAAATTCACTGTAATCATCTGGATAAGGTACTCCAAGTGAAGATGGAACAGAAGCTGGGTTTTCCATATCACGGAAGACAGATCCAGTTTGTTCTCCCATCGTCCAGTTAAAGCTTCCATTATTTACGTATTTCTCAATAGATGTTCCCATAATATCAGATAGTGCCTCATTAATCGCACCAGATTCACCGTAATATTCAAGATTAGATTCACTAGAAGTAACAGCATGTGTAAATTCATGCCCAGCTACGTCATATGCTTTGACGATAGGATCTCCATATACAAGCATACTACCATTATTAGCACTTAACGCATTCTGCCAATTTTTCGGATCATTCGTATCTCCAGAATCCCAAGCGTGTACAACTGAAACTACCTTTTGTCCCTTATTATCAAAGCTATTACGATTGTATTTATCTTTATAAAAATCAAACACTTTTGTTGCTAAGTAATGGGCACTTACTGCTTTTGGATCGTTAAAGGTTGTCGAAGTACTAGTTGCTAATGTACCAGGATAATAGCTTTCTTCTTTCGTAATATCTCTGTAATTCACATCATATGTTTCAATTCCTTGCCCTCTTGTATAATCAGCAAGAGCATATTTGCCATTACTTTGTTTAGAAATACCAAATGAACGAGAGATCCCTAAATCATCTTTTCCAGTTCCCGTTAATGATGTAAGACTGCTTTTTTTACTTTTCTTTAAGGCTCCAACTAGTTTTTCGCTTGCTTTCAAGTTAGACTCTTGTACCATATTTTTTAACATATCACCATTTTGTGCATTTACTAAATATGTTCCGGAAACATATTTTGGTGTTGCCGCTTCAAATGTAACCTGGTATGCATTGCTAGCCTGTCCATTATTTTCATCAACAAAAATAACTTCCTTAACTTCTGGCTCCGAAATAAAATTGATATCGTTCCCGTACTTCGTATAAATATATTGTTTCGCTTCATCTTTTGATAGATTGATAGGCTTTTTCAATTCTTCTTGTTTTAAATTTTGCGCGCTATCGCCTGAAACACTTTTAATAACACCGTTATGATCTACGTGTGCAGTTAATTGATGGCCATATACTTCTTTTCCTTCATATGTTTGCTGTATACGTACAAGTGTAGTCCCATCATATGAACCACGTTTTTGAAGAACTTTATAATCTACTCCTGTTTCTCCATTGACTTGCTTTGGAGAAAGAGCTTGTTCTGTTTTCTCCTTCAGAGCATCTTTTACTACATTCTCTGGTGCCTTTTGTGACGGTTGTGTAAGTTCACCTGAACGGAATGATTCCTCCTGAATTTGAACTTGTAGTTGATCTGTTTCCTCTGCATGACCTACTCCGTATGGTGCTACTGCTGTTAAAGCTAAACCTGTTGTTAATGCTACCTTAGTTAACGTCTTTTTGTTTTTCATTTTTTCACCTCGTATAATTTTGAAATAGAAAGCTTGTACAAAGTATACTTGCTGTTCTTGTCGAAAAAAAGGGAAAATACACAATTTATGTAACATTATGCAAAATTACATAATATAAGGACGATGATTCAAATTAAGAACAACTTATATAAGTGCATGAATTTCAATAAAAAAAGAGCACTTTAAGGTGCTCTTCAAATACAATTATAAATTATGCATTGTGTCATTTATTAGTATATGCTCGTCTCATTTAATTGTTTATTTAATGTTTTCTCTACCCAATAATCTTTTAAAAATATATCATCCAATACGCCGGTATCCTCCGTTACTGTTTGATTAGCAAATAAAAAATATAGTAAAGATAATGCTAGATAGAAACATACTACTTATTTGCATTCATATTTATTGGTACTTTTTTAATTGGCACAAATAAATCAACCTTTAACTTTCCTTCTAAATCTTCTGCAACATTATTTAAGCAAAACTCTAAATTATCTCTATCATAATCTGCATCATACTCACTATTTGGTAGCCACTCTGCGTACATGTATTGATACACTACACTTAATTTATGAGGTTCATCATAGAATTCGTATAGAGCGTATAGACCTCCATCTACACTTTTAAATTGCACACCCTCATGTTGTTCTTTTTCAAAGTTTTCAGGTATGGTCACGCAAGCATCATGTCGGCACATATGGCTTGCAACAAGTTCAGGATTATCTAATGAGATTCCGATAAATGATTGCTCCGGTGGATAAAGTTTATTTTCAATAGACCAGTTCAATAACTTCCCCCAATGATCTTGTGGTTCAAAGTAACTACCAGTTCTTCTTATGAATGCCACTTCTAATGGTCGTAATTCTTTTACAACTACTTTCATTTATATCATCCCCTTATTAAGTATCTATTCAATTTATTTATCTTTCAATTTGATAAATCCCTTTTAAATAAACAAATTTCTTAATTGCATAAATCTTAATTGAAATAAGATTATTTACTACTAAAGTTGTATGTACTTTCATACTTTTACTCGATTCTATATTCTTTTTTAACAGCTATAGTAATGAATCTATTGCACCTTTTGTCCGTCCACATCAAGGTAATGCATCTGTTTATTTTATTGATCCAGATGGTAATAGCTTAGAACTTATTTGTCATATTATTGTACCTAATGCACTAAAACATATAACTAATAAATTATCCTTTAAAGATTGGGAGAAACTATTAGCTGACACATTCGAATGAATATTAGCTATAAATCATAATGTCTCACCTTTATTTTTATAACATGTATAACAATCCCTAATAATAATGTCCTATCAATTTATCATTAAATAAATGTAAAAAATGACCCTATTTATTCATTTTTCATGCGTATGTATGTACATTTGTTAATTTATTCGATATATTATGTGTATTGAATGATTACGAAAAGCTTATAGGTCGCTAAAAAACACCTTATATTTTTATATCCATGAAAACTACAAAATGTATAAAATTCCATTTGTCAAATGAATTTAATGCGGAAGGAGGTTTGTGGTTACTTCATCGGGATATAATAATCAGTTTTAAACTGATAAAAATATAGGAGGCGACATTATGTTTCGTACGATTTCAAATTTCATGAGAGTAGCTGAGATAAGAAGGAAAATCCTTTTTACATTAGCGATGTTAATCGTTTTTCGAATTGGCACGTTTATTCCAGTTCCTCATACTAACGCAGAGGTATTAAAAGTACAAGATCAAGCTAACGTTTTAGGTATGCTAAACGTATTTGGTGGAGGAGCATTGCAACACTTCTCAATCTTTGCTGTAGGTATTACACCATATATTACAGCTTCCATCATAGTACAATTACTACAAATGGACGTCATACCTAAATTTTCGGAATGGGCAAAGCAAGGAGAAATGGGCCGTAAGAAATCAGCTCAATTTACTCGATACTTTACAATCATTCTCGCATTCATACAAGCCATTGGGATGTCTTATGGCTTTAATAATATAGCAGGTGGACAATTAATAACAGATCAAAGCTGGACTACATACTTATTTATTGCGACAGTTTTAACTGCAGGTACTGCATTTTTACTTTGGTTAGGCGAACAAATTACCGCTAATGGAGTAGGTAATGGTATTTCAATGATTATCTTTGCAGGACTTGTAGCAGCGATTCCAAATGTTGCGAATCAAATTTATTTACAACAATTTCAAAATGCAGGCGATCAATTATTCATGCACATCATAAAAATGGTCTTAATTGGTCTTATAATTTTAGCGATAGTTGTTGGGGTTATTTACATTCAACAAGCTGTGCGTAAAATACCGATTCAATATGCAAAAGCTGTTTCAGGAAACAATCAATATCAAGGAGCAAAAAACACTCATTTACCTCTAAAAGTAAATAGTGCTGGTGTAATTCCAGTCATCTTTGCTTCCGCATTTTTAATGACGCCGCGTACAATTGCGCAGCTCTTCCCTGATTCAAGCGTATCAAAATGGTTAGTTGCAAACCTTGATTTCGCACATCCAATTGGAATGACACTTTATGTCGGTCTTATCGTTGCTTTCACATACTTCTATGCATTCATTCAAGTAAATCCTGAGCAAATGGCAGAGAATTTGAAAAAGCAAAATGGATATGTACCTGGTATTCGTCCTGGTAAATCAACAGAACAATATGTAACGAAAATTTTATACCGTTTAACATTTATCGGTGCAATTTTCTTAGGTGCAATTTCAATTTTACCGCTTGTATTCACAAAGATTGCTACATTACCACCTTCTGCACAAATTGGTGGTACAAGCTTACTGATCATTGTCGGTGTGGCACTTGAAACAATGAAAACGTTAGAAAGTCAGCTTGTAAAACGTCATTATAAAGGGTTTATAAAAAAAGCGAATTAAGTAAAAAAACACAGTTGGTTATTTTTCCAACTGTGTTTTTAATTCTACTGCATCTAATTTTTCTACTAATGTACCAATGACCTTTTCCAAGTTCATTATTTTTTCTTCTAACGCTCGAATACGTTTATTGCTCTCATCTACATCATTATATTTCAAACTGTTATTAGAGACTTTGAACTGCTCTCCTAATTCGGAAGTGATATCTTCAATTGTTGATTTTTCATTATTACTGGTTGTATTTGATTTTAATTCAAATTGAATTTCATATGTATTTCCAGTTAACTCTTTAGCTATTTGCGAAATTAAATCTTTATAAGACTTTTTAACCCACTCTTGTTGGAATTCGTTTTCAAAATAAATGATTAATGAATCTTCATTTATTCTAGCTGTCGTTTCTTTGACCCAAGTTTCATATGACGGTCTCGAAATTTTCAATTGCATTTTATCTTTTATTTTATTCCAAATTGTTTTTGATTCATCTTGTCCGGAAGTACGTTGATTATTTTTCACATGATGAACCTGTGCTTTAGAAGTAGCGCTTGATCCTATTTCGAACCAAATTTGATATTCTTCATCAGTAATTTTCTGTACGGTACTTGAAATTATATTTTTATACTCCCCTTCAAGCAAATCACGATGAAACGCATCTTCACAAAAGATTATTACTTTATTATCTTCTATCGTAGCGTTTGTATTTCTAATCCATGTCATAAATGTTTTCTCTGCTATTTTAGGTCTTAATGCTTTCTTTACTTCATCCCAGCTACTAAGCTTTTCTTTTTGGACATCTTTCAAGTTAGATAGTTCGCCATTACATAGATCAAACTGAATTTCAAACGTCGTATTAAACATTTCTCTTAATGTATTAAATACTAATTCTTTATAATGAGATTCTAACCAGTCACGTGCAAATTCATTTGGACAATAAATTGTTAATATATCATCCTCTAAATAAACAGTAGTATTCGTAAACCAAGTTTCATATGATGGTTTTGAAATTTGCGGCCGAATTTTTTCCTTTACTTCAGTCCAATTTATTTTCATAATAACTCCCCTCTTCTTACAGATCTCTTTCATATAGCTTAATAATATTACGCCTTTCCAATAAATAAAGTCAATCCGTATCATGAATAAAATGAAAGCAGCCCTCTTTTATACAAGGCTGCTTCTTTATACAACTACATTTCCTTCTCAAATAATCTCCCTTGTTTGAAATATGTACGGAGTGTGGATCGATTAGCTAAAAATACACCAACCAAAATGAAACAAGCACCTATTCCCATTATAGGATTTAAAGGCTCTCCTAATATGATGTATCCAACTATAATAGCAATTAATGGTGAGACATATAACCAGGTTGACGGGAATACAGGATTTGTTTTTGATAAGAGCCAATAATATAATCCGTGCCCACCAATTGATCCGATAAAGATAAGATATAAAATAGGCCACTGTACACTCCATGAAGCTAATACAGTTACATGCGGTTGTTCTACTATGATGGAGACGATTAGTAGTAACACTCCTCCATAAAACATTTGAATACCATTTATGAGAAATGGCGATACACTTTGTAAATCCGAAAGTATTTCTTTTGAGCGAATTGAGCCTATTCCGTAAAATAACTCTCCTATTATTAATACAAAACAAGCAATACTCCATATGAAACTTATTTCTTGGTGAATTCCAGGTAAAGAAACAAAAACAACACCTATTAGTGCAATAATTAAAGCAAGAAGTTGCTCCTTTTGTAATTTTGTCTTATTTCTCTTTGCCTGTAATAACAAAATCATCATCGGTCCCGTAGCAGATAACACAGCAGCTAACCCTGAAGAAATATATTGTTCTGCCCAATATAATGTTGCGAATGTCATAAATGTTAAGCAAAAACCAGCATATATAATTCGTCTTGAAAATATGTGTGGCATAATTTTTTTTCGTTTTATCTTAAATATAATCATTAAGATTACTCCTGCTAAAAAGAAACGAATTCCCGCTGAAAATAATGGGGGCGCTCCTGCTTCAATTCCGATTTTTATCGTTAAAAATGTTGTTCCGAAAATAATACATACTAAAATATAATTAAAAATGACCATTACTCTTCCTCCTTTTTACTCTTAACATGAGTATAGAAGGTATAGTGTATAACAGTGTATCTTTGTATATAACAGTTACCTAAAATTATAGTTGATTCTCTTTATATTTTTCGCTTAAATTAAATAAAAACGAAAAAGGTGAAACCATGAAGATTGTACTGCGTAAAGAATCCAACATACCGTATTACAAGCAAATATATATGCAAATCGTTGAAAGAATACAAAGTGGCATGCTTTCGCATGGTGACTCACTTCCATCTTTACGCTCTATGGCGGAAGATTTACAGATTAGCCTATTAACTGTTCGTAAGGCGTATAAACAGCTAGAAAAGAAAGAATATATACGCATCCAGCAAGGTAAAGGTGCTTATATACATAAACATGTAAAGAAAGATTCCAAACCAATTCCGTATAAATGGCAACAAACGAAAACGATTAATGTTATGCGATCTCAATATGCAATGAATCAGCACCGGAAATATTACGATTTTTCACAAGCGATTTTGTATCCACGTCTATTGCCAAATCCATTCTTGGCAGACGAAATGCATAAAATACTTAATAAAGACCAGATGATCCTAGCAACATATGGGCCAGTTCAAGGAGATTATGAACTACGAGTTGAAATAGCAAATTACTTAAATGAACATCAAAAATTAGTGACAGACCCATCCCAGTTATTAATTACAAGCGGCGCACAACAAGGAATTGATTTAATTGCTCAAACACTATTAAAACCTGGTGATATTGTATTAGTGGAAAGTCCGTGTTATAGTGCTGCACTTGATATTTTTATCAATAAAGGGGCTCAAATTATACCTGTTTCTCTAGATAATCACGGGGTTCGATCCGATTTAATCGATGATATTTGTCAAAGTAAAAATCCCGTTTTATTGTATACGAATCCAACGTTCCAGAACCCAACAGGTACCGTAATGAGTAAAGAACGGAGAATGGAACTTATAGAATTGGCACAGCTATATGAGTTTTTTATCATTGAAGATGATTCTTTCGGTGAAATATATTTTGAGGGTGCGACTGTTCCCCCTCCTATTAAAAATTTTGATACAAACGGCCACGTACTATATATAAAAGGATTTAGTAAAACGTTAGCACCAGGACTGCGTATCGCATCGCTTATTGCTGATGGCCCTATTTTCGAATGGTTATATGCTGTAAAAGGTTCAATGGATATCGGTAGTCCTTTATTAACACAAAAAGCACTTCTACCGTTTTTACGTGCAGAACGTATGAAACATCATTTAGAAAAATTACGTACGGCTTTACAAATTAGACGTGATATAACGATTGATATGTTATCACCACTTAAAGAAATGCACTTTGAAATACCAAATGGCGGCTTTAATTTATGGATTACTCTTCCTGATTCGATAGATCCCTTTACCTTATTACAAAAAGCAAATGAAGTAGATGTGTCTTTTTTACCAGGTACAGCTTGTCTATTAAATCCCGAAACAAATAATAATCATTTAAGAATTAGCTATTCAATGTTAAATGAAAAAGATATGATAAGTGGATTAGAGAGATTACATGATACAATGCGAAAGTTTATGCTATAAAAAACCTGATTTTATCCCTTTTACTTTTTGAATTGGTTCATGAACAATTGAAACTGAAACACCACCAGGTTTTAAAACTTGTTTTTCTTTTCATTCTTCAACACTATCATATTGATCTATAACAATTGCTTTCAATTCCTCATCTCCTTGCTGTTTATTGTAATAACATACAAATATTTCTCAATTTTTTTTGCCTTGAATTATCATAAACTTATTTTTGGGGGTAATTACGCAAAAAACAAAGCAAATCTAACACACAACTTAGAGTCATTCAAAATTTTATGTTTAATTACATTCAAAAGAAATGGAGAGAACTCTATGACTGAAAAGATATTTAAAATAAACGGGATTGATATATGTACAGAAAGCTTTGGAAACCCTAAAAATCCAGCTATTTTATTAATTATGGGTGCTACGTGTTCAATGGTTTATTGGGATGAAGAATTTTGTGAACAGTTGGCTAACACGGGGAAATTTGTTATTCGTTTTGATAACCGTGATGTCGGACGCTCTGTCGCATATGAACCAGGAACTTCCAATTATACCGTTACAAATATGGCTGAAGATGCAATTGGGGTATTAGATGCTTATCATATTGATAAGGCGCATCTATTTGGTATGTCATTAGGTGGTATGATTGCTCAAATCGCTGCTGTAAAACATCCCGAAAGAGTTTTAACGTTAACATTACTAGCTACAAGTATAATAGGCTCTGACAATAACACGCGCGATTTACCACCGATGGATGAAAGAATTTTAACACATCACGCAAATGGCAAGCATTTAGATTGGACAAATGAAAATATTGTAGCAGAATATTTAGTTTCAGGGTCCCGTCTATTATGCGGGTCCAAACGCACATTTGATGAAAAAAGAGTCTATAATCAAGTAAAACAAGAAATTGAACGAGCTAACAATTTATTAAGCATGTTTAATCACGCTTTACTTCAAGGCGATGATGCATATGAAGGGGTGCTTCACTCCATACAAGCACCTACATTAGTCATTCACGGAACAGACGATACCGCACTCCCTTTTGAACATGGCCTTGCACTTATTGATGAGATTCCTAACTCAGCTCTATTAACTCTTGAAGGCGCCGGACATGAGATTCATCCTGATGACTGGGAAGACATCATTCATACTGTTACTGAACATACAGCTAAAATAATAGAAAAATAATGAATAGGAGGGGCACGCCGCAATTTGTGTCCCCCCTATCTTTACATGTAAAAAAGCCCATCACTGTATCCGTATGTATAGTGATGGGCAATACTTATATTTTTCTATGTTTAAAAAAACGGACAATCTAATTGATCAACAGCTTCCCATGATTTTTTTTTAATATTTTCGGTGGATTTATTAGCATCTAGTGGTACGTTTTTAAAAGGATTTACTTCGACTTTTAATAAAGATGATGGTTCCACGTATAATGAGAAAACATGGCTACTTGGTATAGCTTTTGCCACATCAATATCTCCTACTTGTTTAAAAAGTTGCTGCGCAGCAAAGAAAAAGAAGTTGGTTGGATTTGATTGTTTATTCAGCCATGCAAGCATTTCAGGTGATACTGATTTATGAATATTGATTTTCACTCGATCACCACGTTTATATCGCCTAGATCGCATACTTCCACCAACTAACTTATCGTTAAGTTTGTAAATCCTAACTCTTTTTGCTTATGCTCTCTATATTTCGGTGAACAAGTGTAGACTAATAATCCACGTGCATTTGTAAATAATGGATTATCTACAAAAATTACATTTGTTAAACGCCCTTTTTGTTTTAAAATCATTTTCAGGCTATTTTTTATGATAACTGCGCCTCCGCCATAAATAAATACATATGGATCGTCTTTCATATCATCAATTTTGTTTATAATATCCGTTGCAACGCGCGCTGCTAAACCTAATAACGCTGGTTGTGATTCCTCAACTAATAATGCATTTCTAGGGTGTTTATCATTTAAATAAATTTGATTGAATTCTGTAATGCTATCAATCGTCTTTGTTGGATATTTCCGGTTCCATCTCGTAATAATTTGTAGTAACGTTTCTTTCACACCATATGATAAACCCTTACTTAATTGTGGTCTAAAATTAACACCTAATGAAACGACTTCTTCTGTCGTCCCTGCTCCAATATCAAAAGATAATAGTGTTTTATCAACAAAATCAATTTCTGAAACTTTATTTTGTTCACATTCTATTTTATGTTTCACAACATTTCCTTCTTCATCATATACAATGCCCCACGTCCCAGAAGCACCCTCAGGTAGACATTTGCAATATTCGATTGAAATATTAATTGTAACATCACGTCCGTTTGGATAATGGAACACAACTTTATGATTCCCCATATAACGTTTTGCATTTTCCGCCGCTATTTCTTGTGTAATAAGCTGCATAGGGAGAGCAACAGATAAATCATATCGAATGTTAATATGGCTAGAAGTTGGGCTTTGACGCATAGCACTTACGGCTAAACCAGATAGAATTGTAATAACCATTAACTCATCAGTTGACTTATTCGATTTCTTCTCAACCTCAGTACCTTTTAATTGATCTTGAATGACTTTTTCTCCAACGATATACCGCACATTATTTAACATTAACGATGGAGAACTAATGGTCACGTCAATGTGATTTTCTAATTCAGATAATGAAACATCTTCCTCATCTAAGAGTCCTGTAGGCTCTCCTATATATAAAGCATATATACTCGGAATAAAAATAGGATCTTGCCCTTTCACCATTAACTTCAAACCATTATTTCCTGCATCAGCACCAGCTTTTAAAAGAATAGACATAACTACCCCCTAAATTAATCTGACATCCCTTCCAAATATATGCGAGCCCATTCTTTTACATTCAAATGTAATGTAATTTTTTATTAACCGTACATACAAAATATTATTTTCTCGGCTCTATGTGTAAAAAGTATTTGACATTAAACTTTTCCAATTTTATACTATAGTTGTAAAGAGTTTTTTACAACAGTGGAGGTGCCATTTTTCATATGAATCGCAAAAAATTCATTTTAATAACAATCGTTTTATCATTACTTGGAGTGCTTATACACGGGGCTTATAAATACATCGCTGAAGGTGCGATTTTAGGTGGAACAATTTTCACAAGCGCTTTAATACTTAGCTACCTTATCAATCATATTACATGGGGAGATTCCCACGGTGTATCAGAAGAAAGTCAGGATGAAATGGGACAACAAATTACATATAAAAGCTCTAAAATTGCATATTTTACGCTCATAGTTGTAATGTTCCTTATATTACTCTTCTCTGAAGGGTTTTCTATGGGAGCTAATTTAAATGGGATTAAAAACTTCCCTCTTTTTATTGCACTGTGCTCTTCATTCTTTATTTACCCTATTGTCGAACTTATAGTCGCAAAACAATATAAATAAAAAGATGAGATTTTATTTATACAGAAAATCTCATCTTTTTATATTTACATCCCCTCAACTATCGCTTTTAATTTATTCACAGTCCGCCAATTTCTTACTGTAGCTGGTGTATGCAACTTCTGAAACTGGTTCATTAATTTAGAGTTTCGAATGCTATTTTTGAAAAATAAATACACAACTTTTTCATGAATACAACAATCTTCAATCTCATTTTTTTGCATAAGTAGCTGATCTTTTTCTGTTTTAGAAAGTTCATGTGCTAAGAAGGCAATATGTATACTTTCGCCTTCTCGCAATGAATTGACTTCATAGGGGCATCTTTTTGTAATGTTTATAAATTCCTCATGTGTTCTTAACATAACCGGAACATCAAAACCAAAAACGTTTTTAATTTCAGACTGTATTCGTTCCTTTAGAAATGTTATATCTTCCTCAGATTTGAATACGATATTCCCACTTTGAATATATGTTTTCACTTGTTTCAACCCTATTGATTCAAACGCTTGTTTTAAATCAGCCATTTTGATTATCTTATGCCCGCCTACATTGATTCCTCTTAGTAATGCAATATAAATTGTCATAGCAATCCTCCACATTTTAATGAACTGAACAATTGAGTTGATTTTCACCCTCATATTTCTCAGATATTTGTTTTAATTCCTCTAACATATCATGTATAGATAATACTTCAAATAAAATGATAGATTTGCTTGAAAAATGATGATGATATTGATTCGGTTTACAATGTGCTAAATCATTTTTATTAGTCCAAAATTGCTTATCTAATTCATCAATCAGTTTAAAATGTTCCTCATCTATTTTTTCACAATGATTTCTTAATATAGAAATTATAGAATGAATTGTTCGTCGCAAAATTTCTTTTTCATTTTGTGACCAATCACATGTTTCAATTGGTGCTCGAGCTAAATTATCTATATGATAAATAATTTGCTGTAATAAATGAAGTTGCTTTTGTACAAGTAAAAAACTTCTCATTTCTTTTTTTGTATGTCGATGGTATTTCCAATCTTTTTGCTCATATTGAACAAATTGTACTGCTTTATGTAATAATACAGTTAATTTAGAAAGAGTATAGGTTGTCTCCTTTTTTATAACTTTCCCATCCATTAACGCAGTAAGCCATTCCTCCATAACATTTGCCGTTTTAACAAATAGCTCCTCTGTACATCCCGAAATTGTTTTAACATAGTGTGGTGGCAAAATAAAAAAATTGACTACAGTAGACACTATAATACCAGTAGATGTAGTAGCTAATCGAATTAAAAATGCAGTAAAATAATGATCTGCCGTAATGGGAATCATTGCAACAGCAGTTAAAGTTGCGACTAACGTTCCAGCGTGTAGCCTTAGTTTTTGACATGTAACGATTGTAAACATTGCCGCTAACGCATAAGAAAGCGCCTGATGACCTAGGAAAAATGTGAAAGTCATTGCATACGCTGATCCAATTGTTGAAGCTGGAAAGCGAACCAGTCCTTTTTTTATAGAATCTGTTGCAGTTGGCTCAATCGTTACAATTGCGGTGATAACAGCAAATATAGTTGGAATATTGAAAAATTCACAAACTAGAACTGTAAGAAAAACCGCAATTCCTGTTTTTATCACCCTTCCACCAATAATATTCCATTTTCTAACTTGATTCATTTTGTATTTCCTTCATTTCTATTTCTTTTATTTATATATTCTATATTATATATCTTTCTAAATAAAAAACTTACTACTTTTGTACAAGAGTAAGTTTTTTCTCGTTATTTTATGATAGGTAAATGCATTATGATTTGTTGACCAATTGGTCCCATTCTTCTAAAACCTTTATCTTGGAAACCAACTTTTTCATATAAATTTTGTGCTGGAATATTTTTTTCATTCACAGCAAGTACAACTTCATTTTTTATCGGAAAATAACGTTGTACAAACTCTTGTAATAATGCCAGTGATTTTTTAGCATATCCTTTCCTTTGCCTATTGTGATTTATAGAAAATGAAGTTAAAAGTAAAGCGTTCTCATTTTCTGTGAATTCCTGTACTCTATCTCCCGTTTGCAATGCAAAAAGACCAACAGGTACCCCATTGTAATCTAAAATAACAATGACATTTTTTGTACGATCATTTTTTGCTTTTTTCAATAATTCAGCTGGGTCCGACGTAAATTGAACTTGTTCACTTGGTAAAGTAAATGTTTCTATAACTTCTTTATATTCCTCTTTATACGGAACTAATTGAATCTCCCCTGTATGTATGTCCATGCTAAACTCTCCCATTTTCAACTTATTAGCTTAAACCTTGCTGCATTTTAGAATGTACTTTTCCATCTAAAAAGGTAATTTCAACTAATGCAGTTGGATTGCTTCCCTTCCAAGCAAAAATTTGCTTAATTTGTGTAGAATGTTCTACACCTTCTTCTATGAGTAAATCCCCTTCAAAACCAATTAAATCTTTTACTTCTTTATAAGTCATTCCTTCATTTATATTTAAAAAATGATTTATATTGATAGATTCTTTCTTCTGATTTTCCATTACAGTAGAAGAAGTCGCTGTGTGCTTTTTTACTTCTTTCTTCTGTTCACACGCTGTCATACTGAAACCTAAGCATAAACTACATAATATTAATGTGCTTTTTTTCATCATAACAGTTGTCCCTCCCATAATAATTAAACCATATATTCCCTTAAAAATAAACTGAATATTTAATATTATATTGAAAAACCCTGCACAATTTAGTACAGGGTTAAGGTTATCTTTATTTATTCAAATGATTATTTGATTGATCATTCCGTTCTTTTCTTAGTTCTTGTTCTTCATCTTTTGGTAATTGTTTATCATTATCTTGAATTGGATTCGTTTCTTTATTTTCAATCATGTCATTTGGAACTTGTGGCATTACACGGCCAACAATTGCTGCTAACTCATCCAGTATACCTTCGCCTGTTTTTCCTTTTTTAATTTGCTTTCCAATTTGTTTCAGTCGTTCGTACGTATCAACATCTGCTACAACAACTGCATTAGCACCATCAGGATCGTTTTTCAAACTTTCTGCAACAGAGTATTTAATGGATTCAACACGAGTTCGATCAAGTTTCGCTTTTACATCAATTCCTACGATAGCATATTTCCCAACTACTACCGCTGTCGCATCATTCACACCTGGCACACTTGCTGCTAAAGATGCTAGATGGTCCGCCGCTTTTTCATTTGGCTTATTTGACTTGTTCGTATAATTAACATTTTTCATCGAAACATTTTTTTGCTCTGGCTTTTCGTTTGGACTATCTTTTTTTCCAATACTGCATCCAGTTATAAAAAAACAAACCATCAATAGATATATTAAGATTTTCATTATTCTCACCACTTTACCATTAAAGTTTAATCATAAATTTTTTCAACAGCTTGCATTTTCTTCACTTTTTCTTCTGCTCCGCTATTTGCATTAATGAAAATTTGGTACGTATCTTTCCCTAAAGTACCTACAAATTCATAACAAAGTACTTCGTTATGCAAATCATTTACTACCATTGCTTTTCGCTCTTCCATTACCTTTACATCAGGGTTTATTTTCTTTCTTGCTTCTGCTGCAGTTAGCTTTGCCGAAGGGATTGTTCGTTTTTGATGTGATGCTAAATATTCTTTCGCCGAAAATCCGACGATAGAACCGTCATCTAAAGCAATTTTCATTTGAATTGCCTCTGGATAAATTCGTACGCCATTCTCATTTACTACATACGTAAATACTCCAACATTATCATATTGTGAGCTATCATAAAGCTCCATATTATGAAACTTATGGTCCTTTAAGAATTTCAAACCTTTACTTCCTGCATCGTTTAAACTAATTTTCTGTTCTTTAATTTCTCGATTATTCATAACCCAAATTGGATATCCGCCTTTTCCGGTAATATCCATATAAAACTCATTATTCGTTGCCTCGTCTTTAATTTTCACACTATAGAAAGATTCTTTCGCACCTTTTCCACTTTTCTCGACTTCTACTTTTTCATTTCCTTTTAAATTCAAGAACGATTTTGCGATTTTCGCCGCTTCATCTTTTGAAATTGCTTTTCCTTCTGCTTCAAATCCACCTTTTTTATTTTTTTGTGCACTTGTAAAGGTAGGTCCGAAGTTTGTAGATGAATACGATGTTACATTTTTTTCTACTGTCTTTAGTCCGTCAATAATTGTATTGTCGGCAGGATCACGATTGGATGCGAGTGCCATCTCAACATCCATCCAGCGTAAATTGTTTTTCAAAACAAGATGTTGCACTTTTCTTAGTTCATCTTGTATATTTCCGGCATTTGAGTATAAAGTTTGCAACGTTTTGTATTCTTGATCATTTAACGGCTCTTTTTCTAAATCACGAATAGCTGCACGGTAACTAAAATCACCGATATTCGCTAAAAATTCTTCCGTTTTATTAAAAGGCATTAACGTTAAAGGAAGTTGCCCTACATCTGAACGAGCTTCAGATGTTAATCTCCATACATCTGCTAATGCAGGTGATAAAGATGCACGTGAATTCATGGCAAGCGTTGTGCCAATTTTATCGTGCAATAAATCTACCTCGTACGCTAAATCGTGAAACGCACGTTGATAGCTATTTTCAGCCCGAATTAATACTGCATTCTTCTCTTGATGCTCTTTATAGCCCCAGTACCCTGTGCCGACTACACCGATTGTTAATAATACGATTATAATACCTCGTAACATAGTTCCACCTCCGCTCTATTTACAGAAAATATGTTTCCCGATCTTTTTAATTTGTGGACGAGTCCAAATCCATTTACTTGTTGCAGTATCTGGATTGAAATAATACAATGCGTTTCCTGTTGGATCCCATCCATTAATTGCATCTAATACAGCTTTTTTCGCTGTTTCATTTGGTGTTAAATATATTTGTCCGTCTGCTACCGCTG
Source organism: Bacillus sp. CD3-5 (assembly GCF_006349665.1). NCBI lineage: Bacteria > Bacillati > Bacillota > Bacilli > Caryophanales > Bacillaceae > Bacillus > Bacillus sp. CD3-5. Next base: position 723,740 of record NZ_VEPX01000001.1, on the reverse strand, counting down.
TAAATGCTCTTGGCTCAAAAATCACACCCGAAACAGTATTTGGAAATGATGCACTTGTAACACGATTTAAAATAACTGCAGCGACTGCAACTTGTCCTAAGTACGGCTCACCACGAGATTCTCCATATACTGCGTTTGCCATAAGCTGAATGTCGTTTTGGGAATAACCATTTGGAACACTTGTCCCTTTATTTTGAGGTGGTTTATTTTCTTGTGCTGTACCACCACTATTTCCTTTATTCGTTGTCGTTCCTTTATTAGCAATTGACTTATCATACTTCGTTGCCTTCACGAGCATTTGCTTCGTTTTAGCTCCGGCTAAACCATCAACAGGTAAACCGAATTTCTCTTGAAAATTTCGAAGTGCCCAGTATGTACCCCAGCCGAAAACACCATCCACTTTTCCTGTATAAAATCCGTTATATTTCAAACGAGATTGCAGTTCAATGACATCTTCGCCAGATGCTCCTCTTTGAATGACTTGATTAGAAAAGGCTTCTACATTTTTTAGTTGTATACTACTGACCATGAAAGACAGTCCTATGAACGCAAGCAAAACTGCTATTTTAAAAACAGCTTTTTGGCGCATAATTTTCCCTCCTTAATTACGGAAATGATTTCTTGGTTATGTTTTGTAAAAGGCTCGCTTTTATGTAAAGAAGACAAAAAAATCCAAACTAATATCGTTGAAAAAGTATGTAAACAATATAAAAAAAGGTAAAAGGAGTTCATTATGAAAAAATTGTTAAAGCGTGTCGCACTCGTTATTCTGTTCCTAACAATATGTTCAAATGTATATACAGGCTCATCAATTGTTCATGCGCAGCCGCCGTATGCGAAATGGGGTAAACTTGCTGTAGAAAAGACGAAAGAACAATACCCAAAAGCAGAGATTATTGATTACCTTCATATAGGTAGAAAACCAAAAACCGTTCAAATAACAGTTGAAAAATTTAAATTATGGCTACGCGAGGATGGAAAAGAATATGGTATTTTTGTTGATGTAGAGTTTGAAACGAAGACGGAGAAATTTATTAAAATGTCGTTTCAGAAAACGAGTAGATAAAATGAAAGAAACCCGGCTGTTATGAATTTAAACAGCCGGGTTTCTTTCATTTCTAAAATTTCGATTCCCTAAAAATTTTACCAATATACAAATAGCGCCAATTACAACTGCTATACCTATACTGTATAAAAGTACTCTACCATATCCACCTATTCTCGGATCTAAAAACGGATAAGGATACCAATTCGCGATTGGACCACGTATTAAGCTATATAAAACATAAAAAAACGGGAATAAGAGCCAACTTGCGGCTTGTTTCCAAGTGATTTTCTTACTAGGCGGATTTAAAATCCAATCTAAAAGCATTGCGATTGGCATGATATAATGTAACACCGTATTTACCCATGGTATTGCGGTTTGAAGTGATTCTTCTAACCCTCTTAATAATAAAAAATAAATGAGTCCAGTCGTAAGTATGTATACAGTTGCTGCACCACGAAGTATACCAAACTGTTCTGATCGACCAAATGTAGCTGTTCCGATACTACTTAAAAGGAGAATACATGCAACTAAAATGTTACTTTCGATAGTGAAGAAACTAAAAAAGTTAACTGGATTGAACGGTTTCACTTGTGCCCGTATTATAAATTGCGTAATGATTGCACTAAATGCTAGAAGGCTTAAACATAGTCTAAATAGTGATAATGTTTTTACATCCCCCATACAGTCCCTCCTCTTCTCATACAAACTTATAATTCTCCTGTACATGCTCGATAAATAACTTTAATGGAACGAGCCCACGTTTAGGCATATGACTACTTATTACAGCAATGACCTCTAACTGCGGAATGATAACGATGTATTGCCCGCCATATCCCATAGCAAAGTACATACAGTACGGTATGTGAAATCTTTCGTTATTCAATACCCACCAGTGATATCCATATGCCCCGACATGTTCATACGTTTTAAATAGAGGTGTACTTGATTCTTCTAACCATTTCGATGATACAATTTCATTCCCTTGCCAATACCCATTCTGTAAACATAATATTCCTAACTTTAATAAATCTTTAGACTTCATTTTCATTCCGAAGCCGCCGACATGTATTCCTTGCGGATCTTGCTGCCACTCATATTCGGTAATTTCTAATGGATCAAATACATATTTTTTCGCAAACTGTTCTGTCGGCATTCCAGTAGCTTTTTGGATAATGTAACTAAGTAAATGCGAAGAACCTGAGTTATAATTCATTTTTGTAGCCGGTTCTTCAATTATTGGTTTTTCTAATATGTACTGCACCCAGTTATCCGATTCTACAAAATCATTTGGGAAAACGACCCCATTCCCAAACTCCTTCCAATCTTCTCCTGTAGTCATAGTTAATAAATGATATAGAGACAAATCCTGCTTTTCCTCAGATACATTTTCAATCCACTCTGTAATCGGTGTATGTATATCATTTATATATCCTTTATCGATTGCAATACCTATTAATATAGATACAATGCTTTTTGTAATCGAATTTATTTTATATAAATTACTTGCACATTCGGATGTTTTATAATACTCGGTTGTTAATTCTCCTTTTTGATAAACAAGAAATGTATTCACTTTTTTCTTTTCAAATTTATTTTCTAGCTGCTTGAAATCCAATACTTTACCTCCAATTAAATCATTACTTAATTTATTATATCTTGTAGCTTTCATTAAAACATACTTGGGTTCAAATAAAAAACAAACCTGCCAGTAATGAACTGACAGGTTTGTTTTTATAATTTCGTACGAACATTCCAAAGCTCTGGGAAGAAGCTTTGATCAAGTACTCGTTTTAAATAAGATACACCAGAAGAGCCACCTGTTCCCATTTTATGTCCGATAATGCGTTCTACTGTTTTCATATGACGGAAACGCCATTGTTGTAGCCAATCTTCAATATCGATTAATTTTTCAGCAAGCTGATATAAATTCCAATATTTTTTCACATCCGCATACACTTCAAGCCATGCTGCTTCTACTGTTGCATCTTCTTCGTATGGCTGTGTAATATCACGATTTAACACATCTTTATGAATTGGGAATCCTTCTTTTACAAGAGCTTGAATTGCGACATCATACAAACTTGGTGCATGTAGCGCTGTATGAAGTCGAGCGTGTAATTCTGGATCTTTTTCATAAATTTTTAAGGCATGCGGCGTTTTATAACCAAGTGCATACTCAATCATACGATATTGATACGATTGAAAACCTGAAGCTTGACCGAGCGAGTCACGAAACTCAATGTACTCGGATGGTGTTAATGTCGCAAGAATATCCCAAGATTGAATAATTTGAGACTGAATTTTTGATACACGTGCTAACATTTTAAAAGCTGGTTGTAATTTGTCTTGTTTAATAGATTCAATTGCTGCGTTTAACTCATGTAAAATAAGCTTCATCCAAAGTTCGCTTGCTTGGTGAATAACGATGAACAACATTTCATCATGGTGGTCTGATAATCTCTTTTGAGAAGATAGTAAACTATCTAATTGTAAATATTCCCCGTACGTCATATTCTCTTTAAAGTCCGTATGAATCCCTTTTTCCATAATTACCTTTTCATTTTCTTTCATATTAGCAAAACGCCCCTTTATATATATTTCTACTTATATTGGTCTAATAACTGCTCGAACTGGACTTCCATCTGCATCTGATAAGGCAAGTGGTAATGCGATCAATTCATAATCACCGTCTGCTACGTGATCTAGTACGACATTTTCTAAAATGTGTATACCATGTTTAAACAATTGATGATGCGCTGCTAATTCTTTATCATCTAATGGATCAACTGATGGTACATCCACTCCGATTAAACGTATACCTTTTTCTGAAAGAAATGGTGCTATATCCGCACGTAAATGTGGGATTACATCTGGGAATTCATTCGCTTTACCATGTGAAGATGTGCGTAACAACAAGCGTTCTACTCCTTCTAAATGAAATTTCTCTAATTCCTTTTTCCCAATGCTTTCAAGATTAGAAACATCAATGATTCGCGTAGGTCCGACATAAACTTGAATATCTAAATCGAACACTTTCTTTCCATCATTATCAAAATGAAACGGTGCATCAATATGAGTACCTGTATGAATACTCATCGTTAACTTTCCGACATTTACTGAACCACTCTCTTCTTTTGACCATGAAACTTCATACGAGAACGGTGTATCCCCTGGCCAAGTAGCAATATCATTATTTAGAGGTTGTGAAATATCAATCCACTCTGATGTTTTCATACTTATGCCACAACCTCTCGCTTATTTTCAAATTGCTTATACTCTTCATCTTTCATAATTTTCTTTAAAATCATAACAGACTGCCATACTTCTTCGTACGTATTATATAAAGCAACTGGCGCAAGTCTCACTCCATTTGGCGCTCTAAAATCTGGAATTACTCCATTTGCTTTTAACGCTTTACATATACGTGCTGCTTCTGCATGCTCTAAATAAATATGCCCGCCTCGTTTTTCATCCTCTAATGGATTTCCAATTGTAAATCCAAAATCACTTAATTCATGAGCAATTAAATTAAGCATGTATCTTGTAATATGTAAAGATTTTTCACGTAAACGTTCTATACCAGCCTCTTTAAACATTTCAAGAGAACCGATTAACGGCGCTGTACTTAATACGTGAGGGGTACCAATTTGATATGCACCTGCATGGTCTGCTGCAGTTAATGTATGTTCCATATCAAACTGCTTATCTTTTCTAGAACTAAACCAGCCAGACAAGCCTGGAAGTCTATTACAATGTTTTTTATTTACATAAAGGCCAGCAACACCACCAGGTCCTGCGTTTAAGTATTTATAATTACACCAAATAGCGAAATCAACATCCCATTCTTTGAAATGATGCGGAATAGAACCGATTGAGTGACATAAATCGAACCCGATATGAATACCACGCTTATGCGCTTCCGCTGTTAAACGTTTCATATCAAGAATTTGGCCGCTTCTATACAGTACAGAAGGCAATAAAATTAAAGCGACATCATCTGTCATCGCATGAATAATATCATCTTCAGAAAGTGTTCTACCATCTCGGCTCTTCACTCGTACTAAATGCTCATCTGGATCTAGGCCCTTTAAACGAATTTGACTTTGAAGTGCATATATATCTGACGGAAATGTTAATTCATCTGCAAGAATTTTTGTGCGTATTCCTTTCGGCTCATAGAAAGTTGCGATTACTTGATGAATATTCGTTGTCGTGGAACCGGTTACAATAGTTTCTTCTGGTAAAGCTCCAATAAGAGGTGCAGTCAATTCACCTAATTTTTCCGAAAGGAAAAACCACGGATGCTCACCCTCGGTCCAGCCGTCAATGCCATACTCTTTCCATGAATCTAGCAACGTAAGTAACGATTTCTCTGCTCTTTTTGAAAGTAGCCCTAATGAGTTTCCATCTAAATATATTGTTCCTTCTTTTTTATAAAATTCAGTTTGAAAATCTTTCAGTTCATCATGTTTATCACATTCAAGCGCATACTCATAAGTTGGTTGAAATGGTTCTTTATACATGGTGTCACCTTCTCTTAATTTTCTTTTTATTCTAACTAATTGAAATATATCACCTTAGTTGATATAACGTCAATGATATTATGTCAGTTGACTTTATATATGAATTTCTTTTACAATACAGTTATATTTTCAGATATTTCAGTATAAAGAGGTGATTCTTTGAAAAACACTACTCTTTCATCAAGAAAACACCGCTCCTTAGAAACTAAAAAGAAACTTTTACATTCCGGCTACATTGTTTTTATTAATAATGGATTTCAGAAAACAACCATTACACAAATTATTAAACACGCTGAAACCGGTTATGGCACGGCATATGTATACTTTAAAAACAAAGATGATCTTCTCATCGTTTTAATGGAAGATGTTATGAATCAATTTTATAATATCGCTGAGCGCTCTTTTTCGCCTCAAACGACAGAAGAAGCACGTACAATGATCCAAAATCAAGTTAAAGCATTTCTACAATTAGCAGAGAAAGAACGAGCAATTTTACAAGTTGTAGAAGAAGCAATTGGGTTATCAAAAGAGATACGTCAAAAATGGGACGAGATACGGGAACGCTTTATAAACAGTATTACGCAAGATATTACATACTCTCAAGAAAGTGGGTTAGCACATTCTAAATTGAATAAAGAAATTGTAGCACGTGCTTGGTTTGCGATGAATGAGATGTTTCTTTGGACGATTGTGCAAAATGATAAAAAGATCAACCTAGAAGAAATTGTGCATACATTGACGAAAATGTATACGACTGGTTTATATAAATAGCACACCTTCAATACATAAGGTGTGCTATTTTTGTATTGATAAAGAAATGTATGAAAAAGCTATTGAGGTTTTCAATAAAAAATCTTTAAACAGTAAAAGCGTTACTCATGAGATTGAGTAACGCTTTTACCTTCATACATATCTTTAATATTAATCTTCTTTATGATAAGCAGCTTCTACACATTCTGCTAGACGCTCAATTTGTTCCATAGTTAAACCTCGTGAAATCCAGCCTGTTAACTTATACATAATTTTATAGTAAAGATTACTAGGTTCATATTCTGAAATTAATGTCAGTGCTGTACCCTCCTCATCTTCTTCTAACATATAAGTCATTGCCGAATAACCTTGCTTCATTTCACTGCCAAGTGAAATAATATGGGGTGCATCGTATTCAAGAATTTCTACTTCTGCCTCCAATATTTTCTTACCGACTTTTTGAACAGAAATATATTTATCTCCTACACGTGGATTCTCTTTATCTATATTTGAAGGATAGCGATTTTCTATCATAAATGTATTCCATTCTTTTATTTTTTCATCTTCTATTATGTAGTCACATACAACATCCATTGGTGCTTTTATTACTATTTCAATTGCAAAACTCATTATACTGCCCCTCTCAAATACCCTATCCATTTCTATTTAACTAAATCATTATGCCATATTTTATATAGTGAAATACAAGTGGAATTTTAATTTTTATTACGAGAATATTTATCGTAATAAGGAAAGCATGAATAAGTCATTTAAATACTTATTCATGCCAAATATTTTACTAACGATACAACAATTAAATATAGCGCAACGAGTAGTAAAACGATACCCACACTTCTATTTTCTTTATTTTTAAAATTTTGCACCCCTAAACTACCTAACATAAACCCTAAAAGCGTTTGTAAAATTAACATACTCAGTTCCGAAGTATCATTCCAACTATAAATAGAATACCCCATTATAATAATTGCAAGTAAAACAGTTACGATCCTATTCATACGCAAATCCTCCCTTTTTAAAAAGAAACCGCTAAGTTTCCTTAGCGGTTTTATTAACAATTTATATTTATAAAAAGTGCTTTTCATGAATTTGATATAAGTCAAAAGAATTTCCTGGTCAATATAACTTCGCACGTTAGCCCACTTTTTCTTTATCCAGTCTACTCACAATTCCAAAAATAAATTTATATTCAATCCTCCTTTTTTTAACCTTTTTAAACCCTTCTTTCGTATCTAAAATTAAACACGTTTTTCGAAACCACACTCGTACATATAAAGACTCAAAATAAATAGGTTTTATAATTCCTCGTTCTTCAAATTCAGTTCCATCTTTATTTTCAGTTTCTGTTCGAACGAACCACCTATTTCCAATACCAATTTCAATATACTTCACATAAGTCCCCCTTTCGGAAATTTATTTTCAACTATTTTATTATTTCCCCGGTAAGCGCACATTCCGACAGAACATGAGCCCACAAAGAAAAAGTAGATTACAAAAATCTACTTTATAACTTATATTTTTGCATTCGTTTATAAAATGTACTTCGAGGTACATCTAACAGTTTTGCAGCTAACGAAACATTTCCGTTCGTCTTTTCTAGCGCTTCAATCATGCTATCACGCTGTATTTTTTCACGGAAATTTAATGTTTTCTCTGTTTTATTTTCTGCTTGCAATTCAAAATGAGGTTGATTTCCCATCATTGTTTGTAATAAAAAAGAGATTTGTTTTTCGCATATTTCTCGTCCTTGCGACAAAATGTAAATGCGTTCTAATACATTTAATAATTCTCGAATATTTCCGGGCCATGTATGCTGTGAAAACTGATTACAAATGCTCTTCGGAAATGCAACATTCCAATTCTTTCGTTCACAAAAATGTTGTATGAAGTAAGGAATATCCTCTTTTCTTTCTATTAACGATGGAACATATAGTGGATAAACATGTAAACGATAATATAAATCTTGGCGGAACTTGCCTTCCTCAACTAATCGCAATAAATCTTTATGTGTCGCAGTAATAATACGAATATTTACTGGTATCTCTTTTGAACTGCCAATTGGGGTTACTGTTCGTTCTTGTAAAACACGCAATAATGCGACTTGCATCTCTGGCGGCACTTCACCAATTTCATCTAAAAATATTGTCCCTCCGTCTGCTTGTTCGAATTTCCCTTTATATCCGTGGCGCCGCGCACCTGTAAATGCACCTTCAGCATAACCGAACAATTCACTTTCCATTAATTCTTTCGGTAATGAACCACAGTTAACAGCTATAAAAGGGCCATTTTTTCTTGGACTATTTTCATGAATCGCTCTCGCTACATATTCTTTCCCTACACCTGTTTCACCACAAACATATACACTTGCGTCAGTTGGTGATACGAGCTTAATTTCTTCTAAAGTATGTTGAAATGCACTGCTTGTCCCAATTACTCCAGGAAAAGTGATGCCATTTATAAATGGGGACGTTGAAAATGATTTTACTTGTTTATTTCCCTTTACATAAATACATTTCCCAATCATTCTATTATTACTGTATACTGGAACTTCTAATTTAGTTTTCAATCCATAGTGCATTAAATCTTCAAGTTTCATCCGTGACCAATTACATACTCGTTCCCGAACCCTCTTGCTTGCAGAAACGATAACATTACGATGATTACAAATTACAACTTGTTCATCACTGTCAATTACATCTAAAAAACGATGGATTAAATGTAATTCATTTTGATGCACTCGAATACTACATTCACGTTCAATCGCATGTGCAATCGAAGTTACCATCCCGAGCATATACGGATGGGAAAATTCAATGGGACAAGAGAAATCTAGAACTCCAATTAATTTCCCGTCATCATTATGAATGGGAGCAGCCGCACAGCTCCAGCTATGAGATGCGACAGAATAATGCTCTGTACCACTTATCATAATAGCCTCTTCAATCTCAAGCGCTGTTCCTATCGCATTTGTACCAACAGCTGCTTCCGTCCATTTCACACCTTCAATGAAGTTAATATGTTTTGCTCGTTTCAATGTTTGTTCATTTCCACTTAACGATAGAACATAACCATCTGGATCAATTAATAATGCCAACATTTGCAGTTCATCAATGGTTTTTCTCATATTTTGTATTTGAGGTATTGCTATATCGAGGAAGATTTCACTCTTTTTCTTTTGATCTTGAAAAACTTTAGAAGACAAAATTTTCTGACCTTTATTCATATGAGGATTCACATTTGCTTGTTTACATCGATGCCATGACTCTGAAATTCTCTCGTTCATACGGTTCGAATCAAGGACCCCTTCATCAACAAACTTTTTCCATGTATGTAAGTAAAACGGTGAAGCTAACATTGTATCATCTCCCTATTCATTGTTTTGGAGATCTGTAAAAACATACCTTTATTATAAAACTGAATAAAAGCGTTTTCAATAAAACTAGAAAGACGACACAAATATGTTAATAATTTGAATATCTTAATGCACTTCTTTATTCTTTTTTAGTAGCACTATGTTTTGTATAATGGACGCAAAGAAAATACATAACCAAAACCACATTTGTGGATTACCGTTTATAAAGAAAATAATTACGGCTATTGCAAATAAAATTGTGGATGCTACACTAAAATATAATTTTGTTTTCATTCCCACTATCTCTCACCTCTCTATCACTTTACAGTACATACTAACTCTTCGTTTTTCATCTCTACTATGTACTCCTGTAAAACATATTCCCTTCCGCCATGTTTTTCATACCATTCATGTATTTTTCTAATATGCTTCTCGTCATTTCTAATCTTTGATTCTATTTCTTTATACTGTTCATAACTATCATATTCCCATATGGCAAACACTTCAGTCGTACCATTCTTATTATCTTTCATCCAGCGTCCTATTAGCCTAGAGCCATGCTTTAACTGATTAGGTAAGTTCGTATGATTGAAATGATCATTAAAAATTTTAATAAATTCATTTTTTACTATATAGTACTTTCTTCTATAAAACATACATTTCCACCTCTTTAATGAACAGACTCAAATACACCTTCCCATTACAACCGTATTATAATACTTCCCATCCGACAGCCTTTTATCATTTTTTAAAATACCTTCTACTTCAAAACCTAATTTTTTATATAGCTGAATGGCTTTTTCGTTTGTCTCTAATACTTGTAATGATATCTTTTTAATCTCATTTTCATCAGCCCAATGAATAGATTGTTGCATGAGACTCTTCCCGATTCCATATCCCCAAAACTCTCTTAAAATACAAACGCCAAACTCTACTTTATGGGATAATCTTTTCAAATTTGACCCTTCACATCTTGAAAACCCTACGATTTGGTTGTGCACTTCTGCAACTAAAAAGAGATTCTTCACCTCTTCACTATCTGCTTTTATTATTTTTTGAAAACCTATTTTATCTATAAATCCCTCTCCAGCTTCTCTATCCATATTTTCAGTTTCGCCATCGATCTGAACTCTAATCTTCGATAATTGCTCCGCATCCGTTTCAGCTGCTGAACGAATTGTGTAAGTTAATCCATTTATGTGAAACTCTTGTTCTTTTATAATCATTTTAAACTCCTTTTAAATGCAATCTATTGATGCTATCAAAATTTCTTTGCCTTGTTTCTCAAATTGTTGAATTATTTCTTTAGGAGCTTCTTCATCTGTTATTATAAGTTCAATTTCTCTCAGTGACTCTCCTTTTATAAAGCAATCTCTTCCAAGTTTAGTATGCGGAGCTAAACAAATATTTCTTCTAGCAATTTTACTTACTGTTTTTCCAAAATAAGCAACTTCCGGCGTGGCAGTACTTATACCATCCAATGAAATGCCGCCACCTGTAGAGAAATACAAATCAATAGACAATCTATTGATCATTTCAGAGGCAAGTGTATCTGTCATATTTCCTGATGATTTCACCTTTCCACCAATTAAATATGTTTCTACATTCTTATACTCCCTTAACTTACTAGCAATTTCTAAAGCATTCGTAATCACTGTAAATGATGTTTCAGGTAAATATTTTAACATGGCATAATGGATAGAAGCTCCACCAATAAAAACGGAATCTCCTTCTTGTATGTAGGATGCAGCAACTTTCGCAATCGCTTCTTCACCTAGTGAACTATCACGATAACATTTCGATGGTTCAGCAGTTAAATTTCTTACTCTAGTAAGTTCGATTGCACCTCCATGTGTTCTTTTTAACAAGCCATCCTTCTCCATAATAGACAAATCTCTTCTTATAGAATCAATAGACATATCGAAACTTTCCGCAAGATCTTTAGCAATTACCCTTCCGTTTTTCTTAAGTAATTCTAAAATTTTCTCTCTGCGCTCTTCAGTAAACATGTATCCACCGCCGTCATTGAAGATTCTGAAACTTTATCTTTATTTTAATTATATGCATGTCTCTTCCGTGTTACAATATTTTTAATTCTTGTTCACTCTGTTTTATTCAGCTTTCTCCCTCTTTCTATTCCATTAACTTGACAACAAAATAAATGCATATTTGCATATTCTGCAAATATGCTTCCATTTCCTTTCCTATTCATGTAAAATTATTCCTATGTTTTACTTTTTAATACAGAAAGGAATTATTATGAAATCTATAATGAAAGTAACTTGTACAGCATTATTATTTACAGGACTTATGGCAGGATGTAGTGGGAATACTGCACCGAAACAAGAAAAGAGCGCTCTTGAAAAGAATGCAATGCACTATGGGGAAATAGTTAAAAATGAATACTATAGAGCAACTGTTGAAAATGCTAAATTCGAAAAAATAGACAAAGAGTGGCGTCTCACAGCTCGTGTTACTATAAATAACGCTCGTGCTGACGGACAAACGATAGATCTTTCAGAAATAAAATATTTCATAAAAGATGAAAAAACGGGTGAAAAATACGAAGGTGAAGTTATACAAAATGAAAATGCTAAAAAGGTTCCATCTGAGTTTTCTTTAACTACCGACATTGTATTTAATATGAAAACTTCACCAAAAGATTTAAATAATATGTATTTATACATAGATAGCAAATCTGCGCCGTTAACAGATACATATTGGAAACTTGATAATTTAGCAACTAAATAAAAAACAGTCAAATAAGACTGTTTTTTGTTTGTAAAGTTTACTAGTTACCTATCTTAAGCAATACATCTTTTGCACAAATCGTCACTTCTTCAAATGGGCAATCAAATAAAACACCCAATTCAAATCCTTCATGAATAAGATCTATTTCATGACATAACCACCAAGCACCTTCAAAATTTTCCGGGATAGAACATTTCGTTACTCCTGTAAAAGTTGCTTGTAGTTTATCAAATTCACTGAAAGTACCACTGCAATCTAAAGTTATAATTAGCGTAGCTTCTGATTTTTTCTCCACTGATTTGACTACACTGTCATGTAGTGAGTATTCATGTAGTTGAACGACATTCTGCGCGAGCTTTTCTTTTATAGAATTATAATTATCTATATAGGCTTGCTCTAAATCATTCATTCTTTTCTCATAATCTTTTGTCCACTCAAGCATAAGTCTCTTTAATTTTTCCGTTGGGTATTCTGAATTAATTGTATTGTCATGAATGTATGGATGCAGTGATTTAGGGAGGAACTTTAATAAATCTTCTTTCTTTTCTTCCACGTCTTCTCTTAAACTTTGCTTATAATCCATTCCTACCTTTTCGCTCTCTCGCAACATCTCTTCCCATTCTTCTACTGTTTCTGGGAAATTTAAAAAACCAGATACTTGCATTTCTTTATACCAATCTTTATTAAAATACTTCAAAAACTTTCCCCCTAAAATATTTTAAGATCTAACAAAAGCGATATATCTATTTATTATATCATTCCAATAACTATTTTTTCTAAAGAAAAAATGCAAAACTATAAATATTCCGCCTTTTATTTCTAAAACTTCAGAATATTTACAATAGTTGATAATTAGAATACATTTTACTAGTACAAATATTCACCTGTACAAAAATCTAAACAAAAAGGGATGGTTATATGTTGAAGAAATTAGTAGCAGGGACATTAGTAGCTGGATTTGCATTAACTGGGGGATTAGGTGCAGTAAGCGCTGAAGAAAAAAGTAACACAATTAAGTCTTTTGATTATTTAAAAGTGGATGAACAGAATGTTAATTCTCTTACAAAATTAAGTGATCAAGATAAGAAAGACATCCAAATTACTATGGTATTACCAGAGCAAAATGAAAATGGAGATTGGCTAGCTTATGGTTTTACTAGCCGCGAAACATTAGATGCTTATATTGAAAAGGATAAAAAAGTACTTAAAAATAAAATTAATCCTTTAGGTAGCGGTGCTGGTAGTACTGATTTTTATGAACATAAAGATAAAGGTGGCCAATATATTTACTGGAGCAGCGGCTTTAAAAACTTACCATCTAGCTGGAACGACAGAATTTCCTCTGTAAGTACAGCATCGCCTTCAGCAAGTTATTCAACGACACTTTGGGAGCATACTTCTACACAAGGCTATGGAAAAGGTGTTATATTTAAACATGCTGATTGGTACGGTAAAACTGCTAATTTAGCTGCTGATTGGAACGATATTACTTCAGCGATTGACGTAAAAAAATAATAGGATATTCAATTTTTTCTGTAAAAATGCAAACCACTATTCTCTTATTCATTTAGAGAATAGTGGTTTATTATATTTTCATTTAAGCATGTACAGCATGTCCTAAAGCTTGCAATAACGCTTCATGAATCGCTTCAGATAAAGTAGGGTGCGCTGCAATATAATCTCTCATAATATCGGCAGTAACTTCCGTATGAATCATTACAGTTCCTTGACCAATTAGTTCTGTTGCACGAGGACCAATAATAGAAATTCCAACAATTTCTTGATATTTAGGTTCCACAATAACTTTTACTTTCCCCGTTTGTTCTCCAATAATAAGCGCTTTTCCATTTGCTGTAAAAGGAAATTCTCCCATTTGTATGTCACCGTACTGCTCTCTTGCATCTTTTTCTGTTAAACCGACACTAGCAATTTCTGGAGCGGTATAAATACAGCGAGGTACAGCATGGTAGTTTACTTTTACATCTTCTCCACTCGCGTGTAATGCTGCCGTCGTTCCTTCATGGAAGGCAACGTGAGCAAGCTGGATTCCACCAATCACATCGCCTGCTGCATAAATATGTGATACATTGGTTTGCATATGTTCATTCACAGAAATTCCTTTATTTGAATATTGAATGCCTGCTTTTTCTAAATTTAATTGTTGTACACGTGGTTTTCGGCCGACAGAAACGAGAATAAATTCTGGATTAACTTCTTGGATACTTCCTTCATATTCAAATGAAGCCTGCTTCTTATAATTATTTAATCCTTTTAAAGCTGCTCCTGTAAATATTTCTACACCATCATTTTCTAGTTTCCCTCTTAAAATGTGTGAGATATCTTCATCTTCACCTGGTAATAATTGCGGTGCCATTTCAACAATCGTAACTTTTGTTCCAAGGCGACTATAAATACTTGCAAACTCGCATCCTATTACACCACCGCCAACGATTAATAATGATTTTGGTATATAATCTATGGACATTGCATGGCTGCTATTTAAAATCCACTTTCCGTCAAATGGAGCAAAGGGTAATGCAGTCGGTTCTGAACCTGTCGCTATAATGAACTGATCTCCATCTACTACATCTTCTTTATTACCGTTTGTAACTCGAACACGGTGATCCGTTTCAAATTTCGCTTTACCTTGTATAACTTTTATTTTATTTTTCTTCATTAAATATTGAATTCCTTGGACGAGCTGCGTTACGATTTGTGATTTCCTCGCCTGCATTTGCTTCCAATCAATTGATATACTTCCATTATTGAGTGTAACTCCATAATGATTCGCTTTTCTCACAATGTCATGCACTTCCGCACTTTCTAACAATGATTTTGTAGGCATACACCCAACATTTAAACAAGTCCCGCCAAGATCAGCTTCATCAATAAGAGTGACATCTTTTCCATTTTGAGCTGCGGTAATTGCCGCTACATAGCCAGCAGGTCCGCCACCAATAACGACTAGTTTACTCATTCTCTCACCTTCTCTTTATAAAAGAATTGTTACAGGTTCTTCTAAATAACGTTTAATTGTGCGTAAAAATGCAGCTGCTGGTGCACCATCTAATACACGATGATCGAATGTTAAACTTAAAGGTAACATACTGCCTTTTTTTATTTTCTTCCCTTTATATACTGGAACATGTTCAATTGCACCTACACCTAAAATACCAGTTTCAGGTGTATTTAATACTGGCGTAAAATATTCAATACCGAAGCTACCTAAATTACTAATTGTAAAGGTTGTCCCTTGCATATCATCACTACTTAAACTACCTTCTCTTGCTTTTTGTGCAACGTTTTTAATTTGTTTAGATAACTCTACTACAGATAGATTATTAGCAAAGCGAATAGCTGGAACGACTAATCCTTTTTCTAATGCGACTGCCATGCCTAAATGAACATGTTCAAATTGATGAATTGTATCATCCATATAAGCACTGTTCATTTCTTTATGCTCTCCAAGCGCTAATACAACAGCACGAGAAACGAAATCCGTAATAGTTAGTTTGTTATCGTATCGTTTTTGTACAACTGACGCTATTTCTTTATGTAAAGCAACTAAATCTGTAACATCTACTTTCATCGTTAATGTTAATTGCGCACTATTTTGTAAACTTGCATGCATACGGTTTGCGATTGCTTTCCGCATACCAGTAACAGGAATTACTTTACTTTCTTCTTGTTCAAGTACTTCTGGAATTGTTACTCTTTCTTCAATCGCTTTTAATACGTCTACTTTTGTAATCCTTCCGCCAGGGCCTGTACCAACTAATGCTTTGATATCTAGATTTTCAGACTTTGCAATTTTCTTCGCTACAGGTGAAATTTTGATTCTTTTCTTCGCCACTTCTTTCGCATATGGTTCTGGATGTTGGACCTTTTTAGGCTCTAGATTAGGTGCTTTTTCTTCTACAACATTTATACTTTCATTGATTTCTACTTTTTCGTTCAGCTTACCGATATAGCAAATGACAGTGCCAGGTGGAACTCCCTCATCTTCACTTACAGCTATATCAAGAACAGTTCCATCCGCTGGTGCTTCTATTTCAGTTTCGATTTTTTCCGAATTAATACTAGCAATTAGTTCACCTTTTGATACATGATCGCCTGCTTTAATATTCCAGCTCGTAATAATACCTTCTTTCATCGCCATACCTAACTTCGGCATTACAACTTCTACAGCCATATTTCTCTCTCCCTTCTCATCGTTTCATTACACATGTAATAAAGATTGGTCTCCAATCATTTCTGATACAGTTTCAATTACTTTCTCCGGCGTTGGTAAATATAACTTTTCAAGTGGTGGTGAGAACGGAACTGGTGTATGTGGTGCTGTAATTCGTTTAATTGGTGCATCTAACAAATCGAATCCTTTATCCGCTACAAGTGCCGCAATATCCGTTGCGATACTACATCTTGGATTTGCTTCATCAATAACAATAAGGCGATTTGTTTTTTCAACTGATGCTAAAATCGTATCTTCATCCAGTGGTGATAAAGAACGTGGATCAATTACTTCTACTTCAAGTCCTTTTTTCGATAATTGCTCAGCAGCTACAAGTGCTGTATGAACTTGTTTTCCAATGGCGACGATTGTTACATCAGAACCTTCTCGTTTAATATCTGCTTTACCTAATGGAATTGTATAATACCCTTCCGGCACTTCACCTTTCATATTGTAGAGTGTTTTATCTTCAAAGAAGATTACTGGATCATCATCTTCAATTGCCGCTAATAGTAAACCTTTTGCATCATACGGAGTAGAAGGAACGACAACTTTAATTCCTGGAATGCTCGTAAATAACGCATACAAACTTTGTGAATGTTGTGCAGCTGCGCTAAAACCTGCACCATGCATCGTACGTACTGTAACTGGCACTTTCGCTTTACCACCGAACATATAGCGGAACTTTGCACCTTGGTTTAATACTTGATCAAGACAACTACCGATAAAATCATTAAACATTAATTCAGCAATCGGACGTAGTCCTGTTGCCGCAGCTGCCATTGCCGCTCCCATGTAACCCGCTTCTGAAATTGGTGTATCTAAAATACGATTTCGGCCAAATTCTTGTACAAGGCCTTTCGTAACACCAAGAACACCGCCCCATGCTTCATCATCTTGCAAGTGATCAACTTGTGCACCACCTGCAACGTCTTCTCCTATTAAAATTACGTTTTCATCACGACGCATTGAGATTTTCATCGCTTCATTAATTGCAGTTGACATACTTACTGTTCTAGTCATTATTTTTCACCCTCCTCTTATTTGTAAGAAACGTATACATCTTTTAATAACTCTTCATCCTCTGGATATGGACTATTTTCACTAAATTCAATTGATTTTTGAACCGCTTCATCTACTGCCTTTTCCATATCTACAAGCTCAGATTCGGTTAATAAAGCTTCATGAATTAAATGCTTACGGAAATTCACAATCGCATCTTTTTCATTTAAATGTTCTTCTTTTTCTTCTGAAGTTTTATACGTTTGTGCTTCACCTTCGAAATGACCGTAATTACGATATGTCATACATTCAATTATTGTTGGACCACCGCCATTACGCGCACGTTCTACTGCTTCTTCAGCAGCTTTATATACAGCTAGCAGATCTTTTCCATCCACTTGAACACCTGGAATGTTATAAGCTTTTGCACGATCCGCAATAGAATCACAACTTGAAGCATATTCAAATGTCGTTGCTTCACCGTAACCGTTATTTTCAGCGATAAAAATAACTGGTAACTTCCAAATCGCCGCTAAGTTAACCCCTTCATGAAACGTTCCTTCATTATTTGCTCCATCACCGAAGAAACAAACACTTACATCTTTCGTTCCTTTATATTTAGCTGTTAATGCCGATCCGCAAGCAAGCGGGAAACCACCGCCTACAATACCATTTGCACCAAGCATTCCTTTATCTAAATCAGCAATATGCATGGATCCGCCTTTACCTTTACATAATCCTGTCGCTTTCCCGAAAAGTTCAGCCATCATACCGTTTAAATCACAACCTTTTGCGATACAATGCCCATGGCCTCTATGCGTACTTGTAATACTGTCACTATCCGTTAAGTGAGCACATACACCAACTGCTACCGCTTCTTCCCCAGCGTATAAATGAACGAAACCTGGCAGAACGCCTTGCGCGAATAATTCATGCACCTTATCTTCAAACTTACGAATCTCTAACATTTTTTCGTACATCCAGCGAGCTTGTTCTTTCGTAATTCCATTCCCTTTACTTTCAGTTGTTTTTAACATGTTCAGCCCTCCTATTTTCTTGTTCATCTTTTATATAGCAAGTACCGTGCCAATTTCCAATCCTTGATTTAATAGGTTTTCTCTCTATGTTGAAAATAAAAAAGTGGACAAAATGAGACATTAGTCTCGTTTTGTCCACTTTTGTTCACCTAATTTGAAAATTATTATCTTATTCACCATCAAAACTCTTCTGTAATTTTCGGATGTAAATAATTTGACCGATATGATATGCATTATGAGTAGTTACATTGGCTAGCACTTCCCACCACTTTGCAGAAACAGGAAATCCCACTACATCGCTTTCAACCTTTTCTTCATTTATGAGATTTTGCCATAGTAACAGTTTCTCTAGTAGTTTTTCTCGTAATTCATCGAAAGTTTGATTATTTGAAAGCATAAAACTTTTGTTATTATCTCCGATAGCAGGCACAGCATTCACATTCGATTCTTTATATCTAGTTTGCCACGTAGAATTCCAATACAATAAATGTTGTACAATTTCAGCTATACTGTTACTCTCTTCATTCGGTTTCCAGAAAGCTTCCCTCTCAGATAAACCCTTAACTGCATCTGAAAACGGAATATACCAACTAGGATCGTTTGCATTCGCTAATAACTGATCTGCTAATACATCTTTCACATGGGCCATCTCTCTTCCCTCATTTCATAAACGTATTCATACTCACTTCTCTATATACGATAAGTCCGTATAATTCCCTCTTTAAAAACCATAGAATATAGAATTAACATGAATAGCTTTCAAAGAAAGTATAAGAATAATAGATTTTCTTATCATAACTCGTTATGATAAAAGAAAAAGAAAGCTGGCAGAAAATGAATAAACAAATCGCGGTTATTACAGGAGCTTCAAGTGGATTCGGACTATTAACTACACTCGAACTCGCAAAAAAAGATTATTTAGTTATCGCAACAATGAGAAACCTTGAAAAACAAGGAAACTTATTATCTCAAGTTACTCAACTCAACTTACAGCAAAACATAAAAATTCAACAATTAGATGTAACCGATCAAAACTCTTTACATAACTTTCAATTATTTTTAAAAGAAATAAACAAAGTGGACCTCCTCATTAATAATGCAGGATATGCAAATGGTGGCTTTGTAGAAGAAATTCCAGTAGAGGAATACCGTAAACAATTTGAAACGAATCTTTTTGGTGCTATTTCAATCACTCAGCTTGTTTTACCATATATGAGAGAACAAAAAAGCGGAAAAATTATTAATATAAGCAGCATTAGTGGTCAAGTTGGATTCCCTGGTCTATCTCCTTACGTTTCTTCAAAACATGCATTAGAAGGATGGAGCGAATCCCTTCGTTTAGAAGTAAAACCGTTCGGAATAAATGTTGCTTTAGTGGAACCTGGTTCTTATAACACGAATATATGGGAAGTTGGTAAACAATTAGCAGAAAATCAATCTGAAACTACCTCTCCATACAAAGAATATATGGATAAAATACAAAAACATATTAATAGCGGCAGTGATACATTTGGTAATCCGATAGATGTTGCTAATAAAATTGTAGAAATTGCTGAGTCTAAGCGTACGAATTTACGTTATCCAATCGGTAAAGGTGTAAAATTTATGATCTTTGCAAAGAAAATTCTTCCTTGGAGATTGTGGGAATACCTTGTTTGGAGAAGCTTTAAGAAGATGTAATTCCCTTTATTAAAAACCATTTTGAAAGAGGTGCTAATTAAATGTTAGGTTTACCCTATGGTAAAGTGTTTTTAATTCCGTGGACTGAAGAGTGGGCAATTGAATTTATAAAGGAGAAACAATTCATTGAGGAACAAATTGGCGAACATATTTTAGCGATACACCATATTGGTAGTACTTCTATTCCACATTTAAGTGCAAAGCCCATTATTGATATAGCAATTGAATTAGAAAATTATAGGGATGGTATATATTGTATTAAAAAGTTAGAACTACTAAACTATAAATATAGAAAAGATGTATTGCCTGAACGATATTATTTTAATAAAGGTGAACCAAGAACTCATCAAATTCATATGTATGAACAAAGGAATAAACATTTAATAGAACAATTACAATTTCGTGATTACTTAATAAACAATAAAACTGCTCGTATACAGTATGAACAATTAAAGATTCAACTTTCACAAGCTAATCCTAATGATAAACATCAATATGCAGAGGATAAAACAAATTTCGTTACATCTATTTTAGCTAAAATAAAGTGAAACTTTAATCAGTGGGGGTTTTGTTCATCCCCCACTGATTATTAGTTGAACCAATCGGGCTTTTACGGGCAGTTGATCCCCCACCTAACTTCTTTGCTTCCGCTGAATTTTGAGGTGAGGATCTTACTGCCCGTTAATGCGGGATAAATGCTTAAATAAATAAGAAACCATTTAGCAGTAGATGGTTTCTTATTTATTGGTTATTTCATTATTTGTGCTATTATTAATGAATTTATTATGTAGCAGGTGGAACGAAATAAAATAGTATCGAGAGCATCAATATAAAAGAAACCATTCCCGTTATCGAAAGTATATATTCTTTTGATTCTCTATCATATTTCCATTCCATCCATGCTCTTAAAGTCCATGATATTCCTAAATAAGTGAACATGGCATAAGCCATTTTAGCGTTTTCAAATTTAAACATATAATAACAACTACTTATTACATAAATAATAATAAGACCTATTTCTAATTTTACATGTAAACTATTCACATGCTTATAACCAAAGAAGCCTCTTTTCTCCATATTTAATTTTCTTCTTAAAAACTGTTCTAAAAAGTAACCACCTATACCCAGTCCAATAATAATAATTAAAATTGTAGAGGTATCCATTGTTATCCCTCCAATTACTTTATATATTTTTAGAAACAAAGTGGACTATATTATGGTTATTCTCTTCTAAATAACTTACAATTCCTTCAGGATATGTTGGCTTCTCCTTTAATTCCTCTATGCTCTTCCATATTAATATAATATTCTCATGTTCTTTATGCCTTATTTCATTTGTAACCATCTCTTGAACAGTTCCCCAATGTATCAATGTACAATGATGTCCTTTTTCGTTGTTCCACTCGAAAATATACTCATTTACAACAGCTAGCTCTTGGACATCAATTTTCAAATCGTATTCTTCCATTAATTCTCGTATTATCGCTTCTTTTGCTGGTTCACCAAATTCAATAGAGCCTCCTGGAAAACGATAAAATGATTCATTTTCATCGCATTGAACGAGCACTTTTGAGTTATCTCCATTATAAATAATAACTTCTACACGTAATACAGATCTATTCATTATTTCCCTCCTTTAAATATTTAATTGAAAATTTATTAAAGAAAGAAATATATAATTAATCCTGTTATTATTAGCGCTGTAGCTGCAAATAATGAAATCAAGAACTCGCGCGATTCCTTATCATATTTCCACTCCATATATGATTGAAATCCATATAACGTGATAAAAAACAAAAGAGGTACATACCCCATAAATATACGGTTTGGAAAAAAAGCACTTATCGCAATAACAACTATATATGAGAAAATAATAATTCTATTCCCCCATTTATGTGTTTTATTCACATATTGATTATCCCATCCCTTTTGTTTCGGGATGTTTAATCTTTTTCTTGCTATTTTTTCAAAAACGAATATACATAGTACCCATAAAATTAATAGAGTTATTTTGGTAATTGACAGAAAACCCTCTCCTTTTATTTTCTTACTTTTATTTTCTCTGGCTGATCACTCGGATAAGTAGCCTTTCCTTTATTATCAATGTCCCAACTAATAATTGTCGCACTGTCGCGTCCGAATTGATGATGAACGTGCTCTAATACATGATGAACACTTTCTTCAAGTTTTATATTATTTCTATTCATATCACTATACAGATTTACAGGAGTTTCATACCGACGTTCCCCGCATTCTAATACTCCATCTGTCACCATTACAATTCGATTCTTTCCATTACGTAATTCACGAATCCCTGATGAATAGCACGGAACAGGTAAATCAAAAGTATTTACGTTACCAATCCATTCGTAAAAATGACGTTGATTTAGTGCGTATTGTCCTAATTTGTGTAATTCATCATGAAATACATACACTAAACAGTCTCCAATAGATAGCCACCATATATAATTTTCTTTTCTTACACATAGTAAGCAAGCTGTTTCACCTTTAATTCTTTGACACTTTTCCTTAAATGAAGAAGATTGAAAGATAGTAAGAATATGATTTTCAATAGATCGAAATACTATATCAATTGATTCATTCATCATTTCTTTTATATTTTCATATTCTTTTTGAATTGTATTTACTACTAAATCAACACTTTCTGCACTATTATGTCCATCTAATATAGCTGCAAATTCCCAATCACCATTTGACCAAACTAACGCACCATCTTCGTTCTTTTTTGCTCCGGCACTAATATTCCCACCATATGTACCGAGCACGATGTCACCATATTGTTTTACTGAAACTTCGTCTAAACACATTTCACTACTTCCAACCCATGAATGTTGTCTATTATTTGTTGTATGCATATTCACTCACCATATACTTTCGTAATCTTTCGCATAGTTTTTTGATTTTTTCTGCGTCACCATAAGGCGCACCGTTCCATTTCGCTACTTCAGTCGGTGACCAAAACTCTTTTGGTGTATTTTCATAACGTGGTATGATGTGCATATGCATATGTGATACACCATTTCCTGAAACAAAAGTGTAAATATGTTCCGCACCTTCACTTTCTTTTAGCGCTTTACTTACTCTACTTGTTATAAGTCCGAACCTTTTCGCTTCTTCATCTGTTAGTTCAGCGAGGCCAGGTACATGCCTTTTTATATCTATCATTACATAACCCAAGTATGTTTCTTCACTATCCCAGTGGACATGTCCAACGTAAACCAGTTCATCTTCGTAAATAGCTCCACCTGGAACTATAATATTTCCTTTATGCTTTTCACAAATAAAACAGTTTAGTTTTACTTGAACGTTTGTTGACATATTCATCACCATCCTTTTCATATATAATATCATAAAAAAAGGAAAAACAGGATTTATATTCCGAAGATTCACTCTTTTGATACAGCAATTTTTGAAATGAATTTAAACCTCATTATTTCTTCAAAACCACAACTCCAATTACAATCCCAATCACAATTCCGATTACTAAATTATTTGTAAAATAACCTTGGACTACACCGATTACAACCCCTATACCGACGCCTATTGCCAAGGCATCATTGCTTTTTTTCTTTTTAGACAAAATAGCATCTCCTCTCATAATTTCTTCCAAAATAATATCTATTTACATGACTTCACTGTCTCCTAATATATTCGCTATTCCACTTAATAATTTCCAAAAAATGTACTTTATTACTTATACTTTTCCACCACATAATCCTCTTCTTAAGAAGAGATTTTCAAGTCGCTATTAAACAAACATATCGTTATTCATCGAAGAATTAAATCAATGAAATAAAAAAACAAGTTTTTGCGTCAGCTGACGGTTCTGTTATCGTTCGAATATAATCTATTCAAACAAAAAACACACTTTGTATAATAAAGTGTGTTTTCTTGTTATCTTCTTTTTTGGTGAAATCCTTGTGTAATACGATCTAATATAATCGCAATGACAACAATGGCTAGTCCCGCTTCAAATCCCATCCCGATATTAACTTGTGTCACAGAGCGGTATACATCAACTCCAAGACCTGGAGCTCCTACAAGCGATGCTGTTACTACCATTGATAAAGAGAGCATAATACTTTGGTTCACACCAGCCATGATCGTTCCAGTTGCGAGTGGTAATTGTACTTTAAATAATTTTTGTGATGCGGTAGAGCCAAACGCATTCGCTGCTTCTATTAAATCTTCTGGAACTTGTCTAATTCCTAAGTCAGTAAAACGAATTGTCGGTGGCATTGCAAAGATTACCGATGCAATAATCCCAGGTACTACTCCTACTCCGAAAAATGTAATCGCGGGAATAAGATATACGAAAGCCGGCATTGTTTGCATAAAATCTAACGTTGGTTTTAAAAATTTTGAGAAACGCTCATTTTGAGATGCTAATATCCCAATTGGAATTCCGACAATAATTGAAATAATAACGGAAGTAAGTACGAGTGATAATGTTTGCATCGTTTGTGCCCAGTAGTTAATATTTAAAATAAATAATAACCCGATCAGTGTAAAAATGACTAAAGATACTTTTCTCGTTGTGTACCAAATGAGGAAACAAAGGATGATAATCATCAATATGGCTGGTATTATTGTTAAAAAATTAGTGAGTAAATCAACGAATCCGCCGATAATATAAGAGAATCCTCGGAATAAGCCTTCAAAGTGCTCATATAAACTTGCAACAAATGAGTCGACCCATTCCCCTAAAGGAATACGTGGTATACTATTCATCGTCTTTCACCTCTTCTTCAATATTACCTGCAAGAGCTTGAATGACACTTTCACGTTTAATAATTCCTCTTAACCTTTTCTTCTCATCAATTACTGGTAACGGATATTTCATCTCCGCCATTTTCGCATAAGTTTCTTCCAGTAAAGTATCTAAATACACGTGCGGAATATCGGTAAGTAATAAATCAGCAATCGGCCATTGCTTTTGTACTGCTTTACTCGCATCATCTGCCGTTAATATTCCTAAAAACTCATATTTTTTGTTAACAACATAAACTGTAGAAACTCCGGCATTTCTCATAATTTGAAGTGCTACACGTGGTCCACGGTCTATTAATAACGTCTCTGGTCGTTTTAATATAGATTCCGCCGTTATTACTTTTCCTAAATTCACATCCGCCACGAATTTCTCTACAAATTCATTCGCAGGACTCATCATAATTTCTTCTGGCGTTCCAATTTGGACAACTTCTCCATCTTTCATTAACGCAATTCGATCACCAATTCGAAGGGCTTCATCTAAATCATGCGTAATAAAAATAATTGTTTTTTCCATTTTATCTTGTAATTCTAACAGTTCATCTTGCATTTCTTTTCGAATCAGTGGATCTAATGCACTAAATGACTCATCCATAAGTAAAACATCCGGATTATTCGTAAGCGCTCTTGCAATGCCGACACGCTGTTGCATACCACCACTCAGTTGACTTGGATAATTATCTTTATGATGGTCTAATCCAACTAACTTCAAGGACTCTAACGCTTTTCTCTCTCGTTCCTCTACTGGAACTCCTTGTATTTCCAACCCATATGCAACATTTTGCAAAACGGTACGATGAGGGAATAGAGCGAATTTCTGAAACACCATGCTCATCTTCGTTCTTCTCACTCTTCGCAACTCTTCTTTTCCCATCGTTGCGATATCCTCTCCATCTATGTATATATGCCCCGCTGTTGGTCTAATCAGTTGGTTTAACATACGAACTAATGTCGATTTCCCGCTACCAGACAATCCCATAATAACGAAAATTTCTCCCGTATATACTTCGAACGTCGCCTTTTTTACGCCAACGTTCATTCCTGTCTCTTTCAAAATTTCCGATTTACTTTTTCCTTCTTTTAATAAGGTAAGCGCTCTTTGCGGGTGTTTCCCAAATACTTTTGTTACGTTTTCAACACGTACCTTTGTATTATCCATGTCACTACTCCTTTTCTACCCATCTATTCACATAGTGTTGCGATTTTGCAAAGAAATATTACATAAAAATAACATTTATAAGATTTCTTTAAAATTCTTTTTTCCGTTCATAATAAGAATGCTTACTTATACATTTATTTAAAAAGCAAACGTTTCTTAGGAGGTTTTTAATGAGAAAGAAAATATGGCTCATATGCCTTGCATTATTTATTACTATGATTTTCTCTTCATGTAATGCAACAAATGCAAATTCGAAAGGAAAAATTAAACTAGGTGTAACAAGTTGGAAAGAAAACATTGCAACTGCAAATATGTGGAAGGTACTACTAGAACAAAAAGGCTACAAAGTTGAACTCATGTATTTAGAAAAAGCGGCAATTTGGACTGGTGTTGCTCGCGGTGATGTTGATGCTAATTTAGAAGTATGGCTACCCGTTACGGATAAACCACTAAATGATCGTTATAAAGATGATATTGTCTTAAAATCAAAATGGTACGAAGGAACCGGACTAGGTTTAGTTGTTCCTTCTTATGTGAAAAACATAAACAGCATTGAAGATTTAAATGCACATAAAGATGAACTCGATAATAAAATTGTCGGAATTGAACCTGGCAGCAGTCTTATGAATTTAACGAATAAAGCGATGAAGGAATATGATATAAAGCTAAAACTTGTCCAGTCTTCTGAAGCTGCTTTGATGAGTGAACTAAAAAAAGCATATACGAAAAAGAAACCAATCGCTGTTACGCTTTGGAATCCACATTGGGGTTTTTCAGAATTTGACTTAAAATATTTAAAAGACCCTAAGAAAGTATATGGTGAAAAAGATGACATTTATTACTCCGTTCGTAAAGGTTTCGAAAAAGATCATCCAGATATCATAAAATACTTTGATAAATGGAAAATGAACGATGAACAGCTTGGTACATTAATGGTCGAGTTAAATAAAACGAAAGATCCCGAAGAAGCGGCGCGAAAATGGATTAAAAAGAATCAAACGTTAGTCGATGAATGGATAAAAGATTAATAAAACAGGCTAGAGAATATACTTTACTCTCTAGCCTGTTTTCTGCTATTTTTTCGTAACAACATCATCTACAATCCCATATGCCTTTGCTTCTTCTGCAGTCATAAAATAATCTCTTTCTGTATCATGTGCTACTCTTTCAATCGGTTGCCCTGTTTTTTCTGCAATCATTTTATTAATATCATGTTTTAACTTTAAAATTCTTTTTGCTGTGATTTCAATTTCCGTTGCTTGCCCTTGTGCACCACCAAGCGGCTGATGAATCATAATTTCACTATTTGGGAGTGCAAACCGTTTTCCTTTTGCACCTGATAATAATAGCAATGCACCAAATGATGCTGCAAAGCCCATGCATAGCGTTTGCACGTCTGGTTTAATTAAATTCATCGTATCCAATATGGCAAAACCTGCTGTCGTTGATCCGCCTGGACTATTAATGTATAAAAATATATCTTTCTCTGCATCTTCTGCTTCTAAAAATAATAATTGAGCTACGACACTACTCGCTACTTGATCATTTATTTCTGAACCGATAATAACAATACGGTCTTTTAATAACCTTGAGTATATATCATAGGAACGTTCTCCTAATTTCGTTTGTTCTACAACATATGGAATTGCATTCATTTTAAATCCCTCCAATAATTGTTATGCTGCTAAAAGCATACAACTGTAGGAAGAAGGTTGTTTCACATTAAATAATAAGACTGGCTGTTTAGATGGTAACTTAGTAAAATCTATTGTTGGAAGCAGTTTCGTTAATAATTCCGGTCTCTCTTCTCGAATAGACGTTACTACAACTTCCATATCGTCTGTGAATTCAACTATCTCTACCCCTTCTTCACTTACAGTTTTCAACCTATTTCTACTCCGAAACAAAGAAGCTTTTACTGCCCCTTCCGATACGGAACATACTTTAGCAATATCAGCGATACTATATTGAAAAACATCTTTTAATAATAAAATTGCGGATTGCTGTACATTTAATGAAGATAATACTTTCCCTACCATTTCATGCAAATCTGCAATTTTTTCATGGGGTTCTTCAAAAGTAATTTGGTCTCTTATTTTTTCATGAACTGATTTTGACTTTATTTGATCTAACCAACGATTTCTAGCTATTTTATATACGAGCGTCATACAAATATCTTTATTACTATATTTTTGAAGTACTTTACAAACTGTTTCTTGGGCAAGATCTTCGCCATCCCATTTATTTTTCGTTAAAAATGTACAGTATCTTTTCAACTCTCCGTATTGCTCAATTAAAAAAGTTATATTTGAATGATTCATATCGATATGATTTTTCAAAATATGAGTTACTTTTGTGCACAAAATAACCACTCCTTTTCAGCGCTTACTTAATTAACGATTCAACAAATAAAAAAGTTACGGGGCATATAAAAAAATTATGTTTATGTTCAATAATTCGCGGTCATAAATATGTTATGTACAATTTTACGTGAGGAGGAACAAATTTGCCAAAATTAACAATTGAAGGTGCGGGAACTTTTGATGTAAAAGAAGGCACAAAATTAGTATTAGCAATTGAAGATAACGGTGTAAACATACTCCATCGTTGCGGCGGAAAAGCACGTTGCACAACTTGTAGAGTAGAAATTATAGCCGGTGATTTTTGTGAAGCGAGTGCGAATGAAAAAAATGCGATGACAGAAAAAGGAATTGAAGATCATTTACGATTATCTTGTCAAATGCGTGTACATAAGGATATAGTAGTTCGTCCAGTACTTACAGCTGAAAGTTCAGGTCTTGATGCTGGGCCGCGTCCGGCGGAGTAAAGCGATGAATTTAAAACAGCTCGCTGGTGAATATGCTGCTTACTTTGTAAATGATGGCATGAAGATTGGGCTTGGTACAGGTTCTACTGTATATTGGACAATACAAAAATTAGGTGAGCGTGTAAAAGAAGGATTATCATTTCAAGCTGTACCGACATCAAAGGAAACTGAAGCATTAGCAAAGCAACTAAATATCCCCCTAATTTCGTTAAACGACGTACAAAGTCTTGATCTTACAATTGATGGAGCGGATGAAATTGATTCAAATTTACAACTTATAAAAGGAGGCGGTGGCGCATTACTTCGCGAAAAAATCGTTGCCTCTTCCTCTAAAGAACTACTTATCATTGCTGATGAATCGAAACTCGTAACGCATTTAGGTACTTTCCCATTACCTGTTGAAATTATACCTTTTTCATGGAAACAAACCGAAAGGAAAATTCAATCTTTAGGTTGTCAAACAACGTTACGCTTAAAAAATAATGAAACGTTTATAACCGATAATAATAACATGATTATCGATTGTATATTCCCTAATCATATACCTACTCCTTCCGATTTACACAAAAGATTAAAAATGATTACTGGTGTAGTTGAAACCGGATTGTTTGTTAATATGACTAGTAAGGCGATTATTGGAACAAAAAACGGGATACAGGAATTATAATGAACGCTGACTCTTACAGTCAGCTTTTTTATATTTTCTCGTTATTACGTAACGTTATGATATACTATGAAAACAAAAGCACATTACACTAGAAAGGATTGAACAATTTGCACTCCAAACTCATAACAGAACTTACAGATTTAGAAACTGCCTTTCATATTCGAAAAGAAGTATTTGTAAAAGAACAAAATGTTCCACTTGAAGATGAATTCGATATGTTTGATGAAATCGGGGAGAAATGTAAACATATTTTAGTTTATTATAACAATCTTCCTGTTGGTACAGGTCGCATACGATTTGTTGATGGAACTGGAAAATTAGAACGTATTTGTATTTTAAAAGACTATCGTAAATACGGTTTAGGAAAAGTAATTATTCAAACGTTAGAAGAAATTGCTCGTGAAAAAGAATCTACAAAAGTAAAACTACACGGTCAAACACAGGCTGAAGGATTTTATAAAAAACTAGGTTATCAAACCTCTTCTGATGTATTTATGGAAGATGGCATTCCGCATATACTTATGACGAAAATGTTATCATAATAAAAAAGGCAGTATATGAAACTACTTTATGTATTCATATACTGCCCTTTTTTATTTATAGAAAAATGAATTCTCAAGATGTCCTTTTGCATCAAAGCCCATTATCTCTTAGTTCATACCAAGGTAAATCTTACACTGTTTTCCATAATGATAAGGCATAAATCCAGTTTGGATCCCCATTTCCTTTATAACTTTGGACTGCTTCATATACTTTTCCCTCGTGTAGAACTTTATCTCCCTTTTCATATGCTTTCTTTGCATCCCATTCTTCATATGAAACGCTTTCAGTTTTTGTAGTAATTATGAATATATCACTCTGTACAGATTCATTTCCAGCTACATCAACAGCTTTCACTACATATTTATAAGTAGTATTAGAGAGTAAATATTTATCCATATAAGAAGTCGTATTGGATGTTGCAATTTTTTCCATTGATCCTTTTGTTTCTCTATAAATATCGTAATGGTCTACACCAATATTATCGTCAGAAGGACTCCACATTAGATCCACACTTGACGCTGTCGTTCCCATACTATGTAATCCTTTTGGTTGTGTTGGTGCTTCTGTATCAGGAGCCTCAACTGTTGTTTTCACTGTAAGCGTTGCACTTTCTTTCGATACATTTCCAGCTGTGTCAATTGCTTTTACAGTATAAGAGTATTCTGTACTTGGTTGTAATTTTTTATCAATAAAATGAGTTCCTGTTGCTGTATCAACCATCTCTCCGTTACGGAAAATTTGATATCCTTTTACCCCTATATTATCCGTAGAAGCGTTCCAAGCTAGTTCTATACTATTCGCTGTTATTTTTTGTGCCTGAATTCCATTTGGAATACTTGGGGCTTCTGTATCTGGTTTCACATCATTGATGAGATTAACATCAATTACATTATAAAATGCATTTGCAGTATCAGCTACATCCCATACTGCTAAAATTACATGATATCCACTTCTATCAGTAGGTACATTGATTTTGTGAGTTAAATGATTTGAGGCTGCAGAACCATCATGTTGCACAGTTCCAATTGGTTCAAAATCTGCTCTTGTGAGCGCTTTATTTGGATTCCATCCTTTTTTTGTAATATAGTAATGCCATTTGCTCGTTAAGTGAGGCGCTGTATATTTCCACGTAAATGTATTTTCCCCGCCTGTAATTGTATTTTTAAACCAACGATCGGCAGTTTGTTGATCTAAAATACCACCAAACTTACCACCTGCAGAAGCGATTTGACCATCAACTGGGCCAGTTTGCGGGAACCCTTTTGGAGCTTCCAAACTTTGTGGTTCATACATAACACTTCCGCAGTTTACATTTAGTGCACCATAAGTTGGACTACATAAAGCAGATCGGCTGCTCGGCTTTTCAACAAAACCGTGCGCGTATGCGTTTTGAGGAATAAGTGTCGTGCCAATAATTCCGGCTGTTAATGCTACAGCTCCTAAACTTTTTTTGTTCATTTTCATATTTTGTAGTTGTTTTAAAAAGCGATTCTTCATGTTCCTGTCCCCTTCTTGTTATAATTCGTAGTGTAATGTGGGCTTCGATGTAAAAGAATAACAAGAGACAATCTTGTAACGATGTATGTGTGTGTTATGCATACACCGCAGTGAAAATATATTTCATTTCTTGTGAAACATTTCACTTGATGAATATATCATGACATAGAAATCATCAAATTATGTGCAGAAGTTGTGCAGAAATGATGAAAGCATTAGTAACACGTAAAACTATGGTCCGAATTTACAAAACAGAATATTTAACATTTCAAAACAACGAATTCTCCGCTTCATATAAAAAAGAGTGTCTATTTCATTTCATATAGACACTCTTCTCATGTTTACTTTTCTATTTATTATTGACCTATAAATGTAAAAATCTCATCAGCAGCTTCCTGATAGCCACCAGATTTTCGGAAAGATTCCTTCAAATTCAATACAACTTCTTTATATGATGGATTATTTAATACAAGTTCTACACTTTCACGTAATTGTTCTTCAGTTAATTCTTTCATAGACAACTTAATCCCAGCCCCTAGATTCTCCACTTGCTTTGCGATTACTGGCTGATCTGCACTTTGCGGAATTACAATGAGTGGAATCCCGTTATATAGCCCTTCATGTGTACTGTTCATTCCACCATGTGTAATAAACAACTTTGTATATGCAAGTAGTTTCGTTTGTGATACATAGTTTTTCACAATGAAGTTTTTAGGAATTTCACCTAAATCACTTATGTTCGTTTTATTACCAATAGACATCACAATAGTATGCTCGCTATTCTCGAACGCCTTCATACAAAGTTTATAAAAATCAAGCGCTTCATTAAAAACAGTGCCTAGCGAAATGTAAATCGGGCTTTTTTCTTCAATTGAAGTAAAATCAAAGTCTTCATTTTTTACTTGTGCAGGGATGGATGGACCTACAAATTTAAATGTTTCATTAAACATATCTCCAAAAGGCTGGAACTCTTTTATTGTATATACAATAGTAAGTGACGCTGGATTACAGAAAACTTCATATGGTGAGTTTATTTCAACACTATACTTTTCCGCAACCTCCTTAGTTAATCTTTCAAAATCATTATGTATCCTCTCCTGAACTTTCACTGGGATACTTTTAGACAAGTGATCTAACATTTGTTGAAATGATTTTTCATCTTGTGCAAAAGATGTACAGGAATTTATTGCCGGAAGCTTTAAAATTTGAGCAATTATACGGCCACAGCCAAACATCGAATCATGAATCATATAATCAAAATGTTCTCCTTCAATTTGTTCAAGAACACTTGGTATAATAACATCTGCTGTATGTAGAAGGCCATTTATTCTTTCCTGCAAATAATTTCGGCCACCGGAAAGAAATGCTTTTATAAACCTTTGGTCGTCAATTGTTCTTACAATAGCCCCTGTTTTTTCAATACGTTCTCTGAAAGCTTCTATTGAAAAATAAACTACCTCTTCCCCACGCGAAACTAATTCTTCTACAACTTGCAACGTTGGATTTATATGTCCTTCTGATCCAGCATTAATGAATAAAACACGTGCCACTTAAAACACTCCTTACTTTAAATCTTATCTATATTATTTTGCTCTTATAATTTTTCTAAATGGACTTAGCGAGCCTAAATCCAAGGTCATCTATGTAAAATGTTGGATGACTACGGCGACGACAAGTCGCGCCACAACCTCTAGCTTCTTCAGCCCAGCTACCGCCTCGGAAAATTCGGTATGATCCATATACCTTTTCATCATACAAATCATAGCACCATTCCCAAACGTTGCCTAACATATCATACAAGCCCCATGCATTTGGCTCTTTTTTACCGACTTCATGAATACGTCCATCTGAATTTTCATTATACCAAGCAATCTCTTTCAGTTCACCGTATATGTATCCAGTAGTTCCTGCTTTACACGCATATTGCCACTCTGCTTCTGAAGGTAATCGGTACCCATTTGAATCTAAATTACAACTAACAATTTGACCACCATCATTAATAGAATAATATTCTTTTAATCCCGCTTTTTTTGACAGTAAATTACAAAACATAATGGCATCATTCCATGAGATATTTACAACTGGTTTATTTTTATCTTTGAATAGATTTGATGTATGATTCGTAATCGCATCATATAATTCCATCGTTACAACATACTTTGCAAGAAGAAACGAATTAACTTGGACTTTCCATTCTTTCTTTATTCGATCATCTCTTAATTCTACTTTTCCTGCTGGAATTTTCACCATATTAGAATCAACTAGCCTAATAAATCTATCCAATTCTATACCCCCAGGTTATTTCTTTTTATAATCTAACCATTTATAGCATTGTACTTCTCTAAAAATAGTCTTACTTCATTTGTAGATTTTAAAATAATAACATCTTTATCCTTACTCAATTGATTTAACTTCTTTAAAATTGTAGGTCGCTTCGTCTTAGGATATTCCCATATCCATTTAAAAAATTGCAAATCAAATCTTTCCTTACATCCCGCGCCCATATCCGGTCTTGTTTTATTCCGATATTGTATAACTCTTTTAAAAGCACGATAAGCACATATCGTTCTATGAATATCAAGAAAAATAATTGTATCAGCTGCGTTCATTCTTATATCCATTGTCCCACCATAATTCCCATCAATAATCCACTCATCTTCTTTAACTAATTCATTTTGAACCGTTCTTTGCTCCTCTTTCGGTACCCCTTCCCAATTCGGTTTCCAAAATAACGCATCAAGATGATGTACTTTAATATTTAATTTATTTCCTAACTGCCTTGCTAGTGTAGATTTTCCTGAACCACCAGAACCTATTAATATAATTTTTTTCATTTTCGTGCGATCCTTTCTATTGACTCTTCAATAGCCTCTTTATTAGCAAAAATCCAGAAAAACATCTCTTCATTTAACTTTAATAAATCTTTTAACTGAACAAAATAAGTAATAAAGATAACTTGAATCGAAAGCATGATATACCAAATAGACTGTAGTTCTTCTTTCATTAAAATGTTTTGTTTATTATATCCTTCAAAGATTGTGCTGATAATATGTTGCCACTTCCCTCTTAATACTTCATCACTATATAACTCACTCAAAATACTCGTACAGCAATAGCATAAATCGAATACTCTTACATTACTTTCTAATAGTTCAAAATCTATAAAACCTTGAAATTCATTATCTTTAAAGATTACATTGGATAAGTGCATATCACGATGAATAATTTGCTCTCGTAATGGGTGAACTATTTCTTTGAAAGCTGTATGTATTTGATTCATTTTTCGAATTACATCCTGATGAACATACTCATTCTTTTCTAAAATAGGTAAAGCCCATCCGTATACTACTTTATACAAATCTCTTTTTACTAACTCATTATTATTCACCGAATTAAGTGCTTGATGTAAATTAGCTATTTCTTCTCCAATTGTACTTCCTAGCTCCTTCAGATTTTCTGTATCTTTTATTTCAAGTCCACTTCCAGCAATATATTTGTACAAACAATAATACTTCTCTTTATAAAATACATACTTTTTACTATTACTCGTTTTCACTAATTTTTGTACTTTAACCCCTTTTTCCTCAAGCTGTTCTAATACATGTATTTCAACTAATAGTTGTTTTATCGATCCCTTTTCCTTCAAAATATAGGATTTATTATTACAATGAATCTTTGTTACGTTTGCTTTTATTTCAGTAGCTGTGACATCTTTATCTTCAAACCAAAAATTCACAATTTCTAATATATCCTCCATAATAAATACCTCCATTTAAAATCGCTTATTCGTCCTTAATATAAACTCAAAAAGAAATCCTACCCCAACACCAATTGTATAAGCAACTAAATCACTCCACAAAAATCCATAACCTAATACGAGTCCACCTAAAGTCGTTGCACGAATACTATCTATCCATTCAGCATGATACAATTGGCTCACTTCAATCCCGTAGCAAAACATTAAACTAATAAAAGCCAATTTCTTCGTCACTATTTTAGGAAATAAAAATCCAAATCCAATGAAAATCATTAACGCCCATAAAGCATCACCTAAATAATCATTTAATAGAGCCGGCAGCGCAAAAGCAAATTTTCTTGAACTAAGCCCTAAAATAATAACAAGGATTGTAAACATTGCGTATAGTAATCTATTTCGTTTCGTATTCATTTCAAAACTCCTAATTCATCATTTATAACTGCAAAATAGCTAGTAAAATATAATCATTTTACTAGCTATTTATTAACTGCTTTAACAATAAGAAAATGTGGATTTGTATTTAAATAGTAATAAGATTTTTCATTTACTTCTTTCATCTTTTCAACTGGCCTCGGTTCAACCATTTTTTCTAACACAAAATAATTTGTTGTTTCATTAATAATATCTTGAAGTGACCTTCTAAAAAATTCAACTTCAATTGTAATGTTTGGTTTAACCCAAGTATCTACTAATAATTGTTTTTCGAAATAATTTTTACAAGTAAACTTTGTAAAGTCCATAAAAGGATGATGAATGGAGTATATAAATTCTCCACCTGGCTTCAGTACTCGACGAAACTCCTGAAATACTTGATTCCAATTTTGTAAATAATGAAGAGTTAACGAACTTACAATTACATCAAAAGTATGATCTTCAAACGGTAATACTTCTTGCAAGTCATGACAAAGAAACGTTGCTTTATCCCCCATACTTTCCTTTGCAGCTTTTACCATTTCATAACTTACGTCAATTGCAGTAACATTTGCTCCTCTTTCTACAAATTGAGAAGTATACCATCCAGCTGCACATCCGGCATCTAGTATACTCTTCCCTTCTAATTTCTTTGGAACCATCTCCATCATCGCTGGTCTTTCATAATAGCTGTTATATGGATTTGCCACATCTAGATTTTCTTTATATGTACTCGCTAATTTATCATATGTATCTTTGATCGTGTCTTTCAATACATCCACCCCTTATACATATTAATCTAATAACTCTTGCTGCTTTTTCTTTGAAAATGACTGCAGAACTAAATCATACGACCAATCAATCATCTTATTAATTTGCACCTGTTCCACATCTTTATGTATATACACCGTATTCCAATGTTTTTTATTCATATGATAACCCGGAATGATTGTTTCTGGATACTCTTCTCTTAATCTTAGCGCAAGTTCTGGATCACATTTTAATGTTATTGCCGCTTTTTCGCCTTCTTCATGGTTCAATATCGCAAATATTTTATTATTAAGCCTCATACATGTTGCATTCCAACCATCAGGAGAATCTTCTGTCGCTTTTCTTTTCGATAAACAATACGCTCTTGTCGCAATCATTCTAATTGTCACCTCTTATTCTTTCACTATTTGATTACGGTGCATCACAATTTGTTGCGTCACTTGAAATTGCTGTTGACCATAAAACTTTATAAGTTTCTCTCCACAAAATAGGCTCACAATATTGATATGAGATATCTCTTCAAGCAACATTGTAAGCATCTTCTCACCAATACTTTTATTTCTTACACTCTCATGGACAACAACATCTTCTAAGTACGCTCGAAAAACACCATCTGAAACAACTCTAGCAAAACCAATTAACTCATTTTCTTTCCATACCCCAATTGCTATACTGTTTTTTAACATTTTTTGAATATCGATTTCTTTTCTTTCTGGCCACCAACCGACAGAATCGTAAAGCCTCTTTAATTTTTCTGAACAAATTGGTTTCTCATCTTGTAATTTATATGTATACATTTTCTTTCTCCCATTTAACATGATATAAATTATTATAAATGATTTTATAAATTTATAATATGGATTTTACAATTGCAATATAAACAATTCTCTAATACCTTTCCTATCTCCTCTGTTAAGTTAGATTATTTCAAATTAACGAATTTATGGAAATACAAAACAACTAATAAAATATTTACCTATTAAACTTTGAATTACTTGTAAGAAATGGTAAAGTTAATAAGGTAAAAAATACATTAAGTGAGGCGATTTTTTGAAAAAGTTTAGTTTATTACTAACGGCATTTGTCATGATTTTAACATTGTTCATTCCAAATCTTACAAGTGCTAAAGCTTTCCCAGATGTCCAATCTAATCATTGGGCAATTAAGGAAATTAACTATTTATCGGATAAAGGTATCATTAATGGTACGCCAGAAGGAACTTTTAAACCGGGTGATGATGTAACTCGTGGACAAATGGCCTTAATGCTAGATTTATCATTAAAATTAGAAAAACCATCTAGCTATAATCATATTTTTTCCGATGTAGCCAAAGGTATCTATTACTATGATTCTGTACATAAGTTAGCACATAATAACATTGTACAACGTGAAACAAACTATTTCCCTGACCGTTCATTAACTCGTGCAGAAATGGCAGTAGTTTTAGTTAAAACTTTTAATTTGCAACCTACAGGTGCAGACGTCAATTTCCCTGATGTTCCATCTACTCATTGGGGTTACAATTTTGTCAAAATTTTAGCTCAAAATAATATTACAGCTGGGTTTCCTGATGGCACATTTGGTCCAGACGTAAAAGTAACTCGTGAACAGTTCGCTGCATTTTTAGCTCGTGTATTAGAACCTAGTTTCCGTCCGGCTCTTCCTAAGCCTAAAGGAGAGTTAGAAGTTCATTATATAAATGTCGGACAAGGTGATGCGACGTTTATTAAATCTCCAAGTGGAGAAACGATTCTTATTGATGGCGGAAATAACGGGAAAGGTAAAGTAGTAGCAAACTATTTAAAAGGATTAGGATTCCAAACTATCGATTATATGATTGCCACTCATCCTGATGCTGATCATGTAGGTGGATTAGATGAAGTACTTTATGCTATGAAAGTAAAAAACGTTTACGCACCTAAAGTAAGTCATACGACACAAACGTTTAAAGACTTTTTAACTGCAGTAGCTAACAAAGGGTTAACTATTAAAGAAGCGAAGTCTGGAGTAACTTTACCAATCAATGGTTTAAACTCACAATTTTTAGCTCCTGTTAAAGAATACGGTAACGATCTAAATGAGTGGAGTGCTGTATTAAAAGTAACACATGGCAGCAAATCTTTCTTATTTACTGGTGATGCTGAATCTAAAAGTGAAAAAGATATGGTTGCAACGTATGGTTCCGGCCTAAAATCCGATGTATTAAAACCTGGCCATCACGGAAGTAAGACATCTTCTTCTCAGCCATTTTTAGATGCAGTGAAACCAAGTATCGCTGTAATCAGTGCAGGTGCAGGTAACCGATATGGCCATCCTACTCAAGAAACTTTAGCAAAGTTAAATGCAATGTCTGTTAAGGTATATAGAACTGATTTAAATGGAACTGTAATTATTAATAGTGATGGTTCTAACATTTCTGTAAGAACGGAGAGATAATTATGAAGAGAGGTATTATTGACCGTTTTGAAGGCGAACTAGCAGTTATTGAAGTGAATAACGTAACAATTGATGTACCTAAATCCAAACTCCCTTCCACTGCAAAAGAGGGTGATGTTCTTATAATAGAGGATGATACGTATACAATTGATAAGGATGAAACAGATAAAAGAAGACGTGAAATACAAGATTTAATGAATAAGCTATTTGAATAGTAAAAAAAGAAAATCCTTGTAATACGAATCGAACTATTTCTTCGCATAATTGCATCAGATTGATTAGTTTCTATAAACTAAAAAAAGCATCGCCTTATTGGCGATGCTTTTAAAAAACACTTTTCTCGCAAAACACGAATACTATAACCTCTTCTCTAAAAAGTGTTGACTATGCCCTTTAGGATGATCTTCAACAACACCATATTCTCGGTAGCCATGCTTTTTATAAAACTCTGGCGCTTGAAAACTAAATGAATCTAATAATATTAATCTACAACCTTTTTCCTTCGCAATATCTTCAATTTTATGTAATAGTTGACTACCATAACCATCATGACGAACTGAATCATCAACCCATAAAAAATCTATATGAAGATGATAAAAATACATCGTTCCTGTTACCCCGCCAAAGATTTTCCCAGCCTCATCTTTCAGAACAAAACTTACTTGTTCCATCGGCTGTTTTGCTTCATCTGTTAAAATAGACATGTTATATTGAATGACTTTATTCTTTATATATTCTCCTTCTATGCGAGTACCATTCTCTATGCGTTTCATATATCTCTTCCTTTCAACTTAGTAAGCTACCTCTCATTTTTACTTTTCCTTTTTAACATACTAATAAATACGAAACCACCATAAATAACAAAGCATGAAAAGCCAATTATACCTGGTACAGAAACATAGCCTATTCTTATGTAACTTATAACTGCAAAAGAAGCGATAGACAGTAAAATAGATGGCCAAAATAAAAGAGCTGTTTTTCTTCGTCTCTCTTTCTTCTCAGAAACACGTGTACCAAAAAGTAATACAATACAAATGAGGATCGCTGCAAAATAAATAGTATCTAATGACAAATTGTGATCGTATAGTGCGATACCCACTTCAAGAGCAATAATCGTTACAATTAACATAATGATTGTTGATGTCTTTAAGTTTCTTTTCAATTACTCACTCCTAGCATGCTTTCACTATATTCTTTGTATATGTACTTCAAAGCTACTGCAAAAGCTTCATCTACCTCTTTATTTTCACGTCGATTAGGTAAATCTTTTCCCCCAATAACATAAAGAAACGGGAATTTGTTAAATATTCCTATTATACCAATATTTATTGCAGCTGAAGATAGTCCACCTGTCATATGAGCTAAGTGATATGAATGTATTCCTTCATATTCACCTTGCTGTCTTACCATGCCGCCAATAATTGGTTCCCATAATTCTGCTTCTGATTTATAACCTTGAAAAATATGTACTAAAAGTGAAAGAACTTCATTTAATTCTCCAACATTTTTCTCATCTCTAGCGTCCTCTTGTATATGAATTTTTGAAAAATACGTTTGGACATACATTTTCACAGCATCCCATCCACCACAGTACATTACAACTGACTGTGCAACGTAACTATCATGACATGCTATCATCACTTCTACTGCTTTACTAAGTGTTAAATTCCTTCTTCCTTGTATATGTGGATACAACTGCGCACTATCTTCATTTGGATTAAATTTAACATGATGAAGTATATCATGCCAATTACGTTTATTTTCCTTCACCATTTGCGCTACTACAAATCCGATTACTACTTTTGCTGCCGATGCTAACGGAATATTTAATTCACTATTATATGAAGCAACCATACGATTACTTTTTGCAGAATAAATTGCTATCCCAACATGATCAGATTGTCTCTCTTTCATTTTTTGAATGACAGTTTCCATTTTCATTCCTCATTTCATATCGTTTTATCACCTTTAATCATTCAATCTAGAATGTAAAACCCCCTTTTTTGCAGATTAAATAGGCTTTTACAATAAAAAAGGTAGCATGAATTACTCCTTGCTACCTAAAAGATACATGTTTACGAAAAATCTCTATTCTTCTAAAGGATTTTTAGGACCATTAAGCTCCAATTGATAAAAAGCTAAATCTAGCCATTTATTAAACTTATAACCAGCCTTTTTAATCGTCCCAGCATGAACAAATCCATAGTTTTCATGTAAGGCAATACTTTTCTCGTTTTCCGCATCAATTCCAGCAATTAAAGTCATATATTCTCTTTCTTTGGCAATTGTGATCAATGCTCTCATCAAAGAAGTTCCAATCCCACATTTTCTATATTCCTTATCAACATACACAGAATGCTCAATTGAATATTTGTAGGCAGGCCAAGCTCTAAACGGACCGAATGTCGCAAATCCCACTACTTTATTATCTAGTTCGTATACAAAAATCGGATAACCATCAGCCTTTTTTTGTTCATACCAATCTATTCTATTTTCAAGGGTTACGGGTTTATACGTATATACAGCAGTTGTATTCAGTATCGCATCATTATAAATATCTAAAATGTATATTACATCTTTTTCCGTTGCTTCCCTTATCATCGTTTTCTTCCTTTCATATACGTTCTCTTTTTAACTACCTATTTGTTACACGAACACTAGCTTTTCGAAAGCCATCATAAATGTTTAATGCAGCAGATAAAACGTAAATGAGAATACCCCCACTAATTAGCCACTTTTTAAGTTCTTCCGGAGAAATAGTGAACACATTTGCCACAAACGTAATAAATCCATCGGTAAATATGTGCGGATTTACTACAATTATAATGAATACTATCGTTCCAGCTATTTGGAGAATAGTATTCCCGATTGCCAATCTTTTCGTCCATTGTCCCTGTACTAACTTATAAAGAGATATCGCTATTTCAAAAATAATTATCATCACAACGATTGGCCAATACTGAAGTAACACATCTTGATTAAACGTTGGCGCGACAAACTTCAATCCACTTCCCGTACCACTGTATACGCCAACGAGATGATTCGCATAAAAATAAAGTGTAGCCCATATTGCCGTCCACATTAACCCTCCAAAAACTTCAAACTTGGAGATTGCTTTTTTCTTCGGAATATGCGAAATGTTTTTCAAATCATCTGGCGTCCACTTTTTTAAACTTGTCGTCAACGGCTCGGTATCTTTGTTTTTATCCGTTCTTTCTAAAATAGCAAAAACGAGTGTTAACCAGAAAAATACATGGAAGGCTACTTCAAAAATTTCTCCAATGCCTTTACCTATTACTTGTAAAATAACATTTAATACAGCTTGATCACCAGTATAACTTAAAAAATTTTCTGCAACCATTGCAATGAGTGCAATAACAACTGCAATTGGAATGATCATTTTTAATAATGTCGTATATACATCAAAATAACGCGGTCCAATTAAATGCATCGGTCTATCCAAATATCCATTAGCTAATGAAACCGGACTCCCCAATTTTTCAAGAACCCTTTTTTCATCATCTTCATTATAATCATCAGGCAACATATCCTCAATTGTTGACCGTAGCTCAAGAATAATATCTTCACGATTTTTTTCAGGTAATCTCTTCGCTACTTCCTCCACATAAATATCAATCAAATTCATTCTTGTCCTCCTCCTTTAATAAGTTATAAAGTTCTTTCGAATCCTTTATCCATTCCTTTCTCAACTGCTGGAATATTTCTAATCCGTATTCAGTTAAAA
Source organism: Bacillus sp. CD3-5 (assembly GCF_006349665.1). NCBI lineage: Bacteria > Bacillati > Bacillota > Bacilli > Caryophanales > Bacillaceae > Bacillus > Bacillus sp. CD3-5. Next base: position 680,744 of record NZ_VEPX01000001.1, on the reverse strand, counting down.
CATAATATTTACGAGGTCTACTCTCTGTTTTATCCCAACTACTCGTCACTAGCTCTTGCTTTTCTAACCGGCGAAGTAGTGGATATAAAGTACTTTGATCGATTACGATTCCTGATTTCTCTAATAATTGGACAAGTGAATATCCATACTGCGGCGTTCTTAATTGGCTTAAAACTGCTAATGTTAATGTGCCTCTTCTTAGTTCAGTAATTAACGAATTTAATAAAGCATCCATGTATTCACCTCATTTTCATTACTATATGTCATACAGTATATGTTTTATACTATGTGTCGTACAGTATTAGTGTGACAAAAACAACAATATTTTACCAAAAAACGGATAATAAAAAGCACAAATTTGTAATTTGTGCTTTTCTAGCTTACTTATAACACGCTTAACTTTGTAACTCTGGTAATATAAATTCCCCTTTTTCCTTAAGCAATGGAACAACATCTATAATCGCATCTATATTAATTGCTCCGTAAACATGCGGATATTCTTGGCCGTTAGAAGCAAGTTCATATTTTATTTCTGCTTTTAACAGAGTTAGATCAATTGTTAGTAATAAAACTTCTTCTTCATGACTAAAATGTTTTTCTGCGACTTTTAAAGCTTGTTCAAAAAACGAACAATGAATAAATCCCTCTTCTTTTAATGAGGCTTCATTAATTTCTCCATTTATCTTTGCGATTCCCCAGTTTCTTTTCGTTATTACTTTTGTAATCATTGTTATTCTCTCCACGAACCTTTATATGGAAAAACAAGAGGTCCTTCTTTTGGTTACTAGAAAAGCCTCTTGCGTTTCATTTTTATTTTAATCCGTTAATTAAAGGCGATGCTTCCCCACTATGGAAAATCCATAAATCATGAAGTGATCTCGTACATCCGACATATAGTAACTTTGCATCGTGTTTTGTATTTTTGTAATGTTCTTCATCAACATCAATTAGTAGAACAGCGTCAAATTCTAGCCCTTTTGCCAAGTATACAGGTACTACTGAAATACCACCTTCATATTTACTTTGATCTGCTTCAATGACGTTTACAGCTACTCCTGCCTTTTTTAATTTCTCATATATATCGCGACATTCATCGTCTGTTCTTCCTATTACCGCAATTGTTTTCACATCATCATTTTGTAAATGTTTTAACGTCTTCATAATCTCATTAAATTGATCTTCTGCTTGAATTACTTTGACCTCTTCACCACTACGAAAAACTGGTGTCGCAAGCCCTACTGGAATCTCGGCGTTTTTAATTATTTCGTTCGCAAATTCAATAATTTCTTTTGTAGAACGATAGCTCCTCGTCAGTTCATAATAGCCTGTTTCTTGGAATACTTCCTTAAAAGCACTCCAATCTTCAATCCCTTGGTAATCATAAATCGCTTGAGATAAATCACCTAATATAGTGAAAGAATTACCTAATGTAATTTCTTTTAATACATAAACTTGGAATGGTGAGAAATCTTGCGCTTCATCAATAACGACGTGATGAAATTTCTGCCCGATTTCAATACCTGTTATGCGATGATGTATGTAAATTAAAGCGGGTAAATCTTCTACATACACTTCTTTTTTACGACAACTCTTCTCAGTTTCTTTCACAAGTTCCTCGGGTAATACTTCGAGTATTTCTTTGCTTTTCAATATTGAACTATATATTGAAAGCGAGCTCATTTTCGGCCAAAACTTCATATAACTGTTCAATCTCTTTGTCGCTTCTTTTTTTAATAATTTCTTCTCGTTTGTTTCGCCATACTTTTTTAGTTCAATTTCAATCCAGCGCTTCATTCGGCCAACTAAACGTTCTCTTCTTTTCTTTAATGGATAATGTTTATACTCAACTTGCATCCATTTTTTTATATCTTCCACTGGAATAACAGCTTTATCCCATGCCTCAAAATTACTTGTTGGCACTAGTTCTTTTTCAAATTGAACCATTTGCTCTTCAATAAAGGACTTAAATTCTAGCGTACCTTTCAATTTACCAAGCATAACCTTTCTTTCATCACGATTAATAGAAAATGCTTCTTTCAACTTTTCTTCTGTCTGCTTCAGTTTCACCGAATCATCTAACGTACGTAATGCCCAGTCCGGAAATGTTGTTTGACTAATATTCCCGACACCTAATTCAGGAAGCACACTCGAAATATAGTCTAAAAACAAACTATTCGGAGCGAATACAATCATTCTTTCAGCTTCTAGCTGCTCACGATATTCATAAATTAAAAAAGCAAGGCGATGTAAAGCGATCGTTGTTTTACCGCTCCCTGCAACCCCTTGAATTAATAATGGCAAGTTTCTTTCCGCACGAATAATATCATTTTGCTCCGATTGTATCGTCGAAACAATATCCTTTAGTTTATTATCTTTATTCTCACCTAATCGATATAGAAGAAAATCATCGGCATGCGAGACATCTTCATTTCCTTTTACATATGTATCAACAACACGTTCTAATTCTCTTTTTCGAATAGAGATATTTCGCTTTAAATAAATATCACCCTCTACTAATCCATCTGGCGATTGATAAAATGCTAGTTCATCACCGCCGGTAAATGAATAAAACATACTTGCGACCGGTGCCCGCCAATCAATTACAATTGGCTTCATCGTATCTTTATCTGAAACACCAACTTTACCAATGTAAATCGGCATAACTTCTTCCTTGCCATCCTCTTGAAAATCTAATCTACCAAAGTACGGTTCTTGTACCCCAATACGTAAGTTTTGTATATTAGACTCCCTCATACTTTCAAGAATTTGCTCTTTAAAATCATCGCCGTAATAAACTGGAATTTCTTCAAGCTGTTCTAATTGATCATCCATCGTACGTAATGTATCTTTCATTTTTTGTAACTCTTCTTCAAAAATGTTGTTCATTTGATGATTCCCTCCTGTCCGTTCTAATTTTTCAGTCGAAATATAATTGTATTAAAAATCCAATTATAAAGTCAAGGACTTAATTTGTTTTTTCTGAAAAAACTTACTTTTCACCTTTCTAATATTGAAATTCCAATGAGATTTTTACATGATAAGAATATATAACATCTAAATCATACAACTACACATATAATAAAGTGGTTTATACAAAAGCCGCTATTTTCTATTGATTAAAAGGACTTTATACTATCTAACTAAGTTTCCCTTACATACTCTCCAGCTTCTTTTCTAGTTATCTATTATTTCATTGATAAAACACCCAAGGTCACAAAAGTCAAAAATAAGAGTAAAGGAGTCTATTGAAAATGACTGCTACCAAAAGAAAAACCCTTAAGTTACATTTACTTATTTTTGTGTTCATTGTATTGGCAAGTGGCTGGATTGGCGTAATTCTAGATTCTTTTCTAACAGATCAGCCTGAAGGAAACTCTTTAGGCATGGGACTGTGGCTAATATTACCTTTCCTCTCATGTATTTTCCTTAGAGTTATTAGCCGAGATTGGAATGATTTTAGTATAAAACTAAATTTGAAGGCAAACTTTAAATGGTACTTCGTTGCGATACTAATTTATCCGTTCGTTACAGTAATAACGATAAGTTTAGCACTTATTTTTGGAGTAGCTAACATAACTAGTTTTGAAATATATTCGTTATTGTCACTCATATTCATGTCTACTATTGGTAACTTTATTAAAAATATTTTTGAAGAGTTTTCATGGCGCGGTTATTTAACTCCTAAGCTCATTGAACTAAAGTTAAACGATTGGTTTATTTATATTATTTCTGGTTTAGTTTGGGCTCTTTGGCATGCCGCTTATTATTTAGTTTTTTTACCAAATGAATATTTCGAATCTATTTCAAGGTTACATATGCTTTTATCAGGCTGTCTACTTATGGTTTCTTGGTCTATTATGTATGTTGAAATATATAGACTTACAAAGTCAGTATGGCCATGCGTTATCATGCATGCAATTGAAGATGCCGTTCCTACTGTTTTAGTTACAATAACAGGGATTATTACACTTACTAACAGCAGTGATTTTTGGTTAAACCCTATTAGCGGAGTCGTTGCTACTATTATATTTCTTGGAATTGGGATCGTACTAAGATCTATAAGAATTAAAAACGAACGAAAGTTAAATACGAAAAACAGTCAATGATTTACACTATAAAAGCACAAAAAGAGTAAGGAATTAATCCCTACTCTTTTTTTACTTTTATTCGATATGATAAACATTCATTTAAAGACGCTTGCTCTTTATATTTCCTCTCTTCAAAGTCATACGCTCCTCCTGGGAAAATCCCAACTATACTGAAACCAGCCTCTGCACATAAATTACTAATCTCATCTATCGTATAGCAACGTAAAGATTGTGTCACGATATCATTTGAAGAATCCTTTTCCCACCAGTGGTCCAGCATCCTAGCATTTTCACTATCATATTCATATTTTCGCATTGCAGAATAAATCGGCATTTCTTGTCCATTTGCTTTTTCCCAATATAATGGTTGATAAATATCAATAAGTGCACACCCATCATCTTTCAACCAATTATGGATTCGTTTTAATAAAACCAATTGTTCTTCATCTGTCCCTACACCAAATCCATCTAAATAACTAACAACATCAAACTTTTCTTCAAAGTTAATTTCATAAAAATCAGCGCAATGAATCTCAATATCACTAGTAGAATGTTCTTTAGCAAACATAACTAACTCTGGTACAAGCTCAACAGTAGTCATTTTTACATCCAAATTAGACATCGCTCTTGCAAAACCACCATTTCCAGCTCCTAGTTCTAACATCGTTTGAAATGGATATCCAATTTGTTCTTGTACTTCTTTCGCAACTTCCTGCAACCAATTTTCATTTTTTATATCATAGCTTAGTAATTCAAATTGTTTTTTATAAAATTCTTTTACATTTAATTCGTTCATTATTATTCTCCTCCTGTACGTTATTTTTCTACTACAGGTGAGAAACTAAATTTCTGATACCCATGAAAAATCCTCCTTTTGATTTCCCTATATTTACATTTTATCTAAATAATAAGAATTTTTAAAGTACCAAAAATAAAAGAGCAGATAATGGACAATTCCACTATCTGCTCTATGGCTGCTATTATTTCCCTTGTTGATACTTCAACCAATCACCAGAAATGATAACTTTCTTTAGCATATTTTTATCTTGAGCGATATACACATATGCCTCTATTTCCCTATCACCATCAAATACTATTTGTGTGATTCGTTCATATAAATCCGTCTCTGCATTACCTGTATATTCTTCTAGTTCGTCTAACTTACGCAATATGTCATCATTTACTTCATAAACTTCTCCATACACCTTTTCTTCATTCGAATAAGTCATCGCCGGATACCCTTCGTTTGTATCAAATAATTCCCCATACGTCCATACTTCGTCTGCAATGCATATTGCACCTTGCATATAATGAGCATTCGTTTGCTCTTTTCTTAGCGTGCCATATACAAAAACGTGATGCATAAATCCCTATCCCCTTTACATGTCACTACTTTCTAATTTGTAAATAAGCACGAATCATAAAGTAACTCACTTCATTCGGAAGTTGTTCCTTGATCGATTTCAGACCACCATCAGCATTCTGCACAGCAGTTTCAATCAGTTGTTCGTATTCTGCAGGAACAAAACTGTTCCAGTCTACTTCCATTCCATCTTCAAAACAACGAATTAAATGATTTTCAATCGTTTGTCTTGATAATCCACGTTCTTTCGCAATTTCATCTAGATTAATACCTTGTTTATACATTTCATACGTTTCCAAATGAGAATTTGCTGAAGCTTTCCCTGATTTCTTCCGTTCTGTCACCACTTCTGTTTTAATAGTTTCAGCATAGTTTGGGTTTTCATCAATAAAGTGCTGAACTGCTTGTAAGAAGTGCGAACCATACTTCACAAGTTTGTGTTCACCAATCCCTTTCACAGTTAAAAGTTCAGAATCGCTTTGCGGCATTTTTGCGCACATATCTTTCAACGTTTGGTCAGAGAAAATAACGAATGGAGGTACCCCTTCTCCTTGCGCAATTTCTTTACGTACTTCGCGAAGTACTTCAAATAAAGGATGATCTTGAACGATTTGTCTTGTCTCTACTCGTTCTTTACGTAAAACATTCTCTTTACCAAGTAACACTTCTTTCCCTTTTTCCGTTACTTTTAGTGTCGGGTAAGTACCATGTTCAACTGCAATTAGCTCGTCTGAAATTAAAAACTCAATAAATTCACTCACTTCTTTTACACTACGATTTGATAAAAGTCCGTAAGTTGGCAAAGTATGAAAATTAAATTCAATGACTTTCTTATTTTTAGATCCAGTTAGTACTTGTGCAATCATTTGTTTACCAAATCGTTGGTTCGTCCTAATCATACAAGATAAAACCATTTGCGATTCTCTCGTCACATCGATACTTTCTCGGTCGTCTGTACAATTACCGCAGCGGCCACAATCTTCTTTTGGTTCTTCTCCAAAGTATTGCAAAATAAATGATTGTAAACATTGTTCTGTATGACAGTAGTCAGTCATATTTTGCAGTTTTTCAAGTTCATTTGAAAAACGAGACTCTCCTGTCGATTGATCAATTAAAAAGCGTTGTACTTGTACATCTTGAGAAGAATAAAGCAATATACATGCACTATCTAATCCGTCACGGCCAGCACGTCCTGCTTCTTGGTAATAACTTTCCATATTTTTTGGAAGTTGATAATGGATAACGTAACGAATATTCGATTTATCAATACCCATCCCAAACGCAGATGTGGCTACCATTACACTCACTTCATCACGTAAAAAGAGTTCTTGTTGCTCATTTCGATCGTTATCACTCATACCGGCATGATATTTTGATACAGAAACTCCCGCTTTCATTAAATCCTCATACAACTGATCAACTACTTTTCTAGTAGCTGCATATATAATCCCAGATTCCTTTTGATTTTGACGAATATAATCCGCTAAATATGCATTACGATCTTGTCCTTTAATAACAGAAAATGATAAGTTCTCGCGCTCAAACGTTGTCATAATCGTGTTTTCTTGATTAATCCCAAGCGTGTTGCAAATATCATCACGAACTTGTGGTGTTGCCGTAGCAGTTAATGCTAATACGAGCGGTTTTTCTGGAAGATAATCTAATATACGGTGTATATGTAAATAGCTCGGACGGAAATCATGTCCCCACTGCGAAATACAGTGCGCCTCATCAATGGCAATCATCGGGATTTTCATATCGATCAGTTGGTCAACAAATTCCATTGAATCAAGTCGCTCTGGCGCTACATAAAGTAACTTATAATGGCCCTGTTTCGCTAATTGAATTCGTTGATTCGCTTCTGTAATCGAAATAGAACTATTAATATATGTAGCTGAAATACCATTTTGTACTAATGTATCTACTTGGTCTTTCATAAGTGATATTAAAGGCGATATAACTAACGTTGTTCCTTCAAATACTAATGCGGGAATTTGATAACAAATTGACTTACCACCACCTGTAGGCATAATACAAACTGTATCTTTCCCATCTAATACATTTTTAATTGTTTCATCTTGTCCTCTTCGGAATGACGAATAACCGAAATAAGACGCTAAAAGTTCTTGTGCTTTTGTAAACAAAAAAGAGTCACCTGCTTTTCTTTATCTTTCATCTACTCCTATTATATCATCTCTTATGCGTCATGAAAGTGATGAATACATGACTAACGTCTTGCTTTTTCATTATTTTATGCTTCTTTACGTTTTAGAAATTGATTAACAACTATAACGAATTTCTAAATAAATACACATTTTATTAATTCTCCTTGAATACTACTAATCTTATACATATGAATTCAGGAGGTTACTATATGAAGCACCATAATATTAGTTTCATCAAACAGAAAGGCGTATCGAACCAACCCCAATTCTCAAATAATGAAGCGTGGAAATATGAATCATACTATAAGTACCAACCATTATTTTCTTATAGAAAGCTTTTTCATTTTCTTTCTCAACTTTTTAAACGTTAATACACGTGCGAAATAGATCGTTCATAATCATTTTCTCAATATGAACCTTATAGACTTAATACAATACAGTTGTTAACATATGAAATATTCTGTTTGATAACCCCCTTAAGTTGACCTGCTTATATAAGCGGGTCTTTTATTATTATTATATATTTCATAACACTATTAGATGTAATTATAAATCTTATCGCCATTTTATAATCTTAATCCACTCACTACAAATGGTGATAATCACAAAAGGTAAAATATAAATGCTTAACATTTAATTATCTAATTCTTTTTTCTCAATACACAAAACGAATTTCACTTGTTACTATAAAGGTACTCCAGATGAGTTTTTGCTCATCGACATTATCTAGTGAAAGGGATCTGCCGCGGGAAGCAGGTCCCTTTCACTTTATTAAAGACTCACTTTCAATTGGACACATTTACCAGGTTTTTTTAATAGAATTTTATGATAATATTACGTAGTCGAGTCCGACATCTCGGCAATACCCTTTTGAGGCTCTGCAACTTCCCTTGCAGAGCCTCTTTTACTTTATATTCAATTTATTTATATATAACGCAATAAAATTCCTCATCTTTTTCCATATCAATTTCTGAAAATAAACGAGGACACGTAACTAATTATAAATTCCCATCATACTTTGAGTTATACATGTTCAAAGGAGTGTTACCGTTTATGTATTCTTATTGGCAATCGTATTACTCCCCCTATCATAACCATTATCTACACTTTGATACATCTGTACGTAATTACAGAATTAGTAAAAATGAGAACTTTTTAAAAGGTTATATGCGTTCCTTATGGGAACAACATGTCGCTTGGACGAGATTAGCTATTATAAGTATTGTCTTTCATTTACCAGACGTAAACGTTACAGTTAAACGGCTTCTTCAAAATGCAACACATATGGGACTATCTCTTGAACCATTCTATGGTGAAGATGCAGTAAAAAAATATAGTGCATTAATTAAAGACCACTTAGTAATTGCAGCAGATCTTGTTAAAGCCGCAAAAGCTGGTGACCAAAACGCAGCTGTCGCTATAGAGAAAAAATGGTACGCTAACGGTGATGAAATTGTAGCGTTTCTTACTAGCATCAACCCATATATACAAAAAGAAGAATTTACACAAATGTTTTATGAACATCTAGCATTAACAAAAGCAGAAGCACTGGCATTTCTAAATAAAGATTATGAAGCAGGAGTAAAATTGTACGATAAAATTGAAAAAGAAGCTTTAGAAATGTCCGACATGATAACAAACGCAATCGTACAGCAATTCCCGCAAGTATTTCAATAACAATAAGCCGATTTGAAAACCAAATCGGCTTATCGAACTTTCTAGCAATGATATTTCACCTATCCTCTTTACATTTAACGTATATCGATATATTTTATTAATATCCGTTTTTTATAGGAGGAAATAGTTTGATTAACGCCATTGGTCTCGTATTTATACTTACAAATAAACATGAGAAAAAGAAGAAAGTTTATCTAAATGAAAAATTCGCATTAATAGACATTATTGATTCTAAAGAAGTAATTGATGATGAAGGAAACTCACTAGTAGAACTAACATGTAAATACAGTATATATTTAGATGAAAAATACTACTGTAAATCTCTTGATGATTATACTGGACAAGTCTTTCCTTTCTTAAGTGCTAAAATAGGAAAAGGAATTCTCAGAAACTTAAATTATTATTTTTCTTACGTTGATGTATACGATAAAAAACCACCGGTTAAAGAAATTAGACCACTTATGAAACAAGTAACGAACAGATAGCAAAAAATACAAAAAAGAAAGCATCTAACTCTGGATGTTTTCTTTTTTATTGAAAACTCATCAAATTTCATCCTCTTCTAAAAGTATGTATCCAAGCATATTTTAAATTAAAAACATTGGAGGATTAGACTGAATGAAATACTCAGAAACTATTGTAAGTAAACGACTACGAACGCTTAAAATGACGGGTATATTTTCCATGCTAGTATTAATAGCATGGATTGGATATACAAAATTACTTTATGAAAACGGATTTCTTCAAGAAAAAAAGAATTCAGTAGAAGTAATGAATACTAGCATTACAGGAGAAATAGAGCAGCTTTTTCATATCAACTTACAAGGCTATCGAAAAACGAACCTTGATGCTGTTATAGAAGCAAGTAAAACAGGTCCAAGCGAACTATCCCTAATTGAACTAGTCAACAAATCCTGCTCGCGAGATTGCATAGGCGAACCAGTCACATATGTAAACTCAAACAATGGATATATCTTTTATAAGGAATCTAATGGAACTAATGTAGCTATAACGATTAAAAAGAAAGACACATGGTTAATTGTAAAGAAATCTGTTCAACATGGAATATAATCACCCCAAAAAAGAGTACGTATCGTACTCCTTTTTATTATTAATACCCTTCCTCTTCATGCCTACAATGGCATTTCGCTTTTGTTTTACAATGACATTTTTCACACTCACACTTCGGTTTCTCTTTGCAACAACACTCGTGAAAATCATTGCGTTTACATCCATATCTCCCAAACATCAAATCATCCCAAAATTTTTTACAATCTTGAAAATGTCCACAATGACAAGTATTTCTCATAAATATGCTTCCTCCTTGATAGAATGCATCATATTCTATGTTTGAAAGTATACAATGGCTTGTTTGTTAATCTATTTTCTCCATATTATAAGTAGAGTTAAAAGATTACATAAAAATAAAAAACCGTCACATGACGGCTTTTTATTTAGCAAACTATTCTTTTGTATAAAAATATTTAAGTCCTTTAGCATCTAACCACGCTGTCGCTCGATCTAATTCATTCCCTTGGCGATATGCTGTTTCAAATCTAACTAATCCTTGTTTATCTCCATATGAGATAATACGAGATTCATACCCAAGAGCATCCATCATTCCTAACATTTCTACTACTAATGCTGTACCAAATTCATACGTAACAACTTTACTAAATTTATTCACTATAATTCCAACTCCTTCTTGTTTTGTCGATTGTTCAATAGTTTGATTAGTAAACCAAACTAACGGTTTATTTCCCATTAACTTATTTAAATCACATTTTCCTATACCGGCTACATTCCCTGTTTCTGTGTATTGCCAAATATCACATGGGTAGGCTGGTTTGTTACCACCATAACGAGGAATCCATACAAAATCACAATTGACATTTGCCATTCCAAATGGATCATACATATGATGAGCAATATATAAACCAACCTTCTTAGCTCCTAATCTGCGTAATTCATCAATAAAAGCTTGTGCACCCACTCTCATATCGTTCATTGTTTTTACTTCTACGTCAGCTACCCAAACTGTGGCATTTTTATCACCACGGTTCCAAAAGTCTCTCGCCTCTATCCGTGCATCCTCTACTGAAACGAAACGACAGAACGCATAATTACCAAACGGAATATTTTTTGCTTTCATTGCTTGTACATAATTTTTATATAAAGGATCTATATAATTTGAACCATCTTGCACACGTGCAATTACAAAATCTAATTGTGGTGCTGCAATATCCCAGTTAATGTCGCCATTCCATTTCGAAATATCTACAATATAACCCATTATTTAACATCTCCTTTTTCATTATTATATTCAAAGCTTGTTTTTTTGCTATTATCATCTAATAAATAGTATGAGAAGTATTGTATTATTTAGTAATAATTTAAAATTCGGCTTATGTATTGAGAAAATAAAATATTATTACGGGTTTAATAAGTAAAGACTTACAAAGCTCTAAACTATAATCAGTAGGAGGCCACAAGCAGTACAATTCCCAGCTAATTTCTTAGCTTCATCCGAATTTTGAGGTATGAATTTTACTGCCCATTAAAGCGGGATACACAAAACCACCTTTCTGACAGGTGGTTTTGTGTACTACTTTACATATACATTATCCATATTTATAGTTACATAATTATTAATTACTTAATATATTTGTTAGCTAAAAATAAGACAATTTTTAGTTTTTAATCAAACTAATTTTCGTTTTATCTCAAGTACTCATAGTACCATTTACGTGCATCTAACCAAGCTGTAAATTTATCGATATTTCCGGACGGATAGCCATTCGTTATAGCATAACCAATGCCATCTTTCTGAACGACAATTTGTCCATCAATACCCGCATCAACCATCGCCTGAGCCAAAGCTTGTAAATTGCTAAATGCTACACCACCAGTTTTTACTTTGAGCAAGTCCGTTGCACCTCCTCCAGTTTGTCCTGTAAGAGCAAATACAATAGAATTAGCGATTTTATCAACATTCCATTTTGCCATGTCGGATTCATTATCAATAAATCCTAATTCAATAAGAATAGCCGGTGCCTTCGTTCCATTTAATACCGCTAAATCTGTACGTTGTTTCGCACCTCGATCACGCCATCCAATATCTTTTGCTAGTTGAGCTGATATTTTAGCCGCCAAATCTTTCTGATCATAATACAAAACCTCAACACCCTGTCCATTTCCATCACTTGCATTAAGATGAAAAGAAATAACTAAATCCACAGCATGGGAATTGCTATTCCGAATGATATTATTTAAATTTTGTGATTGAGTTGTCCCTACCTCGTCCGTATCGTCATAAACCGTGTGTCCTAGGGATCTTAACTTAGCCGCCACAGCATCTTTAACTTGCCTATCTAGAACGTGTTCTTTCCGATTCCCAAAATTAGCCCCTTGAACAATACTATTGTGTCCTCCATGCAAACTATATCTGGCCATTATTTATCAACATCTCCTTTCTTAATATCATATTCAAAACTTGTCTTATTGCTATTCCCTCTTACAATCTTAACTGTCCCCATACATCCTACATTTTCTAAAGGTGAAGGCAAATCGTTTTCGATATAAAAAGTGGTGACACGAACAAAAAGCATCACCTTTTTGGCGATGCTTAAAAACTCTATTTTACGTTTTAATTCCCTAAAAACAGTTTAAGCTCATGGTGACCGAAACTATACTTATATTTCCTCCTCTTCCTTCACTGCCTCTTTCAACCTCTGCAACATATATCCAATTCCTTTACATCCTTCTAACGGATATGTAATCATTTCTTCTGGATATAGCTTTGTTACTACTTTTTTATGCTTTTTCCCTGCAAGTAAGACGATTTCGTCAAACTGTAGTAAACTTTTATCTACCATCTGTTTTTGTAATTGCTCTATACTTATTACCTTATCGCTCTTTGAATCAAACGCAAGATCATAGTTTTCTAGTACAATATCATTTGGCCTTAAAAATCCATGCTTCGCCGATAATATAACCCAACTCTCAAAAAACATTGTTGCATATGCCTGACATGCTTTTCCGAACGGGCTAATATATACATCTTTTGCCTCCATCGGTCCGTAATCAGGATACTTATCCCAAATTTTCTTCTTTCCGCATGGAATTATGCATAACCTTCCCATATATTTCTTACCTCTTCTCCTGCATAAGTAATGTTAATTATTTTATACATTTTGCCCTCAACATGCTATATAATGATATTAAATATAAAAATTACATCTTTTACCATATGACCATCTTCTTTACTAATAATTCACTTTTTTAAGATTTGAACCCCCATTACCCTATTTAAACATAGTACCTTCTTGTAAATATTATAATACTATAAACAATAGTATATTTACTTTTCAAAGCCCTTAATAATAATTAAAATATATAAATAATAAAATATTATATCTTTAGAAGGAGGTGAACAAATGAAAAATATACTCCCTGCACTAGTACTCTATATTATAATTTGCATAATCGCTATGATCGCTCCATCATCCCAAGGCTATAATCATATTGGCTGGAAATTGTTTGTTGGGCAAGCGTATGCCCTACCTATTTTCCTAATTACAGCTATTATTACATTTTATATAAACAAGAAAAAATCTACGAATAAACAGTTATAAGGATAGCGAATGCTATCCTTATTTTAATTCATTGATTACATCCAAAATAACACTTGCAGTACTTTCTATCCTTTCTTCCGAAAAATCAAACGTGACACCTGTTTTTTCATATATTTCTTGTATAGATAAATTCCAATCTGCATTCGCACCTTCTTTAAAGAAAGCAATCGCTTTTTCTGGGTCTTCCCGGTAAATTTGAAACAATTGCATTGCTCCTATTTGTGCAATTGCATATTCAATTTTGTAAAAAGGAAACTGAACATAGTGAAATGACTCTATCCAACTTGCACCGATTTCATCCTCTAATCCTGCAAGGTCGACTGTTGAATATTGATATCTTTTGCATAGTTCGGCGTATTTCTTATCACGTTCTTCTGGTGTATGGTTTGGATTCGCATAGATCCAGTGCTGGAATACATCTCCTACAATTGACGACATTAATAAAGACAAAACACGATATATTTGTACGCGTTGCACTTCTTTATATTCATCCTCTTGCTTATAAAAAACATTCAGCTTATCCATTACTAATAACTCAAGACTGAGGGAATAAAGTTCAGCCACCTCTTCGCGCAGATATCTTTCCTGCATACTACTATCGTTTTTAAATTGTTTATAAAAATGAAATGCATGCCCCACTTCGTGTATAAGTGCATTAATTGCATAAAATGAAGGACTAAAATTAGAATACACAAAAACCTCTTTACTATGAGGCAAGGTAAAACAAATAGCTCCTGGTGCTTTATTTTCACGTTCTTCTACGTCAATGCATCCAGCTTTCCTTATATGAATAAATTTCTCATAAAAATATAAATCTGTCTTTCGAAATATTTCTTCCACACCATTTAATAAATCAATCACATTTTGGAATGGGACTTTTGGTAAACTACATGGAGAAAGATCCCAAGGGCGATACGTTTTTACACCGAGATTCTTTTTAGAAATACTTCCTAACTGTTTCCAAATTGGTACAACATACTTTTCTATAGATTCATGGAGCTTATAGCAATCATCAATACTGTAATCTCTGTTTTTTTGTTTAAAAGCATATTCTCTATAATTATTAAACCCTGCATTTAAAGCTATCTCATTCCGCAATTGTATAAGTTCATTCATAATACGATCCACTTCTGGTTTCACTGCACTCCTTGCTTCACATAAAGCGTACCAAGCTTTTTCGCGAATAGCTCTATTTAGGTTATCTAGCTTTGCTTTAACGTGTGCATACGTCTTTTGCTCGCCTTCCCAATTAATTGTTATGTTAGACATTATTTCTCTATACTTCGCAATGCACTTTTGCTCTTTAATAGAAAGAGCAATGTTTTTTTCATTAAACATTTTACTCTTTACAAATCTTGCTTTTTTCATAAATCCATATTTCTGCTCATCTAATAAGTCGGAAAACTGACACTCTCTAAATTTCTGGTCAAATTTTGCATTGTATCTTTTTAAAAGTGGCTGAATTGTATTTTGGTTATACATATGTAAATCACGTATATTACTATCGTTTGTATCTCTATACATGGAAATTAAACTATTTGTTATCTTCTCTTCTACTTCAGCGGTTACACGCAGTTCATCGAAAAGCCAATTTTCTAATTCTAAAACAGAAGTAATATTTCGCTCTAAAAGTAATTGTAATTTACTCTCCAAATCATTAAACATACACAACTCTCCTTTTAAAATTCTAATTTTCTGTTTTTTAGAGAAAGAAAAAGACAAGTAGCCAATCTGACTACTTGTCTTTTTGTTAAATCATACTCAATAATATTAAGCTTGGAATGCTTCTGTTAATACTGGTACGATTTGTTTTTTACGAGATACTACACCTTTTAATGTAGCAGTATTGTTTTCTAGAGATACATTGTATGCTTTCTCAACAACGTTTGCTGCTTTACCGATCGCAAGACCGACAGAATCGTTAGTTAAGATATCAGTTACAACGAATAAGAATAGGTCTAAACCTTTTTCTTCTACTACTGCAGAGATAACTTTTTCAAGTTCAGCTTGGTGTACAAGAACGTCATTTGTATCAACAGCGTTTACTTGTGCGATTTCAACTTTCGCATTACCCATTTGGAATTCTTTAGCGTCAAGAGAGATTAATTGCTCCATTGTTTTTCCGCTTAAGTCAGCACCAGCTTTTAACATTTCTAAGCCGTATTTGTCAGCATCTACACCAGCGATTTCCGCTAATTCACGAGCTGCTGCTACGTCTTGCTCTGTGCAAGTTGGAGATTTGAATAGTAAAGAATCTGAAATGATTGCAGATAACATTAAACCTGCAACTTCTTTACGAATTGTAACACCGTTTTCTTTGTACATTTTGTTTAAGATTGTAGCTGTACAACCAACTGGCTCACAACGGTAGTAAATAGGATCGCTTGTTTCAAAGTTAGCAATACGGTGATGATCAATAACTTCTAACACACGAACAGATTCGATATCGTTAGCACTTTGTTGACGCTCGTTATGGTCTACTAAAATAACGTTGTCCACTTCGTTTGCAACTGTCTCAACAAAACGCGGTCCTTCTACTTTAAAATAGTCTAACGCAAATTGAGTTTCACCGCTGATTTCGCCTAAACGTACAGGCTCAGCATTCATTCCTAATTCTTTTTTCAATTCTGCATAAGCAATTGCAGAACAAATTGCATCTGTATCTGGGTTTTTATGCCCGAAAACTAGTACTTTTTCCATGTTTTCCACCTCTTCATGAAAAGGATATCTTAAAGAAGCAAATATGACAATATTTAAAGCATAATTTTTTATAAATAATTGCACTTTCTTCTATATTTTTCATCGTTTTTCGTAAAAAAGATCATCTAAAATGAATTAGATGATCGAAATGTATACTTTATTTAAAATAAAGTAGGAACTTGTGCTACATGATTTAGCACGTTATTTGATGGTAAACCGTTATTTACAAGGTTAACATCTATAACTTGATAAAATGCATTTCCAGTATCCGCTATTTCCCACACAGCTAAAATAAGGTGATATCCATTTCTATCAGTAGGCACATTTGCTTCATGTGTTACGGAAGTTCCAGGTCTAGCTCCTCCATCATTTTTCACATAGAAAGGCACTAAATCTAAATCAGACCTCGTTAAAGGCTTGTTTGGATTCCAATCTTTTTTCGTAATATAATATTTCCACTCTTTCGTACTATGAGGTGCGGTTAGTTTCCACTTAAATGTATTCGTCCCGCCGTTTAACGTAACTTTTTTCCACCTATCAACTGTTTGAACGTCTAAAGCAGGGAAATGGCCAGCTCCTGCGATTTGTCCATCAGAAGGTCCTAATTGCGGGAATCCACCTATTCCTTCTACACTTTGCGGCTCATATTGAATCGGACCACAATTTACATTTACCCCTTGCTTACATAAATAAGAACGGCTCGCTGGTGATTCTACGTATCCATGAGCTGAAGCTTTTTCTGAAAAACCGAAAGTTAACAATCCTGTAAGTAATATCCCACCACTTAATATAACTTTCTTCACCTTCTGTAAACCTTTCGTTTTCATCTCGTCATCCCCTTTCCCATAATAAAGCGAAAATAACTATAGTTGCCTAGTCATCTTCTCTACATCCATTATAAGTCGAGGAACATTACGAAAAGAACCCTCTAAAAACTTTCTCAAATTCAATTAGCACATTAATTAAATTCAAATAACACCGCTAGGGAAATATAGACGGTGTTAAAAATCAAACTTTATTATTTTAAGCATGACAGCATTTTAATCATCACTTATAAAAATTTATAATAAATAACTGTGGCATCTAAATTACCATTTGGAGAAATTGCGTATTCTGGTATTTTTCCAGCTTCTTGATAATCTAATGATTTATACAATTTATTCGAAGGATCTCCTTCTCTAGTATCTAGCACTAAAAGAGTCCTGTTTTCTTGCTTCGCTCGTTCCTCTGCTTTTTGCATAAGTGAACGTCCAATGCCATTACGTCTAAAGTTTGGATGAGTCATTAACTTACAAATTTCAGCTCTATGAATCCCATTAGGCTTTGTAACTAAATGTAATTGAATACTCCCTGCCACTTCATTATTTATTTTAGCAACATATAAGATCACTTCTGGTGCTAAAACAGTTTCCCAATATTTCGCTGATTCTTTTTGATCCAGTGGAGGTAAAAAACCAATTGACGCCCCATCATTTACAACCGTTTTCAAAAGTTCAGAAAGCTCTTCCATATCATCATTTATTTTCTTAATCTCTTCAATTACTAAATTTCGCATTACTAATCCCCCTTTTGTTTCATTGTACCAATTTTTAAAGCAGGAATAATGATATACTAAGATGAAATTCTTTAAAACATGATTTTTTAGGGAAAGGATAACGATATGAAATATATAGTAGATAGAACATATGCAAAAGAATTACTCGAATGGGCATATGAACAAAACCCCGGTCCTTGGTTTGAACATTCAATAAATGTTGCTCAGGCAACTGAAAACATAATTATAGAACTTATTAAAAATGGGTATAACCTAGATGCTGATATAGCATATAATGCTGCCCTTTTGCATGATATTGGAAGATACAAAGGTTTTACCAAATCGGTCATTCATTCCTATGATGGTTATATGTATATGAATGATTTAGGGTATACAGGAAACGCTGTTATTTGTGTTACACACTCATTCCCATGCAAAAATGAACATATAGATATCGCAGCGGAGTGGAGTCTCGTTCCTGACCATATGAGAATCCAATTAGTTGAAATATTGAATGAACATTGTAACTACGATTTATACAATAAAGTAATTACTCTTTGTGATGCTCTTGCTGACGCGGATGGTTTTACTACGCTGGAAAGAAGATTGATTTCCGTTGGTTTACGTCACGGTACAACGTCTCATACATCATTACATTGGAAAGGGTTTTATGCAATTAAGAAAGAATTAGAAGCTTTAATCAGTAAAAGCATATACACAGTTCTTCCTGATGTAGAGAATTCGATTTATGAAGAAATAAAATATTAAAATGAATACAAATGTAATTTCACATAAAAAACGTTTTAAACATAAAGTTTAAAACGTTTTTTCTATTCAATGCTTTTGATTTTTCAGTTCTGTTAAACACTCTTGCACTAAAGTTACCGCTTGACTCATTGCAGCTCCACCAGCAAATGCTGCTGATACACCACACGCTTCCAGAATTTCTTTATCTGAACACCCTTGATCAAGACACCCTTTTGTATGATAAACGGTACAATATTCATCTTGCGTTGCTAGACTAATTCCTAATGCAATAAGTTGTTTTTCCCTTTTTGTTAAAGAACCCTCTTGAAAACAAGCTTGCGTGAATGCATTATATGTTTCAGCAATTTCAGGAATTTGGTTTGTAAAACTACCGATACCTTCTTTATAATGATGTAGAACGTCATTTACTGAACTATGATGTTGTTCGTGTTCCATCTTATTATTACCTCCATTCAAATTATCTGTACCTACTGTAGTATGTGATGAAAAGAAGGCAATATACCTCATTCGATAGAACGAATATTCAGTTTATTTAAACTACAGTTTCAGACTATCATCCACTACCGCTTGTTCTTTAGAGTTTTTTCTTGCAACCTCTTTACTTCTTTCCTCCCAAAATGTTAAACCTTCAATTCCTACATTTTTAGGATCAAATACTGGATCTTTCCCTTCTTTTTTCTGCGCTTCATAATCTTTTAACACTTTTAATGCGATTTTACTTAATAGTAGAATCGCAATTAAGTTTAACCATGCCATACTACCAATTCCTAAATCCCCAAGATTCCATAAAAGCGACGCTGATTCTATGCTACCGATGTAAACCATAATTAAAAATCCAATTTTCAAAACTGGTTTTAACCAGCTATATTTAAGCTCACGATCTAAATAAGTAAGTGTCGTTTCAGCGATATAGTAGTATGCGAGTAAAGTTGTAAATGCGAAGAAGAAAATTGCGATTGAAATGAATAATGGACCAAACCCAGTCATAACAGTTTCAACTGCTTGTTGTGTATAGATTGGACCAGCATCGACATTCCCTATATTTTTTACAATAGCGCTTTTCCCTTCCGGTATAACATTATACATACCTGTTATTAAAATCATAAGAGCTGTTGCTGTACAAACAACAATTGTATCGATATATACAGAAAACGCTTGAACTAATCCTTGTTTTGCAGGATGGGATACTTCAGCAGCAGCGGAGCTATACGTCGCTTCTCCAACACCAGCAACATTCGAAAATACAGCACGCTTTACGCCCCATGCGATTGCTGCACCGACAATTCCGCCAAACATTTCATTTACACCAAAAGCACTAGAGAAAATTAATGCAAACATACTTGGAATTTCTGTTACGTTCGCAATTAATACGATACATGTAACAATTACATAACCAATTGCCATAAATGGAACAAGCATTTGCGAAACACCAGCAATTCTCTTTACGCCACCAAGAATGATTGCTGCTAATAATATGACTAACAATATACCAGTTATATATTTGCTAATACCATTAGAGTTTTCGAATCCAACTGCGATACTACTAGATTGAATACCTGGTAATAAAACACCATATGAAAGTGTTACAACGACTGCTACAATGATTGCAAACCATTTCATGTTTAAGCCTTTTTCAATGAAATACGGTGTACCACCGCGATATTCATTTCCAACTTTACTTTTATATATTTGAGATAATGTTGATTCGACAAAGGCACTAGCTGCTCCTAAAAGAGCCATTACCCACATCCAAAATACAGCTCCAGGTCCACCAAAAGCGATAGCTGTTGCGACCCCAGCAATATTACCTATTCCAACCCTACCTGATAAAGCTAAACAAAATGCTTGAAAGGATGATATTCCCGTTTCTGAGCTCTTCCCTTCAAATAATAGTTTAATCATCTCTTTAAAATAACGAATTTGTAGAAAACGAGTTGCAATTGTAAAATACACGCCTGCCCCTAATGCAAAAACAACTAACCCAATACTCCATACTTGCCCTACTAACCACTCTACTAACTGCTCCATCCAAATCCCCCTTATCATTCTTTTGAAAGCTATTTTATATATAAGAAAACGGACAACTATTATTAAAACTTCCAGTTGTCCGTCTATCTCATTATTTCATCTCTCTATTACTTTATATTTACCCAAACACTTTTCACTTCTGTGTAATTATCAAGCGCATATGAACCTAACTCACGACCGATACCAGATTGTTTAAATCCACCAAATGGTGCCGCTGCATTTTCTAAGTTATAATCATTAATCCATACCGTTCCTGCCTTTAATTTATTGGCAACTTGATGTCCTGTTTTAATATTTTGTGTCCATACGCCTGCAGCGAGTCCGTAAGAAGAGCGATTTGCTCTTTCGATTACTTCTTCCGTTGAATCAAATGGAAGTACAACGACAACTGGACCGAAGATTTCTTCCTTAACTATCGTCATATCGTCAGTAACATCTATGAATACTGTTGGCTGTACAAAATAACCTTTTTCAAATGCACGTTCACCACCAGCAGCAATAGTAGCGCCTTCAGCTTTTCCTTGTTCAATGTAATGTAGTACACGCTCTTGTTGCTTTTTAGATATGAGTGGACCCATTTCCGTTTCCTTCTCCATACCTGCTCCAAGTTTCACGTTATTCGCCATTTTTACTAGTTCATTTACGACTGTTTCGTAATGTTTTCGGTGAACGAATACGCGAGATCCAGCACTACAATTTTGGCCGTGATTATACATAATACCTTGGAATGCACCGTTAATCGCTTCTTCTAAATCAGCATCTTCTAAAATGATATTTGGTGATTTACCACCAAGTTCTAATGTTACATGTTTAATTGTTTCTGCAGATTGACGCATAATATATTTTCCTGTAACTGTTGAACCTGTGAAGGCTACCTTATCAATATCATGATGGTTTACAATTGCAGCTCCCGTTTCAGGGCCGAAACCTGGCACAAAGTTTACAACACCATCTGGAAAACCTGCTTCTTTAAAAAGTTTCGCTGCATATAATAAGGATAAAGGAGTTTGCTCTGCTGGTTTTAATACGATCGTACAACCTGTTGCTAGTGCAGCTCCCATTTTCCAAGAAGACATAACGAGCGGAAAATTCCAAGGAATAATTTGTCCTACAACGCCAACAGGTTCATGGCGTGTGTAATTTAAATAATCTTTTGAAATCGGAATGGTTTGTCCGATAATTTTCGTAGCCCACCCCGCATAATAGCGGTAATTTTCTACAGTCGCTGCAATATCATCATCCAGTGCTACTTGATATGGTTTCCCGTTATCTAAAGCTTCTAACTGCGCCAATTCTTCTCCATGCTCTTCAATTAAGTCTGCTAATTTATAAATAAGATGTGCTCTTTCAGCAGTAGTCATTTCTGCCCAAGGTCCTGATTCAAATGCAGATCGTGCCGCTTTAACTGCCGTATCAATATCCTCTTCTTGTGCTTCATAAACAACTGCAAGAACATCTTCTGTTGCTGGATTATATGTTTCAAACGTCTTTCCGCTAATTGAAGGAACAAATTCACCATTAATAAACATTTTAATCTCTTCGTCTAAAAACGCTTTCACTTTTGGCTTCAGCTCAATATTTGTCGTTAACATATACGCTCTCCTCCTTATTTAAACAGCTGCATGAGCTGCAATTTTTGAAATAATCATTTGAAGCTTTTGATCTTCTTCTTCAGTTAATCTGAGTCTCGGATAGCGAGAAGGCCCCCCAGCTTGCCCGTGTAATTCCATTGAGCGTTTCACGATTTGTACATATTTTCCGGACCCTTCAAGAAACTCACAAAGAGGTAAAATCGCATCGTTTATTTCCCAAGCTTTTTCTAATTCACCATTTTGGAAATGCTCATACATTTTCGTAACAAGTCCCGGTACGATATTTCCTGCTACTGAAACCCATCCCGTTGCACCAACTAAATAAGATTCCATAACTAAATCTTCAGATCCACAGAATACTTGAAAAGCACCTTCGCCTTGTCTTACTAAATCTCTCGCTTTTCGAATATCTCCGCTAGATTCTTTAATATGTGTAACATTTTCACACTCTTTTCCAATACGTAGCATGAGTTCTGTACTCATATCAACACCAGATGTAAACGGGTTATTGTATAACATAATTGGTATATTTACAGCGTTTGAGATTTCTTTAAAGTGAAAATAAATTTCCTCTTCTTTTGGCTTACAATAGTATGAGTTAATAATTAATGCACAGTCCGCTCCGTGCGCTTCCGCATGTTTCGTATATTCAATCGTCTCTTTCGTCGTCTCCGCAGCAGTCCCAACAATAACCGGAATACGGCCATCCACTTCTTTTAATACTGTTTCTACCATTTTAAATCGTTCTTCTTTTGATAAACTCACAAACTCTCCTGTACTTCCATTAATAATAATGCCAGCTACTTTTTGATTAATAAAATAATTTATGTTTTGCTTTACACCGTTCCAATTAATTTCTTGAAGCTCATCCATCGGTGTGATTAATACTGGAAATGCCCCTTTAATATTTTTCATATTTACCTCTCCCTTTAATATTTTTCATATTTACCTCTCCCTTTACTATTTTATTTTAATAAAAATCCTGTCGGAAACGGATCTGTAGGATCTAATAGAAACGTCTGCATCCCTGTAATAAATCCTCTACTTTCAAAACGGAAAATGTAACCTATTTCTTCCTTCTTCACTTTTTCAACAGTTATAAAGCTATTACATATACTTTCATTTATAAAAGGTTTATCCACTATATAATTATTTTTAAATAACGCGTGAACATAAGACACAATAGTAGAAACAAAACCTGGCGATCGTACGATAAAGTTATCTTCATGAAAGGTAATCGACTTTATATGGTTCTTTTCTTTTTGCGAAGAATCTACTAAAATAAGCCTTTTTATTAACGACTGTTTTTGTATAGCTTGTAGTGTACTTTCTCCCCATTTTTTCAATTCAGAAATGTTTTCAATATGAATTTCTGGTGAATACGCATCTTTTTCTACAACTGCGTATACTTTATCTGCCTGTATGAGAGAGTAACTTATATGTTCAACTTGTAAATTTTTCTCAATCATATAACATACTTTACTTTCAAACGAAACAGATACAACTTCATCATTCTCTACATGCGCATGGACTAAAAATATGCCAGATAACGTTTCGATTTTGTATTGATTCGTCTCTCTCTTTTTTAAATATCCGCTTTCTAGTAACATCGTTATGACTGCGACAATACCTCCGTAATGAAGAGGTATTGACCCTTCATGATTAAAAAATAATACAGCTGCATCGATTTCAGGATGAATAGAAGGAACGACGATACATCCATTTAAACCGATAAAACCACGCGGTTCATTTAATAAAAGCTGCATTTCTTCTGCTAATTCACCTGAAAATTGTTCGTTTAATTGTTCTAAATTGTAGTAGTACTTGCATGGTACATCTTTTATTACACGGAATGCCTCGCCATTTACGTGTACGTCTACTGCTGTATACATTTTTTGAATGTTCATTTTACATCCTCCGTTTCATGTTCCATCGGCGGAATTAGCAAAAATCCTTCTTTCAGTGGATCCTTTTCATTGTAAAAAAATTTATGCATCCCCATAAGCCAAGCTGAACCTGTAATTTTCGTTACGACAGCTTCCATATTTGCAACATTTGTCGTATTTATAACGCACCCTTTAAATAAAGAACCAACGATACTCTCATGAACAAACTCTTCATCAATCTCAATTTTTTGGTTCGCATATAATACCGCTAACTTCGCTGATGTTCCTGTACCACATGGAGAACGATCAATTCCTCCAGGCGGAACGACAACTGTATTTTTCACATGCGCACTTTCATGTGTAGGATCTGTATAAAACTCGACATGGGTTAATCCTCTAATAAACGAATGCTCTGGATGAATGATTTCAAATTTCTCATTAATGATATTTCTTATATGAATTGCCTTATCTATGATTGTAGATGCGTTTTCTGGTACTAACTCTAACCCTACTGATTTCGCATCGATAATGGCATAAAAGTTCCCTCCATACGCAATATCAGCCTCTACAGTTCCAATGTTCTCGACGTCTACCGTGATATGTTTCAATACAAAAGCTGGTATGTTACAAAAGGAGACTTCTTTCGCTTTTCCATCTTGAACAAAGATATCCACTTCAACTAAGCCAGCTGGCGTATCTAACTTTAACGAAGTAATCGGTTCAACTACCGGAATTAAACCTGATTCAATTAAAGCTGTACATACACCAATTGTATCGTGACCGCACATCGGTAAATATCCGCCTGTCTCTATGTATATAACACCAATATCGGCATCAGGGTGACATGGATCTGTTAATAGTGCTCCGGACATTACATCATGACCACGCGGTTCATTCATTAACAATTTGCGAATCCAGTCATACTCCTTTTTCATATGTAACATTTTCTCTGCCATCGTCTCTCCAAGTAACTTAGGTAGTCCGCTAATCAATGTTCTCGTTGGATTCCCACCCGTATGTGTATCAATCGTCGTAAAGACTCTTTGTGACCTCATCCGTTTAACACCCTTTCTGTAAAACGACTCAAACGAAGTGGTTCAATAGGAATGATTGTTTCTTTTTCATTTAATAACTCTTCAATCACTTTCCCTGTAACTGCGGCAAGACTAATGCCATCCCCTTCATGCCCTGCTGCAATAAAGTAATTCGGGATATGTTCCACACGTGAAATAATCGGCAAATGATCTTCTGTCCACGGACGTAACCCAGCATAGGAACGAATCACCATCATATCAACCATTTTTGGATAAAAGCGAATTGCTCTGTTCGCAATACATTTAATAACCTCGTTATTTATCCTCGTATGAAACCCTACAAATTCTCTACTACTACCAATTAAAAAATTTTGGCTTTCTGTGGGCTCAAATACGAGAGCTACTCCATATTTTTCAGTTAAAGCATCCACTTTTCGTTTTCCACCAAATTTAGAAATTAAATAACCAAATTCCATAACTTTACGACAACCAACGTGTTGTTGCCTTGAAGCTACAATAATATGCCCTTTTCTCGGTTCAATTGGGATATTTATATCCAACATTTGTCCGATTTTTGGAGCCCACACACCCGCTGCGTTCACCACTTGCTTCGCAGTAAACGTCCCATTTGTCGTTTCTACAATAAAGGAACCGTCTTTATCTCTTTTCATTTCTTTTACTTCCGTATGATTAAAAGCCTTCGTACCATATTTCTTCGATTCTGCAAGAAGTGAAAAAGCAAGAAGATATGGATTTACAGTCGAATCTGTTGCGCATTCTAACCCGCCTAATAAATCATCTGCAAAGAATGGCGATTCCGCTCTTATATCTTGCCTATCAAGCATTCGAAACGGTAAACCCGCTTCTTTTTGACGATTCACCCATTGCTGCGCTGCTTCCATTTCTTCGTCTGACTCACATACGAGAATACTTCCTGGCGCCCTATATTCAAATGAGTGCTCTAACTCTTCACTTAAATCCGTTACTAATTTTTGACTTACTAACGACATTTGACTATCAAACCCCGGGTCTTTATCAATAGCCAAAATATTTCCATCACAGCGTGAAGACGTCCCGCTGACAAATTCTCCTTTTTCAATGATTGTTACGTCTCTTCCGTATTTTGAAGTGTAATAAGCGATCGAGCAGCCAATAATACCACCGCCAATTATTAAAACGTCGCAGTGCCTCACAAAATACTCCTCCTTCCCCTAAACCTCTCACTTTCTTTTATGCAATTGACGTGCCAACTGTACATATATACAATTTTTACAAACAATATTTTTATTTGTAAAAATATTTTAAATTTATCGTAAATAAGTGTATTATTTTTTTATCACTGTCAAAATTTTTATACATAACAGGAGGACAATATGGCATTCTCATTTCCCACAATAAAAGAATTTCTAAAAACATTATCTATTGATCATACATATAGCACTCAACACATTGAACAAGTTGACGAAAAATTTTATTACCGACCTTCTACTACAGAAGAATATAATTGTGCAGTTATATATGAAGATGATTCGTTCACCACTTTAATCGACGGGGTTTCCAATGAACTAGCTGTTATCATAATGAACCGAAATAAAGAGCCAATATGCTGTATAACGGCACAGCAAATCATTCCGTTTCTTGTTAAGTCTTACAATGAACTCCAATCTTTTTACAACACCGTAATACAAACTACTGATTCTTCTGTTACAGTCATCGATGATAAAGAACGTGTCCGTACCTGGACAGATGGCGCCGAAAAGATTTTTTCAGTCAAGCATAATGAAATTATCGGACAACCTATCACTCGCTTTTTTGACTATAAAGATTTGGAAATTTTACAATCATTACATGACGGAAAAAGCATAATTGCTCAGTTCCATCAGCCCCGTCCAGATCTGTTCGTATTAATTAATTCAAACCCAGTGTATTGTAACGATGAAATTATTGGAGCCGTCGTTTCAGAAACTGATGTTACGAATCAAGTTGCTTTAAATGAAAAACTATTTAATATGTCACATGAAATGCACCGTTTAGAACAAGAGGTCGCAAAGTATAAAGATGAATCAGACCCTTTCCTTGCGATGAATGGAAAGAGCCCTGTTATACAAAGAACGATACAATTAGCTAGAAAAGTTTGTTCGGTGAAATCAACTGTTTTAATACTCGGCGAAAGTGGTGTTGGAAAAGAAGTATTTGCGAAAGCGATTCATGATGCAAGTGAAGCAGCTAAAGCTCCGTTCATTTCAATTAACTGCGGCGCCATTCCAGAAGCATTATTTGAAAGTGAATTATTCGGCTATGAGCGCGGGGCATTTTCTGGTGCAAATAGTAAAGGTAAGAAAGGTAAAATAGAGCTCGCACAAGGTGGCACATTATTTCTTGATGAAATAGGAGAAATGCCGCTCGATATGCAAGTAAAGCTTTTGCGTGTACTACAAGAAAGAAAATATTACCGAGTTGGTGGAGAAAAAGAAATAAAGATTGATTTCCGTATTATCGCTGCTACAAATCGTGATTTACAAGAAGAAATGAGAAAAGGCACGTTCCGAGAAGATTTATACTATCGCCTAAATGTAGTTAGTTTGCATATTCCACCGCTACGCGAAAGACGTGAGGATATTATTGAATTAACTTATTCTTTCTTAAACCATTTTTCAATCAACTATAACAGACCAATTCGTGACTTACCTTCCAGCATTATGCATGAACTGCTTCATTACAATTGGCCAGGTAATATTCGCGAGCTTCGTAACGTTGTTGAAAGACTTGTCGTATTTGCGACTGACGGCATTATAAAACAAGAGTATTTACCATTTCATACAACTGAAACGTTAGAGAATCATACGGCTCATTCCCTATTACTCAGCAACAATAATACGATTCTCTCTTTGCAAGAAGAGATGGATGAACATGAGAAGAAAGTCATTGAGAGGGCTTTACGCATTTTGAATGGGAATAAATTAGAATGCGCAAAACAGCTCGGTGTTACGAGGGCTACCTTATATAACCGTTTAAAAAAACTTGGGTTACAATAACCGTTTCCCTCCTCTATATTGGCATAGTTTTTGCATAATAATTTGTGCAAACCGAACTAGAGGAGGAATACATATGACGAATAAAGATCATGTAATTGTTTGTCGATGTGAAGAAGTTACATACGGTCAACTTCAATCGACAATTGCTGAATATAATTGCTCGGCAAGAGAATTAAAACTAAGAACACGTGCTGGTATGGGATTTTGCGGTGGCCGCACATGTAGAATGATGATAGATCGAATGATTGAAAGTGCAAATCCTGACGTAACTACTAATGAAATTCCATTAAAATATCAACCACCAGTGCGTGCAGTTACCTTTGGAGCGGTAGGTGAAAATAAATGAATAGAATTACCCATCACCCTGTTTTAGGGAGTTTAAATAGTAGTAAACGTATCACTTTCCAATTTAACGGTCAACAATATGAGGCATATGAACATGAAACGATTGCGGCCGCTTTACTTGCAAACGGAATAAGAACTTTAAGAGTGCATGAAGACAGCGGGACGCCGCGAGGTATTTACTGTAATATCGGACATTGTTCTGAGTGCCGCGTCACAGTAAATAATCAAACGAACGTACGAGCATGCTTAACTGTTGTAGAAAAAGATATGATTGTTGATAGCGGCAAACAACATCCAAATATCGTGAGAGAGATGGTGAAAAAACGATGAACGATGTCATTATTATCGGTGCTGGACCAGCAGGTTTATCAGCCTCCATCTCTTGCGCTCGATTTGGTTTCAATGTACTTGTTATTGATGAATTTATGAAGCCTGGCGGAAGGTTGCTCGGTCAATTACATCAAGAACCTACTGGAGAATGGTGGAACGGCATAGAAGAATCAAAACGCCTTCACGAAGAAGCAAAATCACTTTCAGTTGATATTCGATGTGGTATTTCCGTCTATAATTTAGATAAAGATGAAAGCACTTGGTTCGTACATACGAATATCGGTACGTTAGAAGCACCGTTCGTTCTACTTGCTACTGGCGCTGCTGAATACTCCATTCCCCTTCCTGGTTGGACACTTCCAGGAGTTATGTCAATCGGGGCAGCCCAAGTAATGACAAATGTACACCGCGTTCAAGTTGGGAAAAAAGGAGTAATTATTGGTGCTAACATTTTGTCATTCGCTATTTTAAATGAATTACAATTAGCGGGAATTAAAGTGGAACATATCGTGCTTCCTGAAAAAAATGAATTAAGTCAAAAGGCTGGTGAACCAGAAGAAGTATTAAATTCTCTCTTACATGCTGCTCATCTTGCCCCGTCACCTTTATTACGTATAGGTAGTCGATTGATGAAATATAATTGGGCGAAACAAGCTGGATTAAACTTCTATCCAAATAAAGGTATGAACATAAACGGCACACCTCTTCACCTTCGAAAAGCAGCTCTTGAAATTATCGGAACAGATCAAGTTGAAGGTGTACGGGTTGCTAATATTGATACGAAAGGAAATATAGTAACTGGATCGGAACAAATATATGAGGCAGACTTCGTTTGTATTGCCGGCGGCTTATATCCTCTTGCTGAGCTGGCCGCTGTAGCTGGTTGTCCGTTCCGTTACATTCCGGAATTAGGCGGTCATGTTCCTCTCCATTCCGAAACAATGGAAACCCCTCTTCCCGGTTTATTTGTAGCTGGCAATATAATTGGCATTGAAAGTGGGAAAATTGCAATGGCACAAGGGACTGTTGCTGGATATTCAATTGTAAAACAAGCAAATAAAAAATCTCATTCGGTTGAACAACACTTACAACAAGCGATCCAACATGTACATGCCGTACGTCAACAAGCTGCTATACAATTTAACCCGAACATTGATGTTGGTAGACGAAAAATGAATGAAATTTGGCGTGATTATTCCCTTGCATATGCACATACTAAAAAGAGCTGTTGAGAGTAATCTCAACAGCTCTTTTTCCTACTCATCTGAGTTATTAAATTTCGCTAATGCGTAAATGCCTTCTTCATCATCTAATTCAAGTTGTAATCTTGCCGCAAATGAATTGACATTATATTCTCTGTCCAGTAATAAGCGTAGTGCTTCGATTAAGTTCGCTTGAATTAAAATTTGCTGGCGACCATTTACCTCTACTTCAGCAGAGAAACCGTAGTCATCGTCGTACATGAGTTCAACTAAAACTTCTTCTGGGCCAACTTGTCTTTTTTCAGCAATATATATGCAAAGCGCATTTATTAATTCTTGTTCAGAAATTTTTATTGTTTCCATGCTACTTCATCTTCCTTTTTCTTACGTTGATCTTTGAAGTATTTAAATGCACGAACTGCTAACATTACGATACCAGCCATTACTAACATATTTACCATAAACGCTAATACAGAACCAAGAGCTCCCATATTTGCAAATAAGCTACCCATTAGTAAACCACCGAGACCACCTAGTAATAAACCTTTCATAAAGCTTCCTTTATTACTTTTTGGTGCTGTATTTGTTGCTTTTGTTTTTGAATCTGGAGTCGTTTTTTGAGAATTTACATTTGAATCTTTTTTGTTTAAATCAACTTTTGATTTTTGACCTGAACTTGGTGTAAATGATTTTTTACCAGATTTGTAACTTTTCGCTGCTGCGTGGTCTACAAACATAAAGCTACTAGCACCAAAGATAACCATGAATGCTGTCATGACTGCTACAAGTTTTTTCAACATATTATATCCATTCTCCTTTTATATAGATATATGTGAAATCTACCTTTCTAGTAAATTCAGAATGATAGATTTGTTTTTAAAAACATTTTAAAGGTTCTTATGAACTTATTATATGAACTTTTGTCGAAATATGCAAGTATTATTTACTTCCGACAGTTTGGTGACAAAGGAAAAATTAAGCAAAACAGAATTGACTTTAAATGAAACAAAACATATTATAGGTTCATAAGAACTTTTTATTATTTTTGGAGGTGAAAAGATGGAAACATTTCATCTCACACGAAACGAAATGGCTACCCTTCTTCTATCATTAAGAGGATGGAATACGAAAAAGCCTCTCGGTATTTTACAAGAAGCATGGGCGAAGTCACATAAAAAAGATATTGAAAGCGGACAAAGCGTAACTGCTTTTATTACTACCGCACTTTCACCTATTTTTGAAAAACTAATTAAGATTGAAGATACGGACGTTGGTTTTTCATTAAATGAAATAGTTGCGCTTGGAAATCAAATTGAAAACACAAGTTTCTCAGTAACGGCCATGCAAAACTGGGTGAAACGAGATATAAAAGAAATGATTGGCTCTCCTCAAAAAGGAAAAAAATATTCAATTGAACAAGCAGCCTTACTATTCATTGTCGAAGATTTAAAAACAGCACTTGATTTTGAATCCATTCGTAAGCTATTACGCCTTATCGTAAATGACCCAGCCGATCGAAGTGATGACTTAATCAATCCTGTTCATTTATATGGAGCATACTCTTCCCTATTTGAAGAACTCAATCAAGGGAATTGCTTACAACTAAATGCAACAGATACAATCCATACAATTGAAAACATCGTAAAAGAAAGAGCTGATAAAATTGCAAGCAAGTTCGATCAAGTTAACAACGAACAACGCGAAGCAATTCGTAACGCCATTATTATCGCCACACTTTCTGTACATACCGCTTATGTACAAATGTTAGCGAAACGTTACGTAACAGCAACGTTATTTTTACAAAATTTAGATGTGAAACCGTAAAAAAACAAGCATCCCCCTATCTTATATGTAGAACTGGGAGATGCTTGTTTTTTATATCAATATAAGATGCAAAAATCGTTTACATATAAGTTTCATTTTTTATGTTTCATGTATTTTATTCACTCTCCCTAATTCACGCTATATTCAGAATTAAATGCACACGCTTTTTTCTTTCTATACTGTTTCCTCTTTCTTAACTCTACGCATTTCGTACACTTTCACTTCATTCTCCACATACAATTTTACTTTTTCAAATCCAGCTTTCTCATAACAACGAATCGCCCTCTTGTTATCTTCCCTAACTTGCAATAGAACTGCTTCTATATCAGGGTCTAAAAATGATTTATTAATAAAATACTTTGTAATCTCCGTCCCAAGCCCTTTTGAATATAACTTCGAAACGCCAATGAGAATAGAGTATTCCATCACATATGTATCATCATATTTCGTCTTTTTTAATCCGACCCTCCCTATTACTTCATCCTTCACTACTATTACATGATAACTTGCATAAGAACGCGACAATTTTTCAGTCCAGTACTCACGAAGCTCTTCGATTGTATATCGCTTAAATGGTTTTATATCCGCTATGTTATGTAATTCTTCATCGTTATACCATTCTAATATAACTGGTAAATCATCCATTTCTAAAAGACGTTCTTTCCAAACCATATTTCCACCTCATCCATTTTAAATTGAATATGCATATTCTTTTTTAGGTAACCTTACTATCTCTCGAATAAAAAGGGATTTTTCTACAATGTCCTCTAACTGCTCCTCACTATAGACGTAAATACCACCTACATATGAACTGTACACCTTTTTCTCAGTTATTATCGCTAAATTGTTGTTTTCCTTTTTAAAATCACCCTCTACTCCTTTTTGAAATGATAAACTTTTAGCACCTGAAAAATAAAGTTGAATTAACGCCACTAATTGTTTGTCCTCTGATTTTGCAAAGCACTGAATTTCATGTAAAATCATTTCATCTTGTAATGGAAGAAAGTCTTCTACTAATAAATCTTCTTTATAAAAGAAATTTTGTAATTCAGGAGTATAGAACTTAAGATTTTTTTCCATTACCTTTCGAAAAATGGATTGCAACAATATGTCCTTGTTGTTTAATACACGCCAACCTTTGAAATGCTTTTGTATCTATCAATTGAAGAATATATCTATCCTGAATAGATATTGGTCCATAAATCGGATCTGTAATATACATACATTCTCCTCCTATTTTTGTAAATTAAAGACCTATACAATTATACTTAATTTTCAGTCTATTATCATTAGTATATGAGAAATTTTTAATAACCTTTTCATTACCTCTTCAGGAAAACCGAGCTTACATACTTTACTTATAAGAGACATAAAAGAATTGAAATAGCAATCCTCTATACAAATAAGGTATAATCTACACATAGTGAATCTTTTATGTTATTAAGTATAAGGTTCACCTATTCAAAAATACATAAACTAGAAGGTGCAACAATGGTAAGTAGTTTTATTCATTCAGTATTAACGTTTTTTGAGGGATTAGGTTATTGGGGCATTATGCTTGGACTTATGATTGAGATTATCCCAAGTGAGATTGTCCTTGCTTATGCGGGATTCCTAGTATTCAATGGTAGTATCTCATTTGTGGGTGCAGTTGTATTCGGTACAATTGGCGGCGTTATTGCTCAAATCTTTATTTATTGGCTTGGACGATATGGTGGACGACCTATATTAGAACGATACGGAAAATATATTTTCATTCATAAAAAACATATTGATGCAGCTGAAGATTGGTTTAACCGTTACGGAACTGGTGTAATTTTCACTGCCCGCTTTATTCCAGTAGTGCGTCATGCGATTTCAATTCCTGCTGGCATTACAAAAATGCCATTATTACGTTTCACTACATTAACAGCACTTGCAATCATTCCTTGGTCTATCATTTTCATTTATTTAGGTGAAAAACTAGGTGAGAATTGGGAGAATATTAACGATGTTGCAGGACCGTATGTGAAATCGTTCGCAATAGGTGGCATCATACTTATTCTCTTATACTTCGTCATTAAAAAATGGACAAAAAAACGTAAAAAGCTTGCTTAAAATAATAAAAACCGCTAAAAATTCATTACGAATGTTAGCGGTTTTTATTATAGACTGGATTATGTATTAAAAATTGGATTATTTCTTCTTTGTGTTTTAAGTCATGATGAATGAGTGATGAAAAATAATGATTCAGCCTTACTTTTTTAATACCAATTTGAAAGTCATTATAAAAATTATCGGTAGGAATCCGCTCAATTTCGTCTACTAATTGTTTACGGGTATAGCTAAACTGGTTGATAAGCTCTTCTCTTAAAATTCCAGATCTCGCATATTTTATTGCTCCCTTATTCATTTCCTCAACATCTATTGGAACATTTGGTACAGATCGTCCACTTATAAAGTATGGAATTCTATGCTTTATTAAAAACGTATCCCAAACGATAAAATGTGAAATCACATCTGCAATTCCCCACGAACCATTTTTAAATGATCGAAGCCACATATCATCACTTAATCCCTTCAATGTTTGACACCATTCTATTATATTTAATTTTTCTTCCAAAATATTCTCTTTCTTCATTATTCAATCCTTTCTCGCACTTATAATTCATTCATATTAATATCTTCTAGAAATTGTATAAAAAGCCTTCATACTTATGTGGATAAGCTACAATTCACTCATTCATTTCGTATATTATCTCAAAAAGGAGTGATTCCCCTATGCATTGGCAACAAAAAATACAATACTTAATCGGACGCCCTATCGGCATTTCCTTCATTAATGGCCAAGGAACTTCTGGTGTATTATGTTCAGCACATGATGGTCAATTATATGTGTATGAATACCTTTACCAAGCGCAATTCGCAATGAAGCATTATGATTTTAGACAAATTCAAGATATACATGCCTTCCCGAATTGCCCACATCAAAATACTCTATACTAAAAAAGGAACAGCTTATAGCCGTTCCTTCTTCACGCTTATTTTTCACTATAAAAGTTTTGCACTGCTTCATCAAAGTAAATCCAGCCTTTCCAGCCTAAATGAATTGTATCTTTTAAGAAATACTTATCATATTCATGGCCAGAGAAATCAACTACTGGGTATCCTGCTTTCTCAACTTGTTCTCGAACTTTTTTATAATACACTTCACGGCGTTCTTTCGGGAAGCCAGTATAATCATACCAAGGCCCGTTTACAGGTACAGAAATAAAGAGTGGTTTGACATTTTTCTCTTTAAATAAATCTAAAATAATTTGCAAATCACCATATTCTGGTGATTCATCATATGTTTCATTTGCTCTAAAGTTTTTTAAACCTTTTAGTTTTTTCTTCAGATTATTCTTATGATAATAGGGATTTTCAATTCCGAATGTATTTGTAGTAGACTCAGCCTTCCCTTCTTGTTCTGCATGTTTACGTGCATCTACCCAAGAAATTGAACGTAATCCCATATTTGTTTTTTCTTTCATCGGTTCAATCTTAAATAAGGAGTTAAATAAATCTCTATGATCTAAAATATTTCGATGCATATAAGCAAGTGGTTTAACCAATCCTGCTTTTATGTTATGTTTCGTATCATTATATACAATACCTTCTAATGAATTTTTTAATATATCATCTTCTTGAACAACTGTATAATCTAAAAGTCGTTTCGCAATTTGCTTCTTCATTTCAAAATTTATTTTATCGTTAAAAATAAAATGATATGCTTGTTGCTTCGAGAAGTTGTTCGTAAAATCCCCTTGTGATACCCCAGTCTTTGTAAACCATTGTGGTGATAAAACAAAGACTACTTTTTTACCTTCTAACTCATCCATTGTAGATGTCATATTTAATATATGAGCTAAACTTTGTGTACCGCCAATCCCAATTAAATATGGCGTAAAACCAGCGGGATTTACTTTGAAATAATTAGACGGATGATATGCATCCATTCGTAAAAATTCAGATGAACCGTACATCGGTAAATACTGCGAATTCTCTAACATTTTCTGTTGCAAGAATACACTTTGTAATTTTTCTTTTTGTAAGGAAGTTGCCGCATCTTCTACTTTCTTATCACTAATAAGTGATACTAAACTTTTCGATGGAATGAGTATGATAATGAAAAAAAGTACACACGCTAAAATTATCGGACCAAAAGCATGCTTCATTTTCATCGTCTCTTCCTCTTTCTCTCGCTATTAAATTGTAACCCTTGTCTTTGACACGCCATCATTTCTCTCCTTTTTCTCTATACATGTTCCATTCTATTTATCTATTATATACATGTATGTATTTCTTTCCTTGTTCTATTAAGTCCTATATTTAGCACAAGAAAATGTTTCCATAGAAACACGTTAATTATACAAGATTCTACATACATTTCACACTGGAATTTGAGTAATAATTTTATTTTTAAACAGTTAAAAAACATAAAAAATGTCTATAATTTATCCAATGATGTCTTGAGTTCAAAGTACGATAATAAACGGACACTATGATCAACATCATGAGTATATGTGAAACCTAAATTTCGT
Organism: Bacillus sp. CD3-5; assembly: GCF_006349665.1. NCBI lineage: Bacteria > Bacillati > Bacillota > Bacilli > Caryophanales > Bacillaceae > Bacillus > Bacillus sp. CD3-5. The sequence goes on along the minus strand of NZ_VEPX01000001.1, from coordinate 643,977 downwards.
AAAAGTTTTTTCGAATTCTCATTTTCTACTTTTACTCTAGCAATTATTCTTTTTTCATTCATCATCTCTTTTGCATATTGAATGGACGCCTTTGCTGCTTCTGACGCATAGCCATTTCCCCAATACTCCGGATCAAGTAAATACATAATTTCTATTTCACCTGTTTCATCTATTTTTCTTAAACCGCAATGTCCTAAAAGCTTCCCTGTATTTCTATTAACTAACAACCATACCCCAAAATCATAATGTTCCCAATGTGATATTAGTTGCATAATATAGTCCTTTGCTTCTCCCTTTGACATTCCCCTTGATTTAGCAAGCCATTTGCCAACAGCCTCTTCTTTTACTATGCTATAAAATTGTTCAACATCTTCTATAAGTGGCTTTCTCATAAATAACCTTTTTGTATATATTACTTTCTTTTCTTCAAACATAAAACTTCATTCCCCTCCAAAGTTTTATACAGTCTAGTAAATTATACCATGTACTATTTACCCGACTTTAACTAAAAAAACAGACTACCACAAACGTGGAGTCTGTTGTCTCATCCTTTATTTTTGTACATCTGCCCATTTTAAGCTTGTTGCTGGTCCAAATTGATGTACGTATAAATCTTTCACATATGGCTTTTGTAAGTACGATAATCCGCGCTGGAATACGGGAGCAATTACCGCATCATCCAGCAACATTTTTTCAGCATCTTGCAGTGCTTTCCAACGAGCTTTTTCATCATTACCTAATTCTGTTTTAATCTTCTTAATTAACGCATCATATTCTGGATTCGTATATTCAGTATTGTTCACACTGCTTCCAGAAAGAAATACTTCTAAGTAAGTCATTGGATCTGGATAATCCGGTAACCAGCGTGATAGTGACATTTCATATTCTTTCTTCTTCTCTAACGCTAGTTTTTGCGTATGCGGTTGTAATTTTACATTTACCTTTAAGCCTGGTAAGTTTTTCTCTAGCTCTTCTTTAATGTATTCTCCTACTTTTTTGAAGTTTTCTAAATCATAGTTTAATAACTCAAGCGTTACTTCATTTGTACCAGTCTCTTGCTTCGCCTTTTCCCAATATTCTTTCGCCTGTTTTACATCCGTTTTATTAAACTCACCTGCTGTACTTCTAAAATCTTTTTTATCTGGACCTTTTAAAAATCCTTTTGGCACGTAATAGTTTGCAGCAACCGATCCATCATTTAAAAATGAAGTCGCAAGTCCTTTCTTATCAAACACTGTACTTAGTGCAAGACGTGCATTTTTATTTTTAAGAATCGGCACATTTTCATTAAATCGGAAGAAGTACATAACTGGATCTGTATATTGTTTTAGCTCTTTATTATTTTTATATTTATCTACGAATTCTGTAGAAATGACAGCTCTATCAACTTTATCTGTTTCATATAAATTTACCGCAGTTGAAATTTCTTTAACAATTTGATAGTTTACTTCATCTAGCTTCACTTCTTTTTTATCCCAATACTTATCGTTTTTCTTCATCGTAAAACTAGCTTCATGCTTCCAATCAGATAATGTAAATGGCCCATTATATACCGTTTTATTTGCTTCTAATCCATATTTATCGCCTTGCTCTTTCGCATATTTCTCGTTAATTGGATAGAAGGACGGTAAAATAAGTAGTTTCGTAAAATACGGTACAGGATGTTCCAACTCTACAACGAACGTTTTATCATCCTTCGCTTTTACTCCTAATTCCTCTAACCCTAGTTGTTTCTTATTTATTTTCTCCGCATTTTTCACATCGTACGCAATGTATGCATATTGAGAAGCAGTATCCGGATTAATAAGCTGCTTCCAAGCATATACGTAATCTTGCGCTGTTACTGGATCTCCGTTAGACCACTTCGCATCACGCAAGTGGAATGTATATGTTTTCCCATCTTTACTCACTTCATATTTTTGTGCTCCAGCCTCAATCACTTCATCGTTTTTCGATAAGCGGAATAATCCTTCCATGACGTTATTTAAAACGTTAAATGATACTGCATCTGTTACTTTCCCTGAATTTAATGACGGAATTTCACCCGTTTCTAGTAACTGTAATACTTTCTTCTCATCTTTCGGCTTTGTCGTTGTTTTTTCTTTTGCGCAGCCAACTAAAATTGAAGAAACGAATAGAGTACTAACTAATGAGTAGCGAACAAATTTTTTCATTTGAAAACCCCCTCTATTTTTTAAGGTAAGTAACGACGAGCACCAGCGTATTCTTCTATATATCCAGGTGTATTTAACGGTATAATCTCTACTGATCTTTCAGCTCTTGGTGAGTGAATCATATTTCCGTCACCAATATACATTCCCACATGATGGACACTACCTTTCCCTTGATCATATGCAAAGAAGATTAAATCTCCTTTTTGTAAATTTTCTTTATCCACTGCAACTCCATTTCTCGATTGCGGACCAGAATCTCGTGGAATTGTAATACCGTGCGATTTATAAATCGTATGTGTAAATCCAGAGCAATCAAATCCGAAACCACTTGTACCAGCCCAAATGTACGGTAATCCTAAAAACATTTTCCCTGTGTTTATTAAATCATCGGCCGTCGGGGTTGGAATATCATTTTGAGAACGGTAAACCGTTCCATCATTTTTTCGTAGCCAAGCTTTCTGCCCATTTGGTAGCAACACGCGGTATGAAATCGTATCTTCACTAAGTAGCGGCAGTCGCGTATTATAGCTCACTTCAAGCGATTTATGTTTTTCAGAAGGATTTATATATAAAATGGCTGTCGGTTTTGTTACTAATACGAAAGGTTCATTTGTTTTATCTGCAAATTCTTGATTATATGTTAACTGTTTTTCAGGCATCCATCCTGGGTAGCCTTCTTCATTTCGAGGTGTTGGCTGACCATGGACTAACACTTTCACCCAATCCCCTTTTTTATCTACAACTGTTACTTCTTGGCCTAATAACGCTTGCGTTTCTAATTTATTTGCACTTGTTAACCAAAGTTTCTCATCAAGCGTCATCGATTTCGTCCACTTCCACAAATCAACTGGATTTGTAGCACTTGGTGCATCAATTGGCCGTAATGAATCAGGCGTGGTCCAAAGTGTTGCAGCAGATACATCGATAAAAGCCTTACTATCTTTCTTTTCTTCAGCATTTGCTGATGTAAACGATGAAAATATAAATAAAGTTGTTAAAAATGCAGTTCCTACTTTTTTCATACATATCCCCCTTAAAAGATAATTTACTAGTCTCTTCTCCTAAGATTTACTATTCACTGTCGATTGAAGGTTTACCTTTGATCCAGAATAAGTCATTCCTTCCGGTTCTTCCATTAACCAAAGCGGTGCATCAAGATCGAAGTAATGAATATTAGGATGTGCAGCAGCTAAATGTGCAACAGCGCTAACAGAAAGTGAAGATTCCATCATACTACCGACCATACATTTTACACCAGCTGCTTCTGCAATATCGGCAATACGCCACGCTTCGCGAATGCCACCACATTTCATTAATTTAATATTGATTAAGTCTGCATATCTTCCTTGCACAATTTTTAATGCATCACTCGCTGAAAATATGCTTTCATCTGCCATAATAGGCGTTTGTACATGATCTTTGACGTACTTTAATCCATCCCAATCTTTCGCATGAACAGGTTGTTCAATAAATTCAATATTTAAATTGCGATTTTCCATCTCTTTAATGATAGAAACTGCCTCTTTTGGATTCCACCCTTGATTTGCATCTAATCGTAACGTCGTATTTTTTGGTACGCTATTTCGAATCGCTTCAATACGTTCTAAGTCTAAGTGTGCAGATTTCCCCACTTTAATTTTTAAAGTTTGAAATCCTTTTTCTACATGTTGCTTTGCCTCTTTCGCCATAATGAACGGTTCATCTACACTTACAGTAATATCTGTGTGAATTTCTTTTTTTCCACCTAATAATGCGTAAAGTGGAACGTTATGATACTGACAATACACATCATATAAAGCGATATCTACCGCCGCTTTCGCACTTGGATTTCCAATACAACTCATTTGAATGTGCTGCAGAAACTGCTGAAATTGAATGATATCTTGACCAATTAAACTTGAACGCATCGGCCCTAAAATTGCTTCTTCAATCCCACTAGCGAAATCCCCTGTAATAACTGGTGTTGCAGCTGCAGCACCCTTGCCAATAATTCCTTCATCTGTATGAATATATACGTCTATACTTTCTATTTCGGTTACAGTACGAAGCGCGGTTTTAAACGGTGTATGAAGATTTACACGTCTACGATTTACTTTTACATCGGTAATTTTCATTTTGTTCATCCTTTCTTTATCTAGCAAAATAGAGCCTTAATTCTTAACTTTTTTGGATCAAAAGATCTCCGGTTGTGCTTACTTTCCATGTAGAAGGTACATGTGAAATAAAAAAATCCAGCCATAAGAAGATTCTTACGGCTGGATTTTGTCTATGAATGTGTAGACAAAGCAGCGATTTGATTATATTTTTTCTGTGCATCTTTTAATGCTACAAGTAGTGCTTTTTGAGACGAACCGAAATAACGATCTTTTATTTCCATTACTAATTCTGGGTCATTAATATTTTTATGTAGAAATAAATATTTAACGAATTGAGATGTTAATGCAATTGTCGCTGAGCAATCTGCATCTACAATTTCCCCAGTCTCCTTAACAAGTACAAACGCTACAAAATAGCTTTTAAACTTTTCGGTAATGGGATTATTTTGAGGTGCTTTCGCATCCCCTACGACATAAATTGTATTTGAAGCGTACACAGCTCTCTTCCTTTCTAATACGGGATAACGGTTTTCTTAATAGTCGTATGAGTGATAAACTCAACATGGATTAAAAAATGTATCCGCTTACCTTGTATTATAATACAATTGACAGAATTTTAACAACATTTATTTTCGTATATATTCCATAAGTACAAAAACAGCTCGAGCTCTTCATTTTTACAATATGTAATTGTTTCTTGTACCATGACATTCATACATGAAAAAACAGCTAGCTATTGCTAACTGTTCTATTACACTACTTCGGCAACACAAATATAGTTTCATTTGATTTAGAAAATTGATATTCTTTTCTCGCAAACTTTAAAATTTCTTCTTCATCGTCTGTTAAATTTTCTATGTTAGTCTTTAAAGAAGCCTTATCTTTCTTTAAAGAAACCAATTGTTTTTTTTGGTTCGTTATTGTATCTTTTTTTTCTACAATTATTTCTTGTTGTTTCGTTAAAATAAATTGAACGTACAAAGTAGCCGCCGCAATAAATATAAACATGAATATAAATCGCCTTAGTTTTTTCTTATTAATTGCTCGATTTTCATTAGACTGTGATAGTTGTTCTTGTATATTAGGAACATTTATTCGCTTGAGTTTCCTCATTATGAAATCCCCCTAACACATATATTTTCACTACCATCGGCATGATTTCTTATTAACTTTAATTCTATTCTTATAAAATAAGCTCCTTCACAAAAATATCTCACTAATTAACCAATTAAAGATAGCATTCGACGACATTTCTGTATTTTTGTTGCATTTTTTTATGTATACTGCCATAAAATAGTAGTTTCTGTTATTCTTTTTCTACTATTGTAGAAGAGTTTTTTTACATACAAAGTTCTCCTTGTTTTAACATGGTTACAAGGAGAAAAGAGATGCATTTTCGTACATTCAATAAAACTAGAATGACTGTTTAAGAGCTTAAGTTTAGAGCATAGATCATACCTATATACACTCAAAATAAGAAAAAAGCCCAATTTGGGCTTTTTTAATTTTGTAAATCAATATCATATTCCATATTTTTGGCCGTTTCTTCAGCAATCTCCACACCTAACAAATTTTTCACAATATGAAATGACATGTTAATACCAGCTGAAATTCCGGCTGATGTAATGATGTGCCCTTCATCTACAAATTTCACATTCTCCATTACTTCTACATTCGGAAAATCTTTTTTAAAAGTTTGAATACTAGCCCAATGCGTTGTGGCTTTTAAGCCATCCAGTAAACCGGCTTTTGCAAGTAATAACGCTCCAGTACAAACTGAAGTTATTAGTTTTACTTCTTTCATTTGCTGACGAATCCAATTGATTATAATATCATTTTTCACTTCATTTTCCCGTGCACCTTTACCACCTGGAATGATTAATATATCAACTGGTGGTAAATCTTCAATACTATAATCAGGCTTTACCTTTAATCCATTCCTTGCTGTAATCATTTCTCCATTTTGGCTAACTGTATAAACAGTAAATGGTTTCTCTTCATGTACTTTAGTGATAGAAAAAACTTCAAATGGCCCTGCAAAATCTAACACTTCCACCTCATTAAATAAAAATATCCCTACACTCCATTTATTCATCACACGTTCACTCCCTGTTGCAAATAATGTAAAAGGTGAGTATGACCTTTTTCTAAGGCTATATCATAGGCTGTTTTCTCATCATCACACTCTTCTATATGTTCTGTTGATTATTATATATTCCTTTTTAATTATAGTTTACATAATAATATTATCTATTTAATATCTATCTTTTATTTTAAATATTAAAATTTTTCGCTAAAATAATACTAATCATGTTTAGTATGAAGGAGAAATTATGTTACACGTAATACGTTTAAATAGTGAAGACTATGATTTAATTAAAGCGGCTGAAAAAGTAATCAAAAAAAACTATAAATATGGCTGTCATCATATCGGTTCAGCAGTACATGTTGAAGCGAATGTCGGAAGAATAACAGTATGTGGTGAAGCTATGGCAATTGGAAAATCTATTTCAGAAGGTTATCATGAATTTGATACCATTGTAGCAGTCGCTCACCCACACCCCCATGAAGATATAGAAAAATGTTGGGTTGTTGCTCCATGTGGTATGTGTCGAGAATTAATAAGTGATTACGGAAAAAATACGAACGTTATACTTTCTTATAATGGTGAACTTGTAAAATGTAACGTAATGGAATTATTACCTGAAAAGTATACAAGTGAAGTAGAATAATTATTCCAGTTTTCCATTCATCTTATAATATTATTCCAATAAAAAAAACAATCCGTTTTAAAAACGGATTGTTTTTTTTATTTCTGTTTTATGCAGTTTATTTTATTTTTCTATTTTTAAAATGATTAAATTATCATTAACAAAAATGAAATTAAAAATATTTGAGTTTATTTTATTTTTCATTTGAAAACAAAAATACATTTTCTCCTTACATTCGATAAATATTAATATAAACTCTCTAAAATCAGCAGTTTTATCATACCAATCTATAACAATTCTGTCTTCTTCCCTTACCTGTTTCCTTTAACACATATGATTTTAAAACAAGCGATGTTAATGAATCTGTTAATGTTTTATAAGATAAATTAGATAATGCTAATAGATCGTTCGTATATAACATTCTATGCTTCTCTAATAATAATAGTACTAATCGTTCAGACGGTTTTAATGCTTCATCACTTTCTAGTATAAAGTCTATATTTTTCATTTCTCTAATTATTACTCCTTATATAAAAAAATACTTACATAGCTAATTTAATATAAAAATAATACACAACAAAACTTGAGGTATATTGAAATAACACTGTTCCAAAACACTATTATACTATAACATAGAAAAAGCATTTCCCGAAATAGGAAATGCTTTTTCTATGTTACTTATTGGTTTCTTCTCAATTAATATGTTCTACCTTAAATATTTCTTGCAATATGCGGCTTACTATAATGACTTGTTCCACCGCCGCCTACTACTACTTTACCACCTTTTTCAAAAATTAATAGTTTACTTGAACCATCTGCAAGAAGTACTATGACTTCAGCATTATTACTTGTTGCTACATAAATTACATAACCACTTTTTGATATACACGTTTCCCAATTCGCATCAAATTCTGATCTTACTACACGATTGGAATACACTTGATTTTCAAATCTGTCTTGCTCTACGTTTTCCAAATTTATCACCCCTACCGCTCTAAAATATCATTTATAGAAAAATAACAGTCCTATTTAAAATAGTGACTGCCTTTAATATAAGTAGTATATGTAATTAGTAGAAAGATGCTTGGACAATGAAAACGCAATAACATGTAAGTAATATACAATTGAAATAAGGCAATCGATACTGTATCGATTGCCTTATTTTCATAAATATTTCTTTATTTTTCGTTTCGCACAGCTTCAAAAGTAAACATTTGATTTGCATTTGATGGTTCTTTTCCATAAACATAGTCAGCGGAGCAAGTAATGTTAGAGAAACCTATACTTTCTAACAGAAGTTTAAACTCTTCTATTCCATACCAGCGCAACGCGAAGCGTTGTAGTTCTGTTTGTACTAACTGTCCTTTACTCCATTTTTCATATTTTAAATAGGATAGAGTAACTTGGTTCAGCCAATCTATTTCAATTGATTTATTTTCTAATGTAATTCCGTCTCCGCTCGGCAAAGAAAAAGTCGATGTATGAATCTCTCCTGTTTTCCAGTCATGCGGAAGCATAATATCTACGATTAATCGCCCGCCTGGATTAAGATGTTCATGAAAACATTTCAATGCGTTTATCGAATCCGTACGATTTTCAATTAAACAAAAAGATCCAGTTGGAATGATAATTGCCTCATATTTATGTGGCAGTGAAAATTGTTGTAAGCTTCCTTCATATAAGTGAGGATGTAAGCTTCTCTCTTTACATCGTATGCGGCACGATTCTAGCATTTCAGGTGAATAATCTATCCCATCTACTGTAAAACCAGCTTCAAGAAGCGGGATAATGACGCGCCCTGATCCTACCGCTGCTTCGAGAATTCTTCCGGTGCATTTTTTTAAACGTTCTTCGTAATACTCAATATCACCATTTAAAGAATAACCGACAGGCTTAGTGAAATCATAAAGTTCCGTGCAAAGTTTACTATAAAAACTAAACATTTATTTTTTCCTCCGTTTTTTACGTACGGAAGATTTTCTTTCAACTAATCTTCCTGCACCTTTATTTTTAATAAAAATTCGAAAGAGCTGACTGTCATACTATATCACTCGCTTTCCATAGAATATAATTATATTGTATAATATTTCCTTTAAAATGCCAATGTAAATAATGAAAATTCAAACTCTTTACCAAAAGGAGGATATGATGAATTCATTAATTATGTTTCTTTTACTTCTTATTGCTTTTAATGCTCTAATTTTCTTTATAGCGAAGAAATATAGGCAAGTATGGAAAATATCTAGTGGTATTTTCATTCTTGCTGCCCCCATTGTTTTCTTCGCCACTTTGCAAACAATTGGCGAAAAAGTAGGCGATGGATTCGCTGGAGGTTTTGCGGCCCTTATATTTAGTGGCCTATTGATCATGAATGCAATTTTCTTATTGGTTGTAAGTATTTTTGTATCTACCAATAAAAATTCATAATAAACTCCCCCTTTCAAAATATAAAGAGCTTACTATACGGTAAGCTCTTTATACTATTTATTTCACAATTGGCAATGTCACTTCACTTAATTTTACTGTAAGCTTCGTGCCCGCTTTCGGTCTAATTGTATAATCATAGTCACTAGCCATTAAAACGACCCCTATTTGATGCCCAGCTTTAAAGACATAATCATCTGGCTGCATATCCCATGTAAATGTATAATCTTTGCCCGGTTGAATCGCCGTTGAATTTTCTATACTCTTTACGTTTTGTGGATCCATCCAGCCTCTCGTTACGATTTCCGGCTTCGTTCCTCCATAATCAACAAGTAAAGCAGTTAAATTTGATACAGATCGATCAATATTTCCTGTAATTGAAATCTTTGGTGTACCACTTATACGTGTATCTTTTTGCAGTACAGGCATTGTATACACTAATCGATTGGCTACTTCTAATTCTGGGTTTGCTATTAATTGATTTGATTTCAATTTTGCATCATCTACGAATGAGAAAACTTTATTTGCAGAACCCATACTTAATGGTAAATTAACTGCTTTGTTACTTAAATACATACGAACTTTTGACGGTACAGCTGATGGATCCGGCCAGTTTTTTAATTTTTCCCAAGTTTTATTTTCACGTTGTACATCAACCATTGGTTCATTCATAATTCCATTTTCAATTCCATACAACCAATAATCGAGCCATTTATTTTGTGTTCTTTGCCAGTCATTCGTTGATGTGCCACCATGTCCACCTTGATGTAACCACATTTTACGAGGAACATTATTTTCTCCAAGTGCATCCCACCATTGCGCGAACTGCTTCGTCTTAACATTCCAATCATTTAAACCATGAACAACAAATACGCTTGCTTTTACATTTTTAGCATCTTTTACATAATTACGTTTATCCCAAAAATCATTATAATTACCAGTTTTCCGGTCCTGTCCAGCTGTTAGCTCTTTTATTACTTGTCCGCAAACTTCAGGATTTTCTCTTGTTAGTACTGCTTCTGCCATATTATCTGTATCTTCTCCTTGGTATCCACCTGGCGCAATGACTGCACCGTTTGCACGATAATAATCATACCAACTACTAATCGCTGCGATTGGAATAATTGTTTTTAAACCTTCAACACCAGTCGTAGCAACAGCATTTGGTAACGTACCATTATAAGAAACTCCAGTCATCCCTACATTTCCTGTAGACCAATCAGCCTTTACTTCCTCACCATTTTCTTTGTATGCTTTCGCACGTCCATTTACCCAATCAATGACAGATTTCGTTCCTAGTATTTCTTGTTCGTCTCCAGTGGTCGGACATCCATCTGATTTTCCAGTTCCAATACTTTCGCCTAAAATGACTGCATAGCCTCTTGGCACATAATAATTTCCATACGAACCAAGATTAACAGCTCCATACGGTTTCCCTTCATACGCATACAATTCTTCATCTACATTATATACAGGAACATCTTTTAAACCAGCTCGATATGGACTCATTTCATATATAACAGGAACTTTCACATTTGGATCAGTTTTTGGACGCATAACTTTTACCGATACACGATCCTTTTTTCCATCTCGATCACTATCTACTTCTGTTTCTACAAATAAATTTTCAATAATCGCTTCATCAAGCGAATAAATCGGTTTTGTCATCCCATTTTCTAATTCAATTTTCGTGTTTGATTGTAACGCCTCTGAAACTTTTCCATTTAACTTCACGTCATTCTCATTTATGTAGTTTGTTTCTTTATTGTCTGCATACGCAGTCGTGCTAGAAACTCCTGATGTAATTGATAAAGATAATATTGCTGATAATGTTGCTATTTTCTTTTTCCCCATACCCTTCCCTCCCCATATATTTCTCTTTTTACTATACAGTAAAATTGCAGAAAATTCAGTTTATACTTTATACAACAACTTGAGAAATTTGTAGAACACTCTTCCAATATTATATATTCTGACTTACTACTATAAAAAACATCGTCTAATAATAGACGACGCTTCTAATAGTATTGAATTACTCATTCATCAAATTTATATAAAATCGTATTTCTCCCTCTATAGTAAATACGCCATAGTCAAAACCATGTCTTTCTAAAATACTTTTCACGATCGCTAAGCCTAGTCCTGTACCTGAATGATCTTTACTACGAGAAGATTCTAAGACGTAAAAAGGTTCCCAAATTTTATCGATATCTTTCATATGTTCAGCATTCATACCATTTTGAATTTGAAAATATACACTCTCATTTCGATCTTCTAATGTAATTTTTATATTTTGATTTGATGTATATTTTATCGCATTAGAAATTAAATTTTGGAACACCATTCTCATTTTATTTACATCTGCATAAACAATTGCATCGCCAACATTATAGTTCACTTGCAAATTAATTTCTTTCGACTCCAGTTCAATCTTATGCTTATGTAATATACTTTGGACTAGTGATTTAATAGAGAATTCTTCTTTTTGTAACACATCTCTTTCTAGTTTAGAAAATCGTAATAACTCTTCAATTAAGTTTGATATGTGATCCGATTGTTTAATGATTGTATCTATGTATGTACCATCATCTAGACCATCTTTTATTCCCATAGAATATGCTTTCACTAACGCGATTGGAGTTTTTAATTCATGGGTCACATCACCCATAAATCGTTTTAAATGTTCATTACGATCTGTTAAATCTTGATGCGCTTCCTGTAGTTTTTCACTCATGATATTAATACTAGTAGCTAAGTCTCCTATTTCATCATTCGTTTTCACTTTTGTTTTTTTAAACTGTAAACGTGAAATATCTTCTGCGACATCACTTAATTCTTTCAGCGGTGTCGTAATTGTTTTTGACAATATCCATACAAGTACGATAATGAGAAAAATCGTAATACCTAAAATGAATAAATAAAATGAGTTTAACGTTTTTATTACTTCATTCGAATGCGCGATAGAAACTCCTACTAAAATCAACATATCATCTTTCGCCATGTATTTCACAAAAAAACTAGATTTGATTTTCTCTTGATCATATATTTTATTCGAATGTCCGAATTTCTTTACTTTCATTACTTCTTCTTTTGTAATCCAAATTTTATTAAGGGCAACTCTCTTTTTTGTAAGTTGCATACGTAACTCATCATTAATATGATCTTCTGAGTCTTTTATGGATGTATACGCAATCGTAACATTCCCCTCATTTTCAATGCTCGTAATTGCTTCATCCAATTGTTCTCTCGGTATGGACTGAATTTGCGCTGTAATACCTTCTAAGCTTTCTCGTGTTTTGTAAATATTATATTTCGGTAAAAGATAGTTAATTAATAATAAAGAAATCGTAAATATAAGAATAACGGTTAAAGATATACTAAGAAATAGCTTTTTTCCAAGTTTATTCACTCTGTTCCTCCAAACTATATCCTAGCCCGCGGTGCGTCTTTATAATATTTTCTCCAACTTTTTTTCGTAATCTCCTTACATGTGTATCAACAGTTCGCTCTTCTCCAAAATAGTCAAATCCCCATACGATATCTAACAATTTTTTACGAGTTAAAATCATCCCTTTATGATTTAAAAAACATTTTATTAATTGTAGTTCTGTTTTTGTAATATCTAATTCTTTATCATTTTTATAAACTTTATTTTTCGTAAAATCAATTTTCAAATCTTGAACTTGAATGACATCATCATGCTGTATTAGCTTTTTCGCTCTAGTTATTAATACGCCTGGATGAAATGGTTTTTTTACGTACTCATCTGCCCCGCTTTGAAGAGCTGCTAATTCATCTTCGCTTTCACTTTTCGCCGTGAGCATTAATACTTTTACGCTTGAGTTTTTCTTTATTTCCTGACAAACAGTAATACCGCTATGTTTCGGCATCATCCAATCTAAAATAGCTAAATCAATTTTTTCATCATAAAATATTTGAAGTGCTTCTTCTCCATCTTTCGCTAAGAAAACTTCGAAGCCTTCTTTCTCAAAATAAGCTTTTAAAATCCTTAGCATATCTTGTTCATCATCTGCGATTAATACTTTCATACATTATCCTCCATTGCTTTTAAACAAAAATCAATTGTATCATACAACTTCTTTGTTACATGTATGTGACAGAAAAATATTTGAACCTTTTAAGGGTATAGTAAAGACGAGGTGTTGTATTATGATTAAAAAAATCTGGGTCATTACTCTTCTTTGTTTCTTATTATCAACAAATGTGTTCGCAAATAGTAATCAACAAATTGAAGTGTTTGATTGTCAAAAAGAAATGGTCGTTCAAAAACAATCTTTAGATCCAGCTATTCAAAAAAAAGCTGTTCAATATGCTAAATCCATTACTGGCCCGTTCAAAAACTTAAACGTCGTTCCAAAAGATGGTCACATGATAAAAATCCCTTTATCTAAACCAGTTTCTATTACAAATCAATGGCTACATTCAACAATTGATGAAGTACTTATTCTTCTCCCGCTTAACCAAAAACCTTATATTATGCTTTACGATGATGAAAATAATCCACATTTTTATTATGTAAAAGGTGATCCGAAGGGACTATTGAAAGAAATGAATGTGAAACATAATTGACTAGAAAAAAGAGACTTCATAAGCTTATTTTTCGAAGCAGAGGTCTCTTTTTTTACTAATATAACACTTTATAATGACTAGATCCTTTAAATAATTTCCCTTTCACAAATCCATTTGCAATATAAAACGCATCACCTTGTTTCGTATCTGTATGTAGAACAACCACTTTAAAATACTTTTCCGCATGAGATAATAGCTGCTTTAATAACAACTTCCCTAGTCCTATACAACGATGGTCCTTCGCAATATAAAATCTCCTTAATCGGCCAATCTTATTATTTTCTGAGTATGGGTCTTCATTTAACCCTCCTATTCCAATTAACTTTCCCTCTTGAAAAATGCCATATAAACATTCGCCAGTTTTATTAAATGTATTTGTTTTATTTTTATATTCACTTTTTAGCTTTATTAAGAAATTAAATCCTTCTTCTTTGCTTTCTTGAACAAGATAATTATGTTCGTATATCATTAAATCTTCTATTTGTTGAATATGTATATCTTTCAAGTGATTTCCTCCTTGATTTAAAAATACATAAAAATGCTCAAGAATTATTTATTCTGAGCATTTTTATGGTTGTTATTTTATTCAATTTGTGTCATGCGTATTTTGCACTTCAGATGTAAATCGATAATATAATTGTTTAATTGCTATACGTTTAAAACTATTTGTACTCAAATATTATATTAGTTTATTCTCAAACAGACCCAAGATAAATTATACTTCGTTAATTGATATGTTTGTGTAACCACTGTTGAAATATCTTTAACTGTTCTGCAGTATGAAAGTAATGTTCACCTGTCTCCACGACCTCTAATTCACAGCGATGTTTTTTTGTAAAATCGTTAATAATTTTAAATTCGCACAGTTCATCCTTGGCTCCATACATAATATATGTATCTATATTCCATGTATTAATAGGATGTTCTTTTACATAGCATAAATAATCCCAATATAACTTTTGACCAATCGGTGTCTCTATAGTCATTTCTTTTTGCAAAAGCTCCGGTGTTACATTAAACCATTTCATCATATTTTCGATAATTCGTTCCATATTAACTACTGGTGATAAAAATAACGCCTTTTCTATCACATCATTTTGATAAGCTAAAAGGCTAAAATACGCACCTATACTACATGCAAACACACTTATTTCTTTCCAATGTTCTTCTGCGTAATTCATAATTATAGATAATTCCCTAACACAAAACTGTACTTTGCAAGGAGTATCATCATTTTTTCTTTCTCCATGCTCAGGTAAATCAAAGCTTAATACTTGATAACCTTTTTGATTAGCTCCTTCAGCTAATATTTGAATAACTGCATCTTCTTTATTTGACATATTTCCATGTACTGCAATAAAAACTTTTTCACTTTTATCTCCCCACAAAACCGCGGGAATATTATTAATGTTAAAATTATTTTTAAGCATATTTCCTCCATAGAATAAGTCATATAGTACTTGGCAAAAAACGTACACACTTTATAATCCAAATCAAACCATTACTAATCCATCACAAATGAATACCACTATCTCTACCTCTGTATAACAGAGTCTACTTTGTATTTAACATCTTTCTTTTTCCATTTCTTCAGAAGCCACAAGTACTTATTTTAATTCCCCACTAAGCAATTTACTCTGTTAATGGAAGAAAGATTTTTAAACGACTTTATTATTTTTAGAATGATTATATTGTAATTTAAACAACTTTATTATCTCTGTATAGCAGGCAATATCCCCTTCAACTCCAGTAAATCATCTATTACTATATCAGCTTGGGCAAGTTCATCTTCTTGTGCAAAATCAAAATTACATCCAATCGCAATCAAGCCATTATCTTTAGCTGCGCTTATATCAGATAAACGATCCCCGACTACTGCTGCCTTTTTTATATCATATTTGTTCAAAATACTTTTTACTAAGTCGCTTTTATTAAGTGAGTTTATTTGTTCAATACTAAATGTTTCAGTAATCCATTGATCTAAATCATAATAAGATACGATTGCTCGTAAATATTCAGTTAAACCATTACTAGCAATATAAATGGAACAATTATTTTCTTTTATATATGCAAACACTTCTTTTACGTTCGGGTATAAAGCACCTTTTCCACTTTTAATGTTTTCGATTAGTCTTTCTAAAAAATATGCATCTGTTTGTTCTCTTATTTCAAGAGAATGATCCGGTAATAAAGCTTCCCAAACCTTCGGTAAAGGCACACCCATAATTTTACGGTATTTATCAATAGGTGTTACCGTATCCCATAATTGTAATGAACGTAAATGATCAAAAGTATCATCTAACGATAATTCTAAAATTTTATCTGTTTGAAATAACGTTCCGTCCATATCAAAAATTAATGCTTGTAACATTTCATTCTCTCCTTTTGAATTATAATACAGTTTTACTTGATATATTTTTAAGCATCTCAACGATAATTTCTGAACAATAGTTTGCGGCCGTTTTCGCGAAGTCATCATAAGAAATTTGTGCTTCATCGTCTGCACTGTCAGAAATACATCGTATTACGAGAAACGGTACTTCATTTATGTAGGCAACATGTCCTATTGCTGCACCTTCCATCTCTGTACAAAGCGGCGCATATTCATCTATTAATTTCGCTTTTAATTTTGAATCTTCAACAAAACATTCACCACTTACAATTCTTCCTTCATGAACCTCCATATGTAAACAACTACTATTGCATGCAATACGTGCTAACTCTACTAATTCCTTACTTGCGACAAATTCTTCTTGGAACGGAAATAAGTTTTTCATTTGAGTTTTACTTACATCATGATGGGTAACATTCGTTGAAATAACGATATCACCAACTTTTACATCTCGGTGTAACCCGCCAGCAACACCCGTATTGATGATAGCATCTACATCAAATTTATGAATTAACGTTTGCGTACATGCGGCTGCATTTACTTTCCCTACACCAGAACGTGTAATAATTACTTCTGTTCCCATGAATTCGCCAATGTAAAAGGGCATTCCCGCAATCGTCTGTTCCTCTTGTATAGCTAGTTTTTCTAAAAGTAAGTCTATTTCAATTTGCATTGCTCCAATAATGCCGATTCTGTTCATGGATGTACTCTCCTTTATTAATTACTCCCTTTAATTCTTTCAGACATAACCGACAATAAAAATTTCGGAAGTACGATTTGTCTCTTTAATCTTTTCGGCTGTGAGAGTAATCTATATAACCATTCAGTTCCTGTATCCCTCATAATTTTCGGTGCTCTTTTTACAGTACCAGATAATATATCGATCATACCTCCAATACCAATAGATAGTGGAACGTTTAATGTTTGCATGTTTTCATAGATGAATTCTTCTTGTTTGGGTGAACCTAGTCCTACTAGTAGTAAGTGCGGCTTAAATTGCTTAATTTTTATTTTTACTTCTTCTATTTCTTCATTATTTACAAATCCATGCTGTCCTTTAAACTGTGCTCCTGGGAACTGCTCATTT
This sequence comes from Bacillus sp. CD3-5, assembly GCF_006349665.1. Taxonomy (NCBI): domain Bacteria; kingdom Bacillati; phylum Bacillota; class Bacilli; order Caryophanales; family Bacillaceae; genus Bacillus; species Bacillus sp. CD3-5. Next base: position 626,503 of record NZ_VEPX01000001.1, on the reverse strand, counting down.
AATTTTACTAATGCCTTTTTATTACTTTCTGGCGCAGCTCCAAAAAGAAAGACACGATATTCATTGTCATTACAATACTTTATTAACTCATGAGTAATATCTGCCCCAGTAACACGTTCTTTCAGCGTTCCTTTTAATATTTTCGAGCCTATTATGACACCAATCCCATCCGCTGTTATTAAATCTGCAGAAAGTAACATCTTTTTAAACTGTTTTGATTTAGCCGTGCTTTCCTTTGCAGACATAACAATTTCAGGATTTGCAGTTACTACAAATCTTGGTTTTTCTTGTTTTTCATGTAGCCAACCTTTTAATAAACTTATAGCTTTTGCATATTCTAAAGTTGAAAAAGGTATTCCCTTTATAAGTTGGTGATCCACTATACTCTCCCCTTATATAAGCCTCAAATATTCATCAATATCTATAGAAATTTGTCTAAAAGCCTTACCCCAAAATTCATAGCTCGTTATATCTATTTCAAAATGCTTTTTCATAAGTTCTTCCACTGGAGCTTTTCCTGTTTCTCGTAAAAACTCTTTATATTTCAAGTGAAAAGTACTTTTCCTTTCTTTAGCTATTTCTAATAAACTAAAACTAACTAAATACCCAAATATGTATGGATAATTATAAAAAGGAACATCTGCTAAATAAAACTGAACATATTTCATCCAAACAAACGGCTGATATTCTGATAATGAATTTCCATATGCTTTTTCTTGCGCTACTATAGATAATTTTTCGATTTCATCAGCACTTAAAGGACTTTCTTTACATTTCTCGTAAAAGTTCTTCTCAAATTCGTACGATGCTCGAATTGCCATTACATAATTAAAACAGTTTCTTATTTTCCAGCTAAGCAATAACTTTTTCATATCTATACTATCTGTTGTTTGAATTAGATAATTTATAAGCACCGTTTCAAAGAAAATAGATGCTGATTCAGCTGTACTCATTGGCAAATAATCATCTAAAAAAGAAGAGGATTGTTCAAAACTCATATTATAAAAATGCCAAGCATGTCCTAGTTCGTGGGCAAGTACTCTTACACTATCGATACTTCCGTCATAACGCATAGAGATTCGAGATTCTTTTTCACTGAAAAAAGGAGCACAAAATCCGCCAGGTGGTTTATTCTCTCTCGGTTCTGCATCTACCCAACCACTTTCTATCGCATTACGTGTAAATTCTGCTAATTCTTCATCTATATTTTTTAATGCATCGTATATGCTTTGTACTGCTACTGAAAAAGAAATACTTACCTCATTATTTTCCTTTACTGTCATAAGTTCATACCATGTTATCGAAGTTTTTCCTTTTTTATACACGTTTAAAGCACTTACTAATTTATCTATGTTTTCTTCTGTCGCATTCCATATTTGTAATAATACAGTTTCTGAAATACCATTCACATGAAGGGACCTTGCTAAAATCTCTATATCTTCTAATGCATTGCCCTTTGTATTACGCAATCTCCCTATTTGATTTAATACAGTAGCAAAAATTTCTTTTTCCTTATATAAGGCATTTGTTAATAACTCGAATACTTCTAGTCTTTCCTTTTTATTATGACTATTCATTGCAATATGATTTGCTTGTCCAAATGATAATTGCTTATTATTGTGCTCTATTTCTATCCTATTCCTTAATTGTATGTACATATTTTCCCACGCATGAAGTTCATCTTTTATTAGCCTAGTATTATCGGTAATTTCCACTTCACTTGGTTGCTGCACTTCACTTTTTAATTCCTTTACTTTCACAGTCAATCTAGTAATATCCGATGCAACGCTTTCTTCAACTGATCGACAATACAAATAATATTCTGCTTTTTCAATAGCTTGTATAAGTTTTGAAAGAATCTCTATATCTTTTGTTACAAAATATTGTTCTTTCAACTCCAATATTGGTACTAGAATATCCCCATTTGAATACAATCGATCTAAATCCCACCTAGCAATTTCATGCATTTTTATAGCCGCCTCCTATTTTTACAAATAGTTACAGATATCTCCCGTAAAACAATTATATATGAGATAGCTAAATTTTAACATCTTGAAATATTTAGATTTTTATAACCAAAAGACTTCAACACACAAAAAAGATGATTCTGTTGGAAAAAGAATCATCTTTTTAACATCTTATATTTAGTAACTGCTTTTTCTTCGCATTAAATTCATCTTCTGTAATAACGCCCATATCTAATAATTCCTTAAATTATTTCAGCTCATCTGCTACAGAAACAGTAGCATTATCTTGAAGAAAAAAAGATTGATCAAAAGATCAATCCTTTACTCTACTTCATTTAAGAAAAATAACGTTATAACGCCAGGTCCTGTATGTGCTCCGATTGCTGCACCAATTGTATTTACGATAAATACTTCACAGCCAAATCTTTCTGTAATTAATGCTTTTAATGCTTCAGCTGTTTCTAAGTCATCGCCATGAGTCATACCAATTGTTTGACCTTTAAGCTCTTTTCCGCGTTCTTCCATAATATCTACAATACGGCTCAATACTTTCTTTTTCCCTCGTACTTTTTCAAGTGGTACAAGTTTTCCTTCTTCCACGTTTAAGATCGGTTTAATGTTTAGTAAACCACCGATAAATCCTGCGACTTTACTTAAACGTCCACCTCTCACTAAGTACTGTAAGTCAGCTACAGTGAAGATATGTTCCATATGGTTCATTAGAAAATCAACACGTTTTAAAATATCTTCTTTTGATGCGCCGTCTTTTGCCATTTTAGCAGCTTCTAAAACGACAAGTCCTTGACCAAGCGAAGCACATTTCGTATCAATAATTTCTAAGTCTAAGTTAGCATATGTTTCTTTTACTTCCTCTTTAATGAGAACTGATGATTGATATGTACCAGACAGTTCAGATGAAAAAGCTAAATATATACAAGGATTACCTTCTTTTGCATAAGAAACAAATTTCTCTTGGAAAGTTTCAAGGGAAGGCAATGACGTTCTATAAACAGCGCCTTCTCTCATGTTTTGCAATAACGTAACTGACTCTAATGTAACTCCATCTAAATACTCTGTTTCTGCTTCATCATAAACACGGAGTGGAATTAAATCAATATCATATGCTTGCAGCAATTCTACCGGTAAATCCGCCGCACTATCCGTAATGATTTTAACACCCATTTTTAAACCTCTATTCTGTTATAAATATAAAAATATAAAATAAAAATAGTACTTTTAAATTATATACGTAAAACTTAAATGAAGAAAGGAAAAGACTTTATATTGTATGCACTATTCTTCAAAACTTGAACTGTTATTAAAAATCATCTAAATTTAACCGCTTTACATTCTGTATAATACAAATATATCGAATTTTCCAAAGGAGTGATACAAATGAGCATTCAACTAGCTACATCTAATGATCTAGAATGGATTAATAAACAATATGACTCAATAGGATTTGTACGAAGTGATTTAAATCGAGAGAAAGTCGCAATCATTACATACAACAATGAGTATGCAGGTGTTGGACGATTAGTCCAAATAGATGAAGATACTTTAGAAATGGGCGGGATTTATATTCTCCCTCAATTTAGAGGGCTACACTTAGCCGGGGAACTTGTTTCATTTTTAGTAGAAACTGCGAAGAAATTACAAGTTCCAAATGTATATTGTCTTCCTTTTGAGGAATTAGAAAACTTTTATAAGAAATATGGCTATACTGAGGTCGATACTACGAAAGAAGTTGTTCATCCAATTATTCTAGAAAAATATAATTGGTGTTTGGATCATTATGAAAAGCATGTTTTATTATTTAAGTTGTAAAGGTACCTAAAGTGAGTATATATAAATATTAATTATACTTTTCCGCATAGATAATAACCCTACTTTATTTGGTCAACATCAGCTTCTACAAGATATACTATTACTTCTTACGCTGTCTTTTTTCTTAACCTTACTTTTGTATAAAAGATTAGTTTGTTTAAAATTACCTTAAATCGTATTCAAATAAACTAATCGAAAGGCCAATTCTTATATAATACAATTAAGTAATTAAAAGGAGCGTTATTTATGATAGATGTAATAAGACTCGTTATCTTTACTGTAGTTGCAATTGGTGCCATTATTAACATATACATAGAATTTAAAAAACCTAAAAAAAGTATATTCTCAATCGTTTTTTTATCAGTACTCTTAATTGGATCCTCAGGGTTAATTAAAAATATTTTATCTCAACTTTTATAGAAGATTGATTAAAAATCAACCTCCCGTCAATAATGTAAGTAACATGATTGTATCTCTCCATTCCCCCTTTGGAGAGGAGCAGTTAGCTTTTGCTAACTGCTCTTTTATTTGAACTATTATCCACAAAATAAGTATCATACGCCTTATCAAAAACATATCCTAGTTTTTCAGCTAGTTTTGCAGATGTAGTATTCGCTGCATCCCAGTTTGGATATATCCCTTTTTCTAAACAGTCCAAGATGAGTGCTGCACTAACTATAGTCGCCAATCCTTTTCTTCTATAATTGTGATCAGTCGCAACTTCAATTTCAATGCCATTATCATAAATGCTATATGATGATGCACCGCATACAACTTCTCCTTTATACAAAATACAATACCCTATACCTCGGTTTATATAATCTTCTACAGATTGAAATTGACTTGTAAAATCTTTAGAGACTTTATGTAATGTAGGGTTATTTACGATATTTTCATCTATTCTTCTTAACTCGTATCCTTTTGGAAGCGCTGATATAAGAGATTGTAATTTTGAACGATCAAAAACTTCTGCATTACGTTTAAATTTATATCGTAAAAACTTATCTATTTTTCTTTCGTAAAATGTTTCTAAACGCTTTTTCCATTCTACACTATTTACGATGACTAACATTCTATCAGGAATGTTTCGAAGCAATTCTTCTGTTTCTTTCACCTTTGAATCCCCAGCGTAAAATGTAAAGATCCCTACCGTAATTTGCGCTACTGTCGGATTTTCAAGATCATTTACCCAAGCGGTACCCATATGTCCTTGTAAATAAGAAAGTAAAACAACGTTATTGAAATCTTCGAACATAGTAACTAATTTTTCTCTTGTATGTATATTCGCTTCATATATCATTTACATTCCTGCTTTCTTTAGAATTAATGTACTTCTACTCTTTTCTACATATAAGCAAACGTCTACTACATTCCATATAATTATAAATTATTCATAAATATAAAATTATTATAACATTTAATCAAAAAGTAAATGACTTTCTAGTGTATAGGTTTACAGATAATATACTTAATAAAAATTCACAATCTATATTATTATGTAAAAACCCTCAACATTAGTTTAAGGGTTCATTTAAATATATATGTTATAACTCATTCTTATAAACAAATGATTCTGTTCCTCCGTTTTTATATACTTTAGTTACTTTAACAACTGATGTGTACGTATTATCGTCATTCGATATTATCTTTTTCATCTCTTCTATTTCAGCATTACCAGTTCCACTCTCTATCCTCAAACAACTCGAAATGTTGAGGTATCCACTCGATGCGAAAAGAATAATAAACGTAAGATCAGGGAAATTAATGAACAGTATTCCAAACTTTAAAGGATTCGTAGCCGTATCAGATAATACTAGTCGGAAACTTAATAATTCAGGCACTTGAACAAAATCTTTAGAAACAATTGCTTCACCTATTATAGTAATTTGTTTTACTACATTTCCCATCTCATCTATAAACTCAGTACAACTAGGCGCATCAATTGTTTTTGCTTGAAGTGATAAATTCAATTCTGAATTGTGAAAGTCAAAAAAGAGTGTGCTTCCCTCTGTTAAACATTGCGGACAAACGTTTCCAAGTAGACTGAAATCCTCTTCAATAAATTTGACTTTCGTTTTACAACTACAAACTTTTCCTATTCGAATTGCATCAATCTTAGAGCAATCTACAAAAATAACCTCATCGACCTCTTGTACGAAGGATACGACACCATTCTTCTTATTAAATGAAAGAAAATAAGATACAACAATTTCATTTCCGGCAATTACAATACTCTCAACTTTTGTAAAAGGCTCTAGACTTCGCAAAAATTCACAAATACTATTTTGGCAACATCGATCATTTCGTTTCGGCTCACAACCCACTTACACTCCATCCCTTCTCTATATGTTTTATCTCATACACATAATATGAGCGGGATATGAGAAAAGCTTGGACAATATAACTTTAACGTAGGAATATATTTGCCTACTTATCGCATTAAAAATGAGTACTAACACATAAATTCCCCTATAAATACATATAACAATTTCATCTTTCATGAAAAAAACGTTATAATGAAGTGTAGCCTCTACGATTACGTTATAAAGGAGATTAAAACAATGGCTAAAATTAAAGTATACCAAGCAAAAGAAGAAAATATCGAAGCAGTAAAAAACATCATTGATGTTGAAGAACAAAATCCAACTGCTGAAAACTTACAAAATCTATACGCATGTGTATTAGATACTGAAGATATGGCATTGCCTGAATCATACATTGAAGAAGATATCTTAATTGATTCTATTGAAGTTATGGTTAACGCTTCTCAAAGCAAAATAAGAGACTTAGGTGCTTACGATGTAATCGAAGTTCAAAACAAAGGTAAGAAAACACAAATTTTATTATTAGCAGACGAAGAATACGAAATCATCGAAGGCTAATCTAAATCCGTACATACGAAAAAGCTCCTTTCCAATTGGAAGGGAGCTTTTTCATCACGCTTTTGATGTTTCACTCTTTTTATTCTTTTGTTGTTTTTTAATTACCATGCGCTCATTTCCCATAAAGAAAATAAATATGAATGCTAAACCAGCTGGTACCAATGCCCACATAAATGTTTGGACAATTGAGCTAGAAAGAGCATCAATAATTTTATCTAATATTTGCGGTGGAATTTGAGATCTTGCCGATTCTGATAGAATAGCTCTTGAATCTCCTAAAGCGTTTGTATTCATTCCCCCGTTCATACCTTTAAATGCTTCTTCTAATTGATCTTGGAAACCTGTTCTTTGGATCATTCCGAAGATTGTAATACCAAGCGTCATGCCTAATGAACGAATGAAGTTACTCGTTGAAGTCGCAGACCCTCGCTGTTCCATACCAAAGTTGTGGATAGCCGCCATACTTAGTACAGAGAATGAGAAACCAACTCCAAATCCAATAATAATCATATACACTGTTAATAATACACGACTTGTTTCTGGCGTTAATGTGCTTAATAAGAATAGTCCAATTAGCATAATAACAGCAGAAATAATCATAATGTTTCTGTAGCTAAGCTTCGTCGTTAGAAATCCACCTAATTGTGCTGTTACAACTGATCCTAACATCATCGGTAATAGTAGTAATCCTGAGTTTGTTGCGGTACCTCCGTATACACCTTGAATGAATAACGGAATGTATACAGTTGCTGACATAAACGCAGCACCATAACATAAAGCAATAATGGTACTCATTCCGAATAAGCGCTGCTTAAACATCTCAAATGATATGATTGGCTCTTCTACTTTTCCTTCAATAATAATAAATGCAATAATTAAAATAGCGAATCCACCAAATAAACTTAAAATAAAGCTAGAATCCCAATCATATTTTTGTCCGCCAAGTTCAAGTGCAAACATTAAAGAAACTACTGCACCAACTAAAGTAATTGCGCCGAACCAATCAATTTTTTGTTTTCTATGAACTCGTGATTCTTTATAAAAGAATGTAATAAAAATAAGTGCTAAAATGCCAAGCGGTAAGTTAATGTAAAATACCCAGTGCCAGCTAATGTAATCTGTAATATATGCGCCGAGTAACGGACCAAAAATACTTGATAAACCAAATACCGCTCCGAATAAACCACCCATTTTCCCGCGCTTTTCAGGAGGGAAAATATCAAAAACGATTGTAAACGCGATCGGCACTAATGCCCCGCCGCCAATACCTTGAATGGCACGATAAATACCTAACTGTGTAATATTTTCAGCAGTACCACAAAGTGCCGAACCAATCATAAAGACAATTAAACCGAAAATAAAGAATCTCTTTCTACCATACATATCTGATAGTTTACCGAAAATCGGCATACCTGCCATTTCTGCGACCATATAGGCAGAAACAACCCATACAAAGTTTTCAAGGCCTCCTAAGTCACCAACGATCGTTCCCATCGCCGTTACGACAATGGTATTATCCATTGATGCCATTAGTATACCTAGCAATAAGCCCGCCACAACAAAGCCAAGCTTATTATTCTTCTCAACCATATCTCTTGCTCTCCCTCGTATTACTTATATTTGTTTATGTTCTTTTACGACTGCATTACCTTTTTGATTAAAACTAGTATGATATTCTACAACACTAATTTCACACCCAGGGCCAATTGTAACGTTGTTTCCTCTCACTACGTCAGCAATCGTATGTTCTAAATAAATATCATCTCCTTCAATAATTGTAGTTTGTAGGTTACCAGCATGACTAATAAAAGGAAGAAATCTCGCTTTTTTACGAATCGTAATTTTTTTACCACCAATTTCTCTTACCTTACTTCCTTCATAACGAAGTGAGATTTGAATATTTTCAGCATTAAGTAATCCATCACTTTCAAGACCACCAGTTAATGATAAATCTTCTACTTCAATATTTCCCCTCACATTTAAAGCACCTTTTACATCGACAAAATCACCTGAAAACTTCCCAGCAATATCTATCATACCTCTAACTTTTGTTTTTTCAATATGTGCATCACCATGCATTTGTGTATTACCATATACTTTTACATATTCTGCATCTACATTTCCTTGTACTTCACTATCTCCATACACAACATAATTTTTTACTTTCATATTACCCCGTACATCACTCGTGCCGTACGTTTTAAATTCATTACAGCTCATATCATTAGAAATCGTTCCTTCGCCGCGTATCTTCACTTTATTATAATCTCCGCCTGCTGAATTACCGGAACCATTTACTGTGAGACTATGTGGATGTTCCATAGTGCTTTCTCCCTCCCATTAAACCTGCTTAATTTCTTTTACATTTGCGCTTTTATCAACAGTTAGAACACCTGTATATTCAATGAGTTCAATCTCACAGTTCGGTCCTACTGTAATATTATTTCCTCTTACCGTTCTTATGTGAGCATAATCAATATCAATATTGTCACCTTCTAATAGTTCAGCTTCTAACTGCAAGCCAAATACTGTTTTAAATAGCCTACTTAATGTACCTGATCTATGTCTTACTTTAATCGTTTGACCACCAATTTCTTTCGCGCGACATGTACCGTGAATATTAATATTTATTTCATCAGCGCTTAATAATCCGCCAATTGTAAATTGTCCTTCTGAAGAAAAAGTATCCACTTCACAATTACCGTCAATTGTTGCTTGACCATTAACTTTAAATTCTTCACCTGTGACATTTCCACCTATCGTACCTTTTCCTGCAATTTTCAAACTGTTTGCCTTTACATTTTGCGTAATTGTAGCTTTTCCATCAATTCGCATCGTTTCAGCATGAACTGTGCCATCAACTTTACCAGATCCGCTAATTCGTGCTCTGCTACTTTTCAAGTCGCCAGTAACTGCACCGTAACCGTTACATTCAAATTGCTCACATTCAACATTTCCATTCACAGTTCCTTTTCCGTTTAATTGCACTTTATGAAACTCGCCGCCATTCGATGAACCGTAACCATTTATAATCAAATTATGTGTACGCATACTTTCTCCTCCACTACAACAATTTAGTTTTTAATGCTTCGGTATATTTCATAATCGCTTCGCGCAAAACGATTTTGGTGCCTTTTTCAAAAATTAAGTCGTCCACGTTTGAAACTAAGAAACATGTAGAAATCCCTAACTTTCGGACAATGATTAAGTCACACGTTTTATGTTTCATTGCTTCATAATTTTCACTTAAAACTTGCAAAACCATTTTTCCTTCTTCTAAACTAATCTCTCCCGATTGTAGTAATTCTTCTAACATATACACATAAAGAATATCTACAAATTGAAACTCTGCTGTTTTATTCGTTTGTTCTATAAAAAATTGTAAAACTGGTTCTGATGCAATCCCCTTACGTAAAATGTCTTCCTTCGTTAAAAGAATTTCTCTCACACTCGGTGAAAACATATTCGCTAGTTCATCTAGTGATAGATCCTCTTTCATCGTTTGGATTTTATCAATTCGCTCTAAAATCTTTTCTTTCGGAAAAAATGTCTCCTGACCCGTGAATGTAGACTTTCGTACAAACCAATCTTCCGGTATTAAATTTTTTCTTTTCCACCTATATAACTGTCCATATGAAATACCAGTAAGTTCTAATAAATCTTTTTTTGAAATTAAATCTGTACTCAACTGTATAACACTCCTTCCTGATAACAATGTAACATAACACTGTTACGCTGTAAATAGACTTTTATCACAAGTAGCGTAACAATGTGTAAAACAATCCTATTTTACATACAAAAAGGCCCTTGCACATCTCATAAAAAATGCATAAGAACCTTTATCTATCAAGGTTTAAACCATATTCTATAAAAATCAATCCACCCTTGTGAATTAATCATTATATTTTGTACTTTTTCATGAGAAATTACTTGTTGTTTGTTACGGTATAAAGGAATAATTTGAATTTGACGTAACAATGTCTCCTCAATATCGCGTAACAGTGCAACTCTTTTCTCTACTTGTTCTTGTTTAAAATAAGGGGACAATGATTTATGAAAATCCACGCTGCTTTGCCCATGAATAAAACTGTTTTTTGTAAGAAACATATATAGCAAACTATCTTCTATTCGTTCGCCAATTGTTGCGCTATCATGCATCATATCAGCCTTTTGTATCGTACTAATTTCTAAAAGATCTTCTATTTCAAGAAAATTAGTTTCTACACGAATCCCGTACTTCGCACACTCTTTTTGTATCCATTGTGCATCTTCAACGTGATCTCGTCCTGTAAATGTGTATAGTTGTAGCACTTCACTATGATACGTACTCCTTTTAATTAAACTTTGGATATCTTCGTCAATATCTACTATACTTTCATTTGCTAATATTAGTTTCTTTGCCACTTCTCCACGTTCTCCGCCGAGTTCTTTAACGATTGCATGGCCATGAATGATTTTATATAACGCTTTTCGGAACATATAATCTTGCATTGGTCCTTCTTTTGCAAGATTGCATGTTATATATGTCACGTTCGACTCAAGCCGAGATAGTTCTTTATTATGTTTTTCTTTATCTTTATACTGCGCCTTTACTAACACGTCATATGTATTTACACTTCGCTTCACATTCAATAGTTCAATTCGGTCAAGGAAAGGTCTTTCGCGATAATATAAATCATGTGCTTCTAGTACAAACAGATTTGCATTCTTCTCTCGTAATGAAAAAGGCCCTGTACCAATGAAGTTTCCCGCTTCATCTTCCTTTACGATAGAACACTGTTCTGCACTTAGCATATGTAAAAACATCCTATTTTCCGTATGCAATTGAATTTCAACAACAAATTCATCCACTGCACGGAAACTTTCAACATGTTGTAACATCCATGCGTGTGGGTTGTTTTCAGTTTTCATAAATCGATTCAATGAATGTATAACATCATGTGCAGTAAGTTGTTTCCTATTATGAAAGTGAACTCCTTTTCGTAAATAAAACGTCCATATCTTTTCTGCATCATTATATTCCCATTGAAAAGAAAGCCTTGGTTCTATTGAGTTTGTTTCCTCATTTATATATACGAGTGTATCAAAAATATGTTTAACCATATGACATTCTGAGCGCATCGTAGCGTAAACCGGATCTAAAGCGATGTCCAGGTTCATTTGTACTTGCAAACGAAGTACGTCTTTTCTTCCTTCAGGTGTCCGTTCTATTTGATGACCAAATATGGAATCTACCCAAACTTCATACTCTTTCTTTACTGACGGAAATTGTGCGCTGTAGCGCTCTACAAATGAGATTCCACTTTTTACATCCCCTTTTTTCGTTAACTCTTTTCCTCTGTTTAAAATTAATGTCATTGGTTGCTTTTGAAATATTAGTTTAGAACGATTCCCTCTTCCGCGCCCTGGAAACCAAACAATCCAACGTAGTTCTTCTAACTTTTTTATTATTAATTTACTATTACGCTCTGTACAAAATAATGTTTCGGATATATTTTGCACTGTTATTTCTAATTGTTCTCCTTCTTTTTTCCCTTTCCCATAGGCAATCCATAGTTCAATGTATTGATCTAAAATAAACATCATATTCCCCCTAAAAGGTGAAAAATACTCCCTATTCTTTCTACCCTTTTTCCAATTCTCCTTTCATCTTATCATTTCAATATAGAAAGGAGGAAATAACATTGAATCATCTCTTATTACGTTACAATAAACCAATCATCATTCGACTGTGCGGTGAATTATTAACTCGAACAACTGAATCAATGTTAGCTATCATTATGATTATTTACGTTAATAAGGTGCTAAACGGCAATATTATGATGACTATGCTTATTTTCGGGTTACAACCGCTTTCGGACATTATATTTACACTTATTGCTGGAAGAGTGACTGATGAATATGGGCGAAAGAAAATTATGTTACTCGGCTTATTACTACAAGGCGTTGCAATTGGTAGCTTCATCTTTGCTCAATCCGTTTTTATATTTGCTTTGTTATATGTCATAAATGGGGTTGGCCGTTCCTTATATATTCCCGCTCAACGGGCACAAATTGCTGATTTAACAAAACATGGGCAGCAAGCAGAAGTTTTCTCTCTTCTGCAAACGATGGGAGCAATAGGTACTCTAATCGGCCCTTTAATTGGTACTATTTTTTATAAGACTCACCCTGAATATGTATTTATCGTGCAAAGCATTGCACTTATAGCATATGCAGTCGTTGTTTGGATACAGCTTCCAGAAACCGCTCCGGCAATGACAACACCAACGCAAAAGCTTGAAGTATCATCTCCAAAACAATTTGTACAAAAACATTACGCCGTATTTGGACTAATGATCACTACACTTCCTATTAGCTTTTTTTATGCACAAACTGAAACAAATTATCTTATTTTCGTGAAACATACACTTCCGGATTTCGATCGCATACTCGTTTTTATTACAACATGCAAAGCTCTTATGGAAATCACTCTACAAGTTTTCCTTGTGAAATGGTCTGAACAATTTTCTATGGCGAAAATCATACTTATTGCTTACACCTGCTTTACGATAGCTGCAATTGGCTATGGATTTTCAGCAACAATCTTGTCACTATTTTTCACATTACTCTTTTTAGTCATTGGAGAAAGTGTTGCTTTCAACCATTTGCTTCGATTCGTTTCAGAAATCGCTCCTTCAGATAAACGTGGATTGTATTTTTCAATTTACGGCTTACACTGGGATGTATCTCGAACTTGTGGTCCTGTTATCGGTGCGGTTTTATTAAGTAAACTAAACGGTAGTATGCTATTTTATATTTGTGCTTGTTTCTTAACAATTGGAGGCATTATCCAAGCTTTTTTTGTTCGAAATTTAGAGCGTAAGAAAAGAAGTAAAGATATTCAAAAAGATGTTTTAGAGCATCCCCATCATATTTTATAAAAGGAAGTTTCTTATTTACACAAAAAAAGATGTCACATAGTCATCGATTTCGACTTTTGTGACATCCTTTTTTTAATATCCTACCCTGCCATTTTATTTATACTATCCTCTGGCGAAAATACCGAAATGTGATTTACTTTACCAGTCGATTTTGGAATGATAAATTTCAATTCAAACTGATTATTTACTTTATATACATATATTTTATCATCACCATTTCCTTTAACTGAGTTTGGTTTTCCTAATACTTTTTCAATTTCTTGTAATGTAATTGATTTTAGTTCTGCATGATAGGAGCGTACATCAAAAACTTGTGATCCTTTATTAAAACCGAAGGAAACATTTTTATTTGTAAAAGTTGCGTACATTCCGTTTCCTGCTTGTTCTGTTTTATCTGCTTTCCCCCACGCTTTTTCTATTTCTTCAATATCTCCTGTATGAGCTGCGAACGGAACATTAGGTACTTTTCCTTCTTTCGCTAATTCAAACAAGTTTTTAACGTGGTTAATTGATTTTTGATTTATAACTGTATCCTTCGAATTTGAATCGGTATTTGATTTAATCTCAGGCCCTTTCTTTCCTTCAGAAGAAGTATTCTGTTCGTTTTTACTATTTTCCGAAGTTGGGTTTGCTTCCTTTTTTTCATCTGTTCCTTTACATGCCGCTAAAGTAAATATGCATGTAAAAGTAAGAAATAATAAAGCTATCTTTACATACACTTTCATATATTTCAGCTCCCTATTAAATGCTATTCATTTCGATAACCAATCCAACACACTACTTTTTAAATTGTATTTATTCCAAAAAGTAAATACTTCACTCTCTCCCAATGCTTGTACAATATATTCTACAAAAGCAGTTCCTAAAAAATAACCGAGTCGGTTGTATCCAAAATATTGTCCGCCAGATAACCGAAACCACTCTTTCTCTTTTTCAAACGTCCATCCTTCTATATAATCTTCCAAAAAACGTTTCTTTATATATTCTTCATTTTCTATATAGCATTGTAACCAACGTTCACCATCATTGTCATATGAGTAATATACTGATTCATTTAAACCTTTTATAATTTGCTTTGATAAGTATGTTGCAACGCCTTCACGATACAAATTAACTGCCGCATCGGTCCACTCAGCTTTCTCCCAGTCCATTCCATCATTTTGTAACATAACATTATGATATATATGTCCTATTTCGTGAGCGACAATAACACGAAGGTGATTTAAATCTGGAGATAATTTTTCTGCGGCAAAAAACATATCTCCAATAATCTCCCTTTCTACAAATGCATTAGAGCCAAAAGCTCCAACAAATAAATGAAATGTTACTTCTAAGTCGAAGCCAAACTGAATGTAATAATCCTTATTAATCTCTTGAATAATTCGTGGTAAATTTTCCGAAACACTATGTATATCTCCTAGTTTTTCTGGATACTTTTCAATTGCACTATAAAGACGTTCTTTCGTCTTAGGACAGTGAAATGTAAAATATTCTTTAAATACTTCTGGATGCCTATCATAATATTTATTCAAGTTATGTAGTCCTATATTACTGCTTTCCCAAAGTCTCGAAAAGCTTGGAATTATATTGTTAATCATTGTATTCATCTCCTTATATACACTTTCTCTTCTCAGTGATTATATCCTTTATCTTTAGCTTAAATATGTTGTCACATCAGCTCCTTAAAACAGAAAAAACCAGCAGGAAGTGTTTATTCTACTCCTACTGGTTTAATTGAAATTAAATGATGAATCTTAACTTTTTAAGGGATGTAACAACAATACTTTTTACCGTTTCAAAATTATGAGCAAATGTATTATCTCCACTTAATGATGAAATGCATGTTAAACCTGCAGCTTTAATAAAAGCTTTTACATCTACAAGCATAGAATTAGCCCCCACAAATTTTTTAATTACAGTCATTATAACAGATGTTTTACAAATGAAACATGAGAGTTATAAATAATGCTACTTAGCTATTATTAATTTATTTAGTACACAGATTTATGTCATATAAAAAAGCTGCCCCAAAAAGGACAGCTTTACATATGTATTTTTACACTTCAATTGACTTACCATCTTCAACAATATGATAAAGTAAGTGAGCTAAATGATGAATTGGACCATACTCTTCCTCTTCTTCATCTGTTTCACCTTGGAACTCAAGATCATTTAAGTATAGTGCTAAAAATTGATAGTATAGTTTTAAATCAAATCCGTAGCACGCAGTTGGCTCTTCATGATCTCCTTCATATTGTAACATTAAGTATTGATCATTTCCTTCTGCATCTTCTGCATCAAAGAATACGAAGAATCCAACATTTGTATCTAAATCAAATAGATGACGAGTGCCTTTTTCTGTCGCTTTATTGAAGTCCTCTTCACTTAATTTATGTACTGTTGTCGCTTTAGCATTATCTTCTTGATGAAAATTTACTGTAAATGTTTTCAATGCTGACACCTCCTGATTGTATAATACTAGCATAACATATAAAAAGGACTGCTTACAAATGTAAACAGTCCTTACATTCATTTTCGCATTGCTCGCAATAAGAAACTTACGATGAAAATTAAAATAATCGCACCAATTAAAGCTGGAATAATTGCATATCCGCCGATTACTGGGCCGAAACTACCAAGTAATTTCCCACCAATCCAAGAACCAATAATACCAGCAATAATATTACCAATTACACCGCCTGGTACATCCCTACCAGTAATTAAGCTAGCAAGCCACCCTAATATACCACCAACGATTAAAGACCAAATCATATGATAACCTCCTTTATATTTCACCAATCAAAATATAATTAGAAACAATTGCTTACCATTAGTTATGTTACATTTTTCATAAGTTATTCATGGAGCATAACTGTATTTTTTTGTAAAAATAATACATGTTAATTAACTTTTTAGACTAACGATTTATGCAGCTTGAGATATTACACTTATTATGGACAATCGGGCTTCAATATTGTCCGCATAAACTCTTCTTTAAATGCAGGATAATTAAAACCAACCGCAATTCTTTGTATCGGCCGATCATCAAACCTCGTCGGCTCAGCTATTTTTCTAAAGTCAGCCACACTTTGTCCTCTTGTTACGTCATTTGTCGTACTAATCCAAACTGCAGATTTTTTATATTCAAAAATATCATCATTTATAAATGAAATGAACGGAAGCAAATCGTGAATCGGACTTCCAGCAATACCCGGGTATTCTTTTTTATAAAAGTTCTCATAATAAAAATCAATCATTGGTTTAATAAGCTTTGCCTGCCCTGTTCCTTCTTTATTAATAATATCCACCATTTCAGGCGTAATTAGGGCCTGTTGCGTTACATTTAATGGATAAATAGTCGCATTCTTTGCGTACTTCATTACAATATTTGCAGCAATTGGATCTCCATAAAAATTTGCCTCCGATACAGGAGTAACGTTACCAGGAAATAAAAACGCACCGCCCATAATATAATACGAACATATTTTATCCATTACATTTGGATATAATAAAAATAATGTTGCCAATGTTGTTAATCTTCCTGTCGCTACGATAATAATATCTTCTGGACAAGGCTCAATTAATTTAATTAATTCACAAAAATTTTCCCGTTTACAAATCCTCATTTCAGGTGGAATAATGGGACCTAGGCCGTGCTCTCCATGAATCTCAGGAAAAAACAAAGGTTCTTCAGCTGTCATCGGTCTTGCTGCACCCTCAATGATTTTTACTTCTGTAGCATAGTATCTTTCTAAAAAATACACATTTTCTGTTACGATTTCTCGCGATACATTCCCATATTCAGCAACAATACCTAAAATATCTAATTTACATGTTTTATTTGCATAAATTAACGCCACAGCATCATCAATACCAAAGTCTCCAAAAAAGACGATTTTCTTATTAACTATACTCACCCCTCTTCAGCATTATCTACTATTATTAGTATGTAAAAAAGACAAGGCTGTGAAACGGTGCAAACTAAAAAAGCCGCCTATTTATTGGCGACTTCAATCTTTTTATAAGATAAATATGCTAGTACATTTTTACTTGAATCATATTTTGGATTATTTCCTTTTCTTGGTTCTCTCGTATGTGTTTTTTCAAATCCAGGAATATCCGGCATTTTCTCCATAAATTCAAGCATTTCTTCTTCAGTTCCTTCAATACGTACGCGAATCATTATTCCATTTCCTCAATTCTCATTTTCTCTGTTACTAAGTATAACGTACTTTGGAAAGACTGCAAGAAATTTATCTTTTTAATGTTAAACTTTTTTTACATACAAACAATGCCATTTCAGTATAAAACGATATGATTTTATTATTTTCATATTGAATGTTAAAGAATTCTTGCATTTCAACTGATGTTTTCATCATACATTCTGTTAACTTCACCCGCTTCTGCAAAGGTACATTCATCATATCGCACCACCAGTCAAAATCAAATTTCTTGTCAAAAGTAAGACATGACTGCATTTGCAAACCATTTTTCTCTAATAAGGTAATCCATTCTGTTTTTTTCAAAGCCCGTTCATGACTCGGATCCCGCTTTTTTTCTATAAAATTATAAAATGTATCGTATTCATTATTTTCCGGTGAAACATTATCTATTAAAATAAACAATCCATTATCTTCTAACGTACGATTTACTTCATAAATAAACTGAGCTGGATTCATAAAGTGATGTGCTGCAATTCGGCACGTAATTGTATCAAAAGAACTATCAGAAAACGGTAAACTCTCAGCGTTTCCAGCAACAAAAGACACATTTTCATGGCCGTTACTTATAATAAATTTTTTTGCATTCTCTAACATTTTTTCTGTTAAGTCTAAAGCAACTACTTCTTTAAACAATGGCGCTAATACATTTGCAACATGTCCTCCGCCAGTAGCAATATCAAGAAGACGATTATTATGACGAGACTCAACTTGTTGAACTACATATTGTAAATCCGGTCCTTTAGCATGAATTTTACTTTTTACATACTTCTCCGCATTATTACCAAACTGTTGTTTCACAAGCTCTTCTTTACTCATTTTATCATCTTCTTTCTATTGTTATTTACATATAGAATTCATATAATAATTAAAGTTCTCTTTATGTATTTTCAAATCCTCTTTTCAGCTCACTTCTTATCATGCTGTCCTATCATCAACATAAAATCGATTTTCCGTTTACATATAAAACAAAAAAGGCTACGGGAACTTGTCCCCTAACCTGACTAAATATCAATTACATTTTTACTTTTTCATATACATCTATATAATATAAATCCTCTTTCAACTTCATAATAACGTCTACTTCGTTATAAGTAGCCTCACGAGCATGTAAACCAAATTGATCCATACCAATCCATATCCATCCAGGTGTATGATAGAGAACATCTATGTTAAAATACTCTAATTTAGTAAGCTCCGATTTAATAAATTTATCTTTATTAGCAATTTGTTTATCTATTAAACCATATTCTTTTCCATTTTCCAATAGCGATATAATTTTTCCTACAATCGGGTATTCACGAACAATAAAGTGATATTCTTTTTCCTCCACATTCGCCACAATTAAACGAGAATTAGATAAATCAGCCTCTAAATTCGACATCTTTATTTATTCACCTCCTTTATGAGTTTCATGAACATAATAACAAATGAATATTCAAATAATATTAATATAATGTAAAAAATAAAAAAGCTGACTTCCCTTTAGAAATCAGCCTTTATAGTTTAATCATCTGTATACTTTTACAAACTATTATAATGTTTCTTTTTCCTCATCCTTTCCAGAAACTAAATTCCCAATAGCATCTGCTGTTACTTCCACCACAAATTCACAAATTCCTGCTACAACTTCTCCAATCACTTCATCCATCATTTTTACCCCCTTATTTTATGTAACTTATTTGTAGTATAGAAGAGATTGGTTATTTTTAACTATCGGAAAACGTGACAACAACATTACAGTTTTGTAAGCTTTTTAATTTATTTCGCTTCTATACTTTGAAACTTCAAGTATGATTCACAAGCATATAGGTCATCATAATATTAAGTGAATACTAATTTTGCTAGAGGAGGCGTGTAAAATTTACTACGTAAAATTAATTAAAGGTCAATCCTTCTATGCTTTTAATCATCGTTTCTTAATATCTGAAGAAGAAGAGGTTTCCGAGAAAGTTTATAATTACTTACGTCGTAATGAATTTTTCGAAGTACGCAAAGAAGAATATTCGGCCTAATGTATAAAAAGTATCAAGAAAAATATCATTTACTTGTGATAATTTCTTGATGCTTTTATTTTATTTCTCCTTACCTTCAATGAATTTTTAATCATAAGTTTTGTACATTTGGACTTACTTGTTTCATCTATTAACACATCAAATTTTTGACAAATCAAAAAGATTGAATTCCATTCATGAAACACGTAATATAGACTCTGACTCTAAAAAATTTCGTTAAAAATAATACATAAAATAAGGAGGTTTTATATACGAGTTTTTCATTTTAAAAGACGGCGAGGTTTTATATTATGTGGCGTAATAAAAATGTTTGGATTGTTTTAATTGGGGAGTTTATTGCTGGTTTAGGGTTATGGCTTGGTATTCTTGGTAACCTAGAATTTATGCAAAAATATGTCCCTTCTGATTTCATGAAATCAGTTATATTGTTTATCGGTCTATTAGCAGGTGTTCTCGTGGGACCTATGGCTGGTCGCATTATTGATCAGTACGAAAAGAAAAAAGTTCTTCTTTACGCCGGTTTTGGTCGCGTTATTAGTGTTATTTTTATGTTTTTCGCTATCCAATTTGAAAGTATCGCCTTTATGATTGCATTTATGGTTGCTCTTCAAATTTCAGCAGCATTTTATTTCCCTGCCTTACAATCAGTGATCCCGCTCATCGTACGTGAGCATGAGTTATTACAAATGAACGGTGTACATATGAATGTAGGTACAATTGCTCGTATTGCAGGTACTTCACTAGGTGGAATTCTTTTAGTTGTAATGAGTTTACAGTATATGTATGCCTTCTCAATGGCAGCATACGCTTTATTATTCCTCTCAACTTTCTTCCTTCAATTCGAAGATAAGAAATCAACAACACCAAGTAAACAAGCTGCAAAAGATAATAGCTTTATGGAAGTATTTCGTATTTTAAAAGGAATTCCGATTGCTTTCACAGCACTTATATTAAGTATTATTCCTCTATTATTTATAGCTGGATTTAATTTAATGGTAATTAATATTAGCGAAATGCAACATGATCCAACGATTAAAGGATTTATATATACGATTGAAGGTATCGCATTTATGTTAGGTGCCTTCGTTATTAAACGTTTATCGGACCATTTCAAACCTGAAAAGTTACTATATTTCTTCGCAGTTTGTACCGCTTTTGCACATCTATCATTGTTCTTTAGCGATATAAAATGGATGTCTCTTACATCATTTGGTTTATTTGGTTTTAGTGTCGGTTGCTTCTTCCCTATTATGTCGACAATTTTCCAAACGAAAGTGGAAAAAAGCTATCACGGCCGTCTATTCTCATTCCGTAATATGTTTGAGAGAGTTATGTTCCAAATTGTCTTACTTGGCACAGGCTTCTTCTTAGATACGATTGGATTGCAATATATGGTTCTTATTTTCGGTGTTATTTCATTATTCATTATTTTCATATCGCTTTCTAAACAGAAACAGTATGAAAAACAACCATCGCAATCTGCGAATTTATAACATAATTAAAGAAGCATGGATTTAGTAGTATTAAACTAATCCATGCTTCTTTGTTTTATATAATCTTATTTATTACGTTTATTAAAATTATTAAAAAAAGTAAACACTCTTACCTTCGAATACATTATATAAACTATTATCTACAACAAGGCGGTGTAGGAATGTCTGATGGTATGCAATTATTTATTATCTTTATTTTTGTAATAGTTATGTTTAGCATCCTAAACTTTTTAGCCATTTCCCTTTCTCAGCATAACTTTAAAAGAAGAATTGTCGCAGGTTTCATATTTTCACTACTGACTCCCCTTGTCTTTTTGACTACCACAGCATTCGATTCTATATTTGATAAAGCTGGATTTGGCGCAGGTACATTAGCCTTTATTGTTGCAATTGTATATATTTTAAATGGAATAATGGTCCTACTTTCCTCTTTATTTTTCCTCAAAAGAAACATAACATAAGCTACAGTACTCAGCATGAATCTAACTTTGCACTAGATTCATGCTTTTTCAATTCCCCCTGAATTTTTATATGAAATTAAATAATTCTTTATAAAAATTTAAACTTTTTTTATTACAATATTCCTATCGCATTCGCACGTTTATCGAAAATAAAAAGAAAGGAGTACAAAATGAAAAAGGTTCTATTACTTATTCCATTATTCATTATACTACTCAGTGGATGTAGCAATAATGACATATACGGCACTTGGGAAGTCGTTGACAACAAAAACGGTCTTTGTCCTATATCGTATAAATTTGAAACAGTTGTAAAAGAAGAAAAGAAAGAAAAAATCATTCAATATTTAGTAGAAATGCAAACAACGAAGAAAAAAGAAGATTTATACAAAGGTTCATTTGTAAAGGACTCTAATGTATATCACATTGATTATGGTAATTCATTTACATCGGATCAAACTATACAAGTTGTCGATGGCAAATTAAACGTATACTTTTATGCAGTGGAAAAGTTATGTACATATAAAAAGAAATGATTGCTCTTCATTTAAAACGCAGAAAATATTTTCTGCGTTATTTTTATCCTCCCTCTAAATTTGTCAATCGTTTTAATTTTCATAAAAAAATGATAAAATATACTCATGTGTTTTCAGAATAATTAAAAACGCAGAAAGAAAACACTGTTTTTAGGAGGGGTTTTGATGACTTACACGTTAGCAACTAGAATGAAAGCATTCCAATCTTCTATATTTAGTGAATTAGGGGCCTATAAAAAAGAAAAAATTGCAGCAGGTCACAAAATGATTGATTTAAGTATCGGGAATCCTGATATGCCACCTGCTGATTTCGTAAGAGAAGAAATGGTACATACAGCAGATCAAAAAGAAAGCTATGGATACACATTAAGTGGCATTCAAGAATTTCACGAAGCTGTAACTGAATATTACAACAACACTCATAATGTTATATTAAATGCCGATAAAGAAGTTTTATTATTAATGGGGTCACAGGACGGACTCGTTCATTTACCTATGGTTTATGCGAATCCAGGAGATATTATATTAGTTCCTGATCCAGGATATACAGCTTATGAAACAGGAATTCAAATGGCTGGTGCAACATCTTACTACATGCCTCTAAAGAAAGATAATGATTTCTTACCTAACTTAGAGCTAATTCCTGAAGAAATTGCAGATAAAGCGAAGATGATGATTTTAAACTTCCCAGGGAATCCCGTTCCAGCAATGGCTCATGAAGATTTCTTTAAAGAGGTAATCGCATTTGCGAAAAAGCATAATATTATTGTTGTCCATGATTTTGCTTATGCTGAATTTTATTTTGATGGTAATAAACCAATTAGCTTCCTCTCTGTACCTGGCGCTAAAGAAGTTGGCGTAGAAATCAACTCTTTGTCAAAAAGTTATAGTTTAGCAGGTAGTCGTATTGGATATATGATTGGAAATGAAGAAATTGTTCGTGCGCTTACCCAGTTTAAATCCAATACAGATTACGGAGTGTTTTTACCAATTCAAAAAGCGGCATGTGCTGCACTAAAAAATGGCGCTGCTTTTTGTGAGAAAAACCGCGGTATTTATCAAGAACGTAGAGATACTTTAATCGATGGGTTCAAAACATTTGGCTGGAATGTCGATAAACCAGCTGGTAGTATGTTCGTTTGGGCTGAAATTCCGAACGGCTGGACTTCTATAGATTTCGCATATGCATTAATGGATCGTGCGAATGTCGTTGTTACGCCAGGTCATGCATTTGGACCTCACGGAGAAGGCTTTGTACGTATTGCACTCGTTCAAGATAAAAAAGTGCTACAACAAGTGGTTGAAAACATTAGAAATAGTGGTATTTTTTCTCTTGAAAAAGCAGAAGAATTAGTTAAAAATTAATTGCAACTCCCCTGCTTAACTATAGCAGGGGTATTATTCATTGGAGGTACTTTCATATGCATATTAAAGACACACTTCCTCATCGTTTTCCATTTTCAATGATTGATAAAGTAACAAATGTAAAACATGGTGAGTCCGTTACGGGATATAAGCTCATTTCAAATAACGAGTGGTTTATAAATGATAGTCAAGACCATATGCCTCATATATTAATTGTAGAAGCACTTGCTCAGCTTAGTGCATTTGTACGTACAAGTAACCCTGAAGGTTTAGGCTTTCTCTCCTCATTAGATGGGATTGAATTCCACGGAAAAGCATATCCCGGTGATAAACTTAATTTACATTATGAGCTAACGCGTAATCGTCGAGGTTTTATTCTCGGTACAGGTACTGCAACTGTAAACGATCAGCCGATTGTAACTATAGAAAAGCTATTCATCTCCTACAAATTCGTTTCACCAACATGAACAGAGTAAATAAATTACTTGGTTAGGAGCAGGAAAATGGAAAGTACTATCGGTATCGATGCTGGAGGAACATTAACGAAAATTGCTTATTTGAACGAACAAAAGCAATTAGCTTTTGAAAAATTTTATTCCAATGAACAAGATAAAATAATAGATTGGCTTAAGAAAAACATTGCTATAAAACAAATATGTATTTCAGGTGGGAAAGCAAAACAATTACGGCAACTACTTTCAGACTCATATAAAATAGTAGAACTAAACGAATTTGAAGCTACTCTTACAGGTGTCCGATACATATTAAAAGATAATAAATATGATATAAACAATTTTATTTTAACAAATATCGGTACAGGCACTTCCATTCATTACGTTTATAATGAAAAATATATTCGAGTTGGTGGAACCGGTGTTGGCGGTGGTACTATTATGGGGCTTTCAAAATTGTTAACAAACGTAGATCATTTTGAAGATGTGATTCCTTTAACAAAAGTAGGATCTAGAAAAGAACTAGATATTACGGTTGGGGATATTTATGGTGGTATTCTCTCTCCTATTGATAATAGCTTAACTGCTAGCAATTTTGGTAAAGCCTCTATTACAGAATCCAATTATAAAAGCTCAGATATACTTGCTACTGTACAAGGACTCGTCGGTGAAGTCGTTACTGCATTAAGCCTTCAATTCGCCGAAATAAAAAACATTGACCATATTATTTATATCGGTTCAACTTTATGTAACAACGTACACCTTCAAAATATTATTAGTAGCTACACAAACTATCAAAATAAAACACCAATCTTTTTACAAGATGGTGGTAATAGCGGTGCAATTGGTGCTTTACTTCATGTTACGAATAAAAAAAGCTGACTTTTGTCAGCTTTTTTGCAACGGTACTTCAAATTCAATAATTGATTCCCCGTTCTCTCCAATTCGCTCTACACTAATTCTATCAACTACACATTGTAACTTTTCATGGAAACTATGAATTTCCTTAGCTACTTCAGCAGCTAACTCGGCACTTTGCACTTTCTTTTCTCCCGACTGTTACATGTGGTATGTACAGAATATCTTCTTTCAAAAATTGTAATAAAGGTCCTGTATACAGGATATTATGCAGTTCTTCTATTTGTTCTTTCCCTTTTTCAACTCGTAAAAACAAATATTCTCCCACACTCGTAATTTTATTTGCAAATTCAATTTCTATCTCCTGTATCCCTTTTGATAACTTCAAAATATGCACTTTCAAATGGGAATACAATTGTAATATGCGGTGGAATTAACCCAAATAAAGGATCATGTTTTAGCCTAATGGCCTCTATTTCATTGATAGAAATTTTATTTAGAAAAAGTAAAATCGTATGCATTTTTATACTCCCTACTTCCCCTTTTTATATTTATCATATTGTATAGCAGTGTGCACTTCAACAAATGTTTACAATTACATATAAAAAGAAAAAACTTCTCAAAAGAGAAGTTTTTTCTTATATAGCATGATTATTCTTTTCCCGCCAAACTTTTCTGAACTTAATATAACAAGCAATTCTCCACGGAAAGATATATGACACGGCAATTACGTAAAATAATAAACCAATCGTTTGTTGATCTAAATCAACAATATATTGCCTTGAACCATATCTTAAAATAATCAGTGCAATAAAAGTAATTAAGAAAGCAGCACTTTTTTTCGTATAAATATTCCCATCATCTCTTCGTTCATAATTTGTTAATACTATAAGCGGCACAGCGAAAAGTCCCCCAATGAATACCGCTATAACTACTTGTAATATAGCTGGATGTACAGGACCAAAAAACCATACAACACCTGGTGTTAAAAATAATAATGGCCATAAAATACGTTTTCCTGATCCCTTTATTGGCTTATGCATGGAACGATAACGACGCCAGAATATTAATAGTGCAATGCCTAAAAAGACTGTAATGAGTGAAGATGTGTCTCCCATTTGCTATCCTTCTCTCTATAGTAATCTAATAATATTTCAAATCGTTTTTTCGAATGATACTTTACGAATAAATATACTACTAGTTATGATATAAAGAACAGTTAATCCAATTGAAATAACAGTAAAATACGGTATATCTACTAAAGATCCATCACTCGTAAATAATAAACCGGTTACCCCCGCTTCTCCATAAAGTACACTATTTGTTGATAAGAAAAGGGTCCCACCAATCATAAGACCGATCCACTGAAATCGTTGTTTAAAAACTACTACCACTTGAAAGTAACATGCTGTTGTAACATAAAATAAAAATTGCAAAATAAATTGTTGCACCGATTGCTCCCAAAAACTAACATTTACTAAATTATATTTTATATCTTGTAAAAGCATAACTTGAAGAAATGAAAATAATGCAGATTGCAACACGATATAACAAATTGCCCCGATAAAATATTGTATTCTCGTTACACCGAATGAAATAGCTAAACGAAAAAGCTCATCTTGAATGATGAAAACACTCCCTACTATAAATAACATAATTGCTATTGAAGGGTTATTAATAATTTCGGGTAAATAACCAATGTTCGCTCCATTTAAATGAGCAGCATTTAAAGCTCCTTTTATTAATAAGGCTACAATCCAAAATATTAAAATTGCTTTATAATGAAAATTAATATGTAACTTTAACTGCTTCATTAATATCGTCATTTCACTTCACCACCAGTTATGTGAATAAATAATTTTTGTAATGTTATTCCATCAACTACTAATCCTAATTTTTCAATAGAGTCATAATCTTCATTAGACAATTCTTCCCATATAACAGCAATACCCTTATTTCCATAAACTTCTCGATTTAATACTTTTTTATTGATCAAGAACTCGTCCACTTTATCCTTTTGGCCTGAAATAATCTGAACTTGTTGTAATAAATCTTCCACCAATGATTGAACAACTAATCTTCCTTCTTTTATGATTATCACATCTTCAATCACATGAGTTACTTCTTCTACTAAATGTGTGGATAATATAATAGTTCGTGGATACTCACCGTAATCTTCTAGGAGTAGACTATAAAATAATTCACGATGCGCTGCGTCTAAACCTGTAGTTGGTTCATCAAAAATTGTAATTGGTGCCCTGCTTGCTAATCCTTGAATAATTCCAACAACTGTTTGCATACCGTGTGATAGCTTATGATATTTCACTTTCGTATTAAGCTGAAATTTATCAGCGAGTTTTTCAGCATACTTTCCATCCCAGTTTTTATAAAACATGCTACACATCTTAAAAATATCTTTTACTTTATAACTGAAATGTGCTTCTTCTTTCACTCTAACAAAACAAATATTTTGCATTGCTTTACTATTTTCAAAAACATTTTCACCAAATATTGATACGCTTCCACTACTTGAAGTAATTTGGCCTGCAAGTAAATTTAATAGTGTCGTTTTTCCTGCTCCGTTTCTACCGAGCAAACCATATATTTTATGCTCTTCTAATGAAATCGTTACTTCATTTACAGCTATTTTCTTTTTATATTTTTTCGTTACTTCTTTCGTTTCAAGTGCAATCATCTCTCTTTCCCCTCCTTCGTAATTTTTTGAATCATATCCATCAATTCATCTTTTGATATCTCTAATACTTTTGCTTCTTCCCATACTTTCGGTAAATATTCAGTCATAAAAGTATCTTGTCTTTTTTTTAGTACGACTTCTTTCGCTCCCTTTGCAACAAACATTCCGATCCCTCTCTTTTTATATAAAATCCCTTCGTCAACTAATACATTTACCCCTTTAGCTGCAGTAGCTGGATTAATTTGTAACATCTTCGCAAATTGATTTGTTGATGGAACTTGTTCTTCTTCAAGCAATATGTCTTTTAAAATATCAGATTCAATCGTTTCTGCAATTTGTAAGTATATTAATTTATTTTGCTCCAGAGTAGGTTTCACAATTTCACCACCTTAGTTCGGTTCATAGGTTCATTACTTATGTAATTAACCATACCACATAAACATATTCATTTCCATAAATTCCTTTTACAAAAAGAGAGTCATTCGTTTAAGAATGACTCTCTTTCTAAAATTTCGAAGTTTCAACTCTTGTTCTCAAATTCTTTTCATTTATACCATTTTGACAAAAGTTAAGTTGTTGTCCTTTTATTAACTTTGTACGATCTACTATTTGCCCTAAATGATAACTTGTATGCTCCACTAAATGTAATAAACTATGAAGTTCAATATTTCTTTTTTCTTCCCATGCTTGTATATATGCTTTTCCCCATTCATCAAATACCTTTTCAACGTACTGTAGCAAAACTTCAGTATGTTGTCGTTTTGTTGGAAAATACTCCTCGATTCCCTTTTCAAAAACTATATTTGGATTTTTATAACGACTAGTATTTCTCTGTATATGTTCACAAATATGCAGTACGATTCCACCAATTGAATTAACAGACTCCCCTTGTTTCCATAAATCATCTTCACTAACGAACTGAACTGCCTGTACTAACTTAGGTAAATAATGAGCCTGCATTCTATGATAAGAAATTTTGTATACTAACTCCATCTTTGTCCCTCCAATTATTTCGACTACTTTACTGGATGTTTAACAAATAAAGATTTTCGGAAATCTTCATCATTCACAAGCCTATTAATTTTTTCGTTATTATCATTAAGGAACTTTACTACTTTCTTTTTATCCCATATATTATCTTCTTTTGGAAAATCATTAAAATTTTCATACAATATTGGTAGTATTTCTTCTCTTTTTATTTTCTACTTGGAAATCAAAAGCTTTTGCATTTGGTACTAAAATCGCTAGATAAATAGCATTAAAGAGAAAATTCTTCTTTATTGTATCCTTACCATCAAACCAATACGTCTCAACCATGTCTTCTGTAAGGGGGCCATTCCCTTTTGCACCATAGTTCACCTTTATACTTTCATTCTCTAAACTTACACTTTGAAATGTTTCACCACCAGGTAAATGATTAACAATTGCAACTACATCTGAGTTATTCCCAACGTATGTCCCCGCATACTTATTAAAATCACCAGGTTCAACATCGGATATTTCTTTTATTCTTTCTCCTCTAGAACAAGCAGTAATACATAAAAAAATTGTTAGCATAACAACTACATTACGATGCATATATTTCATTTAGCATCCCCCATTTTTATCGATATTTCGTTAATTACAATACACCTTCTCAAAACCCTTTAAAATATACGCATTTTAATCAAAATTAAAAATTTTCATTTTTTATGTTTACAATTATCCATTAATTGTATATACTTACTAACGTAAGAAAAATATTCTAAAAGGAGGTCGAAGGAAATGATGAAATTACAATTACATGCTTTAACTTTAGCGTTAACTGTACCTGTGTTTTCTGGACAATTAAATATGAATTCGACCACCCTAATGGAGAATTGAAAATCGTACATTATTTCGATTAATTCATAAATTCGCCACAGGAGGTCGTATGCTTCCCTGTGGCTTTTTCACGCCTGGCCATAGGAGAACTATATCTTCCTGTGGCTTTTTTGTGCGATTTTTTAGCCTCTTACATCATTTTTTTAAGAAAGGAGCAACATTCGATGACTATTAGCGTATTGTTTTTAAGTATTACGATTCAAAGAAATAAAATTTCTAAAGATGAAATGTTTCATAATGAGCAAATAGAAAAAGCTATGAATGATGTTAAGGAGCGCCAAGCACTTTATTGTGATCACATGTAATTCCTTTTCGAAAGGAGGAATTCATTTATGACTTTTCATATTTTCTTTTTTACGACTGTACTTCAGAAGAACACTTTAACTGAGGCTGAAATCATTCGTAAGCAACAAATAAAACAACTGACTGATAAAATGACTGACATTAAAAGTTCATATTATACGCATATGTATTAAAAATATATTTTTAAGGAGAAATACCTTCATGAAATTTAAAGCATTCTTTTTAACGATTACCATTCAAAAACGTAAGCTTTCTCAAAGTGAGATTTTACGTGAGCAACACATTCAATATATTATGAACGAAGTAAAAGAGCGTCAAGCTTCTTATTACACACGTCTTTTCTAAATTAATTATAAAGGAGCAATACCTTCATGAAATTTAAAGCATTCTTTTTAACGATCACGATTCAAAAACGTAAACTTTCACAGAAAGAGATTTTACGTGAGCAACACATTCAAACTATTATGGACGAAGTAAAAGAGCGTCAAGCCTCTTATTACAGCCGTCTTTTCTAAATCAATTATAAAGGGGTTTTATCTAATGAAATTTAAAGTATTCTTTTTAACGATTACCATTCAAAAAACTAAGTTCTCGGACAGTGAGGTATTGCATGACCATCAAATTAATAAAGCTATGGAAGATGTAAAAGAACGTCAAAGTCACTACTGTAGCCATCTATAATTCCTTTCGAAAGGAGGAATGTATCATGAAGTTTCATCTTTTCTTCTTAACAATTACAATCCAGAAAGAAATCTTTTCTGAAGATGAATTAAAACAAGAGCAACAATACAAAAAGATTATGGACGAAATCCGAGATCATAGAAGCAAATACTACACTCACCTATAATCCTTTAAAAATATAAAACTTGAAAGGAGTCGATTATGATGTTAATAGCACGTTGTAAGGAAATGATTTGGATAGTTCAGAGGGATTCCACATAGTTTTATTGGAGCTATATCATACAACTTTAACGTTATATTTGATATGTAATAAATATACAATAAAATTGCATTTGTACACTTTTTAACTTTGGTTAATAAACAAAGATACACCACTTAAAAAGCGGTGTATCTTTCTAAACATATACTATTTTCGATTACTTCGTTTCGTCTTAAACAATCTCACTAAGTTCGATACAACTGTTTTCGTTACTGCATACACTGGCACCGCCAAGATCATTCCGATAATTCCCGCAAAGTTACCTACCCCTAAAATTAAAATAATAATTGTTAACGGATGGATATTTAATTTTGAACTCATAATACGGGGTGAAATGATGTTACTTTCAAATTGTTGTACAATTGTTACGATAATAATTACGTACAACGCTTGCATCGGAGATACGAACAAACCTACAATAACAGCTGGTGCTGCACCGATAAATGGACCTAAGTTAGGAATTATATTTGTAAATGCAGCTATAATTCCTAAAACAAAAGCGTACGGTAAATCGATAATTAAATAACCGATAAAAGTAAAAGCACCTACAAATATACAAACGAGCGCTTGCCCTTGAATATATGCAGATAATGTTTCGTTCGTTTCCTTAATGATACGAAGCCCTTCTTCACGGTATGACTCTGGTAATAAACTTACTGCTTTTCCTGGAAACGCATGTCCATCTTTAAACATATAAAATAAAATGAACGGTACTGTAAAAATAACTAATGCGACGTTCGTTATGATACCAAATAAAGCCGTTGCACTCGACGTAATGGTGTTTGGTATATCCTTTAAGTATTCAATTGCATTTTTTTCAATTGTTTCAATGGAAACATAATTTTGTGTAGATAACCATTCAAACAATCTATGATGGGATAAATCTTGTATGTATAGTTTTCCCTCTTTTATATAGCCTGGCATATTTTTCACTAAATCCATTAGCTGTTGTGAGATCGTTGGAACAACTACCCCAACGCCAACCGCAGTTAATGTTATGATAAAAAGATATAACAGTAAAATCGCTAAATTTCTAGGTACTTTTTTCTCCTCTAAAAAAACTAACACCGGATTAAATATGAAGTATAAAAATAACGCGATTAAGATTGGGAAAAACAGCGTTGATATGAAGATACCAATCGGTTGAAATAGAAACGATATTTTTGTGCAAATAAATATGATCGCTACAACCATTAGCACTTCTAATGTCCAAAAGTGCACTTTCGATTTCAAAAAAACGTCCTCCTTTAAACTAGCACTTCTCTTCATTGTACCAAAATAAGTAACAATTTCACATAATATTTTCCTTTACAATATTCCAAAATACCAATAAATACACTACAATGAGATTACATACAAATTTGCAGGTAAAGGTGATAAAAATGACACAATGCATCATTTGCAGAAAAGATACGAAAGAACTTAGTGAACAATATGTCATCCCAGAAATATTATGTGGATATTATTTCACAAACTCAATTTGTGATACTTGTTATGAACAAATGACAACAAATATTGATCGCCCCTTAATCCGGCATAAATTAAGTCAGTTTAAGATTGAACACATGAAAAAACAGATTGACTCCCCGCTCTATACGAATGAGCATGGTGAGGAACTTGCAGCGGCTGAGACAGATGTTGTTGAAGTAAGTGACGAAATACTTTATTCTAATGCATTAATTATGAAACTATGTAAAAAGCACGATATTTCACTACATAATGAAATTTGGAAAGAAGAACGTGTAACGAAAGTAGCTAGCTCTATTCAACGTGAATTACTTTTAGATAACCGTAAGTATAAAATGAGTGTATTAAAAATGGCTTATACTTTCGCTGTACAAGCAGTCGATGGCTATTTTGAAGATCCAGATGCGATTGATATTTCTAGCATCCTATCAAATGCCGACTTCATGGAATTAAAAGAAAAGAGCATTGTTCGCGATTTAAGCAAAAGTTCTTTATGGAATACATTAAATACAAATAGTGAAAACCACTACTTTATTTTATTAAGTGATAAAGATGGCCTGTTCTGTTTCATTCGTCTATTTGATATTTTTGATGTTGTCGTTCATTTATCAGAAAAGAGATATGAACTTCCATCACCAATTGTCGGCGTAAATGATGTAAATAAGCAAAAATTTTACGTTCAAACTTTAAAACAGTATATGGACGGGCTCTTTAAAGAAAAGTCACCTTCTATTTAATTAGAAACAGAACATACGGTCTCCTTTCTTGATGAAAAGACACTGTGTTATAATAAGTATGAAAAGAACAATACAATCACATAAACCAATTATAAATTGTATATAAATAAAAAAGACTAGTGTGCGGCTACACACTAGTCTACGTAACTTAGCAGATTGGATTGTTCATTTATCCTATTTGTTTCTTACAAACAAAACAACCCACATTCTATTGGCATAGGTGGGTTGTTATTTTTTGAGCTTGTCTATTAAAACGACGACGAATGTTAACAATGCAACGAGAAACAGTCCACCTTGCAGTAACAACGCTATTTCACTCACTTATTATCACCCCCCTCCTACTTAGAGAAGTGATAATTGAACAACCAACCGTACCTTAAGTTACTATTTAATTTTACCATATTTTCTGATAGTTTACGATGAAAACCCGCAAGTGATTTACTTGCGGGTTTTTTCTCACTATTTTTTTAATGCATATGCATCAGCTATCATTTCACCAACAATTTTATTTTCTTGCTTCTTATCTTCCTTCAATAAAGGAAATAACAGTTCTGCCACTTCATATGCCTCTTCTAAATGAGGATATCCTGATAAAACAAATGTATCAATTCCTAAAGCTTCATATTCTTTTATTCTATTTGCTACTGTATGCGGATCTCCAACAAGCGCAGTACCTGCACCACCTCTTACAAGCCCGATGCCAGCCCATAAATTAGGACTTATCTCTAACGACTCCCGTGTACCTTTATTTAAATGGGTCATTCGCTTTTGACCAACTGAATCATATCTTGCAAATGCCTTTTGAGCAAGCTCAATTGTCTCATTATCTACATATTGAATTAAACGTTCTGCCTCTTCCCACGCTTCTTCTTCTGTTTCTCTTACAATTACGTGTAATCTAATGCCAAATCGCACTGAACGTCCCTTCTCTTCTGCCAGCTTTCTTACTTCCTCTATTTTCTCCTTCACTTGCTCTGGTGGCTCGCCCCACGTTAAATATACATCACTATGTTCTGCTGCAACTTCCTTTCCAGCAGCGGATGATCCTCCAAAATATATAGGAGGGTATGGCGTTTGCACTGGCGGGAACACAACTTTACTTTCCGTAACTTTAATATGTTTTCCTTCTAAAGAAAATGTTTCACCTTGCAATGTCGATTTCCAAACTTTTAAAAACTCATCAGCTGCTTCATATCTTTCATCATGCTCAAGATACAATCCATCTCCTTGTAATTCAACTGGATCTCCTCCAGCGACTACATTAATAAGTAACCTCCCGTCTGAAATTCTATCAAATGTAGATGCCATCCTTGCTGCAACTGTCGGTGACATTAGTCCCGGTCTAACTGCTACTAAAAATTTTAGCTTTTCTGTCTCAGCTGCAAGTGCCGATGCTAATACCCATGGATCTTCACAACCTTGGCCAGTTGGAAGTAACACACCTGTATATCCTAAATAATCAGCTGCCTGTGCAACTTGTTTATAATAACCATACTCAGCTGCTCTTCCTCGTTTTGTCGTTCCTAAATATCGTCCATCTCCATACGCCGGAATAAACCATAATAATTCCATACCTTTACACACCCCTTATTTATTTTGAAACGTACACTAAACTACTCTATATAAATTACCCCTAATAATTTATATGTTAATTTCCTATCTCACCTTTATAATTATCTCGCCATCTTAAAAACTTCACTTCTAGTAAACGTACGAGTGAATCCGAAAACTTCCCAACGAATGCAAAGATGATAATACCAACAAATACGATATCTGTATTTGAAAATTGCCTTGCATCCATTATCATATAGCCAATACCTTCTGTAGATCCCATAAGTTCTGCGACTACTAAACTCACCCATGCAACTCCTAATGATAATCTTGCTCCTAGTAAAA
Organism: Bacillus sp. CD3-5; assembly: GCF_006349665.1. Classification (NCBI taxonomy): domain Bacteria; kingdom Bacillati; phylum Bacillota; class Bacilli; order Caryophanales; family Bacillaceae; genus Bacillus; species Bacillus sp. CD3-5. The sequence goes on along the minus strand of NZ_VEPX01000001.1, from coordinate 591,606 downwards.
GGTTAGGTAATGCGGCAGGTAAAATTAATTTTGTAATTAATTTTCTTTTACTAAACTCTAACACTCTCGCAACATCAAATAACTTTGAATCTACACCTCGTATTCCTAGAAACGCGTTTACGTATAAAGGAAAAAATGCACCATCTGCAATTAATAACACTTTTGATGTTTCCCCAAAACCGAACCATAATACGAAAAGCGGTGCAACAGCTAAGTGAGGCACAGTTCTTAACATTTGTACTGACGGATCTAAATATTGCTCACTTCTCGTTGAAAATCCAACAATTGTTCCTAAAATAATTCCTAAACTCCCGCCGATAAAGAAGCCAGCCGCAGCCCTGAACACACTAATACTTAAATGACCGAATAACTCTCCTGTTTTTATAAGTTCTTGAAAAGCTAAAAATATATCTAGCGGCGTTGGTAAAACTGTTTTAGAAACTAGACCGAATACGCCGGCCAATTGCCAAATTATTAATATAATAATCGGTATAGTAATTGCCCTTATCAAAAATTTGATATTCGTCTTCTGTACTTTCTTTACATTGTTTTTCTCAATCGTTATACTCGCCCTTTTAATAACCGCTTTCGTATTCTCCAATTTATACAACCTCTTTTCACTTCGCCTTTAACGCTTTTTCTACGAAAGAATTATCTACAACTTTATCTGTCTTAATTTCTTTCTTTATAGAACCAAGCTTATATTGAAAATCTGCTGTCTGTTGCTGTTCTGCAACTATTTCTTTCGTTACCGGAACTAAGATGGGTTTGTCGTGATTAAACACTTCTTTTACAATATCTGCATCTATTTTCTTTGCAGAAGTATATATTTTTATTGCTTCATCCAAGTTTTCATCTTGCCATACACGTGCTTTTTCATATACTTTAAGGAATTTCTCCACTAATTCTGGATGCTCTTTCGCAAATTTTGTTCTCGCAATTAAAAACTCTGGAGAAGATACATTTAATTGTTCACCATCTGTAATCACCTTCGCTCCTTTATTTACCGTATGTAACGATATGAAAGGATCCCAAATTGCCCATGCATCTACTGATCCTGATTCAAATGCTGGCTGCGCTTCATCTGGTTGCAGTTGAATGACATTTACATCTTTCGCATTGATACCTTCTTTCTCTAATGCTCGATACAATAAATTAAATGCGCTACTTCCTTTTGCTACGGCAATTTTTTTACCTTTTAAATCTTTTACACTCGTAATCTTGCTATCTTTTTGTACAAGAATTCCAGTGCCTTTCCTCGCATAACTTGTATTAGCAATTTCGGTAAATTCAATACCTGCTGCTTGCGCGGAAATAACTGGGGAGTTTCCAACTTCGCCAAAGTCTAATCGGTTTGATGCAATCGCTTCAAAATAGGGAGGTCCGCTTTGAAACTCTGTCCATTTCACTTTAACTCCTTCTTTTTTAAACTCTTCTTCAAACCATCCTTTTTTCTGTGCTAATAGTAGTGGGCTTAACCCTTGCTGTATACCAATTTGTATTGTTACATCTTCTTTCTTGCTACTCGCTGTACTTTTTTCGCATCCGAATAAAAATAAAGATATAGCTAAAGTAAAAGAAAGAACTTTAAATTTCTTATACATAAATACCCACCCTTTCCCTATATACTGGTTTGAATCAATCCTCCATGCTCAAACTGCTGTAATACTTTCTTTCGAATCTCTTGGAATGCCTCCGAAGTTTTACTACGTGGATAAGGTAAATTATTTTCAATTACTTTATGTATTTTTCCAGGCTTTGCACTCATGATGATCATTCGGTTTGAAAGATATATCGCTTCGTCTATATCATGAGTGACGAATAACATTGTCGTTTTCTTCTGTTCCCAAATATTCAACAGTACTTCTTGCAAATGACTTCTAGTAAAAGCATCAAGTGCCCCGAATGGTTCATCAAGTAATAATACATTTGGATCTCTTAATAAGGCTCTCGCAATTGCAACACGTTGTGACATCCCGCCTGAAATTTCTTTCGGATAAGATTTTTCAAAACCGTCTAATCGAACGATTTCAATCCATTCCTTTATCTTATCTTTTACATACTTATCTTTTAACGACAAATCTGCAGCAATATTTTCTTCAACTGTTAACCACGGAAATAAGCGATGTTCTTGAAAAATAAAACCTTGTTTCTTACTTGGTTTTACGATTTTCTCCCCATCAATAATAATTTCACCTTCAAATTCGTTATCTAATCCCGCAACAATTTTCAAAAGCGTACTTTTCCCACAACCACTCGGTCCGATTACAGTGACAAAATCGCCTCTCTCTAATTGGAAATTAATATCTTCTAGCACTTGAACCGTACCAGTTTGTTTCGAAAAATATTTTGATACTCCATCGATTGAAACAGTCACTATTTCTCCTCCTTGAAATGATTCATCTAAATGAACAGATTCAGTATTTATATAATAAAAAAACCAAAGGCATTTCATTTTGTAATGAAATGCCTTTGGTTTTTCCAATCAGCTATTATAGAATTAACTACATACTATACAAATATTTCCGATAAGTCAACTAGGTTTTAATAAACGATGTTTATTTTTTATAAATTGTTGCAGTTTCTATAATGATTTTTGGAAGTAATTCTTGAATTGTATGTAACACTGTATGCAGAGCTTTTTGTACATATCCATCTTCAAAGTGTTCTAACGGTTCAGGTAATTCATCCTCATCCAATATGAAAAATTCTCCGCTTGGAAGTACCATAATATCAAGGATTAAATCTTCAAAGGATACCACTTCATCCGTTATACATGTATTCTTTACAATATTAAAATAAGAACCTAAATAACTCCCATCCTGATCTCTCCAAACATATAAATTATATGGACGATTCCTCCAGTAATATGCAACTGTATAACTTCCTTTCGGGATCGTTAACTTCGTATCGTTTGCTGTCATAGTAAAAGAGTACTGTACTTCATGATACAACACAATTTTATCTGGCTGCGTTTCTATTAGTAAACAAGCATGATCTACAGTTGAAGCATCATAGCGAATTTTCCTTTCAATAATTTCAATTCCTGACGTACGTAAGCAACTCATTTTCAAAATTCCCCTTTAGTTGTAGTTCTTTCATTATAACCCTTTTTCCACTAAGAAGCTGTTTAGTGAATTCGTTTCTTGTTTTATTAATATACTCTCATTTTCTTGCCCACAAAAAAAGCTCCTTCTAAGTTAGAAAGAACTCCAGTTGTATCATTATTTTATAACCCATGATTTATACACCTTTACTTCTAAACGAAACTTAGATTCTGTTAACCACTCTACAGCACTACATACAAGAGGAGATGAATTATGTTCAGTAATACTTTCTAGCGGAATCCATCTAGCTCCTATTGAATCTTGCCCTTCAAATTGTTCCGGTACTTTAAATTCACCTTCGCACCTTTCAACAACGTAAAAAACTGCGATATGATGAACATGTGTGTACTCCTTGAATTTTGATGGGAATTGAAAATCAACTGTACCTATTTGGTTTACTACCTTCACTTTCAGCCCAGTCTCTTCTTTCATCTCTCTATGAAGTCCAGCTAGTAATGATTCTCCTTCTTCTAAACTACCACCAGGTAAATCATACCGATTTCTATAGGGACCTTTTATTTTATCAATTACTAATATGTTATTGTTTTCGATACAAATGCCATACACACCAAACGCACGATGAAAATTAGAAGCATTATTCATGTTTCAACTTCTCCGTAACCATATCATAAAACTTCCATTCCTCATCAACATTTAAGTGAACACGACTTACTGTTTTAGAAAATCCATATAACAATTGCGCTTCCACTGGTTCTTTTAGTGTAATTTCAAATGCTGGAGGTTCCTTTATAAATTCCATCACTGTTGCGTCAAGAAACTCTTTCTCTTTCTTTAAAAACTCTCCTTTATAAAACGTAATTTTATCAATTTGTGTAAATGGTATAATAATTTTCTTTCCTAATCCAATTTGAATGATTATTTCTTTTTCCACAACAATAATTGGATTTTTTCGCATTGCTTGTATTTCAGCTAAAAAATAAATCATTGCGTATACGTTTAAAATAAGTAAAATCCATGCTACTACTGGGTTCCATTGATGAAGTAAATAATGAAAACCGATACTTTCTATTAAGGTCGCATGGATGATCATAATATATACACCTATTGCACCAGTCTTTTTATGATATGAGTATACGGATTCACCTTCTGGCACTTTTTCACGCCACGATAAAAATGCATAATAGATTAACTTACACTCTGTTACAATGATATCTATTAATTTATTTCTTTTCATAGTGTCGTCAAACGCAGCATCAATTGCATAAGAAAATGAAGAATGCTCACTTTTATATTCTTTATATTTTTTTCTTATTGTAGGAAGCATTCTAACAATTTTATATAGAAGGAATAACTCTACACATACAAATGCAATTTCCCCTGTAACTATAATATAAGAAACGTATGAAAAAGCTTGTAAATAGTCGCTTGGAATAATAAATCTTGCAAATATATAACCAGCTATTACAACAGGAAATATATACGTTAACGAGTACCTTTTTCGAATAATAAAGAAATACGTAATGATTGGAATTATAAACATACAATCTAATAATGACCCAAGAACAACTTCTTTCGGAGTAGCTGGTACAATCGGAAGAGCATATAATAAATAGTTTGATAACAAGATTAAAGATACGAGTCCAATCCATATACCTTTTCGCCTTCGCGAAAGTGTGACACTCATACTTTCACTCCTCTATTTAAAAACCTCGTTTAAATGGTCTTTATAAAATGAAATAGCACGTTCAAATTCTTTAACTTCTTCTACTTTTACGACTGTTTCAAGTAATAATTTCATCGCGGATTCATGATCGTTTACGTTATATTTCGCTAATGACAAAAATACTTTCATCACATCATTATCTGGAAACTGCTGCAAACCTGTTTCTAAAACAGTAATTGCTTTGTCATACTCACCTATACAACGATATGTACTACCAAGGCCAATATAAGCTCCGCAAAGTGACTCACCTTCAAGACCGTTTGCAATTGCCTGTTCATAATACGGCATAGCTTCTGTTTCCAGCCCCATTACATCATGTATCCAGGCACATTGATAAAGTACTTCTGCATCCCTCGTAAAATTCGTTAATCCAATGAGTATCTCTTTAGACTGCGCATATTTCTTTTCTTTCCGGAGTTTAATAGCTTGCTTTAATAAATGTTCCATAGAATTCACTCCTCACCAATTATTCTATGTATCCATATTGAATGGTTAACGTTTGTATCAAAGCAAAAAGTTTCGCTTACCAATATATACTATGCGGATTCACTCTTATCCAAATACTTGAAATTATAAAGCAGTAACGTGATTACATAGTACTTCTAACCTTTTGACAATTTCTTTCGCTGTTTCATCTTTTCCATTACATAACTTCCCTTTACCGTCTTGTCCAATTACGTAGTGCACTGCTCCGCGCGAATATAAAGAATGTGGTGAATTTGCAATCATTACACTCGCCTTCGCTTCTTCCATTCTATTTTTCGCTCTTTCAAACAGTTCTTCTTCATTTACGTCGCTTTCAAGTTTAAAGCCAACGAGTACAGTTTCTGAATCCCACTGTTTTATTTGTTTTAATACTTTCGGTGCCTTTTGAAAATGTATAATGGGCGCTATATCACTTGAGATTTTTCCATTCATATTAAGAACATTGCCCTCTTGATCACAAATCTTGTCCACAATCCAATCAGATCCAGCCGCTGCCATAATAACCGCATCGACTTTTTCATGCGTAATGATACTTTTCATTTTATCTTGCAAATCAACAATTCCTTCAAATGGGTGTAATTCTAATTGATTGTTTATATCATTCGGTTTCTCCGCAAAATAACCATGTAAATATATAACATAGGCCCCTTTACTTATAAGCTCTTCGGCAATTATTCTTCCAATTGTTCCTTTTGCCATATTCGTATGACCACGAACTTGATCCCATTTTTCTAAACAACCACCGCTTGTAATTAATACCTTTTTCCCCTTCATCGTAACCATCCCTTACTAATTTTTCTTACGAAACCATTCTGTTCCAAAGTCAACTATATCACGTTGTTTCATAAGACGGCACTTTGCGTTTCCTATTTTCCCTATTTTCACAGTTCCTTTTTGCTCAAATTCCACACCAATTTCTACAAATTTGTCAGAATCATAATCCATATCAACAAATTCTTTCCACACTCTTTCACCATTTTCTATAATGGGTGCCCCTACTTTTATTAACTCACATGCACCAGAACGTACTTCTGATAAATGTACAGAAGTATTGGAATCATATCCAACACCAATTAATAATATGTATCCGTCTAAATCGTATATTTTTCTTAATGGAGATTCTTCTCCTAAACTCATTGATAGTGACTGATTCATCGTTATTTCTTCTGCATGTTTTCCCCATGCAGCAAAACTTCCTAATGGATGGTTACTACGTACTACATTCGGATATGTACGAAAACATTCAACTACTTTTCCCATTGCCCTTGTTGGTGTTATATGTGGCTCAAATGCTGGAACGTTATCCCGAATAATTTGCCACCATTCTTCAGGTACAGGTGGTCTTGACCAATGTTTCGGATCAGATAAATCCGAAGACTGAGTTGGCATAATAATCGTTCCCTCTTCTGTAATAACCTCCATTAACGCCTCTACTACTGCAACTGCTCCGCCTGATACCCAACCAATGGAACTTAACGAAGAATGTACAATAACTGTCATTCCTTTTTCTAATCCTAATTTTCTTAAATCATTTGTAATTGTTTTGATTGTATTTGGCAATTGCGTACTTGCCACTATGTCATTCATTTTCACGATTGTTCCCCCATTTATTTTAAACTACTACATACATATATTATCATATTTTTCTTAATTTTTAACTTAATCATTTTATCTATGCAAAAAATGAAGGCGTTACATCAAAAACATAAAAACACTATATGCAAACAAAGAGCTCACCAAAAATGATAAGCTCTTTGTTTCATTTATCCTTCAATTGTAACTCCAGTAAACATCGATAAATTTCCTGTTATTTTCTCACCTACACGTAAAAATAAACCAGCAGCTCTCCCGCTAATACAGTGTGAACCAATTAATAGTTTACCAGTATACGGACCGTCCCACGTGTCAATTGTATAGTCTGGCATTTCTATGTATTGCTGATATATTTTCCGCTGTTCAAAGTAATACTCTGTTTTATCTTCAGCTAATAGTTCATTATTTTCGTATATAGATACTCCTCCGCCTTCACGGCCGTATAAAGGTTTAGAAACATAGGATTCATTTCTTTCTATAAACGGTTTATTTGTAAAATATGTCGGTAGGAAGTATTTCTGAATGATTCCTCGCTCCTCTTCCTTAAAGAAAACTTCTTCTTCGTAAAGTTGCCAAATTAAAGCGAGTACACTTTTATTTTGCATAAGAAAAGCAGCTGGTGGATTAATGATTTTCACTCTGCCTTGCGCTATATGATCTAAAAACTGGAGTCCAATTCTTTTACCGCTTTTATCAGCATCTGAAACTAAATATTCAATTGGATATAGTCTATATAAATAATGAATTCTCTCACCATTTGGCGTATATATACCATCATCTGCAACGACGATATCTTGTATACCTATATAATCTGTTGATTGATCTAAACAATAGCTTCTTAAAAATTGAACCGTTTGATGGTCTTCATCATGCCAATCATAACTCGTAAAATAAATCGTTTCTCTAGGATCTATACTATAGTCATGTTTAATTTGTTCCCATGCCTGCACAATATGCTCTTCTATATGATTTGGATGATTTACATCGTGATAACGGCATAATACTTCATTTGCGACAGATGGCTCTAAATAGCCTGTGGGTGTATCACAATTTACTTCTATTAACTTTATATCTTCACCATTTACGATAAAGTCAAACCTTGTAAAATATGAAAACAAACCTGTATGTTTCATTCTCGCAATTTCCCACGTTTCAGCTGGAAATCCTAATTTTTGAAAATCTTTTGTCGTATTGAGAATGTATTGATACGTTCTATATAGCACATACATAATTTCTTCTGTCGCTTTTGAAATAGCAGTATAAGTTTTTATTGGCATACGATACATACCTGTTGCCATATATTGATTCCATTCTTCATTTTCTAATAGACTCGGCCAAGTAAACCCATTCCGACCAGCCTCTTCTGCAAGTGAAAACCATACTTTCATATACTCTTTCTGCTCTTGTTCTGTATACATGATTCTATTATCCTTTCGTGTTATGATCCGGCTGGCGCTTTTGCATTCCCAATTCCACTAGAACCAGAATTCACTTTCGGCGTTTGTGTCGTAGATGATTTCGGCGCATTTGTATCTGGTGTTACTTTATTTGATGGATTTGGCTGCTGTTTATTTAAATCTACTTTATTGGAAGATTTATTATTGTTGCTGTTAGTTCCGCCGTAATACCCTCCACCACCGCTGCCTCCAGTTCTACTTTGGTCTTTTTCACGATATGGAATAATATTATTTGCATATGGTTTCTTCATTATATTTGGTTTTGCTGTATAATTCATATTTGAAGTTCTGCTTGCTAATAAATATCCTGCTACGAATGGCAGTATCGGTAAATGTGAATTTTCATGATACGATGAAAATGACGGATTCATTTCCTTACATAACTCATCATTTTCTACATTTTCATTAGTAGGAGTTTTATCATTGCAATTTAAAGTTTCTTGTTCATCTCCTTGTTTTCCACCATCTGTTTTAACAGCAGTACTTTCTTGTTGAGCAGTATCTTCTTCATAATCGCCACATCCAGTTAATAAAAAAGATGATACACCTATCGAAGTAGCAATTTTTATAAATTTACTTTTATCCATTCTCATGTGTTATACACCTAATTTCTTTTATCTATATTTTTCCAGATACCTTTATTATATAATGTAAATCTTACTTTTTTCAAACTATACATGAAATTCAAATTTACATATTTTCACACTGTTTTTCCAAGTAACAATAAAACCTTTCAATCCCCGGATATTTTTCACCTAAACTTTTAACTTGAAAACCAATTTTTTTATAAAATTCTACTGCCTCATCGTCTGTCTCAGCCTCGAGATACGTCAATTGATGTATTCTTACTACTTCCTTTATCATTTGCAATGCAATTCCTTTATAACGATATTTCGGAGCGACTGCTATATGGCAAATTTCCGCTTTATTTGCTCCTATTATTTCAATACCTATACAAGCCTGTTCTTCAAATTTATAAAAATCCCCTTTATTCCTACCATAAAATAAAACTGCTTTCTTTAAGCTAGTTTCACTTGGTCCGACTGCATACTGTAGTACATTTAAAATGGGATCTTTCTCAATTTGTTCAACGCGTTGCAAATTCATATCATCATTCCTTTCTATGAAAAAAGATTAGCTCTTTATATAAAGAGCTAATCTCATTACGCCGTTATTTTTTCTTCTTTCTTCACAACGACCGCTACATAACTATGTAGTATCATTCCAATAATAACTAGACTCATACCAATCCAAGATAAAGATGACGGAATTGGTGCAGATAACAAGATGAGTTCTCCTACTAGCGCAAATAAAACCTCACCGGACTGAGTTGCTTCCACTGTTGCTAGTTTTTGCGGATCATCTTTTACAAGATCTGTCGCAAAGAAGAATAATACCGTTGCGATTAAGCCAGAACTAACTGCTACTATAAAACATTGGAAAACTTGGCTACTTGACGGTAGACCACCTGTTGATACTTCATAACCAGATAGTAAAAACCAAAATGGTAAGCTTGCTAATGTCATACCGAGAACTCGCTGAAATACATCTAATTCCCCTTTACAAACTTGCATCATTTTTCGATTTCCAAGAGGGTATGCAAACGCTGCAATAAGTACAGGAACTACACATAAAACAGTTTCACGAATTCCTAATGAAGAAGCATGTTCTACTTGCATGAGTACAACACCACATAAAATAATACCCGACATAACTAATTCCTTCATTGGGAGTTTTTTATGTAACGGATCTACTGCAAAAAATGGTGTTAACAAAATCCCTGCTACGATCGTAATTTGCCATGTTGATGCAACGAGCCAACCAGGTCCGAAAGCTCCAGCAAAACTAAGTGGTGCATAGAAGAGACCAAATCCAACAATACTCCAAACTAACCATTCTTTCGGATTGTTTTTCATATATTGAAAGAGTTGCTTTAAATTTCCTCTATACATGACAATAAGTAAAAGCATTGGAACCATAAAGTAGTACCGTAATGATGCACTCCAAATCCAGCTTCCACCTTCTAGGTCCATCGCCCGATTTAAAACGAAAGTAAAGGCAAAGAAAAATGATGCCAATATCCCTACTGCAATAGCTTTCATTATAAAACCCCTTGTTTAGTTTCTTCTTATACTATACAACAAATTAAATATAATTAAAATTCGAAATCTTTATCTCGTATGCATTCTAGCTCTATATAGTTTTCTTAACTGACTAATATGAGCTTGATGGTACCGACTATGATCAGCTATATGCCATATTCCCCACCTTATAGTCGCATTTTCTCCCTTTTCATAAAAAACCTCTCGTGTTAAATCATTTTCTGTTAGTTTCACACATTCCTCATAAAACATATGTTGCACTGCTTCATAATCTTGCATTAATTCTTGCAACGTCTGTTTTCTTAAACTTGGCAGCTCTCCCGCTTCATTTAACATAGGTCCATATATATTATCAAGTGCCAGTGGAACGGGTTCTCCTTTTAAGCGGTATACCCAATGCAAATCGACAACTGCTAAATGTTGAAGTAGTTGTCCAATACTATTTTCATTATTTTTTAACCCTTTAAAAGACAGTTCTTTCTCATCAGTACCCTCTACTAACTTTTGCAACCGTTTAAATGTATCGGCAACTGTCGCATATAGAATTGCCACTTGCGGGTTCATATTTTTTTCTAAATGGAGATCTTTCATAGTAAACTCCCTCTTTTAAAGGAACAAAACCATGTGTTCATCATCACTATACACACCATTCATCTTTATAGCTCTCTTTTCAATCCCATACGTTTTAAAGCCCATTAATTCATACAACCTTTTTGCTGGCTCGTTAGTGGATACAACACCTAATGTCAATTGTTCCAAGTTCATTTCTCTTGCTCTTTCAATTGCCTTACTTATTAAATCACGTGCAAGGCCATTTCTTCGATTGCTTGCATCTACATACATCGCAACGATATGTCCTTTATGTTTATACGCCTCTTTCTCTTCTGTTAGTAAAGTGACAACTCCAACTAATTGATGATCCTCATTAAAAGCACCGAATGTACAACTAGTAGTAGCTGTTAAATTACTTTCCACTCGCTTAATCGGGTTTTCTTGACGAATCGCCTCTTCATAAGTTGTTACAAATGCCTCTGGATTTACTTGTAATGCTTGTAAACGTAAGTCCCAATATTTTTTTGCATCTTCTTTCGTAAGTAATCGAATCATATTTCTCTATCTCCCTTTAGTTAACATAACATTTTTATAAACTACTAATTAAAGATTGATATTCTTCTCTTAACATACTATAACGATAGCGATGAATGAACTGCCCTCTACGTAATCGATCATTTCTCATTAACCCTTCGCATACAAAACCAGCCTTTTCATAGCTCTTTCTAGCTTGAAAATTATCTTCATCTACACGTAGCCATACTTTTTCTAATTCAAATTCAAAGAATGCTACATGTAACATACTATATAGGGCAGCTATTCCATACCCTTTACCCCAGTATTCTTTATTACCAATCGCGATTCCCAATTCTGCATTTTTATTTGTTTTATCAAAGTTTTTAAGATCTACCCATCCAATATGTATGCCGTTCTCCGCAGTGATAGCTCTTTGTTCGTAACCATTTTTTCGATTTATACATGCTTCAATCCATTTTTTTGTATCTTCACGAGTGAACGGTGGATATTGATCTGGTACAACTAAATGTTTTGTTACTTTTGTATCTAATGACCATTGATATCGGTCTTCTACATCATCTAGTGTCAGTTCTCTTAATTGAACGAATGGTATATTCATTGTATTATCCCCTTTTTACTTTCCTATACAAAAACCTTCGAACATTCTTCCTCCATACTGTTCTAGCGTTTTTTCTACAAAAGTAATTAATTTTATTTTCTCTCCCGTTATATAAAAATGATCGAACGCCACTACAAATTGATCTGCGTATTGTTCATCATATTTTCTAAGTACCCTTATAAACCATTTTGAACTTCCAAGCCATTTCCCATTTACTCTTAATACATATTCATGTAATAAATCAGCTAATAAATTCGCGATAAACAACTCTTCTTCTCTTTTTGATGCACCAATAAAATCATCCAAAGTATCTGTAATAAAATAACGCTTCTGCTTCATCATTTCTTCAGTCCATTTAGCTGGTCCTTTATTTAGTAACTCATTCGCTTCGCTTTTTAATTTCTCAACAATTTCATCTTCCCCTTTTAATACAACACCTTCTGCAACTAATTGTGGTAACGAAGGTCTTCCGCGATCACAATCCATTTTAAAAAAGGTTTTTAACGTTTCAAAATTATGTACAAATACCTCAACTGGCCATCCATTACTATAGAAAGATTCTCTATAACAAGATAACAAACTAGGATCTATTATTACAATGTCCAGATCAGATGTTTTTGTCGCTTCCCCTCTTGCAACGCTTCCTCCAAGTAAAGCTACATCACAATCCGGAAAGTGTGATGTAATTATGCTTTTTGCCGCTTCCATTGCTTTCATAACCGTTCCCCTTTTCTTATTTCACTTTCTTTTTTGCAGCTCTTTCTCTCGCTTTTTTTATATACGACTCTGCGTCTGGTGTTTTGCATGACGTTGCCCCGTGATCAACCTGTACTTTTCCAATTTCACGTGCAATTTCAATCGCTTTTCGCTCTAAGTCTTCATTACGAATTCCTATCGCAATTAAAGCACTATTCATTGCTTCTCTTTTTCTATTTTTTTCATTATGTATATTTTCTTTAATCTCATCTAGATAAGGAGAGAAGACATCATCCTGTAACGTTTTATTTTTAATCGCTATATTTGCTAATAAAGACCAGCCTGCTCTTCCAATCCATTCATCATGAGACTTTGTCCAGTCTTCCATTCTTTCTATCGCGATTGGCGACGTACAAATAGCCGTCATTAAAACATCCATTAAACAATAATAATCAACTTCCTGTACCCAATTATTTAGTAGTTCTGTCGTAACTTTTTTTGGATCTAATATCATTGTTGCTAATGTCATTGCATCCATATTTTTTGTTTCCCATAATAAAATTGCTAAATCATGATCTTTTTTTATCTTCTTTTTTAACAATTTTAAATTGGCAAAACTAACTCCGAATAGTGGCTCTTTCGCCCCATGATTTTTATACGTTTTACGATTCTGTTCTGTTCCGTATTCCTCTAGTTGCTGCATTACTTCTTCAAGTAACATATACCCACCTCTTTATTTTTTATGTTGACTTCATATATGTATGTACGATATATTCCACATTACTTTTTGGTTTTCCTATATTTACTTTTTAAATGCGGTATGTGAAATTTTAAAGACACGTTTTCATACAACAGGCACCCTCTTCGCTAGAATATTATATACCCTCTACTAACTCACTCATTGAATTTACTATATATGAACAAATCACATGCATTTTCATTCAATTTTTGTTTCATTTTAATAAACCTGCAAAATATTGAAATCTTGCATACTTTTGGACAAACTTTTTTGCACTTGTAAAAAAGTTTTTTTGCAATTACCTCCCTATAATTGCTAATATAGTAGAGTAGAACTTTTATAGAGAGAAGGAAAATTATGCACAATGGAATTCGAATGACAACTTTAGTGAAAAGGGCTATGTTGATTTGCGCGGGGGTATTATTTACATACGAAGCGGCTTTAGGATCAACACATACTGCTCTAGCAAGTACAGAGGATGAAGCAAAATCTGTTCAACTTGTAAGTGAAATTCAATCGTCTCTTGCACCGAAAGAAGCTCCAAAACAATACAATGGGCAAGTTAGAAAAGTAGCTTATTTAACATTTGATGATGGTCCTGGAAAATACACAGCTGAGCTTTTAGATATGTTAAAGAAAGAAAATGCAAAAGCAACATTCTTCCTTATTGGTTCAAATGTAAAAGCTTTTCCTGCTCTTGTAAAGCGTGAAGATGCTGAAGGCCACTACGTTGGGATGCACAGTATGACTCATAACTACAAGAAACTTTACACAGAAGGTCATTACGTAGATGAGATGAAAGAAGATCAAGGATTAATCGCTGGCGTTCTAGGTAAATCACCAGTATTAACTCGTCCTTCTTACGGCTCAATGCCAGGATTAAACGAAGCGCTTCGCAACAAAGTTGTTGAGAATGGGCTAAAAGTTTGGGATTGGACAATTGATTCTTTAGACTGGAAATATAACAAAATGCAGGTTGACGCTGCATCTGCTAAAATTGTAGAAAACGTTATTAATGGTGCAAACAAGCCAACAGAAGTTATCCTTATGCACGACATTCATCCACAGTCCGTAAAAGCAGTACCTGGTATTATTAAAGGGCTGAAAGAAAAAGGATATGAATTAGAAGCCTATAGTGAGAACGAACACTTCCCATTAAACTTCTGGCACGATAATCGTATGTAATAAAAAGACTTGATTTCCTTTAACTAGGAATCAAGTCTTTTTATCGTTTTTGGAATTACTCCTCTTATATTCGACTCAAACTCCACTTTCTCTAATATCAATAAAAATTACAAATCACATGAATTTAACTTGAAAACATCACATGTTATACTATAATCTATTTTAAATAAGTAGGTGTCATATGATCGTATATACAGTACAAACTGAAGAAGCTTGGAAACAATTTAAGAAACTTGGTTATTTAGAAGGTAATAAAGAATTCATCGATCTAGACAATTTATATTCATATAACTGGATGGTGCGCGCTGCTAAAACAAGGTTGCCTCATTACGATGGTAACTACCCTATTTGGGTCTGGGAAGCAAATAATTACCCAAATCGAAATCATAAAGCTTGGGGTAGAGAAAATTCAAAAATGGTAATTTTAACACTAGATGTACCGAAAGAATGGGTACTATGGAGCTACTTTGACTATTGGTGCTGCGCTATGACTGATGGATCAATATATTTACATACAAAAAACAAGTGTACTTTAGATGAATGGTATACCTATATGGATAAAGAATACGGGATAATATTCGATTTCGACTATTTATTATCTCATCCTGATTGGTGTCTAGGTAAAGAGGATTCGTTAGAAAAACAAGGTGTTATCGGCAAAATACCCCTTTCCTTCGTGAAAAAAGTAAGACGTTTTCGTGCTAAGACAGATAAGTCTATTAGTAAAATCAGAAGTGATAACTGGGATAATAAAAAAGAAAACCGCATTAAAAAGATGAATCGAAAATTAAGAAAGCGAAACGATAAACAAAAAAGAGTACAAAAGCGACTTATACGAAATTAAAACATATATCAAAATACAGTAAGAAATTATGGATTGAATATACAAATTCAATCCTATTTTTTATATTATCAACACTTTAGCACATATTACTCTTAAGGAGTGATGTGTATATGGATTTTCTTTCAGCCGAATATTTGTCCGCCCTACTTGCCATCATTGTAATTGATTTAGTGTTAGCCGGTGATAATGCCATTGTAATTGGATTAGCAGCAAGGCGATTACCGAAAGATCAGCAAAAGAAAGTTATTATATGGGGAACTATCGGGGCAATCGCGATTAGAGCCCTTGCTACCTTAGTTGTCGTTTGGTTGTTAAAAATACCAGGGCTACTTCTAATTGGTGGTGCACTCCTTATATGGATCGCTTACAAATTAATTGCTGAAGGCAAAGATCACGATATTAAGGCAGAAGAAGGTTTCTGGTCTGCTATTAAAACCATTATCATTGCTGATGCATTGATGGGAATTGATAACGTTCTCGCTGTTGCTGGAGCTGCGCATGGCAACTTTTCTTTAGTAATCATCGGGCTATTAGTTTCAATTCCAGTAGTAGTTTGGGGCAGTACATTAATTTTAAAATGGGTTGACCGTTATCCTATCATCATTACGATTGGAGCAGCTGTTTTAGCTTATACCGCTGCGAAAATGATTGTAGACGAGAAATGGTTCGCTGCATTTTTCGAAAGTAATCCTTTCATAAAATGGGCATTCATCATTATCATCATTGCCGGTGTAGTTTTCTTCGGAAAGGCAAAACAGAAAGCAACAGATGGTTCTATCTCATGATGATGTTTTATTTACAAACAAAAGGCACTATTCATAGGAATAGTGCCTTTTGTTATTTATTTAGCTTCCCCTTCCGGAGTCGTTTTTACTTTCGTTTTGTTTTTATCACGATTGTTATAGTTATACTTCGAACGATCTATCGGTGTAAATCCTTCCGGTGTGTAGAATCGTAATAAGTCACCATTTACGACTTGGTCAGAGTATTTTAACGAGTTTTGAACCATTTGTTCATTTTGTTTTATTTCATCTGTAAATTCTACTGGTTTTCCAGTCGTTGTATCATAGTATTTGCCGTTTAATGCAGTAACTGTTGGGCTTACGAAGTTGCCGTTACGGAACGCAACAACTTGTTTATGATCTGGTGATAATAAATCTGAACCAAATTGAACATAATTTTTTGTATCTGTTCCTAGTAAGTGTAAAAGAGTTGGAAGAACATCAATTTCACCACCATATTGATGTTGTACGCCACCTTTCACACCTGGTACACGAACGATAAATGGTACACGTTGTAACTGTGCATTTTCAAATGAGTTAATTTCTTTACCCATTACTTTTGACATTGCTGCATTATGATTATCTGAAATACCGTAATGGTCTCCGTACATAACGATAATAGAATTATCGTATAAACCAGATTGTTTCAAGTAATCGATGAAACCTTTTACAGATTCGTCTAAATAACGTGCTGTTTGGAAATACGTATCTACAGACGAGTCACCTGTGTTTGCTGGTTCAATTGTCGCTTCCTCTTTATCAATCGGATACGGGAAGTGATTCGATAACGTAATAAACTTCGTATAGAACGGTTGTTTCAATGTTTCTAATAACGGAATGGATTCATTGAAGAATGGTTTATCTTTTAATCCATAGTTTACTACATCTTTTTCGTTCATATCATAGTATGAAGCATCAAAGAATTTATTAAAACCAAATGATTTATAAATATCGTCACGGTTCCAAAATGTTTTATAGTTACCATGGAATACAGCTGATGTGTATCCTTGTTGTCCTAAAATTGCTGGTGCTGATTGATACGTATTATGAGATTTCGTTGTAAATACAGACCCTTGTGGTAAACCAAACATAGAATTCTCTAACATAAACTCCGCATCAGATGTTTTCCCTTGTCCTGTTTGATGGAAGAAGTTATCAAAATAAAGCGTATTCGCATCTTTTGTAAATGAGTTTAAGAACGGCGTAACTTCTTGACCGTTTAATTTATAATCAATTAAGAAGTTTTGGAATGACTCTAAATGAATATAAATTACGTTCATTCCCTTACCTTTACCGAAATACTCAGGATTCGGACTAGCATAAGTTGATGTTAAATAATTTCTTACTTCTGTCATATTATCTCCATCAGCTAACGCTCTTTCCGTTGATGCTTTCGCACTTTGAATTCCATCATAAATTGTGTAGTTATACGCCCCTAAATATTTCACAATATAATTCCGGTCAAACGTTCTTGTTAATAATTCAGGACGGTCAGATTCTGCAAGTCCTAAGTTAACACTGAATAATAAAATACCTGCTACAAATACTAGTGATACTTTATGCTTCGCAACACGAATTGATTTTGGATTTGCAAATTTCGTTGCAACTAACACAATTAAAATAATTGTATCTAAAAAGTATAGCGGATCATAAAGATGTAGCAACGCAACAATACTACCACCTAAATCTCCAAAGTTATTCGTTTGTGTCAACGTCGGGAACGTAATAAAGTCACTGAAAAAGCGATAGTATACGACGTTTGCATATAAAAGAATCGACAATAAGAAGTTGATAACAATTAACCAAATATAAGATCGTTTCCCTTTTGCAAATAATGCAAGTCCTAAAAATAGCACTGCTGAACTAAGCGGGTTGAAAAACAGCAAGAATTTTTGGATTGTATTTGAAATACCTAAATTAAATTCCGTTACATAAGCCGCATATGTTTTGAGCCAAAATAAAATAACGGCAAACAGAAAGAATCCAAAATGATTGCTTAGCACGCTTTTGCTCTTTAATAAGAATTGTTTCATTTCTCCACCTCTTTTGATCATCCAAGGCTTATTTTTTATAAGTCTGTCTCTCTATTCAATTTTTTATCTTCAAATAGATTCTATTTATTTAACTATATGAAGAATACTAGTAATTATAATTTGAAGCTAGTATTTATTCAACTATTTCTTTCTATACATTTTGACCTTGGTTTCTATTTAACAAAATAAATTTGTAACATTTTCTGTTTTCTCCCAAGATTCATCCACTAATTATGACATCACATACTATATACCTTTATTCCCTACTTCGCAAATAAATATGTCTCCAGTTCTGGAACATTAATGTAATATAATTAAATTCACAATAGATAGCATTAGTTTTTTTCAGTGTATATTACATCCTTTCATATATTTCAACTTTATTCATGCTGCAACCATTTCTCAATATGCAATATCAAAATATCAATTTCATCTCTAAAGTTATCCTTGTATAATTATTCATAACACATAAAATCATTGATTAAAAAAAAAACTCGCTCTCAAAACAAGAGCGAGGTTTTCATCATTTATTATTGACCTTTGTACATTGCATCTACTTGTTTTTGAAGTTCTTCATTTTCTAAGAACTCATCGTAAGTAGCCTCTTTATCGATTACACCGTTTGGCGTTACTTCGATAATGCGGTTTGCAATTGTTTGTACGAACTGATGGTCATGTGATGTGAATAAAATTGTACCTTTAAATGCAATTAAACCATTGTTTAATGCAGTGATAGACTCAAGGTCTAAGTGGTTCGTTGGGTCGTCAAGTGTAATAACGTTTGCACCACTTAACATCATTTTAGATAACATACAACGAACTTTTTCGCCTCCAGATAGTACAGAAACGTTCTTCTTAACTTCTTCGCCTGAGAATAACATACGGCCTAAGAAACCACGTAAGAAGCTTTCTGACTCATCTTGTGGAGAGAATTGACGTAACCATTCAACTAAATTGTAGTCACTGTTCTCAAAGTATTTAGAGTTATCTCTTGGGAAGTACGATTGAGATGTTGTAACGCCCCATTTAAATGAACCACTATCTGGCTCCATTTCACCCATAAGGATTTTAAATAATGTCGTCATTGCAATATCGTTACGACCGATAAATGCAACTTTATCACCTTTATTTAAAGTGAAGTACACATTATCTAACACTTTTTCACCATCAATTGTTTTAGAAAGACCTTCAACAGTTAATAAGTCATTTCCTACTTCACGTTCTGGTGTGAAGCCAACGAACGGGTAACGACGAGATGATGGCTTAATATCATCTAATGTAATTTTATCTAATAATTTTTTACGAGAAGTTGCTTGTTTCGCTTTAGATGCGTTTGAGCTAAAGCGCGCAATGAAGTTCTGTAACTCTTTTACTTTCTCTTCTTTTTTCTTATTAGCATCTTGTGTTAATTTTAAAGCTAATTGGCTTGACTCATACCAGAAGTCATAGTTACCAACATAAAGTTGAATTTTACCGAAATCAAGATCAGCCATGTGCGTACATACTTTATTTAAGAAGTGACGGTCATGGGATACAACGATAACTGTATTTTCAAAGTTCATTAAGAAGTTTTCTAACCATTGAATCGCTTTTAAGTCCAAGTGGTTGGTAGGCTCATCTAGTAATAGAATATCAGGTTGACCGAATAAAGCTTGAGCAAGTAATACTTTTACTTTCTCTGCACCAGTTAACTCAGACATTTTCTTATCATGAAGGTCTTCACCAATACCTAAACCTTTAAGAAGGATTGCAGCTTCTGACTCAGCTTCCCAACCGTTCAGCTCAGCAAACTCACCTTCAAGTTCTGCAGCACGCATACCATCTTCATCACTAAAGTCTTCTTTCATGTAAATGGCATTTTTCTCTTGCATTACTTTGTAAAGACGAGTATGACCCATAATTACAGTTTCTAATACCGGAAACTCTTCATATTCAAAGTGGTTCTGTTTTAATACTGCTAGACGCTCGCCTGGCGTAATATGTATGTCACCTGTTGATGGTTCGATTTCTCCAGATAAAATCTTTAGAAACGTTGATTTACCAGCACCGTTTGCTCCGATTAAACCGTAGCAGTTACCTGGCGTGAATTTTATGTTAACATCTTCAAACAATTTGCGATCCGCGAAACGCAAACTAACGTTACTTACTGTAATCATTTGTGTCCTCCTACTAATACCGCTTATTTCAGCGTTTTCTCACCGATTGTCTTAAAAAATCGCATATTACGACTCAATTATTGTAGACTATAGCTATTATATAGTAGAAGCTGGATGAATAGCAACGGTTGATTGCTATTCCTTTCTTTCCAAACTCGAATAAAACCTTTGTTTTTAATTATATTAAAGTTACATACACGTTTTAAAGAGGATTCATTTTGAAAAAACATTTATAATTGGAGCATTATGTTTATCAATTGAAATAATACAATAATTTGTATGCATTTCGCATTATAAATAGCAAACTAAAACGCTCAGAAAATATTCTGAGCGTTTTTATTTCTTTCTCCAACTAAAGCACCAGTTAGTGTAAAAAGCTATTTCACCATTTGTATTGTTAATTTATCTTTTAACATTGATCTATATGAGTCAATTTCATATTTTGTATTATTGATTTTTTCTTTTTTCATTTTTAACATATCGAATATTTCTAACTCTAAATTCCTTCTAGCTTCAAGAACTTTTATCGCTCCTTCTACCCCTGAATGGTTATGTTCTTTCCCATAGACCTGATTCGTGTAATAGTCGACAATTCCTGTGGACCATTCTGGATTTCTTTCTTTTAATGCCTTCCTAAATGAAAATTCAAGATCATCTTGTTCTACATAGAATAACATTGGATTTAGATTCTCTATGATTTTTGCAACTTTCATTACATAATTTATTATTTTTTCTTTTTGTTCACCGTATTTAATCATCCCAATCGTTAATGGATTTTGTATGAAACAACATTCAAAAATATAAACCTTATCATCTTCTAGAGCAATTTCAGCAAAATCATATGTGACTTTGCATCCCTAATTTGTGTGTTATTTTATATTTTCTATCCTATAACGGAACCAGTTACTTTTAAAAGTGGATTCTTTTATTTCCTTTCACTTAATTTCTTTGCATAATCCTTCATTTTACTCGTTACCCCTATTAAAGCAGGTAACAATATTGGCATTACAATAATAGCTAATAGTAACAGTGCAACACCAACAACGGATGCTACTTGTATAAGCGTTAATACACCTGAAGGGATCAATGCAGCAAATGTACCACCTAAAATTAGTGCTGCTGATAATACGACTCCTCCAATATGACGAGAAGCAGTTACAATTTTCGTCGCTGGGTCCCCTTCTAACTCATTGTATCTCATCATTACAAAAATACTATAATCCACTCCTAAAGCGACTATCATTATGAAACTAAAGAACGGAACATTCCAGCTTAATGAATCTACATGTAAAACATGCGTACTAATTTGTTCACTTATCCCTAATGATGCAAAGTACGCTAATAGTAACGATCCAATAATAAAGATGGTGTTTAATAATGAACGTGTAATGACGATTAGTACGATCGCAATTCCAATTAACATAATTGTAGCTGTACGTAAGAAATCTTGACCTGTTACTTCTTTTAGATCAACGTTTCTAGCTGTTGTACCTCCGATTGCTTTTTTCGCTGATTTTAATTCTGTACCATTTAACGTACCGTCTATCGTTTTATTAATTTCTTCAATAACTGGCATCGCTTCTTTTGAATACGGATTTACGTCTAAAATGATTGTCATTTTAGCAGTCTTTCTATCATGTGACATGTACGTATTCAAAGCTTTTTGGAAATCTTCTCCCTCCAAAACTTCTTTTGGAATATAAAATTTCTCAGAGCTTTTTGATTCATTTAGTTCTCCTAAATATTTCTGAGCATCCCCTAGGCCGTTACTTACCTTTTCAAGGCCTTCTGTACTTTTAGATAGTCCTGATTGTAATTGTCCCATCTGTTCTTGCAAGTCTTTCAGTCCGGTTAATAGCTGACCTTGCCCATCATTTATTTTCGTTAATCCGGTTTGTAACTCAGATGACTTGTTTGCAATTTGTTTTGAACCTGTTGCTCCTTCATTTAATCCATTTTTAAGATCAGCTGCTCCTTTTTGTAACTTAGTAACTCCGTTGCTCATTTCTTTTAAGCCGTTATCCACTTTCAATAACGACTGATTTGCTTCTTTAAATGAGCCCATTGCAGCTTTATGCTGCGTTGCTAATTGATTTAATTCATTTGAAAGCCCACCTAATTGCTTTTGAGCCTCTTTAGCAATTCCTATCGTCTGCAGAATGTTAGGATCATTTGCTAATTCTGGTTTCGTTTGGATGAAATTGGTCATTAACATTTCAATTTGTTCATAACCTTTCTTCGCACCGTCAACCGCTTGAGAAATACTTTCGAAGTATTGATCGTAAGAACTTAAACCTTTTTCTAACTGCGTATAGCCAGCATGAAGTTGTGAAGCTGCATGAGATAATATACTTATATTTTCATTTACTGAAGTTAACCCACTCTCAATTTGCTGCGCACCTTTTGCTCCATCATTTATGCCATTAGATAGTTGATTTAAAGCTGTTCCTAATGCCGATACACCATTCTTCGCTTCATTTGTTCCATCAATTAACTTTTGAACGTTTGCAAGAGTATTTGAGTCCTTATTACCCATCTTATCTTTCGCAGTAGTTAATCCATCATTAATTTCCTTTATACCACCATTGGCATCCCCTAAACCTGTATTTAGTTCACCCGCTTGTTTATTTATATATAGTTCTTTAATCCTATCACCAGTTGGACGTGTCGGCGCATATACTTCTGAAACACCTTTCACT
The DNA here is from genome assembly GCF_006349665.1 of Bacillus sp. CD3-5. Taxonomy (NCBI): domain Bacteria; kingdom Bacillati; phylum Bacillota; class Bacilli; order Caryophanales; family Bacillaceae; genus Bacillus; species Bacillus sp. CD3-5. Next base: position 568,356 of record NZ_VEPX01000001.1, on the reverse strand, counting down.
TTCAAAATCTTATCAGTTAGTTCATCTAAAGTTTGAAGCGAACTCGCCTCATCTAACTTGTTATTCGATTGAATGACTAACGTACTTGGTGAAGAAAAACCAGGTGGAAAATGTTCTTCTATTACGTTAATCCCCATTTTCGACTCATATTTATTGTCTACTTCAAATAAATCATTGTAATTAAGTGTATTAGAATACTTTAATATGAAAGGAATCGATATCACAAATACAATAATTAAAGCTACAAATGGTCTTACTACTGAGTTTTTCGCAAAGAATCCCCATAGACGACTGTCTTCATGACCTTTAAATGTTTTAACGGGATAAAACATCCCTTTTCCTAAAAGCACCATGAAAAACGGATTTAACGTAGTTAATACTAGTAATAAAACTGCGACACCGATTGCTACCGCTGAAGTAGATTGATATAATTTAAAACTCGCTAAAGCAAGAGATGCAAAACCAATTAGTACTGCTATCCCGCTATATAAAACGGTTTTCCCTGCCGATTTAAATGTTTCTTTCGTAGCCAAAAATGCGTTTTCTTGTTTACTTAATTCTTCTTTAAATCTCGTAAATAATAAAATGTTATAGTCCGTTCCTACCCCAAACAGGACAACAACTACAAACACTTGTGTAAAGTTAGAAAACGGAAAATTAAATTGATCTACAAGATGAGCAATAATCCCCATTGAAACTAAATATGATACCCCAACAGTAAGAAGAGAAACAATGGGAACAATAGGTGAACGGAATACAATGATTAATATTACAAGAATGAAAATAATTGAAATAACTTCAGTCTTTTTCACTCCCTCTTGAGAAGATGTAAGAAAATCACCCGCGATTAAGTCACTTCCTGTTAAGTACGTTTTTACCCCTTTCGTTTTCACTTTATTATGAAGATTATTTGAAACTTTCGATATTTCACCATGTTTTTTATCTATCGATATTTGCGTTAAAATAGTCGTATTATCTTTAGAAACGAATTGTTTCTCTAATTCTTTATTATCTAAATGTGAAACAACTTCTTTAATTCCTAATTGTTCTTTTTCATTTTGCAAAGCATTGATTGTTTTTGTTATTTCCTCTTTTTGTTCAGTCGTTAAAGCTGTTTTACTACCACTATTAAAAACTGCTATAATGTCATACTTTTCTGTCCCGTCTTTATTCATTTCTTTTATCATTTTGTCAGCAATACTACTTTGTTCTGTATTAGGAATCGTAATGTGCCCTTTTTCTTTCACTAATTTATCCATATTAGGCATCGTAACGATCATTGTAATGGTAATAACTATCCACAATAGAAAAGATAAACTTCTCCAATTTCTCAGCTTGCTCATTTGCATCATCTCCCGCGATTAAAATTTCATGTTAGTTTCGGAATGAATATTCATTCCTATAGTTTTGAAAACACTTTTCGGAATGAACGTTCATTCCTATCGTTCTATTATTTCTTTATAAATTCTATTAAACTATCCTTCCCGGAATGAATGTTCATTCCTTTAATTGTAAAGATTAATCATGTTCTGTTTTTCTTTTTATATCATTCTCGGAATGAATATTCATTCCTGTCCTTATAAAGCTATAGAATCAAATGATTCTAATAGCGTTCCAAGAGCTTTCTTCCAATTCTTTTACTAATTCTTTTGAGTACTCTAATTGCCCTGTTGCAATTACTTTCGTTAATTTTTCAAGTGGTTGATATACAATAATAATTAAAGCAACTGGAGGCAATGGACGAAGAAAACCTTTTGCGATTCCATCTTCAATAATATTCATAAAGAAACCTATAAAATCGTCAAATATTTGCTTACTCTGTTCGTCAAGAAAATAACTATCGCAGTGAGAATTTGTAAATAAAAAAGCATCTACATTGTTTCTCGCAAATTCAAATAAACGGTTGTACGTATGACTAAACTGTTCACGAATATTTGCTTCAACAGGAAAATCCGTTTTTATCATTTCAGAAAGCTCTAACATACTTTTTGAAAATAATGAGTTAACAAGCGCCTCTTTATTTTCAAAATAGCGATAAATAGTACCCGCACCGACTTTTGCCTTTTCAGCGATCATTGGAATTGTCGTACCATCATAACCACGCTCTGCAAAAAGTTGCATCGCAGCATCAAAAATATCCTCTTGTTTGTTTTTAGCCATTTTTTCCACCTCTATTTTCAGGAATGAAAATTCATTCCGTTTTTAATTATAAATTACATGGAGTAAAAGTCAAGTGTTTGGCAAGTATCATTGCGTTCTTAATCCCTTGTTTGTGAATAAATTTATATCAGCGATTATTAGAATATATCAGCGCAAGTCTAATTTTATCAGCGATTTTCAGAATATATCGGCGCATCTCCAATTATATCAGCGATTTTCAAAATATATCGACTTACCGACAAAAACTGACAACCAAAGAGAAAGCTGTCCCAAAATTTGATTTTGAGCAGCCCTATTTTTTAAAAGAAATCATAAATAAATGCATCTCGTACTGGAACTATTTTCTCAAACGCTTGTATTTCCTCTTCGCTTCCGCTAATTAATTCTAATTCATTTAGTTCTAATGGGCGTTTGTATCCAAGCAATATTGCAGATAGTGCATTTATATCTAGCTTGATCCCTTTATCCATTGGTTCTTCTATAATTGTTATTTCATAATTTACAAGTCTCACCGATACATTATTCCACGGTGCAAATGAATCTGTAATGTGTAAAATGACTTCTTGTTGTACATTGTTCCAGTTTAACTCATACTGTTTTAAGAACTGCTCTACATCTACAATTCTTCCCATAAAATATGGTTTTATTTCTGTCTTCACACGTGGCTCTTGCAATGTATATAACAACGGTTCGTTTTCATTTACTGTCATTTCAAGTTCTTTAATCATAGAATCATGCTGGCAAATAAAGTTCCATAGACCATTTCGTGCTTCATTATGCAGTGGTACAAATTCTTCTACAGTCATTTTAGATTTTTCTATTTTATATAACATGTAGCCAGCTGCCGTTTTATTTTCATCGTAATAAATCGCTAATGTTAAGTCATCATAAACAGCCTGTAACCACCATTTTTCATTGCGAACAAGCATACCAGAAAAACGTTCTGCAAATGTTTCATAAAGCTTCTCGACCTCTTCTGGGTGATTTTCTTTATTGAAACGTTTCACAGTACCATTCACTTGTTTTTTCATAACTAAATCACTCTTTGTCAAATGACATACGAGAAGATTCGCACAAAGTTCCCAGCCGTATTTACGGTAAAATGTAACAGCAAATGGATGTAACATTGATACTGTATATCCGTCTTTTTTCATCGTTTGAAGAGAATGTTGAAGCAATTCTTTCACATAACCGCTTCTTCTGTATTCTGGATACGTCGCTACCCCTGCAACGCCACCCATTTTAAATTTTTCTTCTCCTATGTAAATATGAAACGGAATAAGGTGTAGTTTTGCCGCTAAGTCCTCACCTTCCATAATACCGTATACTTCATGACTTTCCTTCATTTTTGTAAGTTGTTGCTGCATTCTTTCTTCTTCTACTTTATATTGAAAAGCGTATTCTGATAAGCGTAGTGCTTCTCTAAATTTATCTTCTTTTAATCGTATAACGTTCATATGTTTCTCCTCCCTCCTTCATTTGAATTGTACCATAATTTAAAATATTAAAGTGCGGTGAATGAAATTATAATGACTTAACGACACAAATTCAATATAAAAAAGCAGATACATCCTGTATCTGCTTCTCATTACTTTATCCCGCTTTAACGGGCAGTAAGACCCCCACCTCAAAATTCAGCGAAAGCAAAGAATTTAGGTAGGGGATCAACTGCCCGTAAAAGTCCGATTGGTTCAACTAATAATCAGTGGGGGATGAAGAACCCCCCACTGATTAAAGTTTCACTTTATTTAGCTAACTTTTGAAGTTCTTCGAAGAATGTAGGGTATGATACACCTACTGCTTCTGCGTCTTCAATTGTTGTTTTACCTTCTGCTAGACAGCCGGCAATCGCAAGCATCATTCCGATGCGGTGATCACCATAACTATTAACTGTATTTCCTTTTAAAACTGATTTCCCGTAAATAATCATCCCGTCTTCAGTTGCTTCTATACGAGCACCAAGTTTCGTTAATTCCGCTACGACTGTATCAATACGGTTTGTTTCTTTTACTTTTAATTCGTGTGCATCTTTAATAACTGTAATTCCTTCTGCTTGCGTTGCCGCTAATGCAATTACAGGAATTTCATCGATTAATCTTGGGATAATATCTCCGCCGATTTCGATTCCTTTTAATGAAGATGTTTCAATTGTAATGTTTGCAGCTGGTTCTGATGCTTCTTCGTTAATTGGCTCTACAGTGAACGTAGCACCCATTTTCTCTAAAACATCAATAATACCTGTACGTGTTGGATTCATGCCTACATTTTGTAATACTAGTTTACTATTTGGAATAATTGCACCTGCTACTAAGAAAAAGGCAGCTGATGATACGTCACCTGGTACTTGAACATCTGTCGCTGTTAACTTTTGTCCACCTGCTAGTTTCACTGTCTTTCCTTCGCGAGTCACTTTAACGCCAAATGCTTCAAGCATTCTTTCCGTATGATCACGTGAAATATGTGGTTCTGTAACAGCTGTTACACCTTCTGCACGAAGCCCTGCAAGTAAAATAGCTGACTTTACTTGTGCGCTTGCTACCGGCGAAGTGTATTGGATTGCTTTTAAATCTCCACCACGTATTGTTAACGGTGTAAACGTTCCTTCTTCGCGCCCATCAATGTTCGCACCCATTTTTTTTAATGGATTTGTTACACGTTTCATCGGCCTTTTTGCGATAGACGCATCACCTTGTACGCAAGAGAAAAATGGTGTATTTGCCAAAATTCCTGACATTAAACGTATAGTTGTACCCGAATTACCAACATCTAATACAGCTTTCGGTTCTTGTAAACCTTCTAATCCTTTACCAACTACAGTGACTTCATCACCGTTTTGCACGATATCTACTCCCATTTCTTTAAAACAAGAAATTGTACTTAAACAATCTGCACCGGGCAAGAAACCTTTAATTGTTGTTTTTCCTTCTGCAATCGCACCGAACATGACAGCACGGTGAGAAATCGATTTATCTCCTGGAATTGTAATGTTGCCATTTAATCCGTTATTAACAGGTTGAATTGTTCTTTCCTTCACGTTTTCACCTTCTCATTTAAATTGTTTCATAAGTTTGGTATTTTTCTTCTCCAAGCGCGAGTTTCGCTTGCATACGATCTTCTTCTCTTTGGAAGCTAATACGTAATACCCCAAGCAACCCTTCACGCGCTTCTAATATTTGCAAGTTCGTAATACTAATTTCTTCGCGCGCTAAAATACTTGTAATGTGAGCCAATGCCCCTACTTTATCTAAAACATCGACGTATAAGTCGTGATAGGCAGGAATCGCCCCTCTCTTTCTTACCGGTAAAGAGTCACGGTATTCTTTCGCATCCGCAAAATAGTTTTGAATCTCGCCTGCATCTCCGGCAGAAACTGTATCATATAAATCTTCCATTTCAGAGATCCACTCTTTTAATAATACCATTAAATGCTCTCGATTTTGCTTAACAATATCACTCCACATTTTCGGACTACTAGATGCGATACGTGTAATGTCTTTGAAACCTCCAGCAGCTAGCTGATGAATAAGTGGATTATCTCCTGCATGTTTCTCCACTTGCTTTACTAATCCAGCTGCAATAAGATGCGGGAAATGACTTACAATCCCTGTTACATAATCATGTTCTTCTGTATTTAAAACAAGGAAATGTGATCTTGTTCCTTTTAACCAATCTTTTAACTCTTCCACATGTTCATTTGGCACGTGATGCATCGGTGTTAAAATGTAAAATGCATTTTCAAATAAATGCGCTTTTGCACTTTCAACTCCCGTTTTATGAGAACCTGCCATTGGATGTCCACCAATGAAAGAAATTTCCTTTGAAAATAAAGCTTCCGCTTCGTTCATAATAGACCCTTTTGTACTACCAACATCAGTCACTATAACATCTTTTCGTAAATGGAATGAAGCAAGTTTGTGTAATAACTTCTTCGTTTCTTCAACTGGAGAAGCAAAAACAATGAAATGCGCCTCTTCACATGCATGTTGTAAATTTACTGCTATTTCATCTACTACGTGTAATTCTTTTGCACGCTCTACTTGTTCTTGAAATATATCATAACCTGTTATCGTTACATCGTGCTCTTTCTTAATTGCTAATGCGAGAGAGCCTCCGATTAAACCAGTTCCAATTAATACTACCTTCTTACGCATTTGCCTCATCTCGAGACTTTCTTTTTTTATTTTCAAAGTGTTGTTGTAACACTGAAATCACTCCTTCATTTTGCTCCCTTGTTCCGACTGTAATACGGACTCCATTTGGGAACGGACGAATAATAAATCCTGCGTGTGCACAAGCTTCATAAATCTCTCCAGCATTCTCAACTGGCAAGAAGATGAAATTTGTTTGCGATGGATAAAATGGAATATCATGTTCCTTACAAAAGCTCTCGTATTGTTGTAATCCCTCTGTATTTACACGAACTATTTCCTCAATAAACTCCTCATCACCAAAAGCAATCGTAGCTGCTTTTTGCGCTAATGAAGATACGTTAAATGGCAAACGTACGACATTTAATTTTTCGATTAACTCTTCCTGTCCAATTGCATATCCTACGCGGAAAGAAGCTAATCCGTACGCTTTAGAAAACGTTCTAAGTACAAGAATGTTTTTATGTTTTTGTAAAAGCGGTAATGTCTCTGGGAAATCTTTTGCTGTTACGTATTCATAGTACGCTTCATCAATGACAATTAACGTATTTTCACTAATCCCTTCAATGAATTGAGTCAATTTTCGGTCATTCACATATGTGCCTGTCGGATTATTCGGATTACAAATCCATACGATTTTTGTATTGTTATCTACTACTGAAGAAATTTCGTCTAAGTCGTATACACCGTTATTTAACGCAACTTCCTTCACTTCGCAACCTTCTATAATTGCATGATGACGGTACTGCGGGAATGTTGCCCCAGCCGTTACGATGTTATCTCCTGCTTTAAGTACTGCACGGCTTATGATTTGAATGACTTCATCTAAACCACTACCGCAAAGTACTTGTTCCATTTGCACATGTAACTTATTTGCAATTGTTTGACGGAGTGTTGTAGCACCTCCGTCAGGATATAAAGCATGATCCAACCACGATTTTTGCAACTCATCTAAAACACGTGGCGAACAGCCGAATGGATTTTCATTCGATGCTAATTTCACAAACGAATGATCTCCGTACACTTCTTTCATTTGTTCAGGTGATTTACCTGGTTTATATGGTTGTAATGATAATAGTTGATCTTTTACTTGCATGTTAAAACCACCTTTTTATTAAAATTCTTTTGCGTATTTATTATGTTGCGTAATGTTTTGTTGAATTAATTCCATACGATCTTTTCCGAATTGTTCGACTAGTGCATGTGCAAGTTCCCATGCTACAACAGATTCAGCTACTACACCTGCTGCTGGTACTGCACAGCTATCAGATCTTTCAATACTCGCTTGGAATGCTTCTTTCGTATCAATATCAACACTTGCTAACGGTTTGTATAATGTAGGTATTGGTTTCATTACACCTCTTACGACAATTGGCATTCCCGTTGTCATACCGCCTTCTAAACCGCCGGCATTATTCGTTTTTCTCGTGTATCCTTGTTCCTCATCCCATAAAATTTCATCATGCACTTTACTACCTGGCTGTCTTGCCGCTTCAAAACCAACGCCGATTTCAGCACCTTTAAATGCATTAATACTCATAATCGCACCAGCAAGTTTTGCATCTAATTTACGATCGTAATGAACGTAACTACCAACGCCAATCGGCATTCCTTCTGCAATGACTTCAACAATGCCGCCGATTGAATCTCCACTACTTTTAGCGTTATCTATCGCATCCATCATCTCTTGTTCTACTGTTTTATCTAAACATCGAACTGGTGAGTTTTCAGTAATTGTTTGAATTTCTTCAATTGACAAGTTTGAAATATGTTTTGCTTTTACTCCACCGATTTCAAGTACATGCCCTGCAATTTCTACGCCTAATTCTTTTAAAATTTGTTTCGCAACTGCTCCAGCTGCAACCCTTACTGTCGTTTCTCTTGCAGATGAGCGCTCTAGTACGTTTCTTATATCACGGTGACCGTATTTAATTGCCCCGTTTAAATCCGCATGTCCTGGACGTGGTTTCGTAATTGTACGTTTCATTTCTTTACTTTCTTTTTCCGAAATTGGATCTGCACCCATTACTTTCGTCCAATGTTTGAAATCATCATTTTTTACGATTAACGTAATGGGTGAGCCAAGTGTCATCCCATGACGAACACCACTTACAATTTCAACTGTATCCGTTTCAATTTGCATACGTCTTCCGCGTCCGTGTCCTTTTTGTCTTCTTAATAATTCTTTATTAATATGTTCCGCTGCCAGCGTTAAACCTGCTGGTACACCTTCTAAAATAACTGTTAACTGCGGTCCATGTGATTCTCCAGCTGTAATGTATCTCATTTCTCTTGCCCCTTTACTATTTTTTTGTACAAAAAAGTCCCTACTGAGCGCTCAGTAGGGACGATGTTCATCGCGGTACCACCCTAGTTGTAGACTTCTTTCGTCTACCTCTCTTCTTCTTTAACGATCATTAGACCGTCTTTCCCATCAAAACTTGACGAAAAAGATGCTCCAAGGCTGTAATTCATGCTTATCTTTGTACTGATTCACACCGACCATCAGCTCTCTTTAACAGTGAGATAAGCACTACTGTTTCCTCTTCAGCGCATATATAATATGGAATTAAGATAATTTATTTTTGAAACCTTTTAACTCTTCCATGAATCTATGGAATTCCGGAATATCCATTTGTTGTGCAGAATCTGATAATGCAACTGCTGGGTCTGGATGTACTTCAGCCATTACTGCATCTGCACCAATTGCAAGAGCCGCTTTCGCTGTTGGTAATAATAAATCTCTACGTCCAGTTGAATGCGTTACGTCAACAACAACTGGTAAATGTGTTTCTTTCTTTAAAATCGGTACAGCAGAAATGTCTAATGTGTTACGTGTCGCTCTTTCGTATGTGCGGATACCACGCTCACATAGAATAATTTGGTCGTTACCTTGTGCAATAATGTATTCTGCTGCGTTAATGAACTCATCAATTGTTGCTGCTAATCCACGTTTTAATAATACCGGCTTGTTAACTTTACCTACAGCTCGTAGTAAATCGAAGTTTTGCATGTTACGTGCACCAACTTGAATTACATCAACGTAGTCTAATGCCATTTCAACATCGTTTGGATTTAAAATTTCACTAATGATCGCTAAATCGAACTCATCTGCTACTTGGCGTAAAATTTGTAATCCTTCTACTCCTAAACCTTGGAAATCGTATGGAGATGTTCTCGGTTTGAAAGCACCACCGCGCATTAATTTTAAGCCTTGGTCCTTCATCGCTTGCCCTACTTGGCGAACTTGCTCTAAGCTTTCGACCGCACAAGGTCCCATAATGAACGTTTGTGTACCGTTACCAATCAATTCACCTTTTACATCAACAATTGTGTTTTCTTGTTTCTTTTTACGTGATACTAATAATGCTTTACGGTTATCATCTTCTTGTAATTCTAAGCTAGCTTTGAAGATTGTTTTGAAAATATGTTGAACCGTTGACGTTTCGAATGGTCCTTCGTTATTCTCTGCAATCATATCAAGCACTTCACGCTCACGTACTGGATCAAAACGTTTTGTACCTTGTACTTGCTTTTGTTCCCCAATTTTTTGAACGATTTCACCGCGTTTGTTTAAAAGGTGTAATAATTGTAAGTTAATTTCATCTACCTGTTTACGTAATTGATCTAATTCATGATTTGCCATTTGGAAATCCTCCTCTAATGTTTTAAAAGTATAGTAAGAGAATGAAAAATTCTCTATTTTCTGAACTGGTCAATTATACAAATTTAAAGTGGAATCGATACCTCTTCTTATTTTAAACTAATAATTAGTACAAAGACACTATCCACTAGTTAAAAACCCACTTTTTTTGTACAAAAAATCCCTACTGATCCAATCAGTAGGGACGATATTTATCGCGGTACCACCCTAGTTGTAGACTTCTTTCGTCTACCTCTCTTCATTGTTAACGATCATCTGACCGTCTTTCCCTTCATAAAGATTTATACTATCTTTACTACGAAAAAGATGCTCTAGGACTGTAATTCGCTCTTGTTTTTGTACTGGTTCACACCAACCACCAGCTCTCTGTTACAGGGAAACAACAACTACTGCTTTTCCTTTCAACGCATACATATTTAATTTTCAAGTTGGGCCACTAAAATACAAAAAGTCCCTACTGAATAAATCAGTAGGGACGATATTTATCGCGGTACCACCCTAGTTGTAGACTAACTTTCCGTCTACCTCTCTTCACTGTTAACGATCAATTGACCGCTTTTTCTTCATAAAGACAATACTATCTTTACTACGAAAAAGATGCTCCAAGACTGTAATTCATGATTATCCCTGTACTGGTTCACACCAACCACCAGCTCTCTGTTACAGTAAGACTAACCACTACTGTGATCTCTTCATTGCACTTTGTTTATTCAAATGTTTTTTGAAATTGAATAAGTATGATTCGTATTATAGAACGCTTTTCAAAACACTGTCAACAACTTTTTATATATTTTTTAAAATTCCACTTTCGCCCTACATTTCTTCTTGTAAATTCTCCATAACAATTCCGATGCGAATTATCTCATTATCTATTGCATTTATTACACATTTTTCTACCCTATACCCGATTAATAATTCTTTTATTTGAATGATTTCCGTTTCAAGTAAATCCGCTTCCTGAAGCGTTTGCAGTAAAGTAAAAAATACGTTTGCATACAACTCTTTATACATTTTTATACTCTCTGTCTTCTCAAGTATTTCATTAAATAACTGTTTTAACTCCGTTTGATTTCCCTTTCCACCTACGTCCGAAAATGATTTACAAATTATCGATAACCCTCTTTCTACTATTTCATCCATAAATAAAATAATACGTAAAAGCATTACATATTCTCTAGCTGTGATTTCACCCATTTTCGGTCGTTCTCGCAAAAATATACTGAGCCAAGCTGCCCAAAATTTTTGTTGCTCTTTTGCGCTTAACGTTTTGACGTAATAGCATAAAAATTGCATAAACTTAATTTTATTTTCTTCATTTTCTCGTATAAGTAAAGGGTATAACCAGTCTGTTTTTTGCTCCCAATACAGTACACATTTAATAAATACAAAACTGAGCCATTTTAAGAAAGCTTCCCTCGTATGCGGATGTAATATTTCCAAATGTTCTACCGCGTACTTAATAAATCGCTTCATTTCTGTAAATAAAGGTAAATTGATTTGCGTGTAACACAAGCCGGCCCATGCATATTTCGTGATCTCATTTTCCTTCTTTAACTCTAAGTACGGTAACAAATATTTTCGGCACCATTGCTTCTCAATATGATAAAGAAATGTAATATCTGCTACTAAACGCGCTAACATAAAATTTGTTCGTTCTGTACTAATTCTTACTTGTTCTTCAAATAAAAATAAATATTCATACACATTGCGATCGTATAAATGATCATATGATAACAGTTTTAATAGTACAGCTGTCATTTTCCCAACAGGATGCTGAATCGATTCATTGTAAAAATCTTGTTTTCCAAGCTTAAAATCCGTATCACTTTTCATTACTTGAGGGAATACCGAAAAAGCAAACCGTTTCACATTGCGTATACTATTTTCCTCTAACTCTTCTAATCGATTACTAATTTCATATAGAAAACTACTAATTAACCAATGAAAAGCAGTATTTCTAACAAATTTCTGCAATAGAGGAATAACTTTTTGTATTTGTTCATTTGTCAGTCCTCTGTTATTTCGCCACTCTCTAATACAAACAAACCAAACTTCATTACTTATTTCATGCATACCTACTAATTGATAAGCAAATGAAATACTCCATTCTGTATTCAATTTACATGCTTTCGATAACATCTCTAAAAAATGACGTTGTTCAAACACACCGTCTTGAGAAAATTGGCGAACTTGTTTCATAATTTCCTCATCTTTTAGCTGCAATAATCCATCGGCAGTTACATTACAAGTAATACTTTGTTCTGCGACCTCTTTCTTTTGTACACTGTATCGATCAGAATGAAAGTGAGGATGTTTTTGCTTCATTAACTCATAACCTTTTGCTGTAGATGGACTATTTGTATCACAATTGAATAATAAATCTAAAACGAAACAAACATCAAATGCCCTCTCCTCTGCAAGATCCTTCAGTACAATTTGAATGACTTCTTCTTTTGTTTTTTCTAAAGAGAGTGCGTAATGATTTTTTATAAGTTGAAAAACTTCTTGTTTATACGTGACATCTAAAAGAATCCCTTCCTGTAACAACCATTTTATTTTCTCATCGGCGCTAACAAATATATTTTTATTCATCGCATCAATTGCAATTCGGTTTTGAAGTATGCTGTTTGCTTCTATCATTTCTGTAATATAATAATTTGCTTTTTTCTCATCGTTTTCACATAAATAGGCTAAACATTCTTTTACAATTTGAATTAAAAATGCAAGATCATTTTGCCGAAACTCTTTTTCCACATTTTCCTTATCCCTTTTTTTCAATGCCGTTTGCCTTAGTGATAACATCCGCATCTTCTCTATTCCCATCATCATAATTGGAACGGCGTAATAAGAAATATGCGGTTTCATCTTTTCATTCCAAATTTGCTCCACAAAAGAAAATGTAGACACGGGTAACCGACTCGATTCCTCAAGTTCTATTGATTCCCCGGTATCATTTCCCCATTTTCTTTCACGCTTCAACTTAAGTTTGCCGTCCAAAATAAACGTTAGTAACAATAAAGCAATTTCTTTATGCTCAGGAAAAGAACATTTTTGCAGTAAGTAAGAAATTGTTTCGATCGATTTACTATCTTTTTCAGCTGTTTCTAATAAAAGGAGTGTCCACCTTGCAAACAACAAAGGGTCCATTTTCATTTTCGTTTCGTTTAAGTAGCTACAAATTGTTCTCCATAATAATGGAGATAGTTTAGAATGATTTTTAAAAATTAATTGAAATAATTCTTTTTGATGACTAAAAAGAAATTGTTCCACTAACCATTTTGCCAGTAATTCATCTACCTCGTTATAGTTTGATGTAATTAAAAATAAATTTTGTAATTTCCCTTCCGCTTCAAGCCATTCCACCCATTCATAATCGTGAGCAAATTCAACAAAGTAGCGGACTGTTTCAATTTTTTTTATAGATTGTTTTATGTATGATAATTGTTCCTGCTCTACTGACGGCGGAACTGTTACTATGTCACGAATTCGCATTCGTTTCGTAATATAATTATCCCCCATTAACTCCGCCCATCGTTTTACTGCTTTAACGAGAGATTGATGATTATTACCTTTATTCGGATATACAATCGGCCGTATTCCTAAATGCTCCCAGTGGTACGTATTTTCCCCTTGTGCGACAAATGCATAACGTCTTGTACTTGGTGGTAAACCAGTTGCTAAATATTTCATTACTGGGTCATTATGGCTATATCCAACGAATAAAACGGTATAATTCGAGAATAAATCAACTAAAAATCTTCTTGCCCATCCTTCTGTCAAGTAAGCCCTTCCAAAATCACCATCTGTTAAAATTAACGCTTCTTTTTCTTGTTCTATATTGCCATGTATGTAAGCGAGTCCTTTAAACGCTCTACCTGTAGGTAACGCAGGTGCGTAATATACGTTTAATTCTCTATTCATTTCTTTCATTGCAGTTGTAAAATGTCGATCAAAATTTGTTGTTACAATACGGACTTCTGTATCTAAAGGAAACAACCTCGGAATCGCATAATGAAGCGGATTCGGCTTTGACTTTTCAATATGAACTAAATCTCTTGCAACTTGATGTACATCTTTTGTTTTCGCAATTTTACCAAGATAATAATCATGCGGTTCTGTTATTTCACGTTTTTCGACATATAACGTCTTTGCAATTTCATCAACTAAATCATCAAAATTCGGTAAGTTTGATTTCCCTTTCATAGAAACTCCCGCTCCAACAAATAGTACTAACTTTCCTTTTTCAAGATGATCAATTAACTCGTCTGGAATTTCTACTTCTGAAGTAATCCACACCGAGGATTCCCCCTTACCTAAAAATGTCATATACTCTCATTTTACTATAACATTTTTTTGTTATTTTTATAATATTTAGACTAACTTTCAAACATGAAAAAGTTTTATGTAAATATGCCCGTTGCAATGTATGAACTCCAGAATTTATTGCAAAACTATGGATAAAACGGAGGTGTAAATTTTGAATGATTTCACAGTAGTGCTTATCAAGTTTATATCGTGCATTATCGCATTTAGTATCGGACTCGCTTTATTTTTCCCAGCAACGTTCGTCCAAATTATTTCGTTCAGTCTCTTCGTTACAATCGTATCTTATATGTTCGTTGATAAAATTATTTTAAATCGAATTGGCAATACTGGTGCCATTATGTCGGATTTTTTACTAACATATTTAAGCGTATGGATTTTCGGTAATATTTTATTAGACAACTATATGCAAATTGCATGGGGAAGCATCCTTTCCGCGATTGTCTTTACATTATCAGAAGTAATCGTTCATCGCTTCTCTAGCTCCCGCACAAGGCACCACAACGATAATATTCATATTAATCGCCGCTTTGCATATGGTACGGAATTTGCGGAAGAGCAGAATATATTGGATAAAGATAAAAAGAAGTAATATTTTGATGCAGGAGCGCCCTTTTTAATTTCGTGGTGCTCCTTTTTTGTGTTTTTATTATGGTACGTGAAATTATATTGACGATCTTTCAAATATATTTATCGTAACTTGAAATATATGAACGATTATTTCAATATATCGACTTACCGACATTATTTGACGCCATTTCTTCTAATAAAAAACTGCCTCTTATTTAGAGACAGTTTCTTTCAAATCTTTTAATGTAACAACATCAGCAAATGCTCCAAACACTACATTATGATGTTTCACAATGTCTTCCGCACGTAACACGTCTGTATGAAACGTACTATGTGCATCACTCACTAACGTAATTTTATATCCTTCACTAAACGCTCTTCGCGTTGTCGTATCTACACAGTACTCTGTTTGCATACCTGAAATGATAACATGTTCAATTCCTTTTTCTTGTAATACTTCGTTTAAGTTCGTCTTATGGAATGAATCTGGTGTCGTCTTTTCAACGATACGATCCCCTTTTTGCGGAGCGATCGCATCATGCACTTTCCAGCCCTCTGTACCTTTTTCTAACGGATGATCTTTTGGTCCGTTATGTTGTACATAAATAACTGGAATATCATTAGAACGACACTCCCCAATAAGTTCTTGCAATATTTCTAAAAACTTTTCCCCGTTATGTACTGGCATTCCCGCTGTGTACATACCTGCTTGCACATCAATTACTAATAAAGCTTTTTTCATTTCGCGCAGCTCCCTTTGTTTGTATATGTCTCTATATATACATCATAATACAAAACTTCAATTACATTAGACCAATTCAAAACTGATCCAATAAAATCTTTTATATCAAGCCCAGGCATTTCATATACTTCTTCATCGTTAGCAGTTCCTGTCGCATCTTCAATGAGCGTAACTTTATAGCCTTTTTCAAAAGCAGCGATACTTGTAAATAAACAACAAAATTCCGTATTAAATCCAACGATTATGACATGATCAACTTTATGTTTTGTTAATACTTCTTCAACACTTGTTCCTTTAAAAGCACTAGGTGTTGTCTTCTCAACTACATAATCCGCAAACTCGGCATATTCTTCTACTAATTCACTGCCGGCTGCTTCAAAATACAACGTACTTTCTGGATTATTATCTTGGTGTTTTAAGAAAATAATAGGTTCATTTTCCACTTTAAATCGTTTTAAAAGATTTGTGATTAACTCTTTTTCAACAGAAAAATCTTTACACTCTAAAATCGCCTTCTGCATATCTAATACAAGTAGCGCCTTCATTTATATCACCTATCCCATATAGTTTTATATTCCACCATCCAACAATCTTCTAATTTCCCCTCATGTAGCTCATGTTCCTTTAGCATCTTCACCTTTTTAAATCCGCATTTTTCATAACAGTTTATCGCGCGTTCATTATTAACTTTCGGATCCATTGCGATTGCTTCTGCTCCCGTGTTCTCCATAATATATGTAATTGCTGCCTGAACGAGTTTCGTCCCAATTCCTTTTTCCCAATAAGTTGGCTCACCGATAAATTGATCCATTCCCCATACATTTTGAGATTCTTCATAGCCATATAATGCTTTCCACTCAGAATCAACTGGATACATTTGAATATAACCAATCGGCATATCATTCAACTCTATTACACATCTTTTTTCATAACTATTGGGATTATGTATGAAATGATTCAGTACCATCTCTACAGATTGCGGATTATCTCGCCCTTCGTAATACTGCAGTACTTCTGGGTCCGTTAACCATTTTGAAATGACCTGTGCATCCTCTTCTTTTACGTACCGTACCGATACATGATCTTTTTGAAATAGCATATAATACCTCTTTTTAATTATTTATATTTTTCCTTGTTGTGAAATCTTTCATTGCACCTATTAATGCGTATGGTAACAATGTAATCGCAAAAAATGCTGTAAATACATTAAAATGAGGAATTTCATATGGAGTGAACCATTCCGTGAAAAATTCAGAATGTAAAATTCTATTTAAAAACTCTCCACTTGGCTTAAAATTTGGTGCCCATCCTGTAATCTCACAAATAATGAATAGTAATTGAACAATTATAAATGCTCCTAGATAGCGAAACCATGTCCGTTTCCAAATCGGTTGCGCCTTATATAATTCATGTTCCATTTAACTCCCACCTTTTTATTTTCATCCTATTAATTATACGCTTTTTACAGTTTATTTGTTAAAATTTTCTATATAATCATTCATGCTGGGGGAATTCATTATGTCTAATCCTATACTTAAATCAACATTAATCATTCTTAGAGGAAACTCCGCAAGCGGTAAAACAATAATCGCAAAGCAACTACAAGAACATTTCGGACAAGGGACACTTTTAGTATCACAAGATGTTGTACGTAGAGATATGCTTAGAGTACACGACACAATGGGGAATTTATCGCATGATTTACTATTTGAAATTACGAAGTACGGAAAAGGAAAATGTGAGTTTGTTATTTTAGAAGGTATATTAAACAATCGTAGGTATGGTGAGATGTTAAAAGAACTAATTCATTATTTTGATAAAAATGCATTTACATATTACTTTGATTTATCATTAGAGGAAACTATTAGACGACATAACACAAGAGACAAACGACACGAATTTGGTGAAGATTCCCTACAAAAATGGTATAATCCGCACGATACTATTAAGGTTGCCAGAGAAACTATTTTTACAGATAACTTTACGCAAAAAGATATATTTGATGCAATTCTTAATGATGTGATGGTACGAAAATAAGACCGACAGAATATGTCAGTCTTATTTTCATTATGTTATATTCTAGATTTATTATAAAATCTTCACTTTAACTGTTTGTCTTCCCCAATTCATCGCTTTACTTTTTGAACCCATTAATACATCAATGCGATTACCTTTAATTGCACTTCCGGTATCTCCAGCTATTGCTTCTCCATAACCTTCTACCCATACTTTAGATCCTAATGGGATTACTTTCGGATCAACCGCGATAATTCTCATATTCGGATTAGCCGTTAAATCATGCCCCATCGCAGTTAAAACGCGTCCACCATATGTACCATTTTCACTTGGATCAGCAGTATATGCTGTCGCCACCACCGTTAATTCACGTTTAGCAGACTGCGTGTTATTTTTAGACTCTTCTTTTGTCTTTATTGCTTCTCGTGCTTTCGCCTCTTCCTTAGCTTTGGCTATTTCTCGTGCTTTCTCTTCTTCTTTAGCCTTCGCTATTTCTTGCGCTTTTGCTTCTTCTTTAGCCTTTGCTATTTCTTGCGCCTTCGCTTCTTCTTTAGCCTTTGCTATTTCTTGCGCTTTCTCTTCTTCTTTAGTCTTTGCTATTTCTTGCGCTTTCTCTTCTTCTTTAGTCTTTGCTATTTCTTGCGCTTTTGCTTCTTCTTTAGCCTTTGCTATTTCTTGCGCTTTTGCTTCTTCTTTAGCCTTTGCTATTTCTTGCGCTTTCTCTTCTTCTTTAGCTTTGGCTACTTCTTGGACTTTCACTTCTTCCTTAGGCTTTACTACTTCTTGGACTTTCACTTCTTCCTTAGGTTTTACTACTTCTTGGACTTTCACTTCTTCCTTAGGTTTCGCTACTTCTTGGACTTTCACTTCTTCCTTAGGTTTCGCTACTTCTTGGACTTTCACTTCTTCCTTAGGTTTTATTGTTTCTTTTGCCTTTGTTATCTTCTGTGTTTTAGCTTCTTCCTTAGCTTTAACCGTTTTTTGTACTTTCGCTACTTGCTTCGTTTTCTCGCCGGCCTTTTTTTCAATTGGTGCTTTACTTGATAAGAAAGAAACATTTACATAAGCTGTTTTTCCCTTATACTCAAATTGTAGCCATCCGTCTTTTACTTGCTTCGTTGATTCAATTACATCATCTTTTTTCAGTCTGCCAAGAATTTTTGATTCTGTGTTTGATTCAGAACGTACATTTAACAAATCTGCTGTTACATGGTAAATATCTTTAGTAAACTCCGAGCTTACAAATACTTCTTTACCATTTAACTCAATTTTTGACCAGCCATCTTCGGTATTTATGACTTTTAATTCTTCCCCGTTTTTTACTTTTTCGACCACTTTTGATTCCGTAGTCGGTTTTTCACGTACGTTGAGTACATCTGCTGTTACGATCGTTTCTGCAGTAGCAGTTGTAGTAAATGCTCCCAATCCGAAAACAGTTGCTGTTGCTGCGCCAATTACTTTTTTCATATTAACCTCCATTATATTTTTTGAATTCTATCAAATACTCCCATTAAAATAAGAGATTTAATGAAAGCATTCGCAACAGATATATTAATACGACTTAATATACTGTTATTAAAACTCCTTACTCCAATACTATCAAATTCTTATTTCTAATTCTATATATTATAACTTTCTATATCCCCTATAAACGTTTTATCCCCTTCTTCATACTTAATAGTTTTCTTTCAATTACTAAAACATATATAAAACCAACCTATCCTCAATATAGCCAAAAATACATATATGATATGTTACGACTTAGTAATGAGCGTACCAATGAACTTTTAATACATTACAACATTCAGGGAATCTTACATTAGATGGAGCGTGTTTTACTGAAAACAACGGTTATGGTAGTGTAAGTAATAGTGTTAAAGACAATCTTTCTGACGAACAAAAAAAATTTTAGTTTGGAGGAATACTATGCCAAAACTATATTGTAATTATTGATCCGAACAACATCCCCTCGCGCAAAATTTTACTAAATATAAGTTTTACATCCAAGAAAATTTGTGAGATTGATGGATTACCTGGGTTTTGATTAAATACATATCACTATAAAAAGGCTGTGCTCTATATGACGCACAGCCTTTTTCTTTATTCAAACGATCCTCTTCTTTTCTTCTCTAATAAGACTCTTCCTATATTAAAAATAAATGCGATAAAAAATATAGTTGCGCCCATTAAAAATGCTAAATTATAACTACGAATTATTCCTTGCTGATATTCCTCCTTTACTTGTTTGTAAATTTTTCGCTCTCCATCAGATTTTAATATGATTTGCTGTTTTTTATTTATCGCTTGCAGTACTTCCCCCCTTTCTAAATTTGACAAATCACTTTTTTTAATCACAGTTACTACTTCCCTATTTACCTTCTCTTTTTCAACTAATAATTGATGATTCAGAAACATCACAAGTATCGCAACCCCAACAATACTTCCAACTGTTCTTGAAATATTACATATACTTGCAGCAACACCTGATTTTTCAATAGGCACACTTAAAACTGCTGTTGTTGTATATGGCGCTAATGTGCAACCTGTTCCAATCCCAACGATTATTAATCGCCAAATATAATCCCATGTAGTAAAGTTTGAATCTATTTGACTAAATAAATATGATGATATGATAAATGTTAGTAGCCCTACACTACCTATTAATGAACTCCCCTGCTTTGCTGCAATTGGTGTTACTATTGCTGTAACAAGCATTGAAACAATAGCTAGTGTGCTAATGATTAAACCTGACTGTAATTCTGACATACCTCCTACTTGAACGAAATAAAAAGCAAGTATAAACAAAAAGTTCATTAATCCCATTCCAACAAAGAATAAAGAAAGATTCGAGAGTGCGAACTCTTTATTTGTGAATAATTTTAATGGCAACATTGGATTTTCACTTTTCTTTTCAATGATAAAAAACAATTTAAATCCTATGAGTGAGAGCATAAAAAGAAGTATTAAGCTTATCATGCTTAAATGATTTGTATTTACTTGTATGAGTGCATATACGAGTAAGCATAGTGCAGATGCAGAAGTAATCATACCTGCCCAATCTATTTTAGAGCTTGCAGCATGATCATACGATTCCTTAATACAAAGAATCACGAAGATAAGAGATAAAATACCAACTGGTATATTAATAAAAAACACCCAACTCCAATTTAATTTGTCAGTTAAAACGCCTCCAAGTGAAGGGCCAATCGCCGCTGCTAATCCCCCAAAAGCTCCCATGACGCCTCCTATCATACCTTGTTTTTCTTTCGGTACTAAATTAAGGCCTAATGGCATAGCAACTGGTACGATAACTGCGGCAGAAAGTCCTTGTATTACCCTAAAAGCAACTAATGTATGAAAAGAAGTGGCTATACCGCACATAAATGAACTAATAGAAAAAAACAATAAACCAATAATATACAGTTTCTTGCGACCAAACTGATCCGCCAGACGTGCTGCAATTAATAAACACGATACAAAGGCAACATTATAACTATTAGCAACCCAAGAAATTGTATCAATTGAAGTATGAAATGTCTTTGTCATTTCTGGTAATGCGATATTCACAATATTTGAATCTAAAATTGCCATAAAAAAACCTGCAATTAAAGCTATTAATGCAAATATATTCCTCATTTCTGCCACCCTTATTCGTTTTATTTATTTAAAATCCCATTCATAAATAAATTTACACATGTCTCTATATACTCTTCTAACTGAATTTCTTCTTCCGATATACTTACATTCATAATGTATAAAAACAGTTGTCCATAAAACATATTCGCTATCAAACGGTAATTACAGGTGGAAATGTGTCCCTTCTCACCAAGTTGCTTTAAATATTTTTCTAAGTGATTCACTAGATGTGAATTCAACTCATGTAGTAATGCTTTCATTTCACTATTTTGTCTTGATTCTATTAACGCAGCCCAAATGTAATTTAGCTTTGGTAAATTGGTTTGAATATATGTTTCTGCTACTTTTGTAAGGTCCTTATATAAATCACCCGTAAATTGCTCTTCTATTTCCTCTAACAATGCGACTGGTGTCGTCCGCAAAATAATACTCTCCCTAAAAAGATTTTCCTTATTTTTAAAATTACGAAATATCGTTAATTCGCTTACCCCCGCTTTTTCTGCCACTTCACGAATTGTTGTCGCTGTATACCCCTTTTCCCCGAATAATAAAGTAGCAGCTTCCATAACTTTTTCTCGTGCTGTTAATTTCCCCATTTTTATTCCTCCATTCAATATGTAAGTAAGTAATTACTAACATATTATCACAAAAGAAAAATGAAAGTAACTAGTTACTTTCATTTTCTGGAATTTCATTATCTAACTTCTAGAAAATAAAAATTTCTCACATATTAACAAAGCGTCTCATTCCCTAGTTTCCAGCTAAACCATCTCCCATGCCCTTCCGTTTCTCCAACCGTTTCACGATATTCGTTTCCGTTAATATAATAATCAATATGAAGGTCCCGGTCCCACATGTTGTTATAAAGGTGGAATACATCACGTTTTGCGCCAATTTCTTGTATTTGTTTTTCTAACTTATGTTTTACTTGTTCTAGTATTTGATTTGCGACGTGTGTATGGAAAATGCAGATAACAGCATCTTCACTTATTCGTTCAATAATAGCTGGTAATAACTCTACACCGTCTCCTTCTATTAATTGAACTGATTTATTTTTCACTAAAGATGCAGCTTGGTCAAATAGTTCAAGCCTTTCTTTATGTTCTGGCCAAATGAGTGCACGTAGCCATAAATAATCTTCGTCACTATGTAAATCATTTACATGTAAATCTAGTCCGATTCTTTCTAAGACAGGTGGACTTTCTTTTAAAAGCTGAGGCACATTCTCCCCTCTTATTTCAGAAGTTACATGTACATTCGAATTTATATTTCCGTAACTTTCATCTGTACCGTACGAATAGCTATATTGGTCCCAAAATAGTTGTAATCCAGAACTTGTCCCAATTTCTATTAAAGCTAACGGTTTATTCACTTTGTTAAATATGTAATTGAAACTTGGATATAAGTACGCACATCGTCTTACTTCATTCGTTTGAACAAGTTTCGTTTGTAATAAAGTAATGATTTCCTCTCTGTACATTTTACAGAAATCTTTAAAATGAGCAAAAGCTTGATCTAAATCCGTATTAGCACTTTCAACTAAGCTACTATAATACGTTTTCAGATGATGTTCTTTCCCTGCTAGTAATAAATAATGTACGGCACCTAATAATAAGTTTGGGACTGGTTGACCTGCTTGAGCGTAGGAAGATAGTGTAAGTACTTCCTCATCTTCAGCTATTTTTATTGCTAAGTATTCATATAAGTCACTTGACCCTTTACATTCCTTTATTGAAAAATTTCGAAATAAGTTTGCGATTTGTTCTTGTGTACGCATGTGTATCCCTCCTTTTAACTTTCAGAATAATCATACAATAAACAGAGCAAAAAATTCCACAAAAAGGTATCCTTTCTACCCGCTTTTGGATACGTAAGCTTTTTCGAGATAATTTCAAACTGTAATTTTTTTCTATTTATCACCTTAAAAGAGCTTGTTAAATAAGATTTTTTGGCGAATAAAACGTTAAATAGTTTAAAATTATCAGATAACACTAGATATTTTAGTCTATTAATTATTATAATAGAGTATGAGATGGTTATACAATTGAGACAAAAAAGGTAAATACCTAGGTGGGGCCTAGGCGGTGTTTTCTTTTTACGGCTTAGACACAGTAAACACCTACTCTTTTTTGCCAATATAGGGGATGGAGAGATTATCATGAGCAACATGCAGCAAAAAACAGACGTTATCTTAATTGGTGCAGGAATTATGAGTGCAACGTTAGGCTCATTACTAAAAGAATTAGCACCAGAATGGGAAATTAAAGTTTTTGAAAAACTCGCAAGTGCCGGGGAAGAAAGCTCTAATGAATGGAATAATGCAGGTACAGGGCATTCTGCGCTATGCGAACTGAACTATACTTCCGAAAAATCTGACGGATCTATAGATATTAGTAAGGCTGTAAAAGTGAATGAGCAATTCCAGCTTTCAAGACAATTTTGGGCATATCTTGTAAAAAGCAAATTAATTCGTAATCCACAAGATTTTATTATGCCTCTACCTCATATGAGTTTAGTACAAGGTGAAAAAAATGTGCAGTTTCTAAAAAACCGTTTTGAAGCGCTTTCAAAAAATCCACTGTTTCAAGGAATGGAGTTTTCCGATTCTCCTGAAACATTAAAAAAATGGCTTCCACTCATTATGGAAGGTCGTACATCTAATGAGCCTATGGCGGCAACGAAAATTGACTCTGGAACAGATGTTAACTTTGGTGCATTAACACGAATGTTGTTTGATTACTTAAAAACGAAAAATGTCGAGCTAAACTACAAACATAGTGTCGAAAACATTAAACGCACGAAAAATGGTTTGTGGGAAGTGAAAGTACACGATATGAATAGTGGTAAAATTGAGCATCACACTGCTAAATTCGTCTTTATCGGCGGCGGTGGCGGTAGCCTACCCCTACTTCAAAAGACTGGTATCCCTGAATCAAAACATATTGGTGGATTCCCGGTAAGTGGACTATTTATGGTATGTAAAAACCAAAAAGTTGTAGAGCAACATCATGCGAAAGTATACGGTAAAGCTAAAGTTGGCGCTCCGCCAATGTCTGTACCTCACCTTGATACGAGATATATAGACAATAAAAAAGCTTTATTGTTCGGACCGTTCGCAGGGTTCTCACCTAAATTCTTAAAAACTGGCTCAAACCTTGACTTAATCGGTTCTGTAAAGCCGAATAACGTCTTAACGATGTTAGCTGCTGGTGTAAAAGAAATGGGATTAACAAAATACTTAATTCAGCAAGTTATGTTATCACATGAAAAACGTATGGAAGAATTACGCGAATTCATTCCGAACGCAAAAAGTGAAGATTGGGATATTGTAGTTGCTGGTCAGCGTGTACAAGTAATTAAAGATACTGATGCTGGCGGTAAAGGAACACTTCAATTCGGTACAGAAGTTGTTAGTGCGGCTGATGGATCAATCGCAGCGTTACTAGGTGCATCACCGGGTGCTTCTACTGCCGTTCATGTTATGCTTGAAGTATTAGAAAAATGTTTCCCAAGCCGAATGGTAGAATGGGAAGGAAAAATAAAAGAAATGATTCCTTCTTACGGCATTTCATTAACAGAAAATCCAAGATTGTTCCAAGACCTTCACACTTCTACAGGTCGTACACTTGGATTAAATGAAAAAGAAACAGTTCATAATTAATGAAGAAATAAAAACGTCCGAATATATCGGACGTTTTTTGTTACTAAAAATTATATTTATCAATATTATCCTTTGTAAATACGACTCGTTCTGGTAGTACGATAATTCCGTTTCCCTCTGCCTCATAATCATATCCTTGAATGGAGTTTGGCTCTACTTTCACTTTTCCAATTCCTTTTACTTCAAAGCTATCCCCTACTTTTAACTTCTTCCCTTTTACAACAATTTCATTTGCTACATAAGTTGCGAGTGCACCTTGTTGTTTTACGTCCCATAACCCGAATTGTTGTACAGTTCCTCGTTTTACGTAATCACGCATAACATTTGGTGTAGAGAAGCCAGTTACGACAACCTTTTTATCCATTTTTAAATTTTCAGCTGCTTGTGCCATTGCCGGAAGTGCCGTTGCATCTGGACAAATGACTGCATTAATATCAGGATACGTTTTTAAAATATTCTCCCCTACTGACAGAGACTTTTGCGCATTATTTTCACCGTACTGCGTCGTTACAATTTCCCAGTTCGGATATTTCTCTTTAATAATTTCTTTCGCTTTCGTTACCCATTGGTTTTGATCTGTTACTGTTGGGCTAGAATAAAAAAATGCTACTTTCCCTTTATCTCCAATTTGCTTGGAAGTCATTTCAATTAATAAGTTAGCAAGTTGGTCTGGTGTTCCTTGGCTTATATAAAAGGAACGATCTTTCGGATTTACATCAGAATCCCAAGTTAACACAGTCATACCTTTTTTCTTAGCACGTTGCAGTGATTGCGATAAACCATCAACTGACGTTGAAGAAACCATAAGTGCATCATAGTTTTGGTTAATGAAATTGTTTATATATTTTACTTGCCCAGAAACACTTGCTTCAGAGGGGCCATCATATTTCACTTGTACGCCTAGTTTATCTCCCATCTCTTTTGCTCCTTCACCACCTGATGTAAAGAATCCAACTCCTGTTAGTTTCGGGATAAATGCAAATTTCACATCATCCGCTTTTTTCTTATCTGCGGTTTGACTAGAACAGGCGATTAAACCGATTAAACAAATACATACAATGAATACAATCCCTAGTTTTCTCTTCATGACATTTCCCCCTTATGCAAATTCTTTCTTTTCCCCAGTGTGAATTGATGTAATTTGAAATGTCTCATAATAACTGAAAGAATAAGGATAATACCAATTACTACGTTGGATTGTTCATTTGTTAAACCCGTCATTTGCAAGCCATACTGCATGAGTCCAATGAAAATACTCGCCAGTACAGTACCGATAATGCTTCCTTTTCCCCCTGTAATAAGTGTCCCGCCTAATACGACTGCCGTAATGATTGGTAAAATTGTTTCACTTCCCATATCAGCACGTGCCGAACCGAAATAGGCAGTTAAGAAAGCCCCCCCTAATCCACCTCCTAACCCGGAAAGCATGTAAGCAATGATGACTACTTTCTTCGTCTTAATCCCGGTGTATTTTGCTGCATTTTCGTTCGCACCTGTTAATTTTATATGGCGTCCGTATATAGTTCGGTGAAATAATACAGCACATAAAACTGTTAATACGATCAGTAGCCATAATAAATTCGGTATTCCTATAAAATTACCGCTTGCCAGTTGTACAAATGCGTCAGGTAAACCACTTATCCCTTCATACCCAGAAGCACCTGCTCCTCCTGAAATGACGAGTGCAATTCCTCCGTATAAAAACATCGTGCCGAGTGTAACGACGAGTGGTTCTACATCTGTCATTTTTATAATGAGTCCATTTATAGCGCCTGCTAAACAACTAATTATTAGGGCGATTATGACAGCAAACAAAATAGATATTCCGTTCATCCAAAGTACACCGATTAAGATCGAAGTGAGACCCATTATTGAGCCGACTGATACATCAATTCCTCCTGTTACTATAACGAAAGTCATTGGTATCGCCGCAATTGCGATAAATAGGAAATCATTTGTACTAAAAAGGAGATTACTAATATTAAAGAAATTACTATTTATAAAACTAAAGAGAATAAATTCTAAAAGAAGTAATACGATTAGAACACCTTCCCATCTGTATACATACTTCATAGATTCATCCTCCTTTCTGCCTTCCACTTTTTCATAACGCTATCTAATATGACGATTAGCAATAATAAGAAACCTGAAATAGCATTATTCCAAAATGCTGGTATTTTTAAAAAGACGAGTGAACTGCTTATTGTTTCTAAAAATAATGCTCCTAATGCAGCTCCAAATAAAGATCCTGTTCCTCCTTTTAAATGAATGCCTCCTAGTACAGCGGCTGCGATTACTTGTAATTCTAATCCTGTACCAGTTTGATTTGGAATGAACCCGATATTCATAACAAATATGCAACCAGCGAGTGCAGCACTTATGCCTGAAATTATAAACGCACATATCTTCACTTTATTAACAGGTATACCAATAAGTCTCGCACCATCTTCATTATCACCTACTGCATAAAAGTATCTTCCAAATGGCACTTTCCTTAAAAAGAAGTATAGTAGTAGTAAAATAATAAGAACGAACCATACAGTTATAGGTAAACCAAGAATGACGATAGATGACAGCTGCTTAAAATCGTGTGGAATATCTTCAATCCACTTCCCGCCTGTGAAAATTAACATGGCACCTCTAATAATTCCTAACATGCCTAATGTCATAATAATGGCTGGTACCCGAAACTTCGCAACGCCAACCCCGTTTACGAAACCGATAATAGTGCCAAGTGTAATAGCAGCAAATATCGACAAGGATGCACTATACTCATTCGTTAGCAACATTCCGCAAACTGCTGCGCTTAATCCCATAATTGAACCAACTGATACATCTATATTTTTCGTAAATAAGACGAACGATTGGCCAATTGCTAGCACGACTAAAATAACGCTTGATTTCATCAGTAAAGATAACGAGTTAAATTGAATAAAACTAGGGTTTATTATTCCTACAATAGCTATATACATTAGTAGTAACAGTATGATAGACGTTTCATGCATTTTTAACATGCGTTTCATTCCGCTACACCTCCGTATGCAAGGCGTGTAACTTCATTCACACTTAGTTGTTCTTTTTCCATATGAGAAACAAATCGTCCATTTCTCATTACATATACACGGTTTACTAATTGAACAATTTCTTCAACATCTGAAGAGATTAATAAAATTGCGAGTCCTTCCCTTTTCATTTTTTCGATCGTCTCATACACTTCAATCCTTGCTTTCGCATCAATTCCACGAGTCGGCTCATCCAGAATAATAACTTTAGGCTTGCATGCGAGATACTTTGCAAGCACGACCTTCTGCTGATTACCTCCTGATAAAGATGCCAGTTCTTCATTCATATCCTGTACAACAATTCGGAACTGTTCTATAAACGAATTAACTAAAGCGCTTTCTTTTTCTTGATTTATAAAAAAGCGATTATTTTGCTGTAAACTTGCTGCTGCAATATTTTCTTTAACAGAAGCCATTGAGAAAATTCCATTCCTCGCCCTATCCTCCGGCACATAAACTAATCCTTCGCCTAGCCTTTTATGCAAAGAACATGTATCAATTGATTTCCCATCTAATAAAATAGACCCTGTTTTTACAGTTTTCAATCCAAATATCGCTTCTGCTAATTCCGTTCTGCCCGATCCAACAATGCCAGCAATACCTACAATCTCACCAGCATGTATAGTGAATGATATATTTTCGAATGCGTGACCATTTATATCAATCACTTCTAATATTTTTTTCATCCTTGTGGTCTCTTGAACTACTTCTATTTTCTCTTTCTGTTTATACCCTTTTGGCAATAGTCCCTCCATCAGCATGTCATATGTATAGTCACATACATCTCCTTGACTTACAATCATTCCATCTCGTAATATTGCTACTTTGTTGGCAATTTCAAAGATTTCTGGAAAACGATGCGTAATATAAATCATCCCAATTCCTTTTTCTTGTAAACTTTTCATCAACACAAAAAGACTCTTAATTTCGTGAGTTGTTAATGTCGATGTTGGCTCATCTAGAATAAGAATCTCAGCTTCTCGTATTAATCCTCTAACAATTTCTACTAACTGTTGTTGCGCAATCGATAATGATCCTCCTAGTTCATTAAGGTCAATATCCCATCCTAGGCTGCTAATCAATTGCTGAATCTGTACTCTTAATTTCTTTTTCTTTTCTTTTAACCCGATACATATATTTTCTTCAATAGTCATATGCGGAAAAATGAGTGGTTCTTGCGGTATTAAATACATACCTTTTCGGTGTGCTTCTGACGGATTTGAAAACTGTTGCTTCGTTCCTTTTACATACATTTCTCCATCATCATACGAATATAACCCCGTTAATATTTTCATTAATGTTGATTTCCCGGCACCATTCCCTCCAACTAAAGCGTATATATCTCCGCGCTCTACTTGAATGTTCACTTCTTTTAATACAAGTTGATTTAAAAATGCCTTACTCATTTTTTTTACTTGTAATAAAGGTGCGTTCTCCACATGCTGTCACCTGCCTTTATACAGAACATTTTTTGAGAAAATGATTATTTGTTCTACTTGTTTTGTAGCATTGTATATTCCTTTTTTTATATCTAGAACACTTTTTTCTACGTACTATTAATCGCTTCAACTGGAATAAACAAAATATATGGTACATATGTTTAAGCTGTGGTCAATTGTTGAAAGGGATGAAGAGTATGACACAGCTGAACTTTGAAGAAAATTTATTAACGAAAGTAGCTTGGTACTATTACAAAGACCAATTAACACAACAAGAGATTGCTTCACTTCTTCACATTTCAAGAAATAAAGTTGTTCGGTTATTAGAGAAGGCGCGGAGTGAAGGTATCGTTACATTTCACGTAAAAGGGACTGGTTTGCACTGTTTAAGTATTGAGCGTGACTTAATGAAAAAATTCCACTTAAAAGATGCTTTTATTATCCCGACCCCAGTAAACAATTATCACGATTCTCTCGGAAAAGCTGCTGCACAATATTTAGAAACTCAGCTCCAGCAAGGAGATTTACTCGGTATTGGCTGGGGAGAAACAATTAGCAAAATGCTAGAAAACATTCATTTCGAAAGTTCTATTAATCTCTCAATCGTAACGTTAACAGGCGGAGTAAATCACTATCTCCCGAGAAAACAAAACTATTTACATTACATGCAAGGCGATCTTCACATTATCCCTACGCCGTTTCTAGCGTCTACAACCGAAATGGCGCAAAGTATTCTATCAGAACCGAGCGTAAAAGATATGCTTCATGTCGCTTCACTTGCTCATACGGCTGTTGTTGGGATTGGTGGGCTATCTCAAGACGCTACGATTGTAAAAAAAGAAAAATTAACTTTACGTGAGATGACATATATTCGTAGTCAAAACGGTGCTGGCGATATTTTAGGACAGTTTTATGATACAAATGGCGATTTATTAGAGCTCTCGCATCACAATCGTCTAATTGGCACGTCCCTCTCTGTTTTGCGCAATATGAAGCATGTCGTCGGTGTTGCTGGAGGTACTGAAAAGATAGATGCAATTTATGGTGCCTTAAAAGGAAAGTTTATTCATACATTAATTACCGATGAGGAAACTGCCCTCTCCTTATTACGAAAGGATGGTGATTGTTAATGTCCAATTTATTAGCTTTCGATGCTGGTACGGGAAGCATACGAGCAGTTCTTTTTGATTTACAGGGTAATCAAATTGCAGTAAGTCAAAGAGAATGGATTCATAAATCTGACCCTCGTTATTCAGGCTCTATGAACTTTGATGTAATAGAAAATTGGAAGCTTGTACAACAATGCACGAAAGAAGTTTTACAAAGAAGTAATATCTCGCCCTCTTCCATTCAAGCTATTAGCGCTACTAGTATGCGAGAAGGTTTTGTTTTATATGATAAAAATGGGCAAGAAATATGGGCGTGTGCAAATGTTGATGGGCGTGCATCCGCGGAGGTTAGTGAACTAAAAGAAATTCGGTCACATCTTGAAAAAGATTTATATACAAAGTCTCGGCAAACTTTTTCATTAGGTGCTTTACCTCGCCTACTTTGGATAAAAAAACATGAACCCGACGTCTATAATTCTATTCACTCTTTTACAATGTTAAACGATTGGATTTTATATAAACTAAGCGGCGTGCTGCAAATTGATCCTTCAAACGGTTGTACGTCTGGAATCTTTGATTTACAAAATAGAAATTGGGATAACGATGTAGCTAAAGAGTGTGGTATAACTTTACTATTTTCACCAAAAGTAAATGAAGCTGGCACTGTGATTGGTAATGTTACAAAAGAATGTGCAGCATTAACTGGATTACGTGAAGGAATTCCTGTCGTAGCCGGGGGCGGAGATGCTCAAATGGCATCACTCGGAACTGGAGTCGTGAAACCGAATCAAACATTAATATGCGGAGGTAGTTTTTGGCAACAAGAAGTGAATGTTACTGAGCCAATACCAGATCCACAAGCTGCGATTCGTATAAATTGTCACGTCGTACGTAACCTATGGCAATACGAAACGATTGCCTTTTTCCCAGGCCTCGTTATGCGCTGGTTTCGAGACGCTTTTTGCCAAGAGGAAAAGAAACTTGCTGACAAACTCGGTGTAGATGCTTATGAATTATTAGAAGAACAAGCGAAAGACGTACCTGTCGGCTCACATGGCATTATCCCTACTTTTTCAAACGTTATGAACTACATTTCTTGGCGTCATGCCGCACCTTCTTTTTTAAATTTAAGTTTAGATGCAGACAAATGCGGAAAAAAAGAACTGTTCCGTGCTATTGAGGAAAATGCTGCCTTCGTTACACTTGGCAATTTAAAATTAATAGAAAATCTCACAGGAACATTCCCTTCTGAAGTCATTTTTGCTGGTGGTGCCGCTAAAGGAAAACTATGGCCACAAATTTTATCAGACGTCCTTGGTATTCCTGTAAAAGTACCTGTTGTGAAAGAAGCAGCTGCTTTAGGAACTGCGATTGCTGCAGGAGTTGGTGCTGGCATATATGCATCTATGGAAGAGACTGCCGAAGAGTTTGTACAGTGGGAGCAAACATTCGAACCAGTTACTGAAAATCACGAACTATATAAAGAGTTCTATGAAACATGGAAAACTGTATATGACAGTCAGCTCGCTTTAGCTGATAAAGGGCTCACTTCACATATGTGGATTGCGCCTGGTGCACTGTAACACATTACATAAAGGAGTGGAATGTATGTTAAAAGCGAATGAAAATGACTTCTCCTATCGCTTCGGTGATAACGGGCCGAAATATTTAATACAAGGTCCGAATATTGATCTTGGCCTTGTTGTTATTCAGCCTGGTCAGGAGTTTCAAAACCATTATCATACGACGTGCGAAGAGGTCTTCTATGCATTAGAAGGTGAAATAGATTTCTATGTAAATAACGAAAGAGTTCCAATGAAACAAGGTGATGTCCTGCAAGTTCGTCCTCATGAATCTCACTATCTTATTAACCATTCTGACAAACCTTTTAAAGCGGTTTTTATAAAGTCACCACATTTACCAAATAAAGATACCGTTCAAACGGAAAATCCAACATTAACGAAGGAGTGATTTTGAATGACTTGGGGATTTAAAAATCGATTAAATACAATTTTACCTGATGGCAGAGCGGTTATGTTAGCGATAGATCACGGCTACTTTTTAGGACCAATTCACGGGCTTGAACAACCACTTGAAACAGTTAAAAACTTGCTTCCTTATACGGATTCTCTCTTTTTAACGCGAGGTGTACTTAGCTCATGCATTCCTGAAAATTGCAGTACACCGATGGTTATGCGTGTATCAGGCGGAGCTACTGTCGTCGGTAAAGACTTAGCGAATGAAACAATTGTTACCCCTGTAAAAGAAGCAGTAAAACAAAATGCAATTGGCGTCGGTGTATCTGTTTTCGTCGGATCAGACTATGAAACACAAACAGTTACAAATCTCGCAAATGTAGTTTCAGAAGCACACAATTATGGTCTGCCAGTACTCGGCATTACCGCAGTTGCAAAAGAACTGCAAAAACGTGAAGCTCGCTTTTTAGCACTTGCTTCCCGTGTATGCGTTGAAATGGGTGCTGACATTATTAAAACGTATTACTGCGAAGGATTCGAAAAAATTACAAGCACTTGCCCTGCCCCAGTCGTCATTGCTGGTGGACCAAAACTAGATTCAATTGAAGACGCATTAAACATTACGTACAACGCACTGCAAGAAGGTGCAATCGGCGTAGATATGGGCCGCAACATATGGCAATCCGAACATCCAGCTGCGATGATTCAAGCGATACATGGTATCGTGAAAAATGGATTGAATGTGAAAGAGGCATTGGAATTATATAATGATGTGAAAAATTAAGATGCGAGATAGACTATTACACTTAAATAAATAAAAAATCAAGATTTACTATAAGGAAAAGCCCATACCTAACATATGGGCTTTCTTTGACATTTCTTATTATTTCAAATTTGGCCAGGTCTCTACAGATCGCGCACATTCCAAACAATCTCACCGCGTTCGCCAAACGTACGATGATGCCGCTTAAATCCTAACTTCTCTAACACCCGAAAAGACGCAGTATTCCAAGCGCCTACAGTAGACCATAGTCTTTTGCGCCCCGTAGCAATCGCAGCCTCCAATACCGCTGATGCTGCCTCTGTCGCATAACCCATGCGATGAGCACTACGGAACAACTCGTATGCAATCTCCGGCTCTTCAAGCGTGGAACGACCGATAATTAAGCCACAGTAACCGATGAAATCTCCTTCGTCTCGTCTACGAATAGTGAGAAGAGAAATGCCATTTTCAACTGCTATCTTGCGCTTCTCAATAAGATCGTTACGAACAGATTCAACGGTTGGCATTTCCACTCCACGTTCACCAATTAGTTCTCTAAGCCAGACTGCATCGGATTCCTCCCACATATTCAGGTCGAGTCGTTCCGTTCTTAGCTGGAACGCCATATCTTTAAAAACAGCTGTCATAGCGGTAACCTCCTATTAATTTCACTGTACTACTAATAGTTTCGTACTTTACCATATGGGATACCTGCTTGATTCATACATTATTATTATTTTATGCATAAGCAATTTCTTTGCAAAATAGAACTTGTTTTCAAACTTCATTTTAAGTCTACAATATTTGATTTATAAATGATTTTAAATTAACACTTAATACTTATATTTAAAAATGTATTGCCCTTTCTTTTTTTGTTAAAATAAAGAAAAGGAGGAATGATTATGCAACGAATGAATTTTGAACGCCCTACTGATTATTACGATGAAAGATTATATACTATCGATGAAAAAATTTGTGCCCTATTAAAAGAACGGAAAGAACTTTCAGGTGGTGATCCAGGTTTTCCACATGATGAAGCTATTTATAAATGGGCAAAGCAATACGGATTTTATCCAGATTATCTAAATTCACTTTTCTCATCCATGATGGACGAAGGGGAATTTAAACCTCGCGTTGAACCAACTGCATTCCAAAAACATATACCGGTTTTTAAAACATATGAACATAATGGTATCATGTATACGGTAACTTTTATTCGGCAATACGCAAATGCTAGTGTAGTTTATTTATATAGCGATTGGGATTCCACTGATGAAGTTTTCAATGAAAATAAGCCTCATAGTTTCTTCCAATTATCAATAGATAATACATATGACTGCTGGCCAGAAGGTGGTGGCGGCACTGATGGACATTTTAGTCATCATTTCGTTATATCTCCTGCCCTTCCTGAGAATTCGTCTGGAATAAGCTTACGATTTAAAGAACTCAATATGCCGTTTAGGAAAGATCAAGCTGTGCTTGAATTTGAGATTCAATTGGATTAAAAAGAGCGTAATCTAGCTGGAAATTAGACTAGATTACGCTCTTTTAGTTGCTAGTTATGTAGTATATGAAATTTATATCAACGATTTTCCCAATATATAGGCTCTTAGAAACGAGATATCGATTTACCAACAACATTAGACACTATTATTTATGTAACACCCACTCCATTAACACGATTGCCGATTCAATACGTTCTTTCGTATCCCCTAAAAATAATTTATGAAGGAATGCTTTCAAATGAATTGGCTTATTCGGCAGCGTTTGAATATACCTTAAAACAGATCCCGCTGGCGGTGTAGGTTTATTATTAATAGCCCATATCCCTTCTAACAATGTCCAAGTTGAAGTATGAACGATGTATGAAGCTTTTAACTCATCATTTGCTTTCAAAGCAGACTGAATTTTAATGAGCGAACTATGTAACCAATGAGAAATACTTTTCACTTTGTCGCTAGAAACACGATAGTTTTCAAATTCATATGCAGCTATTTCCTTTAACTTTTTTAGCTCACCGCTTTTATCAAACAAAATTTCCCCTTCTAAAAATGAGTATAGTTCCATCGGATTGTTTTGAAAGTTTACTAGTATTTGATTAACACCCGCATACTTATATTCAACTAAAATTTCTTCTCTCGTTTCAGAATGAAACTTCTTCTTTTGTCCGTCTTCTAAAAGAATATATAAGTCTAAATCCGAATCAGGATATGCATCACCTCTTGCGACAGAACCGATAAGCATACATCCAGTTACCTTATCTATTGATAAGATTTCA
The DNA here is from genome assembly GCF_006349665.1 of Bacillus sp. CD3-5. NCBI lineage: Bacteria > Bacillati > Bacillota > Bacilli > Caryophanales > Bacillaceae > Bacillus > Bacillus sp. CD3-5. Next base: position 532,809 of record NZ_VEPX01000001.1, on the reverse strand, counting down.
GCTACTATTGTTTGCACTAATTTTTTATGTTGTTCATGTTTAATAGATGTCTGTGCTTCTAACATTTGTAACCTCCAAACATTTTTTTCACTTCATTTACCTCCATTTAACGAAACAATAAAACATATATCACATCCATATTTTACTATAAATCAAAAAAGAGGATATTTGTTTATTCCTAAACAAATATCCTCTACCTTTACATACATATATATTACGACTGTTGATAAGCCGCTTTCGATGATTTTACATAATAAACTGCGTGATCAACGTTAATGATATGATCTGGTTTTGGTTTCCCACGACTCGCTCTATGCCCTGCTAAATGTTCTTCGCTTGTTTCCCAGTTTTTCCATGCTTCTTCAGATTCCCAGCGAATCATAACGACAACTTCTTCGTCGCCGCGTCTTACTTTTTTCACAAGAACACTCAAGTCGATGAAGCCTTCAAATTTTTCAATAATACCTTCGCCAGTGAAACGTTCTACAACTATATTTGATGTACCTTCTTTGACTGTAAATGTTTTCGTTTCGATAAACATATATTCCACTCCCTCTTTTTAATACGAATACTAGTATTCTTCTATTATAGTTGATTATGATAATTATTTTCAATTAAAAAGTTTTAATTGTTTGAATTATGCTATTTTCTCTTCAACAGCTTCATCTAAAAATTTGAAATATGGAAGGAATATTCCTATTAAAGAAGTAACACATATAATCGCACCGATGATAAAGTAAAGTGATCTTACTCCCCACATTTCACTTAGTATGCCTCCTAATAACACACCTAACGGCATAGCGGATCGTATGAAAAATAAACGCACTGAAAATATTTGTCCTATCATATTGTTTGGTACTGTTTGTTGGCATATTGTTGTGTTATGAACATTGAAAAATGAAATACAAATCCCTGCTATTACTTCAACTATTATTGCAATGATAATGCTATGATTGAACCCTAGAGAAATGTATGTTAGTCCTCCTATAAACAATCCACCAAGCATGAGTATACGCCGGCTTTTATATGTTACTTTTCCGACTAGTATTGATCCAATTACATAGCCAAACGGGAAACCGGCCATAAAATAACCAAACTCCGCATACCCTGCTGACAGCTCATCTTTTATATAAGGAAGGTTTGTAACTAGCGTAACCCCAACTCCAAATTGCACGAAAGTAAGAAAGACACTGAGCCAAACGATAACTGGTTTTGTGAAAAAATATGTAAAACCGTGAAGAAACTGTTCTAGCCACGTTTTCCGAATGGATTGTGTTGTTCGCTTTTCTTTTATATAAAGTAAAAAAGCGCCACTAACAAATAGACAAATACATACGAAAGATAGTGTAAGTTCTACTCCAATCAAATGAATGGCCACTCCGCCTAATATTGGTCCAAGAAACATCATAAGTCGAGCCATCCCATCAATATATGCATTTGCGTCTTGAAGTTGTTCTTCATTTACAATGCTCGGTGTAATTGCTTGACTTGCAGGTGTATACAGCGGCGTAATAAGCCCGATTATAATTTGTACGATATACACATGCCAAACTTCTATACTACTAGTAAGTAACATGACTAACGGTAGTAAGAAAACGGAAGCTCGCACCCATTGCGAAAATATCATAATCCACTTCCGGCTCCATTTATCAATAAATGGGCCACTTATTAATTGCAATATGAGTGATGGGATGAAATATAATAACCACATACTACTTAAAGCCATTTCTGACCCTGTTAACTCATATACTAGAATTGAATTACACAACGTTCCGAAAGCCCCTCCTAATTCAGAGATTGCACTACCAATCCACATAAAAAAGAACGAACGATTTTTCAATATATTTTTCAATTTCACACACCAACTTTTCTTTTATATTCCTCCCTTTATGTACATTCTCGTTGTTAATTATCTATTCAAAAACATATCTAATTCTTTCGCTAAAGACTGTACTGCTTTCTTTCTTAATACATATTTTCCGTCATGTATATCCACTAACTTCGCCGCACGTAACAATTTCAAATGATGGTGTACAGTAGATTTACCAAGTTGCAGTCTTTCTGTAATTTCCTGCAATGTTCGTTCTTTTTCGAACAACATTTTTACAATTCGTAACCTCGCTTCATCTCCAAGAACTTTATGCTTTTGAACTAAAAAATAATTGGGTTCATATGGATCTTCAGGATGGATACTTTCGTTTGCAACTGGGTAATGAAATACTTTCGTATCTTCAATATCCGCTTCAATATTCCAAGGCCTGTACGTCATTTGCGGGATAAGAAGCACGTAATGAACACTTGGTTCTGGCATATAATGAACGCCACCTGTAGCCCACTCGACAAACTCTTCTGGTTTCATCTTTTTATTCATTTCAACCTTTGCTTCATAATCTCGTTTTAATATAGAACGTATTTCTTCTTCCTTTTTTTGAATAACGCTCTCATACCATCCTGTCATAACAGCAATTAAATGGGCTTTCAGCACTTGTACATCAACATCGCATATAAAACGAATATAAGTAGAGAAAAACTGATGATCTTTTGTCAGTTCCATTAGTTCATGTATTGCATTTACATCTTTACTTGCGGCTAAACGTCTTTTCTCTTCATACTTCTCCCCTAAAAACGGTAAACATATATACTTCAAATCTACTTCTGAAAGTGAATCGATTGTAGTATGAAACTGCGATACATCGTGAAAATCTTCTTCATACAACAACTGAAGCAATGCTTTCCACGTATTATGTTCTTCGACAAATTGTAAGTGCTCTCTCATTTCTTCTGTTAATGATTTCTTAATTTCTTCCCATTCATTTTGGCTCTTTTCAAGAGTATCAATTAACCGCTTATGAGTAATCGCAGCAATGCCAAGCGCACATTCGAAAAGTATCGAATATTTCACTTGAACGTTATAAGTTTCCCTCTTTCTACTCGTTATGTGATAGACCTCCATTTTTATCCCTCCTTGTTTGCTATATATTAAATTCTATTTTTATCGAATTTTGCCTTCTATATTTTTAGAATTATATTAAAATTTTAAAAATACTCTAATCAATAAGCAAATAGAAAAGGTTTATACTCTTTTTCATTCTGACTCAATGAAAATCTTGATTATTAACGGCCCTGTTATACGTTGCATTTCCTTCTCTTGTTCAGCTATTGAGAAGGTTTATTGAAGAGAAAAGAGAATTTATTTTATGAAGAAAATGAACAGGAGGCTATACGGATGGGAAGAAAAGAAATGTTGCAAAATGGAGTCCAACAAGTTTTTTACGAAGAAGAATGGTACCCACCAATATCAGAAGCGTTAAAGAATCTTACGGCTGAACAAGCATGTTGGCAACCAGAAGGTGCTGCTAGTAATACCATTTGGGAAAATGTGAACCATTTATTAGTCTTTAAAGAGCGTTTACTTTCCCGCTTACATGAAGATGACACATTTGTTGCTCCACAAAATAATGATGAGACGTTTATCCAAGGCGGACCTAATGATGATGACGCTTGGCAACAAACAGTGAAACGAACACTTCAAGTACATGATGCCTTACAATCTTCATTAACATCCTTTCAAGAAGCAGAACTAGATCAGCCAAAGCCTTCTCTACCAATTTGGCAACAATATATGAATATCCTTTTGCACGATGCTTATCATACAGGACAAATTATACAACTTCGAAAACTCCAAGGTTCATGGCCAACTCACCGTTCTTATTTATAAGCGATGTTTACATTTGCTGACGTTTAACATGCAACCAAATAATTGAAAATAGCTACTTGTTTTGTAAATACTGCGATTGCTCAAAATAAAGCAAATTAAAATACAGGAATCCCAAACATCATTAACCTTCTTCATAACTTCTAATCATAATCCAAATTTGGAAGAATAGAGGCTTTTTTATATACAAATAATAAGCCTCAAGGAGTTGTTGACATGTATTTCATATTGAATATGTTAGGGATTTTCGTTGTCATATTAATTGTTTACTTATGTTCGCCTAATAAAAAACATATAAAATGGAGACCAATTGTAATTCTCATCATATTGGAGCTTTTTATTACGTGGTTTATGTTAGGCACAAAGCTAGGCAGTATTATCATTAATAAAATTGCTTCATTTTTCAGTTGGCTACTGGCATGTGCAAATGAAGGAATTCGATTTGCATTTCCTTCCGCTATGGAAAATCAAACAATTGATTTCTTCTTTAGCGCATTACTTCCTATCATTTTTGTTATCACGTTCTTTGATATTCTTTCTTATTTTGGAATCTTAACTTGGATTATTGATAAAGTAGGTGCAGTTATTTCAAAGATTTCTCGTTTACCAAAGTTAGAAAGTTTCTTTTCGATTCAAATGATGTTTTTAGGAAACACCGAAGCACTTGCGGTTGTTCGTGATCAATTATCTGTTTTAAAAGAAAATCGATTATTAACTTTTGGGATTATGAGTATGAGTAGCGTTAGCGGATCCATTCTTGGCGCTTATTTATCAATGGTTCCAGCAACTTATATTTTCAGCGCAATCCCATTAAACTGTATTAACGCATTAATTTTAGCCAATGTATTAAATCCTGTGGAAGTTTCGAAAGAAGAAGATGTTGTTTACACGCCTTCCAAACATGAAAAAAAGGATTTCTTTTCTACTATTTCAAACAGTATGTTAGTCGGGATGAATATGGTTATCGTTATTTTAGCTATGGTAATTGGTTATGTAGCTTTAACTGCATGTTTAAATGGGATTTTAGGATTTTTTGTAACGGGGTTAACAATTCAAAAAATCTTCTCCATTATCTTTAGTCCTTTCGCTTTTTTACTCGGTTTATCGGGCAGTGATGCTATGTATGTAGCTGAACTAATGGGGATCAAAATAACGACGAATGAATTTGTTGCAATGATGGATTTAAAATCAAACTTAAAGTCTTTACAACCGCATACGGTTGCGGTTGCCACAACATTTCTAGCTTCTTTTGCTAACTTTAGTACAGTAGGTATGATTTATGGAACTTACAATTCATTATTTGGCAGCGAAAAATCATCAGTCATCGGGAAAAATGTTTGGAAGCTTCTTGTGAGCGGAATGGCTGTTTCCTTATTAAGCGCTATGCTTGTTGGGCTTTTTGTATGGTAAATAATTTTTAAAATAAAAGACACCCAATCCAATTGAGTGTCTTTTATTTTTATTTTCGAATTTGTCCATTTCCACGAATCACATATTTTGTAGAAGTTAATGCAGGAAGCCCCATTGGTCCCCTTACGTGTAGCTTTTGTGTACTGATACCAATTTCTGCTCCAAATCCGAATTCAGATCCATCAGTAAAACGGGTTGATGCATTGTGATACAGCGCAGCAGCATCAACAGATACGAAAAATTTGCTAACGTTTTCCTCGTTTTCTGATATAATCGCTTCAGAATGCATAGATCCATACGTATTTATGTGATGAATCGCTTCTTCTATAGAAGAAACTACTTTAACTGCCAGCGTGAGAGATAAAAATTCTGTCCCCCAATCTTCTTCTGAAGCAAGTACAATTGAAGAATCCAATGCCAATGCTTTTTGATCACCACGTAGCTCCACGCCTCTTTCCTTCAAAGAAGAAAACAACTCGCTACCATATTGCTGTGCCCACTTCTCATGAAGTACAATCGTTTCAATCGCATTACATACAGATGGACGCTGCGTTTTTGCATTTATAATAATATCAATTGCCATTTGCGTATTCGCTGTTTCATCAATAAAAATATGACAATTTCCCGCACCTGTTTCAAGTACTGGAACAGACGCTTCTCTCACAACAGTATCGATTAATTGTTTGCCACCTCTTGGAATAAGAACGTCTAAATAATCATTCATTGTAAACAACTGCTTTGCGCTAACTCGCGTTGTATCTTCTATAAGCTGTACGCTTTCTTGAGGTAAGCTTGTTTGTTTGAGCGCCCTGTGAATAACGGCAACAATCGCCTTATTAGAATGAATAGCAGAAGAACTACCACGTAATATGACTGCGTTTCCAGTTTTTAAACAAATTGTAGCAGCATCCACCGTCACATTCGGTCTTGCCTCATAAATCATGCCAACAACACCAAGTGGTACACGCATTTCCTGAATAGATAATCCATTTGGTCTTTCCCATGCACTTACACATTCTCCTACAGGATCACGTAATTCAATTAGCTGCTTAATCCCCTCTGTCATATCAACAATGCGTTGTTCAGTTAGCATTAGTCGATCAAGGAGTGAATTAGAAAATCCTTTTGCCTTACCTTCTTCGATATCTCGTTTGTTTTCCTCTAAAATATAAGCTGTTTCACTTATTAATTGATTTGCAATTGCATCAAGTGCTTCGTTTTTTTGATGTGTAGATTTTAGTACCAGTTCCCTAGCAACCTCTTTCGCTCTTTTCCCCTTTGCTAACACTTCATTCATTTTTATTTCCTCCTTTTTAACATCACTATTCTTAAAGTGAAACCCAATGATCCCTATGGATGACTTCATAATTATGCCTTTCGCCTCTTGCTTGAATATGTTGGCTTTGCATACCTTTTATCTCTCTTAATTCCTCTGCGCTATATGTGCATTGTCCTTTTCCAATTACGCGCCCTTGTTGCGTCATGACTTCTACAACATCGCCAACTTTGAAAAATCCTGACACATTTGTAACACCCGCAGGAAGAAGACTTTTACCATGCTGAATGATAGCTGTAGTTGCTCCAGCGTCTATTTCAATTTGACCGCTAACAAGCGAATGCAAGGCAATCCATTGCTTGTTCATCTTCATTTCTTTTTGAGGGGCATTTCCGACATACGTCCCGTCACCTTTCCCCTTTAAAACATCAACAAATTTCTCTTGTCCACGTCCTGTACCGATAAATACACTTACCCCAAGAGATAGCGCCGTCTTTGCAGCATCAATTTTTGATTTCATACCGCCAGTCCCAAGTTTTGAGCCAGCATCTCCAGCAAGAGAAGCAATTTCTTCTGTAACTTCAGGAAGGAAATAATATTTTTTCGCATCCTCATTTTTTTGAGGATTTTTATCATATAAACCGTTCACATCTGTAAAAATCATCAGCATATCTGCCGAAACAAGTCCGCTTACTAAAGCTGACAGCATATCATTATCACCGAACGTTAACTCCTCTAAAGAGATGGAATCATTTTCATTAATAATTGGAAGAGCAGAACGGTTTAGTAACTCTCCTAACGTCGCGTAAGCATTACTATATTGTTCTTTTCTAGAAAAATCACTTCTCGTCAGCAATAGTTGCGCAGTAACGATGCCATATTTACGGAATTCCTCCGTGTATGCCTGCATTAATAAACTTTGTCCGACAGCTGCTGCAGCCTGTTTTCCTTTAATTGTTACAGGTCTGCTAGGGTATCCTAGAGCAGAAAAACCTGCAGCAACGGCCCCAGATGTAATTAATAAAACTTCATGCCCTTCCTCTTTCAATCGAGCCAATGCGGCAACATGATCTGAAAGTTGTTCTTTAGAAATGCCTCCATGACTATCCGCCAAAGAACTGCTCCCAATCTTTACAACAATTCGCTGTTTCTTCACTTTTTTATCCCCCAAGTCTAAAATCAAAGTTTTTTATACATTACACTTCTATTCATACAGCTTGCAGCGATTTCTATTCTTATGAGTGCTGCACGTAGCCTATTTAAGAGCAAAATAAAAATGACCGCTTCGCCCTTAATAAAATAAAAAGGACGAAACGGTCATTGTTCCGCGGTACCACCTTAATTGATATACATAGATATCCACTTGGTGCCTATAACGCAGGCGAACGCCTAAACTTTCATTTAAGACTCAGGGATAGGTTCGATATATTCTATACGAGGAATCTTTCAGCCGGTGAATTCCACTCTCTTTCGCAAGAAGACATATGTACTATTTCCCTTCAACGATTTTCGGTTTAATTTTTTTATATTATGCGATATAGTTCGATTTGGTGTCAAGAGGTATTTTTAAAAATACCTAGAGCTGCGAGTTACTTGTATGAAGTTATTGCTCTACTGAATGAAAACACAAATTGATAAAAGTTCAACTCATATTTATAAACATAAACCTTACATTATAGTGTATACATTTACAAAATGTCGAATATAATTAATTTTTATCTTTTCATGTTGCAAAAAGGAATATATTCTCTTAGAATGTTTCTTTATATTGCACAGAGATGTTATTGTTATATTAAGATAATACTTTCGAAATGATATAATTTATTAAAAAGGAGCAAGATTGAATTATTATGGATAAACAAATTGGATTCATCGGATGCGGAAATATGGGGATGGCTATAATTGGCGGGATGCTAAACAAAAAGATAGTGTCTTCAAATCATATCATTTGTTCAGATTTAAACACGACGAATTTAGAAAATGCTAGTGAAAAGTACGGAATATCTATAACTACTGACAACAATGAAGTCGCTAAAAATGCTGATATTTTAATTTTATCAATTAAACCAGACTTATACCCGTTAGTAATTAACGAAATTAAAGAAGTGATAAAAAACGATGCTATCATCGTTACGATCGCTGCTGGTAAAAGTATTGAAAGTACTGAAAATGCCTTTAATAAAAAATTAAAAGTTGTACGAGTAATGCCTAATACTCCTGCTCTTGTTGGAGAAGGAATGTCAGCATTATGTCCGAATGAAATGGTGACAGAAAAAGATTTAGAAGATGTGCTAAACATTTTCAATAGTTTTGGTCAATCAGAGATTGTAAGTGAAAAATTAATGGATGTTGTAACATCTGTAAGTGGCTCTTCACCAGCATACGTATATATGATAATAGAAGCGATGGCAGATGCTGCTGTACTAGATGGTATGCCAAGAAATCAAGCATATAAATTCGCAGCTCAAGCTGTATTAGGATCTGCAAAGATGGTACTAGAAACAGGAATACATCCAGGTGAATTGAAAGATATGGTTTGTTCCCCTGGCGGAACAACTATAGAAGCTGTAGCAACTTTAGAGGAAAAAGGCTTACGAACAGCCATCATTTCAGCTATGCAACGTTGTACACAAAAGTCTGTCGAACTATCTGGTCAAACGAAAAAGTAAAACTATAACTTCACATGAATGTAATTAGAAATGCACTACATGATAAACGGCCAAACTCGAATTTACTTGAGTTTGGCCGTTTTAGTTATTAATTATATTGAAATAATTTCATTTTCCCCTTCCCTACTATACTTGTGTAATTTTATTAGAAACAAGTAATTTTTCAATGCAAATCGGTAACATGTCTAATAGCGTTTCAAATGCGTAATTTACATCTAGACGTTCTGTCCATTGATGTGCATCTTTTCCTACCGGTCCCATATTTAAAACTGGAACATCAAATTCTTCTAGTTCCTGAAGTGGAATTGAGTAACCTTTATCCCATAATGGCATATTGTCTACAAGTGAACTCATTGAATGTAATGGATTTTGTAAGCCCACATAACTCAAATCTGAAATTCCTCCAAAATAGTTTTGGTTTTCAAATGAAATATTATGATTGAAGTTTGCATACTTTTCCATCTCTCCAACTACCTCTTTAATTAATTGGTTGTTGCGTGAACTTACAGCTGGATAATATGGCGGAGCAAAGAAAAGTACAATCATCGGTGCTTTTTCTTTACATAAGATGGCTAATTTATCTACTAAATCAATCGTTACCGCACGATCATCTTTATCTTCTCTATTTTTAATAACACTAGATTGAATATCATCTATTTTCTCTTGCCCATGTTGTTCAATTGCATAAGCGATAAGCTCTTCATATGTTAATACATTTACTTTGGGGTTAGGTGGTATAAATGGATTATATTTAGAAAAACGATAAGCTTGCTTCTCATATGATTCTTCTATTTTCTCTGCTACTTTCGTTACTTTTTGACGTAACAATGAAACGACATCTGTCATTGATTTTTCTAGTAAAAACAAATTAAATAATGTGACTGCACGATGCGGAATTTGTACAGAGTAATCCTCCTTTAAGTCCCTTTGAAGTAAATTAGTTGGCGGAGGACTCGCTTCCCCTTCTACAATATCACAAAGGTCTGTATTCAACTCTAATTCTGCTGTTATTAATGAAGCCATATAACTCCCATTTAGGCCCGCAAAAGGTTCACCTACATGTGTCTCTTTTCCGTAGCAAAGAAAACCAGGTAACACTTTACCAATAGAACCAGTGTAAATATATTTCTTTTGGTCACCAGGATGCCTTGAAAACATAGGCTCTGAATTTAGTACCGTTTTATACTCTAAATCATGTTCTCTTGCTAACTCTAGTAATCTTGGAACAGCAGCTCTCATCCCTACAGAGTTTACTTCTTCATCTGGTACAGCCAATAAAAGAACATTCCCATCAAACCTTCCTTCGCAAGCTTGCTCAATCATTGCCATTTGTAACGTGAGGCCGCATTTCATATCCATTGTTCCTCTACCAAACAGCCAATCTCCATGTTCTATATCTTCACGTACATGGTCTGGTAATTCATCTTTATGAGAATAAAACATAGACGTTAACTTTTTAGGATTGAATGCATCTTCTTTCCACACTCCATAATCTTGTACATCTACAACATCAAAGTGACTTACTAAAATTACGGTATTTTTTGTACGATCGCTTTTCTTTACTAGTGCTGTAACAAAATGTCGTCCATCGCCCGTCGGATTTTTTTGCAAATGGTGCGGATTTTCTTTGAAGTACTGTAAATCAGATAATTGTTCCACAACGAAGTCTGGCAATATCACTTCAGCTTCTGTACCTGTAATACTAGGAATTTCAACAAGACTGCTTAATAATTGAATCAATTGTTCTTTTGATTGCCACTTTGACATATAAATCCCCCTATTTTTCCGCATTATGAAAATGAATTCCAGTATATGAATAAAAAATGACGACAGTTATCAAAATTATAGTTCTGATGTACTGCCGATTTTTATTGATATTTCATGTGCTGCTTGTTTTACCTTACTAATAAGAAAAGAAAGTCGATCATCATTAATGCGATGACTAATTACCCCAACACTTAATGCTCCTACTACTTTATGATTAAATCCGATAATAGGTGCAGCTACTGAAGCTGTCCCTTCTGTTTTTTCTCCATAACTGACAGCATATCCTTCGTCTCTTATTTGCTTTATTTGATCAAGAAGAATTTGCTTTTGTTCTGGTAAAGCAGAAAGTAGCTGCTCAACAATATATTCCATTTCATTCTGTTTCATATTGGCTAACATCGTTTTATTTGCGGCACCAATTGAAAGTGGAATTTGTTCCCCTAAGTTATCAATCACTCGAATTTTTAAAGGGCTATCCATTCTTTCAATGATAATAGAATGTGTTCCATTTGGAATGTTCAAATACACACTTTCTTCCACTTCAGAGGCTAATCGCTTCATCACTTCTCTTGCCACAGATCTGTAGTCTACTTTCTCCAATTGGCGTAATCCTATTTCCATCCACATGGGCCCAATTTTGTACTGTTTCGTTTCTGAAATTTGCGTAACTAGCCCATGCTCGATTAGAGAGTTAAGTAATCTATGTACTGTACTAACTGGGAGATGTGTTCTGTCCGCTATATCAGAAATAGCCCAATACTCTTTTTCATTAGTAGAATTTAATAACTTTATAATACTTATCGCTCGATCAATGGACTGTACCATAACTCACCTCTACTTCACTTGTAATATGTTAGTACGCTCAATTACCTATCAATTTAACAAAAATCCGAAATGAAATCAATCCATTTATTCAATTTTCTAAAAATAAAAATATACCGCGAACAATAATTTGAAAGCGCAAACAAAAAAATATTGACTTTTCTTTTTAATTATCTGAAAATTATAACAAGATTTCACATCACGGAATACATTCCACAATACGGAAAAACATCAAGCTTTATTCTATCAACTACGAAAGTGAGGAAAACAATGGCGCAAGTAAATAATACAAACAATGAATTAAAACGTACGATGAAAAGTAGACACTTATTCATGATTGCACTCGGTGGCGTGATTGGAACGGGGTTATTTAACGGATCTGGCTTTATTATAAGTCAGGCTGGACCTGGTGGTTCCGTACTTGCCTTTATGGCTGGTGGGTTATTAATGTATTTCGTTATGCTATGTCTTGGTGAGCTTGCTGTAGCCATGCCTGTTTCAGGCTCTTTCCAGGAATATGCCACTAAGTTTATCAATCCTGCAACTGGCTTTACAATCGGATGGTTGTATTGGTTAAGCTGGGCAAATACAACCGGCCTTGAATTTACAACTGCCGGCATTACAATGCAGCGCTGGTTTCCTGATATTCCTGTTTGGGTTTGGTGTTTAATATTTGGCGTTACAATCTTCACGATTAACGCACTATCTGCTCGTAGTTATGCAGAAACAGAATTTTGGTTTTCAAGTATAAAAGTATCTGCCATTATCGCTTTTATTATTCTTGGCGGCGCCGCTATGTTCGGTTTTATTGATTTAAAAGGCGACGAACCAGCTCCGCTATTTTCAAATTTCGTAAATCATGGTGGTTTATTCCCAAATGGACTTGCCGCTATTCTTTTAACAATGGTTACAGTCAATTACTCCTTCCAAGGTACAGAACTTGTCGGAATCGCAGCAGGTGAAAGTGAAGATCCAGCAAAAACTTTACCTCGTTCTATTAGAAATATTATATGGCGTACGATGTTTTTCTTCGTCTTAGCAATCTTTGTTCTTGTTGCTTTAATTCCTTGGGAAGAAGCAGGATTAACAAAAAGCCCGTTCGTTGCTGTATTTGATAATATCGGTATTCCATATGCAGCTGATATTATGAACTTTGTTATTCTTACAGCTGTTCTTTCTGTCGCAAACTCAGGACTTTACGCGGCAACTCGCATGCTTTGGTCATTATCCAAAAATGAAATGGCTCCAGCCTTTTTAAAGAAATTATCATCACGAGGAATACCTCTAAACGCTTTAATTATGACGATTGCTATTTCTGCTTTTTCTCTTTTGACAAGCGTAGTAGCTGCTGAAACTGTTTACTTATGGCTCATTTCCATTTCTGGAGTTATCACAATCATTGTTTGGATGTCAATTTGTGTTTCTCAGTTCTTTTTCCGTAAACATTATGTAGCAGACGGCGGAAAATTAGAAGACTTAAAGTTCAAAACGCCACTTTATCCACTTGTACCAATTCTTGGCTTTGGATTGTATGGCATTATATTAATTAGTCTTATCTTTATCCCTGAACAACGACTTGGAATCTATTGTACTGTACCATTTATTATCTTTTGCTACACTTATTATCACTTAAAAGTTAAGAAAAGAATTTCTACTAACACTAATAGTGAAACTAAAATTAGCGAGACGATGTAATACCCTGCTTATATAAAAGACCGCACATGGCTTTCACTTCATGTGCGGTCTTTTATAATTTTAATTCGCTTTAAAATTATATAATGGCTTAATAATATGCTTTATATCTATTGTCTCTTTCGTATTTTCGATAATTTCATTCATTGGCTTGTATACCATTGGCGCCTCATCAATTGTGCTCTCTGCTACCGATGTAGTCCAAACTTCTGTCATCGTATTTTGGAAGTCCTCTAGACTCAATAATTCTTTAGCCTTCTTACGACTCATGATACGTCCTGCCCCATGCGGACCAGAAAAATTCCAGTCTGGATTACCTTTACCAAATGCAATAATTGAACCATCTCTCATGTTAATTGGAATAATGACTCGTTCATCTTTCTGAGCTGAAATAGCACCTTTTCGTAGAATCATATTTTCTATGTCTATATAGTTATGTATTGTAGTAAATTGATCGGTTACTTTCCAGTCCATTTTCGTAACAATTTCATCAATCATTGCTTTACGATTTAACCCAGCATACTTTTGAGCAATATTCATGTCATTCATATAATCTTTGAATCCCTGTCCTTCTAAATAAGCTAGTTCTTTACGAATCTTTGGCTTCTGAATTCCACGTAAAGTTTCTTGTATTTCTTTTGCTCTACCCTCTTCAGTTAATCTCTTAATAATCTCATCTTTCATTGATGTAACATCAATGAGTTGTTCATATGCGAAGTTTTGGTAATACTCTGCTATTTGTTTACCTAAATTACGAGAACCACTATGAATGACAATATATACATTCCCTTTATCGTCTTCATTTAGTTCGATGAAATGATTCCCTCCTCCAAGAGTACCTATACTTTTTTGAGCGCGTTGTAATGTAAATGGTGCTCTCACCCCATCAAAATCAATCATTTTTGAGAATCGATGTTCTTTATCTCGTATACGAAAACCACTTGGAACGAATTTACGAATTATTTCGTCTAAATAATCGAAATTAATTTCTTCTTTTTTCTTAGCAATTACAACAACTTCCATACCACACCCAATATCTACCCCTACAAGATTAGGAACGATTTTATCTTGTATTGTCATTGTTGTCCCAATCGTACACCCTGCTCCCGCATGTGTATCTGGCATAATACGAATTTGACTATCCTTTACAAATTCTTGGTTACAAAGATCAATAATCTGCCCTGTCGCAGTCTCATCAACGTTATTCGTAAATACTTTCGCTTCATTGTATTTTCCTTGTAACTTCAACATCTTTCATTTCCCCTTCCTTTTGAAAGAATTATTTTATTACGTTGTTTCTGTTCTCATCATTACTCTCATCCACCTTTTGCTTTCCATTATATATGTATGATATCCTTCAAAATAATAAAAAATAATGATGTTTTATCTTATTTACATAATATGATTATCGTATCCTTGAATTTATACCTACATATGAGTATTCCACGTCCTCAATATCCGTTATATATAACAAAAACTCCCCTTAAATCGAAAATGATTAAGGGGAGTTTAATAGCCGATGAAATTATAATTCCGATTTCACCCGAACAGAAACATTATTTTTAATTATATTTTTTACATCTTTAAAGCTAACAAAATTGTTACTTTTCTCATCCCAAAGACGGAAACGTAGTGATTGTAAGCTTGTAGCAAGTGTAATTGTTGGTACATTTTTTAACGGAAGCGTATTATTGTGTGCCTCTTCTAGCTTATAATTAGGTACTCTTGGGCTTAAATGGTGAACATGATGGAATCCAATATTACCAGTTAAGAATTGCAAGATTTTTGGAAGTTTATAAAATGAACTTCCTTCTACTGCCGCTTTTACATATTCCCAATCTTTATCCTCTTCAAAATAAGAATCCTCAAAAGTGTGCTGTACATAAAACAGCCAAATCCCTACTGAACCTGCTATTAAGAATATCGTACCGTGTACGAACAGAAACGATTGCCACCCTATTGCCCAGCAAAGTATTGCTACTACAGCAACGATAATAATATTCGTCAAATACGTATTCATACGTTCTTTCTGTCTTGCACCTTTTCGGTTAAATCTATTTTTAAGCAAGAAAACATAAATCGGACCTAATCCAAACATAACGAATGGATTGCGATATAAACGATATGCTAAACGAAGTCTAAATGGTGCAGCTACATATTCATCGACTGTAAGCGTCCAAATATCTCCTGTACCTCGCTTATCTAAATTACCACTTGTAGCGTGATGAATCGCATGCTCATGCCCCCATTGATCAAATGGGAATAACGTTAACACACCCATACATGTACCTACTATTCTATTTGCACGTCGACTTTTAAAGAATGAATAATGGGTACAATCATGAAAAATTATGAAAATTCGCGTCATAAAACCAGCAGCTAACAAAGATGGAACTAATGCTAACAGATAAGAAACAGACAAACTTTTATAAGCGAGATACCATAAAACAACAAATGGCACGACTGTGTTAATAAGTTGCCACACACTTTTTTTAATTGTTGATTTTTCATATGGAGCAACTTGTTTTTTTAAATTTTTAGTATTTTCTAATGTCATTTTACTAATTCCTTTCCTTTTTGTTGCTAATTCATATTATAGCATACTATTAGTATCAGGTGTTAAAAGTAGATGTAATAAATATTATATACTATAAAAATCTCTTTTTTCTTACTCAATACTTACAAATTACTTACTCCCCAAATAGCGCTATAATTGGACAAATGGAGCGTTTTATTTATAAAATGAACTTCTACAAACTTTTTCACAAGCAGAAAAGAGCTGCCATAAGTCAGTTTCACCGGCTTATGGCAGCTCCTCTTCATTTTATTTTATCGATGGATCCAAACTGCACCTGCAGACTTGTCTTCAGCTTGACCTACTACTTCAAACTTCAATCCTAGTTTAGGTAACTTACGTCCCGCATCTGGAATAACGCTGTTGATGTATTGCTTAGAATCATCAAATTTTGCAACTCCTGGTAATCCTTTATAGTCAAAGATACCGCGAGTTGGTGAATTTACTTTCCATGCTGGCGTTTGATCAAATGAGAATGCCGCATCGGCAATTTGATAACGTGTACTGCTCTTCACAGTAGGTTGTCCGTTTAATGTTCCTACGATTGCCTCTGGATGAGAATCTACTACTCCAAGGAACCCTTCACCTGGATGAACGCCTACCCAGTTATCTGTAAAGCTTTGATCCGCATACCATACAACCATTCCTGTATTAAATACTGGACCACGTGCATATTGTAATGCAGTATCAGACCCAGCGTAATTACGCCACTCGATATAGTAGTTATGTTTCTTCTGTTCAAATCCGTTAGACACAGTAAATCCTTTTAATGTCATTGCTGGCTGGCCTTCTGCGTCATCAGAGAAAACAACTTTTCCATCTACAGTTAATGCTGCATTGTCTAACGCAAACCCTTTATATGCTACTGCAATATCTGTTACATACTCAAATTGCAGTTTTACTTTCTTTCCTTTGAATTGATTTAAATCATATGATTTATCAATCCACTTACCATCCGTTGTATCTATACCGCCTTTTACATCTTTTTCGCCCATTCGATCAATGCGTGTCTTCGTTCCATCTTCTGCAATCGCATATACGTCAAGGAAATCATACTTCGCTTCCAGTTCGTAAAATGCCTTATAATCGAACTTAGCATCCATTGCAGTCGTTAAGTCAAATACTGGTGTCTCAAGTGTTGTATGAATGTCATTTCCTTTCGTGCTGTAATAAAACTTCTTACCAAATGCTGACTCAATATTTTTTATATCTTTGTCTGGCAAGTTAACACGAATGATTCCTGGTCGTTTTGATTTTGTCACACTTTGATCTAAATACGTTGCAGTACCGATTCCCGTGCGAAGTTTATCATAATCTACCTCAACAATATTCGCCCAGTTCCCCTTCATATTTTTTTGGAAAAACTCTTTATTTTGCGGTGAGAAACTTGTTGGCTCTGTACCTGCAATTTTTCCAGCCCAGCTACCGCCACTCATTAGAGACCATGATTCAACTGGTTCACCTTGTCCTGAATACTTTGTATCGTATTCATCTGGCAAGCCTAAATCATGACCATACTCATGTGCAAATACACCAACCGCTCCGTCTTCAGGCTCGATTGTATAATCGTATGCAGCCATCTTTCCGCCCCAGTTCGAAACAGAAGACTTTGTACCATCAATCGCATATGGCTTCGATCCTAGTTTTGAGCGATGAGACCAAATCGCATCGTCTTTCAATTTACCACCGCCAGCTTCTTGACCCACGCCTGCATGTACTACCATTAAATGATCGATGATTCCATCTGGCTCATTTTTATTTCCATCACCATCTTGATCGTATTGATCAAATTGGTCATAATCTGCTAAATTGATACCTTTGGCTACTGCTGCTTTCAATGCTTCTTTCACAAAATCTTTTGGGCCTAAAGGACCTTTGTTGTCATGACCAGTTCCCGCATCAGCACCATAATCTGACGCTTTTCCTGGAACAGTAAGCCATTCTGTTACAGTTCCATCAACTGTGTAGCTTCCGCCAGATTGTTCTTCATAATATTGTTTAAATGTATTAATCTTCGATCCATCAAATAACGTAAATGGCTCATCACCAAATAACATTTTTTGATAATGTTCACGATTAAAGTCCTTAGAATACATATACCCCGGTTCTTGATCGATATTATTATGCTTAAAATCGCTAAATTCTACGAGTAATACAAGTACTTTATCTTTTCGAACAGCCCCATTGTACTCAGCTTGCTTCGCTGGTGTAGTCGGTACTTTTCCATTTAATTTTCCTGGGTTCAATCCTGCACTTTGCCCAGCTACTGGTCCTACTTCGGATTGCTGCGCCTGTTCATTTTCCTTCATTTTTGCATCTTTTACTTTTTTCATAAAATCTGAAGCTTCTTGCGTAAGATTATCTCCTGTCAAGATTTCTTTTCCAGGGTTTTCCCCTTTCTTTTTCTCAACATATTTTTCGACAGCCTTTGATGTCTCAGCTTGTGATGCAGATTGATCGATTACTCCCCGTTGCTTCAGCGCTTCTGCCAAGCGTTCCTCTGGTATTAAATGCTCATCAATTGGTAGAGATGGTGGCGTATCAGCATACGCTGCATGACTTCCAAAAGCAAACGTACTACTTAGCACTGCTGCTGTTGTTAATACCGCTAAAGGTTTTAATTTCTTTTTCTTTCTCAATGTATTTCCTCCCCAGTGTCTGCAAATTATCGATTTTTGCCGATAGCAATATAATATTCGTTATAATACGAATATTCAATCTTTTTAAAGTACTAAAATGTTGAGAAATATTTTTTCTAGGATGAAAAACATAAAATAGGTAAATTTACAGGAAGTTCACTCTAGAATTTGTGGTTCTCTTTCCTCGTTTTTTCGAATGAAATCTCATCTATACAAAAAATGCCAATTCCTAAGTAGTAGCTAAGGAATTGGCATTTTTTTAACGAGAATGCTTTATGAATAAACGCCTTGCTTCTTCTGGTACATAGAACTTACCATTGCTTTCTACAACAACACTTCCTAGTTCATAATCTTTATTCTTAATACGAATTATATTTTTGTTAACAAATAATTGAGCTGTTACATTATTATGTTTTACTATGAGTACAGGATTCGCTACATCAGTTTTATCTATTGTTACAGTTGCACCATTCTGCTTAAAGGCTAATTCACTCTCTACAAATAATTTGTTTGTTACTTCTTCTAAATTAAAGCCCATCGCTTTCGCTATTGTCTTTGCAACGTCCGTGTTTTGAATCAAACCAACTGGCTTTTGAGGACCGTATGAATATAAAAATACATCCTCACCAGTATGACCTCCTGTTGTAAAGCCTATGTTCGCACGGTTAGCCAATAATGTAGTGAAAATTGGACCTACATCTATTTTCTTTTTAGCCGCTTGTAACCTCTCTTTTTCACCATAAGTTAAATGATCCAAGCCGTATAACTTAGCTACATCTTCTACATTTGATAAATCAGATTTCAAATTATTTATAGTCCCTTCAAGTGTCATTTTCGCTTTTTTCAATGGATCAATATATGTAGAGACTGGCGTAGTATTATAACCTTTTGTCGTATTCATATTGCCAATAGAAATACCGCTGTTACCATGGTCCGCTACGGCTATCAGCATCGTATTACCATCTTTTTTTGCAAATCTTAATACTTCTGCAACTGCATTATCAAATGCTAACACATCACTAATCATCCCAATTGGATCATTCACATGGGCTGCCCAGTCTGGTTTACTTCCTTCCACAAATAAAAAGAAGCCATCTTTATCTTTTGATAACGTTTGAATTGCTTTTTCCGTCATTTGAGAGAGTGTTGGTTGCTCTGGAGTTGTTGCTTCACGATCCATATCGAACGATAAAGCATTATGTGAGAAAGAGCCCCAAATTTTATTAGCTTTGGATTTCAATAATGCCTCTTTCGTTTCAATAAAGTCGTAGCCTTTATTTTGAATCACTTTTACTAAATCTTCACCATCTTTTCGAATCCCACTATCTCTCTCAGGTAAAAGTGCTGCTTTTCCCCCGCCTAATACGACATCTATATTTTGATACACTTGTTGCTCTGCAATTACGTCAAAATGCTTGCGGTTTACATGGTGAGCAGAGAACCCAGCAGGAGTAGCATGCTGAATTTCAGCTGTAGCAACAATTCCAGTTGCGCGACCAGTACGTTTCGCACCTTCTAAAACGTTGGCAACTGGACGTAACTTGTCCTCTTCTTTTATTGATTTTAAGCCAGGTGAACTCACAATAGTAGGTAATACCCCTACATATCCTGAATTCGATTTATTCCCCGTCGCTAAAGCTGTAGCTGCTGGAGCTGAGTCTGTTATAGCTGATTCCGCCGAATATGTACGAACTCCTCCTGTTACAATTTCATCTAATGCAAGTGGTTTCCCTTTATACAAGCGAGCTAATGTAGTTGCTGAAGAACTCGTTCCGTCCATAACCATTATGATTACATTTTTCGGTTGATGTTCTACTTTTTTCACTTTCGCTTCCACCGTATAATCATTCATCATACTTTCAGTACATAACATACTTAGTGTGATCGTTCCTACTAACAGTAACTTCTTCATCTTTAAACCCAATACAAACATGATTGCGCCTCCATTAGTTTCACATTCATTTACATACAAAATTCTGACTGCCTACATATGTTTTATTAGTTCCCAGTTTTTCTAAAGCTAACAATAGTAACTTTCTTATTCATTACATCTCGGTATAGTTCATCTATCTTATAAAGAAGATTTTTCATTATTAACTTGTTAAACAATAAATCCCCAATTGAATTAAATAAAAATTTATTGTTTAACAATAAATTTCGTGGTAAATTAATAAGATATTAAATAAATGAGGTGCTTTTTATGAAACAAGGATCAACACTCTTCCTAAAGACAGCTGTGATTCTAATGGGTATCCCTGTTCTTGCTATGTGCATTTTTTTAGTTCCTAAAATAGGAAACTTCGCCGCAGAACTTTATCCTGATATTGCATATATTAAATATCTTGTATTTATCAACTTATACGCAACAGCAATACCTTATTATTTTGCGCTGTATCAAACATTCAAACTTTTAAACTATATTGATAAAAACAACGCATTCTCTGAGCTGTCTGTTAAAGCTTTAAAAAATATTAAGTACAGCGCACTAGCCATTAGTGTATTATATGTATTCGGTATGCCACTTTTCTATCTTGTGGCAGAGAGAGATGACGCCCCTGGCATTATTATTATTGGAATGATTATGATTTTTGCTTCAATGGTAATCGCAGTCTTTGCTGCCGTTCTCCAAAGACTATTAAAAGATGCGATAGATATAAAATCAGAAAATGATTTAACGGTCTGAGGTGAATAATATGGCAATTATTATTAATATTGATGTAATGTTAGCGAAAAGAAAAATGAGTGTAACAGAGCTTTCGGAGAAGGTTGGAATTACAATGGCTAACCTTTCTATTTTGAAAAACGGAAAAGCAAAAGCAGTTCGGTTTTCAACTTTAGAAGCCATTTGTAAAGCATTAGAATGCCAACCTGGGGATATTTTAGAATATCAACCTGAAGATACCGAATAAAAAGAGTCCTTCACACGAGAAGGGCTCTTTTTATTTGGTATTACGGAGCAAAACTAACTCGACCAGTCAAAACTAAAATAATCGCGATGATCCAAAATATAAAGAATGATGAGGACAGTATGAATGAAAGAATAGCAATCCCCTTCTTCTCTGTTTTTTTCGTCATTGTAATGATAGAAAGTATGATACCTGCAACTGTCAGGGCAACTGTAATATAATCTCCCACTATATTACCTGCATTCGCTATCCTTGTTGGCGTTATAAAAACGAACAGAAAACATAAAATACCGATGAGTAAACATATGTAGCTTATTATACTGTACTTCTTTTTAGGAACTAGTTCAGTTTTCATACTAACTCACCCCTTCTCTATAGCTATGTGTTTATATTAGCATAAATACCCATAATTTGGTTATAAAAACAGGTGCAGTGGAAATTTCCACTGCACTTGTTTTTATTTAATAAATAAACCTGCTATTTCTTCTTTATCATTATAAGTTATAATAAATGTCCGTTGTTCCTTACTATATTTCGCTACAAGAATAACAGTATATAAACCATCTTTTTCTTCAATCGATTTCTTCTCAATTTTTTCAAACGTTCCGGCTTTCTCAATTACAGGTGTAAGATCTTTCATTTTTTCTTCTGGTAATCCAGCTTTCATTTTACTATCAAATTTTTCACGCACGTCTTTATACTTTGCCTCATGTAATAATGATACAATTTCTTCCGCTTTTGAAATAAATTTTTTAGACGTACTTTCATCTACTTTATTACCGGTACATGCTGCGAGCGCGAACGCCGCGATAGCACTTATAATAAGAAGTAACATTCTTCTCATTTTAATACACCCTTTCTTTTTAAAATGAAACTATAACTAAAAGTGAGTAACGCAAAAATTGCTATTGAAACTTCTGACATAATAATCCCGCTTTTCCCTGGCACATATAGCGATATAATGCCAGCTAATGCATTTACAGTCCCATGGATGAGAATTGCATATACAACATAACGAAATTTCTTTTGGACAACAGCTTGCAATACAATGAAAGAAAGCCCAACATGTAATACCATCGCAAAGATGCGCTCAATACCACCGAGATAATAACTGTCACCATTTTGAATGACTGTTTGTGATAATAATAGGGATATTACTGGGATACCGACTATCAACACCGCCTCAATACCACCATGCCCTGCTCCAAATAAAAAACCAGACTGCCAATCTCGTTGCTTCATAAAATAACGCATTGCGATAAAACGAGCTATCTCTTCAAAAATTCCAGCTGATATACTAAGCAAAACTGCAAATAGTATAGGCTGCATAACAGAAAACATTTGAAAATCTGTGCTAGTTCCATTTAAATAATTTAGCATTGGTATGCGAATCAATATTTGTGATACAACAAAAGCCAATATACCTAACATATATGGAATATAGCGTTTCTTCCAAAAAGCATATAAAAGTGCTATAAGCGGTAAACCAAAGCTAATCATTGTTGTAAAAATAAGACCATTCATCTCGCTTCACCTCTTACTTAAAGTGTATAAAATTGAGTGAAGAAAGTATGTAGTTATTTCTTATTCGGTTTCCTTTTCATCATAGATGGTCATTTCATCTCATTTAATATAAATGTTTGTGTGAAATAAGGACTTACATAAGTTGTTTCTAACGTCGCATTATTTGTTTTATTTATGATTCGTTTTAACGAAAATAGCCCGTACCCTCTAGCACCTTCTTTACTTGAATGGTTTTTCTCATAAATTTTTTGTAAATCAATCGCTTCACCCTTTGAACTATTACGCACGATAAAATATTGTCGTGAATCCATTTCAAAGAATGCGATTTGTAATATCTTTTCCTCACTACATACTGCTTCCTCAATTGCATTATCTACTAAAACTGAAATGATACGAATAAATGAAATAATCGTCATCGAAACACTTTCAATGTTCTCTGGTATATCAAGCATTACTTTTATTTGTTGCTGCTGGGCAGTACCGACTTTCGCTCTTAATACACTCCTTACTTCAGGAATTTGTATGCGAGATAATTTTGCGATATCAAGTTCATGATCATTTATTGTTTTTAATGTGGGAGCAATAACATCGTAGTACACTTGCTCAATTTCTTTCACATTTTTTGTACGTATTCCTTCTTCTAACGATAGTAATACATTCATATAATCATGACGAAAACTAGCAAGCTCATCATGCATATCCTCTAATTTCTCCACATAATCTAATAACTCTTTATCTAAACGTTTTTCATGCTCTTCTCGTAACTTTTCTTTCGATAAATGTGAGCTTATTAGTACGATGATTAGTAATAATAAAAAAATAATAATCGCTGAATTATAACTTACTTCACTGTATTGTTGATTTATTTTTGCTAAAAACTCAGTTGACGGCTGAGTTAAAATTAGTTCAATAATAAACCCGATAATTAATAATATGTAAGTTATATAATATAACGGACTACCTACTATATATTGAGCGATTTTTTGAATTCTTTTACGCGCTACTAAAATACCGATAAAAGTAAGGATTGATACGATAAGATGAATCATACTACCTGTCCATAAATATAAATTGAATGGCGTTAACATAAAGATTTTCATCCCTAAATCTAATAGCAACATTTTCACTAACGTTATAATCACCATACTCACCAGTGCAAAATATAAATTATGCTTAAATTTCAATTCATTTTGCATTAATCCTAAACTTATTAAAAATAACACAATCGTACTATTCAATTCTGGATATCTCGTTACTGTTACAACAATAGCAAGTAAAATAATGAATACCGCACTTAAAGCTATTAACATTTTATATGATAATCTATTGTACCGGATTAATTGTATGTATAAAAACGTGTGACACATACTAGTAAGCAGTATTGCAAATAAATCATAAATATACATTACATCTCACCCTTTAACATGTTACGTACTTTACTCACTAAACGCCGTGACACTGGAATGCGTTTTCCGCTTTTTAAAACTATCATTTTTTGCTTCGCATCGTAAGAAGACATTTGCTTCGTATTCACGATATATGATTGATGACAACGCAATAAACGTTCATCGATTATTTCAATTTCCTTTAAGGTTCCATAAAAATAAACGATTCGATCTAACGTCACTAATGCTAACCGGTGCGGTTCATCAGTCATAACATATTCAACTTCATAAAAAGGAACCCGCACAGTGGCATTACTATTTTCAACGATAAAGTCATCGGACGGAATAATATGCTTATTTCTTGCTTCATATTGAAGTAAACATTGTTCAAAAACTTTATATCTCTCCTCATATGACAACCCTTTATCAATAAAAGTTAATGCTGATACCATATATTGATATGAAATAGGTGCAAATTCAGAATGTGTCGTTACAAACACAATAATTCCTTGCGTATCATACTTTCGTATTTCTTGCGCCACGTGTAACCCTTTTCGCTCTTCTCTTTTTATCTCTATATCTAAAAAATAGATTGGGACATACTTCGCCTTTGGAATATTAGTAATAATGTTTTCACTTTTACTAGTCACCTCAATAAAATCAAAAGGCAACCTATACTTCTCACAAATCTCTTCAACTAGCCGCTTCATTTGCTGTGCTTGTATGACATCGTCTTCTAAAATGAAAATACTCATGTAATCACTCGCTTTATTGAAATCTTTTCATCTATAGATTTATCTATAAATATATAATTCAAATTATAATAATATTCTCCTTCTCATTAATTGAAATAATTAATCTGCTATTACATAGAGAAACCTCAACTTTTCAAACAAAAAGTTGAGGTTTTCTTCAAATCAATTTATAACTAAATCCGCCCTATCCTTCGGCAATTCCATTTCTAAGTAATAATCCTCTGCTTTCCAATACCTATTCTCAAACTTTGAAAGGTTTTTCTGTGTTTTCTTACTCTCGCGTAGAAATCTTGTCTCTCTTGGACAATCCAAGTACACCATATAATGAAAGAAATCTCTCCATTCTTTTCGTTGTAGAAAAACGCCTTCAATTACAATTACACCTACTATGGGGATCTGTACTTTTTTCATTTCGCACGAGTCTGTCTTATCATTATAGAACGGTAATTTTAGTTTTGTTTCATTTTGTAACTTTCGAAAAAATTTCTGCCGAAGCCACTCAATATCCCATTGCAAATAATAATACTCATACCATTCTTCAAATCCGGTATCATAGCGTTTATTACGCTCCACTATATGATCATCAATATGAAAAATATGAAACGGAATGCTTTCCTGTTTCATATTTTCCTTTAAATTTGCAACGAATGTTGTTTTTCCCGAACGACTTAAACCATCTATACCTAAAATAAATTTATTTTCCCTATGCTTCTTCATAATAGTTATAAGTTCGTTTGTACTCATTACTTCTTCCACTCTTCTTTTAATAAAGAATATAAAATGGTATCATGCGCAACTCCATTTTGAATCATATGTTTTCGAAGTAATCCTTCTTCTTGAAATCCTGCTTTACTTAATAATTTTTGAGAAGCTTTATTTTCTACATATACAACAGCAGCAATTCTTATAAGTTGCAGCATTTCAAACCCGTAAGTTAAAATCGCCTGTAACGCTTCCGATGCGTATCCTTGTCCCCAATATGTATCATCTAATTCATAACCAATTTCAGCTCGCTTATGATGATGATTAATTAAATGAAATCCGCACGTTCCGATCAATTGACCTGTCCCTTTTTTCTCTATTCCCCAGCGAAATACACTTCCCTCTTCATAACGATTTTTAAACGTTTGAATCGTTGTTTTCGCTTGCTCAATATTTTCGAAAGAATCTATTCCGAAATAACGTATAACCGATTCTTTTGAAAAATAACGGAACATCGTTTCTGCATCTAACAGCGTTAATTCTCTTAATTGTAAACGTTCTGTTTCTAGTTTCGGAAACCCCATCTCTTTTTCTCCTTCTATTCTAATGAACTGCAAATTTCAATATAATTCCCATCTGGATCGGCAATATATGCAATGGTTTGCCCCCATGGCTTTACAATTGGTTCAACTAAAACCGTAATACCTTGTTCTCTAAATTGCTCAATCGTTTCTTGTACATTTTCAACAACGAATCCTAATTCAAAATGAGAAGATTGTAACTCGCCTTCTGTAAGTGGTAATCCTGTTAATTCTTTCACATCTTGCCGCGTATTCATTGCTAATATTGTAGATCCCGTATTAAATTCAATATATGTACCGTGCTCTGATTTTATAGGTAACTGTAAAATATCTTTATAGAATTTTAAACATTCCTCAAACTTTTCTACGTATAAAATGATGTACTTCATTTTTAAATTCATTTTACATCCCCCTTTATATCCATCCCTAAAATTTCGACAAAAGTCTCATAAAAACCTTGTTTCCTATAGTAACGAGCACAAAAAAATGAGGCCGATTTCTCGGCCTCCCAGCTTATTGGCATAAAACAGGAGATTTGGTTTGGACATAACCAGTTCGTACTCTTATTATATTTTATTTTTTCTGAATTTTAAATACATTAAACACCTATTTATATTGAGAAAGTTTTTTTGCTTGCATAAAATTAATGAGTTTAAGAAATGCTACAAATGGAGGTGTATACATATGGAACCAATGCTATGTCCAAGTTGTAAAACGAACCGCACTCGCTTTAATATTCTTGAGCAACAAGTAAAACCAGTCAAATTAAATCCACAAACTGGTCAAGTAGAAGAAGAATACACAAATGAAACGATGAATGCTTTTCATTTGGCTTATCAAGGACCTACTTATCGTGTCCAATGTGCTGTATGCGGACTTGTTGAAAATCCTGAACAATTTATTAAACCTGCTCAAAATCAGTCTTTCTAATAAAAACATGATTATCCCTTGTAGAAATAGATTTTTCTATAGGGGATTTTTTCGTTTTATACTTTAATAAAAAACGTGTTTCTTCCTTATTATAAGTTACACCCCACATCTTTTTAGTCATCTTTTATTTTTTGATCCTCAATATGAATCTTTTTTCTTCATTTATTGTTTTCAGGGTATTGGGCTTTGATATTGTTAATTTTGTGCCTTCATATAGATTTTTATTATATAAAAAAGAGTGAGCAAAAATACGATTATATAGAAACAAAAGAAGTTGATTCCCATATTAATTACCTCTTTACAAAATCAACTTCTTTTAAACTCCACTTTTTATTATAATATTTCACTTTTTAATTTCTTAATTTTCCAAGTGAGTCTTATAAAGAAGTATATCCACATACAACCTGAAAGACCTGTTATAACTTTCGCCCAAATTGGCACTCTTGATTCCATCGGACTTATAAATAGATTATACATCGATGGTAATATAGCTGCTAACATAATAACAAAGAATACTAATAACTCATTTAATTTTTGTATCCTCGTCTCCTTTTCCGAGTAAATATCAGGCAATTCATTTACCTCTTCTACTTCTTTACAAAAATAATTCCATCTTGTGAAACTTGTTACGCGTTTCCAACCTGACATTTCGTATATTTCGAAATACTCTTGTTGTTGTTCTTTCGAATCTCTATAAACCAATCTAAAATCAGCTTTGTATATTACATCTTTTGGCTCCGTTTTCTGAAACGTATACATTAAATTATATTTTTGTAATGCCCAACCTTGCTGATGCATCTTTCGTAAAAAAGCTTCTTCTTTTTCTAAATTCCATGCCGTAAAAAACTTAAATACCCTTTTTGTCTCCATCTCTCATTCACTCCCCTAATATACTATTTCCATTCCTTACAGATCTCTGCAACCTGTTATACTCTAGCTCTAATACTTCTTTACCAAGTGGCGTTAACTCATAGCACTTCTTTCTATCTGTTGAGGCAACTTCAATAATTAATTTCTCTTTTAATAACTTCGTCGTATTCCCGTATAAAGTTCCAGGACCGAGTTTTACTTCTCCATTTGTCATCTCTTCTACCATTTGCATAATTCCATATCCGTGCATTGGTTTCACTAGGGATAACAATATGTAATATGTCGCCTCAGTTAACGGAATATATTTTCTCGCTTTCGTATTCATTATAACCACCTCCGATACATCGCTTCATGATATATCGACTTACGATACATCGTATACCGATATTATATATTCACACTCCAAAATATGCAAGAGTATAATTTAATAATTGAATATTTATTTCTTCGAATTGAAAAATCATATAAATTTTCTGAATAATTTGTTAAAATATAGAAATACCCGTTTATATTTTGAAAGGAATGATATATATGATAAATAAATTGAAGGAAAATATAGGATCAGTTTTTGTAGGTAAAGAAAATGTTATAGATCTATTAATCGTTTCCTTGCTTGCTGACGGTCATGTACTTCTTGAGGATGTACCTGGTACTGGGAAAACGTTACTTGCGAAAACACTTTCAAAAAGTATTGGTGGTAATTTTTCTCGCGTTCAATTTACACCGGATGTACTTCCGAGTGATGTGACAGGTATTGAATATTTCAATCCGAAAACGAGCGAATTCGAGTTAAGACTCGGACCAGTCGTGGCAAACATTCTACTGGCAGATGAAATTAACCGTGCAATGCCGAGAACACAGTCTAGTTTATTAGAAGCGATGGAAGAACGACAAGTGACGCTTGAAAAGCAGTCAACTCCTCTTCCAAAACCGTTCTTTGTTATTGCGACGCAAAATCCAATTGAATCACAAGGAACGTTCCCTCTTCCAGATGCACAGCTTGATCGCTTTTTAATGACAATTTCTATAGGTTATCCAAATCCTGAAGATGAACTACAAATGATGCGACGTTTTCGTAACGATGCACCACTAGAAAGTGTCACATCTGTTATTACTTTAGATGATATTTTAGATGCACAGAAACAAGTAAAAGAAATTTTCGTATCAGAACCGTTAGAACATTACATCATTAAACTTGCTCACGCTACAAGAAATCATGATTACATCGCTAACGGTGTAAGTCCACGTGCCACACTTGCTTTAGTACGTGCAGTTCAAGCGCTAGCCTTTTTACGCGGGAGAGAATATTGCACACCAGAAGATATACAATTGTTAGTTCCTTCTGTTTGGAATCACCGTATCGTCTTATCAATGGAAGGCGCATTACGTACGACAAAAAATGAAATGATGCAAAAGATTTTAAAAGAAGTGGACGTACCTGTGGAGATTGAGCAAGCATGAATGGACAGCGCGTTGTAACTGTACCTTTATTTTTCCAACTTCATATTATTCAACTATCTGTTCCAGGCGCTATACTATTTACGTTTTTTATGCCACAACGAATCATTATGTTTTTCTTTTTCTTTTATTATTTATTTGCGATTTTCATTTATAAATATGTCGCTTACATAGAGAAAAAATTTCAAGTGATAAATGAGAAACAAACAACACGTTTATTCCCAGATGAATCTGGACAGTTTTTTATTCATTTAAAAAACGGAGCAAACATACCACTCGTTAATGGTGTTTGTTATTTTCATTTAGACACGTCCCTACTACCGCATAAAGATCAAGGAATTGAACAAATATCAAAAACACTATTCTCTTTCCCATTTTCACAACCTGCCCATTCAGCACAAAAATGGGATTTATCATTAACTGCAACGAAGCGCGGTGTGTTTCAAATTGAACAGTTCGAATGTGTTTTGAAAGATCCTTTTCATTTATTATCTGTACATTTACCTGTATTTGATAAATTAAGAACTGAAATTATTGTGTATCCATCCCCTAAAGAAGTAGCAGGTTTGCAAGAACTTCAGCAACTTTTAAATGGATCTTATCGAACGAATTTTTCTTTTTACAATGATGAAACATCTATTATCGGTGTGAAACGGTACGAACGTGAATCTTTCCGCTCCATTCATTGGAAAGCATCTGCAAAAATGCAGGAATTACAGGCAAAGCAATATGAACCTGTTAAAAATTATAGTTGGACAATTTGCCTTTCATTAGCTGCTAATCGCGGGTTTGGTTGGAAAGATAATATAGAAGATCTCATTTCATTTGCAACATACATTTGTCAATATGCTACGAAGCATCAAATACCGTTTGAATTATTTATTAGTGTATTAGCTGAAGGTGGCCCTCTGCACTTACCATTAAATGAAGGACAAACACATTACGCAAAAGCTTTAGAGGAATTGGCACGTATTTCAGACGATAGCACACTAATTCCGAAACAAGGATTTCTCCATTATACAAATAGAAAAGGAGAACGATCGTCTACAATGATTTACATTGGCTTGCAGAAGAATGACCTCTCTCTTCTATCGCAACCTACGTTTCTCATAAATAACGAAGGGATGGTGGAAAAGCTTGAAAACTTGGCTCTATCACGTTAATGACTTTATTCTGCTGCTCCTCCTTTCGTTATTAACAGAAAGGGACGAACTTATAGCTATTACTATATTTTTAGCAACGAGCTATATTGCCGTATTTCTTATTCATAAATTAATGAAGAAAAAAACGACTGGATTTGTCATACTGTTAATGACTCAAATAATCGGTTGTTCTATCTTTCTCCCTTTCTCTCTATTTGGCACAATTATGTTACCACTTTTCTTCTTTATCGTACATGTAGTCGGACCAGGATACCCAGTTCAAAAATTGTTAGGTGGTATTGTTTGGTTTGGTGTTTCAGCTATATTTTATGCGCCTTTTCCACCACTCGGGAAACTATTACTATTAGTTATACACATTATGATTACATTTTGGTTAACTGGAGCAAATCGTAATCAACAGTTATTACGTTTCGCTTCTATCATTACGATTGGTGTAATGAGTATATTAATTGTTCAAGTTTTTCCTTTTATTCGAGTTATTTTTAGTTTTATCATAGAAATAGTCGCATTAGGGGTCGGTTATATTATAAATCCGTTTCTCATAGCAGCTGAATTGAAAGATACTGAAGGAGTTTGGGCGAGTAAAGGTCATCTCTTAAAACCACAAATTGAAGATGGAAAAACACCTCCTGATTTTGATCCAACTCTTATAAATAGCATGACCATAATTGCTTGTACAACTATCGCTATTTACGTCGTTTGGAAAATAATCAAAAAACGAAAACAATTAATTTTACCAAATATGCCTGCTTTCGAATCTACTATCATCACTGATAAAGAAGGAATGAGCCAAAAACGTTTGAAACGAAACAAACCGCCACATAACGAAATTCGAAAAGAGATTTTTAAGCTTGAGAGTAAGTTAATTCCTCCTTTAAATAGAAATCGCGGAGAAACTGTTGAAGCATGGTTAGGAAGAATAAATAGTGAAGAAAATGTAAATATTGAGACTCATATTATTATAAATGCTTATAATACAGTGCGTTATTCTAATGAGGAAAACACCGTACTTTTGTATGAATTTAAGGAAGAGATTCATAAGCTTTATATGTATCAGAAGAGTTTAAAGAAAAGGAAGAAGTAACACAATAAAAAGACTCCTATTTTCATAGGAGTCTTTTTATACTTCTACGTTACTTTTTAAATTGAGGCGTTTTTTCCTGCTTCAATCTCTAATGACTCTTCATGCCACCAAAGTGTTTCTTCAGGGTCTTCTTTAGCGATTTGGTGTGCTTCTTTCTTCGTTTCTACTGTAGGATATGAACCTTTTAGCGCACGTCCTGATGTTGTAACGAATAGTACACTAAATACAACTAATCCAATAATACTTACACCTGTTAAATAAAATGCTGGTGCAAGCGGGTTACCGGTTGCATGAACTAAGTATGAACATACAAGTGGTGTTGTACCACCAAATATCGATACAGAAATATTAAATGAGATTGAAAGTGCTCGATAACGTACATCAGTGAAAAAGAGTGATGGTAATAATGAAGGTAATGTTCCTTCATATACACTTAGGAAGAAACCTAATACGAAAATACCTGCAAATATAGCTGCAATATGCCCGTTACCTATTAGTAAAAATGCTGGAATTGCAAATACAGTTAAACCAAGTAAACCAATTTGCACGACGCGTTTATTACCAATTTTATCACTTAATTTACCGAAATATAGTGCTAGTGGAATCATAAGTGCCATCGTAATAGAAATAATTAGTAAGCCTGTTGTTTCTTCGACTTTAAGTACTTGAGTTAGATAAGAAGGAATATACGAAAGAATCATATAATTTGTAATATTAAAGAAGGCGACAATTACTGTGCTTAATAAGAAGTCTTTTTTGTGATATTTCATAATATCCATAAATGAAAATTGTTCATTGTCTTCAGATTCCTCTTGTGCTTTTTCCATCTCTTCAAAGATGGGAGATTCATCTAAATGACGGCGTAAGTATAAACCGACCAAACCAATTGGTGCAGCAATTAAGAAAGGAATACGCCAGCCCCAGCTGAGCATTTGTTCATCTGTTAACAATAACGTCAAAATGGTAACAATTACCGATGCAGCAATGTAACCTGAGAGTGTTCCAATTTCAAGACCACTACCGAGTATACCACGCTTTTTATCTGGAGAAGATTCTGCGATATAAACCATTGCTCCTGAATATTCGCCGCCTGTAGAGAAGCCTTGAATCATTCGGGCAACTAAAAGTAGTATTGGTGCCCATACACCAATTTGTTCATAGGTTGGTAGTAATGCGATGAATAATGTAGAAAGTGCCATTAAAATAATAGTAGTACTTAACACAATTTTTCGGCCGTACTTATCTCCTATTCTACCAAAGAATACACCTCCGATTGGTCGAACGAGGAAGGCCGCTGCAAATGTACCGAATGTAAGTACAAGTTGCAAGCCACTATTATCAACACCTGAGAAGAATAATTGACTTAAAATTACCGCTAAATACGCGTATAATCCGAAGTCAAACCACTCCATTGCGTTCCCAATACCAGTAGCAACTACTGCTTTCCTGGCTTGTTTAGGATTAACAATATTAACGTCTTGAGGTTCAAAATTTAAATCATTATTTTGTTGCATATAATAAAACAGCTCCTTATTTAATTTAACTTCTTTAAGCACACCTTCTCTTATTGAATAAAATTAATTCGAAGCACTTAAGGAAAAACAACGTCTCCTTTTCTGTTATTATTATTTCATATAATTAATTATTTGTCCAATTAAATGCTCTTTTTATATAAATTTACACCCTATTGAACTTGTTATAAAATGACGTTTAGCTTATATAATACATACCTTTACACTACAAATAAAACTTTAATTTATTTATATTTATAGCGTTTCTATAATTGCTTCCTTTAACCTAGAAATCAGTAACTTTTACTAAAGATTTGCATATATTTAAAAAGTGAACTCATTAGCTCGAATTTTGTCTTATGACATTCAACTATAATATTATTATAGGTTTAAAGGAGGCTATTTTATGTTGGAAATAATACTTTTATTTGCTACTGTTTCTTTTCTCTTAATTATTTCTGGATTTTTCATTACCTTAAAACAATATAAAGAAATTAAAAATATAAAGACTATATTAACTACAAAAAAAGAAAATGAGAAAACTACATCCGAAAACTCAATCCCTATGCAATTAGACCTTAGCGTTCTCAATAATTTACTCGCTTCTGGAATAAATAAAAGTTCTAATTCAAGTAATGAAAATTGTGAGTCTGATAAAAATAAATGATTGTTATGTTTATAACAAGAAGAAAATTTATCTCCTATTTTATCTAATCTTATTAACAACTACCTCTGATTAAAAAGGAGACTGCTTATGTGTAAAAATTCAATTTCTATTATTATCCCTATACGACATAAAATAAAAAATTTACCTAGAATTTTGGAAGCATGTGAACAACTACAACCTTTAGAAATTATCCTTACTATTAACGGAGATATCCAGGATTCAATTGAGAGTGCAGATCCCTACAATTTTGAAATCATTACACTAGAAGAACCGATAGATTCTACTAATCTTTATGTAATTGGTGCAAAAAAAGCAAAGGGGCAGTATCTCTTATTTTTAGATGAAAATTACATGGTTCCTCCCCCCTTACTTATACAATTTCTTCAACCATTACAAAATGGATCTACTGACGTCGTATTAAATAATTTAGACGATTTTTTTTATCAAAAACAACAGCCAAATATAGCAATGATTTGGCAACAAGTTACGAATCATTTTTTTCATCGCCCAGATTTACATGTTAACTCCTTATTATTTCCTCCCTATGCAATGACAAAAGAAGTGCTTGACGTAATTACTCCAAATAGTTTATCAAATCCAATATTGGCTCAAATGAAAATTATTGAACATAAATTTCGGATTTGCGATCAATTCAACATTTCTATCCCTCAAGTTCCCTCTTTTCCTTCAACTCAACTCATTCATTATCATCTTGAAGCTATTGCAAATTGGATCAATATAGAGCAAAATCCACGAGGAAACTATACCGATAATAATCGAAGACGGGATATTATTTTGGAACTTCAAAACGGCGAACAAAGAGCTATACCCAAAATAATTACAGGTAAAGAGTTTTATTCGAATACTTATGGAAATAAACAATTATCCATCATTATCCCTGTTCAAAATGAAGAAAAAACGATAGAATCTATCATTTTTGAGGTGCAAAAATTAAAACCTTTTGAAATTATCGTTATTGTTAATGGATCAACAGATAAAACAGAAGAATTGGCGAAGGGTTGCGGTGCAACAGTTATAAGTTACGAAGAAGCACTCGGCATTGATACCGGACGTGCCGTTGGTGCATATTTTGCAAAAGGTGATATATTATTATTTATCGATGGTGATTTCTTAATTCCTAGTTCTGATTTATTACCATTTGTACAATCTATTCAAAACGGAGCCGATTTAGCTTTAAATAAACTAGAGCACTACTACATGTATCGCCTTCCTTATACTATCGTCACCGCATGTAAGTATGCTGTTAATTTAGCATGTAATCGAAAAGATTTAGGTATGGGATCCACAACTGCTGTCCCTCATGCTTTTAGTCGAAAATGCATTGATACAATTGGATTTGATTCCCTTCTTTCACCAACTTTAAGTCAAGTGAAAACAATTTTAGCAGGCTTTCATGTACAAAATGTCCATTCTGTCGACGTTGATAAATTGAATCGTGTTCGACCTGAAAAACACTTCTCTAAGGAAGGTTGCCTTTCATTAGCAACACAACAAATCATTGGTGATCATATAGAAGCAATTTCTTACCTGATCGAACAAAAAGAATACTTTTAATTCTACATCCTGCCTACTAAGTAATATGTTATCTCATTTTTAATATATGACAGAATAAAAAAGATGGTTTGTAACCATCTTTTTTATTTTTACATCAACTCAAAAGAAAAGTAGAAGGTAGGCTTTTCATTTCTTAAGAAGTTTGAAAAGAGAGGCTTGTTAATGAAGATTCAACACTTAAATCATCATTTAGTGCAATTGAGAAACATGCAACTAATGGTAAAGTAATAACAATGGATCCACTAGGATTAATTACAATTGTAGGACTTGTCCCACATGTGTCCCCACAATCTACTTCTGCATCAATTCCACTACCAGGGGTAATTGTAATTTTAAGACATACATCTAAACAAACATTATTCGTAATACATGCCATAACTCTCCCTCCTTTCCTTTAACAATATATGCAATTAATTAAATTCGGACACGACTCTCGTACTAAATTTTATAAATTAAATGTTATTTTACTATTCCTTTAATAGGAAATTAACGTTTGATTAAACTACCTAAAGCAACTAAGAAACTCAAGTCATCTTTTACTGAAATATAAAAAAAGTAAAAACCTCTTCATGTATTTGAAGAAGTTTTCACTTATACCTGAACCAAAAGAGTAACTTTTTTAAAATTTTGTTTCATTCCAATACTCAACTTATACTCTATCCGTTGCTATTCTACGCTTATTAGTAAAGTATCTTCCAAATTAAAATAAATCTTTAAAATCCCTATTCTTTAGTAAATAAGAAAGCCCTTCTACATGATCGCCGGTAATTCTCAATACAGCTGGTGGATGTCCTACTGTTGCAAAGTGCTCATTTGGACGAATACGATTTGGTTTCATTACATCTACAAAATGGACACATTCGACTTTATATCCTTCTAATATTGCCTTTACTTGCGCAACACATGCTGTGTGAAGAGTGTCCCACCCGATTCCCTCTAAACATTTTCTACTAATAGCGTGGGGAACAGCAATTGTGGATCCCACACCTAAATCTTTACGGTTACAAGCAATATTCAACATATATTTATATAAACTTACAATATATAGAGGAAATCTAAGATTTAAATTTAAATCATTTAAAACCATATCAACACCATCCGCAACAGCCTGCGTTAACGGATGAAGGTCTTTTGCTGGAATAGCAAAATCAGCATCAATAAAGAGAAGTATATCCCCTGTGGCTTCTTGTGCACCAATTGCCCGTCCTACATCATGCCCTAATCTTTCTTGATAAACAATTACTGTTGCCCCTAATTGCTTAGCGATTACTTCTGTCTGATCTGTTGACCCATTAATGACAACAATTATTTCTTTCGGTTCAACTTTTCTTGCCTCAAGAATAACTTCTTTAATCGTTGATTCTTCATTTTGTGCTGGTATAATAATTGATAACTGCTTTCCATTATAAATTGATGAGTTCATCCCCCAACCTTTATAGAAACGCGAATAATTTTTTTGTTTTTTTAATTGCTCTATAATTTCTCTTTTTCTTCCTCCATCTGTATAGTTACCTCTGTCATCTTTTCGGTGTAACCAACGTTCCAAAGCTTTTATATTCTCTTTAATTTCACATACTTCTAATTTAGTTAATTCATTTTTATAGAAAGAGGTTTTGTTTGCGGGTATATCATTTAAAGAGGTTTTAGTTATAGCTGATGAGGAATGTAGTCGCCACCCTTTCTCAATAAGAGTTATTTGAGATAGAACGGGATTTTGCAAAGTGTCATATCCAATGTCTTCAATTGCTTTTTTAGTAATAGCATATGGCATAGATAACATCGAATCATATTTTAAATCCATACGCCCCAATACATCGTTTACTATTTTTCTATACACCATAGCAATACTTGGCCATTCTACACTCATCTTTTCAAAACAGACAGAGTCTATGTTATTCAAAATTACATCCTGTTCCTTTTTTAGTAGTGGTTCTATAAATCGTTCTAATTCTACCGAAAAAATAACATCTTCTCCATTTAAAAATAAAATTACATCTCCATTAGCGATTTTCGCCCCATGAACCGGTGCTTTCCATTTATTTTTCTCTTCAATAACAACAACATTACTCTCAACAAATGTAGGTATAGCTTGTATTGCACTCATTCTATCATCAGCTACAATTATAATTTCTAGTGGTTTTATATGCTGCACTTTGCTTAAAATTTGATTCAATTTCGATTTTTCTTCTCCTAAAACTATAACGACTGACAAATCCACTTCTTCTTGTTCTTCTTTCATAGTCGGATTAGGCCTTACTTTTTTTATATATTCAATTGTTTCATACTTTCCTACAGCTGCATGCCCTGCTTTTTTATCGAAATATAAATCTATTACAATTTGATTTATTTCCGTATCTTTATCCAGTTGTTCTAACTCAGAAATGAATGGTAGTAAATGATTTTGCACATCAAATTCACATGCGAAATTTTGCAAAAAATAAATATTCGGTACATATTTAATGTGATTAAAAAATTTCACAACATTAATTCTTTCCCCAAATTTCTCCTCAACTTCTTCTCTTGATAAACCTGGATAAGACAAATCGAAAACTAGATTTATTGGTACAGG
This sequence comes from Bacillus sp. CD3-5, assembly GCF_006349665.1. Classification (NCBI taxonomy): domain Bacteria; kingdom Bacillati; phylum Bacillota; class Bacilli; order Caryophanales; family Bacillaceae; genus Bacillus; species Bacillus sp. CD3-5. The sequence goes on along the minus strand of NZ_VEPX01000001.1, from coordinate 494,564 downwards.
TATCCATTTTAATAAATTTGTTTGAGGATTATTAATGAAAGCTGTGGAGCCCTTAACGAATCCAGCTAAAATTAAAGACATAAACCCTCCCCCGGAACTGCCATAAAACAACACATTTTTCGAATCAATTTTTAACTTTGTAAATACTATTTCTAAAATATTTGCTATATCTTGCAAGTAAAATCTATCTAACTCCCCCTGTCCCCAACCTAAAGATAATTTTCCGAGATATAATGTAGGATCATTATAATATATAACAGTATCTTCAAATTCATCCATCCATGAATGTCGATGAAAAATAGGCGGACCAATTGGCTGTTCTTGAAATCCACCTGCTCCAGATCCAAAAACAATAGTGTTGGAAGCATTAGGCTTAATACGAATTAAAAATTCATACGTTACTTTATCCCAATCAACCTTGAGTATAAATGGTTCCGTAGTTTGAAAATCTAATTGCCATAATTCTTCATATGAAATGTTAATTTTTTTGTACTGGTCTAACAGTTTAATCACCCTTTCCATCCATTTTAAGATGTTTTATTAAGTAAGAGAGAGCTTCAACGTGATCACCAATTATTCTTAATACTGCCGGAGGATGTCCATTGTGACTTACATTCTCCATTAAACGAATTCTATTCGGTTTTACAACATCAACGTAATGCACACATTCTACTCTATACCCTTGTAATATAGCTTTTACTTGTGCAAGACTAGGGCATAGTAAACTTTCCCAGCCTATTGCATCTAAGCATGATCTACTCATAGCATGTGGAATGGCTACTAATGAGCCATTACTTAATTCTGGACGAGCATATGCTAAATTAAGCATATACTTTACGACGTCTACAACATAAAACGGAGGATGTAACATCGGATTCAAATCATTTAATGCTATGTCTACACCAGCTGAAACTGCTTTTGTAAAATGATGCAAATTACTTCCTGAAACACTAAAATCACCATCAATAAATAAAAGAATATCTCCTGTAGCTTCAAGCGCTCCAATAGCACGTCCAACATTATGACCAAGTCGTTCGTTATATTCAATAATAGTAGCACCAAGTCTTTTAGCGATACTGGCCGTTTGATCTGTCGAACCATTTACAACGACAATTATTTCTAGCGGTTCTATTTTTCTTGTCTCAAGTATTACTTGTTCTATAGTTTCTTCTTCATTTTGCACTGGTATAATGACAGAAAGTTGCTTCCCGTCATAAATTGAAGAATGCATTCCCCAGCCTCGATGATAAAAAGGATATTGCTTGCTTTCACCTAATCTTTGAATAATATCTCTTCTTTTTCCTGCATCAGTAAACCCTACTCTTCTTCCCTTTTTCTCTATCCATTTAGAAATACCGATTAAATATTTTTCCACTTTCTCTTTTTCATTTTCTAACAATTCTTTTTTAACTAAATACCCTTCTTCTTGTAATGTCTCATCTCTAGATAACGTTTTTATTGCATATCGATCGTTAATCCGCCAGCCTTGATTCACTATATTCATATGAGCTAGAACGATATTTTTCATATAATCAAAGCCGATATTTACTACTACTTCCTTCGTAAGTGCATATGGTAATGAAAGTATTGAATTACTTTTTAAATCTGGTCGACTTAAAATTTCATTTAACATTTTTCTCCATACAATATCCATATTTGGACATTTACCAACTTCTACAAATTTATCTATTTTGTTTAATACTACATCAGCCTGATTTGTAACAACTGGTTCAATAAATTTCTTCATCTCATTTGTAGATATTGAAAAATTACTATCTACAAATAACAAAACATCTCCTTTTGCTTCCTTTACAGAAGCTTCATACCCCTCATAATACGTACTATATTTATCTATCAAAACAATCTGGCATTTATTTTTTTTTGCTATTTCATACAAATTACTTCTATCGTTAGGAACTAAAATTATAATTTCAAGAGGATTTAGCTTCCATATAGATTGAATTGACTCTTCTAATATCTGCTCTCTTTCACTATACAAAATAATAACCGTTAACGATTTCATTACACGCCCCCTTTACACATCATGTGACATAAAGTGAAACTTTAATCAGTGGGGTTTTCTTCGTCCCCCACTGATTATTAACCCTCGCCAATCGGACTTTAATGGGCAGCCCGCTCCCCCTAAATTCTTTGCTTTCGCTGAATTTTGAGGTGGGGGTCTTACTGCCCATTAAAGCGGGATAAAATATTAAGTATTACCATTTCCTATGAATTTGCTACTTTATTAACATATTCAAAAGTGAATTATACTGTGTAAAAACAATCGTCTATTTTTGAAAATATAAGTTCTGAACTTACCTCCTTCCTCTTATCATTGTTTCTTACAACTCTCACCATAAAAAGTACAAAAAAGAGGCTGTCTCATAAGTCTCTTTAGAAGTAAAATCACATGAAATCAAAAAGGAAGAAACGTTATGAAATCAACGTTTCTTCCTTTTACTTTCTATTTATTTTTGGATAAAAAGCACCTTTTGGGACAGCCCTCTTTTAAATAAATTTATTAATATTATTAATTTTATATACTACCTTTTTCCATGTTATACCGCGATCTTTTGTAGTAAATATTTCTTTTTTATTACACGCCCAACCTTTACGCCGATTAAAAAAATGTAAACAAAATACATTTTTTAATAATGGATTACTTGATACTTTAATCCATTTTGCTCCTTTTTTTATTATTTGATACACACCTCCATTTTCACTATTTATCACCCAGCCATAATAGGAACTAAAAAATGAAACAGCCACTTTACTCGTATTTATTGTTTTATTTGAAATATGCCATGAATTCCCTTTATCAAATGAATAATTCATTAAAAATACATCATCATTCATTTTAGTTGGTATTACTAACAAATTATTTTTATAGATTGCTTTATAAGCCATAGTAGTCCCATTGTTCATTCCTTCAAGACTTGGAATATCTTTTATAGGATGCCAACTTTCCCCACCATTTATTGTTTTAAATACCACCGATGTTTCATATTGTTTTTGTAATGAAATAAACCCAATTAGATCATTTATAAATGTTATCCCTGAAATACTATCACGAATACTTATATTTTTTATTACTTTCCATACTTTCCCTTTCGTTTTCAAATAGTATAAATTATGTTCAAATTTATTTGATGCAAGCTTTCTAGATAGTACAATCCATATACGATCCATATTCGTGGCATGCAATTGTACTTGAACATCAGTCGATTTCTCCCATTCTTCTTCAACCGGTAAAATAAACTCACTCCATCTTTCCCCTCTATTAACTGTATAAAATATAGCTGGCAATAAATCGTCATTCGTTTTTGTTAAACCATATGCCCAAGAGCTTCGAGCGTTTATTGGATATGCAAATAACACAATTGAATTTAGAGGATTAACAACATCCCATTCTACTCCTCCGTTTCGAGTATATAAGATGGCTTGCTTTTTATTTGTATATTGAATACTAGCCCAACCATATTTATCCGTTCTCATTTGTAAAGAAGTAAATTGAATATCATTATTTTCCAATATATCACCTCATTCTTATTATTTATATATTCGTATGCTATTATTTTTAAAACGTTCTATCATTAGTTGTTAGTACCACTCGTTTTATCTACTATCTTTACACATTTACTTTCTCTTTTCCTCACCAACTAAATATCAATATATAATGTATCAAATCTAATAAAATTTTTTCTATTTTTTCATTATCATTTAATAACGACTGTATTTCACAAAATTCTACTATAAAAAATGCACCCCAATTGCAAAACTATTTTTAACAATTAGAGTGCACTTTATATAAAATTTAGCTTTTAACTTTTAAGCACTTACTACAGCAGCAACTTTATCCATACAAGAAATAAATTGAGTAATAAATGCATCAATTTCTTCTTTTGTAATTATATACGGCGGAAGTAATCGAATAATATTCCCTTGTGTTACATCGACTAACATTCCTTTATTCATTAACTCAATCTGTAATTTCTTCACATTTTCATTCGTGTCATTCACACTTATCCCAAACATCATCCCCGCATGACGCACTTCCTGAATATAATACGAATTTTCTTTCTGAATGTCTTGCAGTTTTTCATTCAAATATAGTGACGTTTCATAAGCTTCTTGCATTAACCCATCATCAAGCAATGTATTTAATACAGTTAATCCTAAAGCCGTTCCCATTGATGAATGAGCAAACGTTGTACCGTGATCTCCAGGTGCAAATACATCACATAACTTTTCACCTACAATAATTCCACCTAGTGGTATCCCGCCTCCTGCTCCTTTACCAATTTGAATAATATCTGGTGTAATATTGCAATTTTGATAGGCAAATAGTTTCCCTGTTCTCCCCATACCACTTTGAACTTCATCGACGATAAGTAGTACATTGTATTTCTCACATAAGTTTTGAACACCATGTAAATATTCACGCGATAAAGGATAAATACCCCCGCTACCTAATACAGGCTCTAGCATAATCGCAATTGGATTTTCATGAATAATCGTTTCTTCTAATTGCTCAATATTCTCGCGCTCTACTTCATATACCGGAATCGATGTTTTAGGGAAATTTTGATATACACTTTCTTGTCTCGTAAAATGAAGTGCCCCTAACGTACGCCCGTGGAAACTATTCTTCAACACTACAATTCCTTCACGTTCCTCATGCATATTAGCTCTATATTTATCAATTAATTTCAACGTTGTTTCTGTCGCTTCCGTACCAGAGTTTGTAAAAAAGACCTTTCCGTTTTTTAATGAGCAATCCACTAATTTCTTTGCATATTCAATCGCAACTGGATTTAAAAAATGAAACGGTAGATGCAACGATTTCGTAACTTGATCCATTGTTGTTTGTACGATTTTCGGGTGATTGTATCCTAATACATTTACTCCGACACCAGAAAATAAATCTATATACTCTTTACCATCCACATCATACAGCTTACACCCTTCTCCTCTTTCTATCGCAAGCTTTGTACGACAGTACGTTGACATCATATACTCTTTATCTAATTGAAACCAATCTGACATGTTACATTCCTCCTAGTTATTTTCCCTGTTTTATTTATGTTCATTTTCTATAAAGTCATGTATAAATTCATTTTTAAGATTGAAATTTTAATAGTAATGTTCTTCCCGATATTCATTTTTCCATAATTTCTTCTATTTCAACAGGTCCACTACATACGCGTTTTTCTCATCTAGCGGTCTGTTACTATTTTGAGCTTTGCGTGTTATACATAATCAAGGCAATAAAATCATATTTAGTAACAATGGACGAAAAAGATTTGGAGGCTATATTGATGAATGAACACTATGATAAACAGAGACAATCTTTACTAAGGAAAGACTTTAATGATAATGGAGAACGTAATGAACAAGCTATACTTCACTCTCAAACAGTTGGTTCACGTGGACCTGTTCTAGAGCAAGATAGTGTGCTTCACGAGGCGTTACAACAATTTATTCACGAAAAAATTTTAGAAAGACCTGTTCATGTAAAAGGATTTGGTGCGTTCGGTTATTTTCAAACAATCTATCCAATGCCCGAACATACGAAACTAAATTTCCTACAAAATGCTAATGAGAAAGTTCCCGTTATGGTGAGATTTTCATTAGCTGTTAGCACGAAAGGAACACCTGATACTTCTAGAAATGTACGCGGTTTTTCTACAAAATTTTATACTAAAGAAGGTATTTTCGATCTATTATGTAATCACATTCCTGTCTTTTCTGTACGCGATCCGATGCGTTTCCCTGAAACCATTCAAGCGTTGTCACCTTCACCTAAAAATAACTTAATAGACCCTAATAGATTTTGGAGCTTTGTCGCTAGAGCACCTGAATCCATACATTTCGTTGTCCGTTTGTACTCTGATAATGGTACGGCCAAAAGCCTTCGCCACATCCCAGGACATAGTGTAAATACATATGTTTGGAGAAATGCAGAAGGCAATCGAAAGTATGTAAAGTATCATTGGTACCCATTTGAAGGTGTACAATTCATTACTAGCGAGGAAGCAAATAAACTGGCTGCCGAAAACCCAGATTATAGCGGTAAAGATTTATATGATGCAATTGTAAACGGTAAACCAGTGGAATATGGTTTATATGTCCAGCTCATGGACCCGAAAGATGAAGCGCATCTTTCTTATGATCCTCTAGATGATACAAAAGTATGGGATGAAAAGGTGTATCCTCTTATACCAGTAGGCAAAATGGTATTAAATAAAAACCCTGAAAATTATATGGAACAAGTAGAAAAAGTCGCTTTCTCCCCTTCTAATTTACTAGACGGCGCAGAATTATCAGATGATAAAATGTTGCAGGGACGTGCAAACATTTATAGTGATTCTCAAAGAAGAAGAATTGGTCCTGAATTTCGTAAATTAGCAATTAACCAACAGCAAGATTGGACACCTGCTAATCAAATAACGAGCGGTGACGGAAGGTACGTTGAAGGTAAACTTGAGAGAACTTCTATACCGAAACAAGATGACTTTACACAGGCTGGTGAATTTTATGCGAAGTTAAAACCGATAGAAAAAGAACATCTTGCTGAAAACTTAGCTAGTGATTTGAAAGTTATATCCGATGATATTAGAAAGGTCGTTTTAGGGTATTTTCATAACGTGTCTGCTGATTTGGTGAAAAAGATTGAAAGTGCGATGCAAAAGCTTTGAGAATATAAAAAAACGTCATTTTTAATCATTAAAATGACGTTTTTTTATGGCGAAATTACAAGTATTAACGAAATTTTTCTCCTTCAAAATTCCCGTTATTTCATTTTAGATTATGGTACTCATTTCTCTTTTTCAAATAATCTTTTTCACATTGTAACGGCTTAAATTTCACTTTTTTCCCTTTCTTCTTTTTCGTTTTTATAACGAGCCATTCCCCTTTTTCAACATCTAGTTTTAGGCGTTTCATTACATTGATATTATCTTTTTCTTTATAAAGTAAAAATGCTTCTTGAGCCCTCACAAATAAGCTAGGCTGCTCGCTAAATCCACCACTATCATAAATTTTAGTTAGCGAATTATAATAAGAATCATTTTCTCTTCCACCATACATCAAATGGGCGCATCTAGGTCTCTTTTACTTACTTCCCAAAAACTATGTTCATCAATTTTTAAATTAAATGTGGATTTAATATCACTTATTATATTCTTCACATGCTTGTCATCTCGAATTTTCCTTTTTTCAAGACAATCAGAAGATATCTCTGGTGCATCTGTTTGAGAATGTACAACTTGTTGAATAGATACACATAATATAAATATAGTTAAAATATACAATATTTTTTTCATACTTATGTTTCACCTCAAGTAATTTAGATACTTATATTATTTGAGGCTCACAATATTCTTATGCTAACAATGTAAAAGGCCCTATAAATTGGACTTTTATAGAGCCTTTCATTTTAATATTGCTTTATCAAATTCACCGGTGAAGCAATTACCTTTCCACTTTTTACATCATATAGCCCTATAGGCGTTACCCGTATAAAAGGTAAGTGCGTCGCAGAAAAGAATAAAATGGTAAATGCCGGATCGTCATACACGTAACCACGCTCTTTTAGTAGTTTCACCATCTGTTTCTCTTCCTGTATTAATTCACTCATTTTTAAATTAGACATAATCCCGAGTAATGGTAATGCGATTTCGTGTAATACTTCATTCTTTTCAGCCATTACCATTCCTCCGCCAATCTCTTTCACTCTATGAAAAGCTGTAAGCATATCTTCTTTATTCTTCCCAATAAGAATGATGTCGCCGGTACCAGAATAAGAGCTAGCAAGGCCTCCTAATTTATTTGCAAAGCCTTTTACAACTGTATTCACTCGCCACGTACCATCACGAGCAATCATCATAAGAAAACACTCATCATGATTTAGAGAAAGTTCATCACAGTTTAAATCAATTTCGGTCGTGTATGGTTTAGTAATAACGTTATTCAATAAATGTATACCCATTTTATGAGAAAAAATCATATCCTCTTTTTCTATGGACCAGTCTAATAGCAATGGTGTTACTTTGAATTGACTCCAGTCTATTTGTAATAATTCATTTTTATTTATTCCGTCACGCTTCACCCATTTCCCTTTTGCTATTACACTTATTGGAACTGGGTTTTCTTTACTTTCCAAAATATTAATATTAGCAATTCTACCTGTCGCAATTGAACCATGTAGATCTTCCATATTGTAATAACGAGCGATATTATAGCTTGCCATATGATAAGCATCTATTACTGGCACTCCTTGTTTTATCGCGGTAGATATCATTACATTTGTCATTCCATTTTCATAAAACGAAGGATGTGAGCCGTCTGTCGTAAGAATAAATCTATCAAACTGCTTTACTCCTAGTTCCAACAATTCTTTCAGTAACACTTCTAAATCTGGACGGATTGAAGAATTCCTAAGAGAAACTGTGTAACCTTGCATAAGACGGGCAAAAGCTTCCTGCCCTGTCATCGCTTCATGATCACAATCTGTACCTAAAAGCTTTAACTTTGCTAAAGTCGTTTCAGATGCTCCTGGAAAATGCCCTTCCACTTTTTTATGTAATCGTTTCGTTTCCTGTACCCAATGTAACATTTCATCATCGCCATGTAATAACTTTGGCCACGCTGTTAGCTCGCCGCCTTGAAGAACTGCGTCACGCTTAAGCCACTCTATTATTTCTTCACGATTAAATAAAGATTCCCCGTTTTGCAATTCAGTTTGTCCATCAAAACGACACCACCAATACATACTAGCTGGAATCTTTGTAAATTCATCTAATAAATGAAATGATTTTTCACGCTTTAATGTGAAAAATAAAGTTAAATTATCATTAATAAAAGTCGTCGTTCCAAATTGCATCGCATAATTTGCTAACGTTTCTGGATTATATAATTGATATGGATGTGCATGCGGTTCTATGTAACCGGGTATGACATACTTTCCTTCGCAATCAACAACTTCACACTCCGTTAATTGCCCTGGCAGCTGCTCCCCTACGTATACAATTCGATCATTATATATCCAAATGTGCGCTGTCATCCACTCGCGCATATAGGAATTTAAATAAGTTGCATTCTTCAATAAAATGTGCGGACTTCTTGTGCCATCTATTACTTCAACATGTTCTCTTAATTGCTTGTTACTCCATCTAAACTGATTTTCTCCCAATGTATTTCACTCCACATCAATTTACTTTTATTTATTAAAATAAAAACAATTAACAAACTAAAGTATTCTCATTCATAACTCCCCTGTATAACCCCTATACCCTTCATTATATGGAACGATACTAAAAATAACAATTTTCAAAATTCAAAACATACTTCTTTGATTCTCAATAAAAAAGGATGTCGTGTAACCGACATCCTTTTTTATACTAAACTATACGATTGAATTACACTTGATGTCATACTATGAATGCTAATACTGTCCTTTAAAGCAGTATTCCATTCACATTCTTTTCATTTATTTCTTAAATTCAATTTGCATCATTTTATTAAATTGTGGAACAATATCGATCCCACCTATAGAGTTAACACTGATAGCCAATGTATGTTTGCCTCCCATTACTCCACCAGCAAAAGTTGTAAATCCAGGAATTCCTCCTCCGTGCCCCCAAACTGATACACCGTTAGGAAGTTTAGTCTCATAGATACCAAGGCCATATCCATCCCCAACCTCTTTTCCTTCTACAGGAACTGTAGTAAGCATTTCTTTTAGCTCGCGTTGCTTTAGTAACTTACCACCGAGTAAAGATGAAAAGAACTTATTTAAATCGTCCGCATTAGAAATCATATCTCCCGCTGCATTAGCTAAACTTGGATTATAATCAGTCATGTCTTTCAACTTACTTTCCCCGTCAATTTTCACATATCCCCGAGCATGATTCTTTCCTGGGATGACGGGTGAATTACCTGGTAAAAACGTATTTGATAGGTCCAAAGGCTCAATAATGCGCTTTTCAATTTCTTCTGCATAACTATTACCAGTTATTTTTTCAATTAGCATTCCTAGTATTACGTATCCTGTGTTTGAATACGACCAACCTTTACCTGGCGAAAAATCTGGAGGTAGAGCGAGTCCTATCTTTACTATTTCTTCTGCTACATACATTTTCTTTGAATTCATTATGTCAGCGTCTTTTGATTTTAAGTATTCAGCTATACCACTCGTATGATTCAAAAGTTGACGTATCGTAATTTGATTGCCATCATACCCATTTCCTTGAATGAGGCCTGGTAGCCACTTTTCAATTGAATCGTCAAGTTGCAAACGATTTTCACCTACTAATTGAAGAACAGTCGTGGCAGTAAAAGTCTTCGTCACACTACCAATCCGAAAGCGATAGTCCGATTTCATCGGTTTCTTTGTACTTAAATCTGCAACGCCAGCAGTGTAACTACTAGTTTTTCCGTTATTATACGCCTTAGCTAGTATCCCTGTAGCGCCAAGCTGTACTGTTTCCTCCATCACTCGTTTCAAACTATTTCGATTCTTTTGATCGTGCACTTGTGATGGACTAGAAATATTTTGAGCTGAATCTGCCTTCAAAGTAAAACCAGGTGCGAATATAGTAGTACCCGCTAATAAAACTGTCAAACTTGCTAACTTAATTGAATTACATTTTTTCATAATCTTCTCTCCTCTATTCATATCGTATTGATTCAAGTTATACTTTCATGCTAAATAATAAAACTCTCTTTTTTCTTATCCATTCCTTACGAAATACTTACTTTTAAAATTTGACGACCAGATGAGAAAAAATTATGTATGGAAATAAAAAAAGAACGTGTTTTCATTTATAAACACGTTCTTTTAAGCACTCTATTAACTTTTACCATCCTGCACTAGCGTTCATGCCATTTCCGATAATAGTAAGTAGTAATGGCCACAGCACTGGTGCTAACGTAAGAAATAGATTAAGCAGTATAAGTATTCTATATGTCCCAGGAATATTATAATTTTTACGATTAACAAATACTAAAATTACTAATAATATTATGGTCGTTACAAATAAAAGTAACACTAACAACCAATACCAAACCATTAAACTGAGACTCCATGGTTGTAATAGCTCATGTACAATACCAAAGGTGATTCCCAATACTGCAAAACTAAAAGTAGTAACCGTTGCTTTAATAAACAATTCACTTAATTTTTTATCGTATGTATACTTACAATATAAATCTATTAACGTATATAAAGATAAAAATGCCATTAATACACTTACCCAAGACAATAACCAGTCTCCGCCTCCTTTAACTAACATAAATAGAAACCAACACATCCCTGCTGCAGAAAAAATAAAGGAAAGAAGTATGTTTTTCAATACTGGTTTCATTCTATTTTCACACCCTTACAAAAATTTAAAAATAAATTATAATTTTTTATTTACATGCTACTCGTTATTGGTTAAATCTTATTACATCTCTTATTCATTCTATATTAATGAAAAAAATATAATCTCATAAAATATTTAACGAGCAATACTCTACAAGGCAACCTCTTTCCATTGGTAGAGATATAAAAAAGTAAGTATACATTACCACGTAATTAAGTATAAGTAAATAAAATTAATTTACAGTTAATTTCATTTACTTATACTAACGTCACCCTTTCCCGTCTCGCTCTATCCATCGTACAGTCTTCTCTATATCTAACTCTGTATATGTCTTTTCTCCATAACGGACAGACTCATATATCGGAATAATATCTCTCGTTCTACAAATTCTCGTTAACCATTGTTGCATCGTTTCATAAGACCTTCTCTGTTCGTGAAATGGTAAAGTTCTTTCCCATTCCACTAACGTTTTTCTTATCGTATCTTTAGGTAACGGCTGTTCAAACTGCTGCTTCACTTTCTTGTTCTTTTCGGTTCTATCCGTATTTTCTTTTGTTATCGATTGTTTATCCTGTTCTATTTCTGATTTCTTTGCCTTTTTCCTCGTTAATTTATAAAAAGCATATAGAATAACTACTGCAATAATTACATAAAAAACGACACTAATCCATGCATTTGAAAGAACAGAGAATATGTCTCCCCATGAACTTTTCTTTTCGAAACCTTTAAATTTTTTACCCGTTGTCGTTCTCTCACCATTATCTCCTACTTTTTTCTTTTCTATAGGTGTTCCATACTCTTCAGTATCACCGTAATTTATAGTTTCCTCATAAACTTTTTCAGATTTCTTTTCAGTAAAAAAACGCTCTTTTACTATGTCTTGCACATGCACAACACCTTGTGATAACGTTATCGCACTAACCGTGAATAAAAGTATGATGAAAACTCTAACACTCCAAATCTTCACTTTCACATGTCGCCCTTTATTAGCCATGACATAAACCCCTTCTTATTCTTTTATTACAACCCATTTATTCGTTCTTCTATATTTTCTTGGGGAAGTACCAAGAATTAAAGGAACTGCATCCAATTCTTTTCGACGAAAGCCTGCTGTGTAAAAATAAGTAGAAGATACAGGGGTATCTTGATCCGATATTGAGGCAAGTACTTTTAATACATTTTGCAAATGTTTCCGGTTATGACCGTTCTTAATATGCAATAATCCATTGTCTTTTACGCTATTAATCCATACTTCAAATGAACAGTTTTGTATGAGCAATTGTTTACATATGCCTGCTGTTAATTCAATTAGTTCCTCTGTATCATTTCGCAAAGAAATACCACTTTTATTTTGCAAGTTGAGGTAAATCGCGTATTTATCTGATTGCGTTCGCTCGTACTTTTTCGCGGTTATCGTCCCTGTTTTCGCTGTTGCACTCCAGTGGATGGAACGAAAATCTTCGTTTTCATAAGACTTCACTCCCATTACTTTCGTTTCATCATATAACGGTGAAGACATCGCTTTTCGAAATCCTCGTGACCATTCTTGTAATTCAGGAACTTGTATTTTCGGAACAGCAGGTAAAACTAAATAAGACGGCGTATCAACTTGACTATATGTTATATGGTTCGTTATAAATCCAAAGAAATCGGTAATAACAATTTCAACTTCTTCCCATTTCACAATTCCTCTTTTTAACGCTACAGCTTGCAAATCAAATGAAACTGACTCCCTTCCTTTTACATTAAAGTTCATATAATAATTTGAACCTGTACTATGATTTTTGTTTATTTCATCATGATTCCAAGTTAGCTTATTTTCACATTTAAATCGAAATACGATATTAAGAATAGGAAATATCGACTTGTTTGAAATTTTAATTTTGCACATATTCGTTTCACCTATAAAAACGTTCGAATTCCCTTGACTGTATTCCCATTCAACACGAGAAACTTTACGCATGTACACATACATACCACCCATTAAAATTACATACAAAAATACGAGAGATAAAAGCAGTAGATTACTTGAAAATACACATAAAATAACGGCTACAACTGACATAACTCCCATTACGAAAGGCTACGCTAAAGGTGTATACACAAGTTGTTGATTCATCGTACATTCTCCACCGGCACATTAATCGTATGAAGAATTTCTTTCATGATTTGTTCTTTCGTTGTTTTCATCTCCCCCTCAATCGTTAACGTTAAACGATGAGCGCAAATAGATGCAGCAAGTATCTTTATATCATCTGGTGTACAGTAATCTCTTTCATATAATATAGCCCGTGCTTGAATCGCTCTCATAAATGCCAACGTCCCCCGCGGGCTTACACCAATTTCAATTAACTCATGTTTACGAGTTGCCTCAATAATTTCAAGAAGATAATCTTGCACATCATTTCCTACTAATACTTCTCTTGCACGCTTTTGCATCATAATAATTTCTTCACTTGAAATAATAGAGTGTAACTTTTCTAACGGATCATTCATTTGAAACCGATTCATCATTTCCTTTTCAGCTTCTCTCGTCGGATAACCTTGTCGAATCGTAAGTAAAAACCGGTCTAATTGAGCATCTGGTAACGGAAATGTGCCCGCGGATTCGAGTGGATTTTGTGTTGCAATTACTAAAAAAGGTTCTGGTAATAAATGTGTCTGTTTCGCAATCGTAACCGTACGTTCTTCCATCACTTCGAGTAACGAAGATTGTGTTCTCGGTACAAGCACGATTAATTTCATCCACTACTACTATACTGGCAAAAATAGGACCTAACCTCGTTTTAAATTCCGATTCCTTCACATCAAAATATTCAAGACCAATAACATCTCCGGGCAAAGTATCCGCTGTAAATTGTATTCTTTGAAATTTTGCGTCCACGCTTTTAGCCAAACTTTTCGCTAGTGTTGTTTTTCCTGTCCCCGGTACATCTTCTAATAAAATATGTCCTTTTGCTATGAGAGCTATAGCTGCAAGTTCTATGGATTCATCTTTTCCTATAATAACTTTCGAAATATTATTAGTGATTTTCTTTAATATATTCATATATTTATCCCCCGTCTTTATTTATTCAGAAAATTAAGAATTATTATTTTCCAAATTATAACACATCTCGATAAAAGTAAATATATTCCTATCAAAATAAAAAAGATGACCTTAGCACTATAAGCTAAAGTCATCTTTTTTTATCTCATTATTTTACTAACTCTCCATTATAAGCTTTTATATCAAGAGGAGCAGTTAAAAACTGTGCTGCTTTACTAACGAAAGATGTGAAGTGTTCACTCTTATTATGACTCGCAACGGATGCTTCATCTTTCCATACTTCTACCATCGTATATACATTTTCTTTTTCCGTATCTTTATAAAGATCATAAGATACATTTCCACTTTCTTCTCTTGAACCATGAAGTAATGGCTGAATTTCTTCTAAAAATGATTGTTCTTTCGCTGGATCTACTTGAAATATTGCGTGAATAATAATCATGGTGTTTCCCCTTTCATATTCCACTTATTTCTTTAAAATTACTTCCACTCTGCAACTTTTTCAATTGGAAGACGTACTGATTGGTAACCACTGTCAGCAGCTTTTCCGATTGAAATTAACATAACTGGTACGTGACGGTCTTTATCTAGTCCGAAAGCTTCTGCGATTTGATCTTTCTCAAAACCACCAATTGGACAAGTGTCATAGCCGTGAGCACGAGCTGCTAGCATAAATTGCATTGCTACAAGACCACCGTCAATAAGTACAGTATCTTTCATTACTTCTGGTGTAACCATTGAGAAGTAAGCTGAAAGTTTTTTCATTTGGTCTTCTTTTACTTCTGCCGGCATGAAACCGCGCTCTACTGCTGTTCCGTAAATTTCTTCTGCGTTATCGAAGTTGTTTAAATCACCAAATAAAGCAATCATTGCTGAAGATGTTTCTACTTGAGATTGATTGAATTTCGCAAGTGGCGCAAGTGTTGCTTTCGCTTCGTCACTTTCAATCACTAAAAATCTCCATGGTTGCATGTTTACAGATGATGGTGCAAGTGTTGCTTCTGTAAGAATTTCTGTCATTTCTTCTTTGCTAATTTTCACTGATGTGTCGTATTTACGAATTGAACGACGTCCTGTTAAAATTTCGTTAAAATCATTTGTTTTTACTGAGTTAGTCATAGTTGTATTCTCCCTTTTTTATAATTCTTTTATATTTTCTTGAATGTGATTTAACATATTTAAAAGATTATCACGCTGTTCTTCACTTAATCCTTTAAATGCTGAAGCTGCAAAACGTTCTTTTTCCTCTTGAAACGCCTGAATTTTATTTCGTCCCTCTTCAGTAAGAGAAACTAACGTAATTCTGTTATCGTCTGGATTTTTACGTCTTACTATCATTTCATTTGCCTCAAGCTGCTTTAAATGCCTCGTTATCGCAGCATTATCAATATTCACTTCTTGTTGAAGTGCTTTTTGACTAATTTCCCCTACTTCATATAACTGAAGTATAAGCTCTAATCGAGATTGGCTCATACCCGTACACCCTTCAAATTTCGAACTTACTTCTTTATTTAGAAAGTGTAATTTATATAAAATAATCGCTTCTTTTGAGCATGAACTTGTCAAACTATCCCTCCTTTACACGCAAAACAAAAAACGTTTGATGTATCAATAGTTGATATGTCAATTAATATAATCTATATCGATTTAGAATGCAAGCATTTTGTTTTTCCTGTTTATTTTTTTAATGTTTGCCTATTAATATTTTTCCAAAAATAGGGACTTTATCACATTACAAAAAGTGTTAATTACATGATAACGATGATAACGATAATAACTTAAAATGACTGGAGAGTGATTTTGAGACTCCCACGACTAAAGTCGCAAGCCCGAATCCTGACAGATTTACAGGTGGGATCCTTGAATGACTAAGCGTTCGCAGTCCATTTCTGTTTTGAACAGCCTTCAAGATCAGGGCATCTCATTGCCCTTCCTAAACCAGACCATATAGGTGCTTAGGCTGATTGACTGTTACCATCAATCACAGTTGCGTAGCGAATATTCATCGCTCCAACGATATCACGATGTGTCTTAAACCCACATGGACACTTGTACTTTCTGTCTTGTGCCCTGTTCTTTTCAGCGCATTTTGGACAACTTTGACTTGTATAAGCTGGATTCACATATTCAACCTGAATACCAGCTAACATTGCTTTATACGCAATAAATCGTGACAAACGATAGAATGACCAAGTGTGTAGATTTTTTTCGTTTTTACGGCTTGTTCTTGCCGTCTGTCTTATATTCGTTAGCTGTTCTAATCGAATGACAGAAATATGATTATCAATCGCAAAATCAATGATTTCACGACTTATTTTGTGATCTTTATCTTGCATCCATCTTTTTTCTTTATCATCCAATCGTCGGATGGCATTCACCTTTTTGTCTTTTCCTAGCTTATTACGAACACTCCGAAACTTACGCTTCCTATATTTGTTTTGCCTACCATTCCCAAAGAAACGAACCTTGTCATCGTCTGTGATCGCTACCGCAGGGACTTTGAGACCTAAGTCTACTCCTAAAATTTTCGTCCCAGCTTTTTCATTTGTAGTAAGCGTGATAGATATTTGGGCGATCCACTTATTCGATTTCTTTGTGATACGAAGTGTACCTAATTTATGTTTTAACAAATTCAAATTGCGATTGTTTTTATCGATTAATAAAGCGCGGACCTTTAAACGAGTGGACTTTCCATTTATCTTAAACGGGATTGAAATATGAGTGGCATCAAATGAGTAATTTTGATTGTTCCATACACAAACAGGTCTCTTTAAAACCGGAATGATTTTATACTTGCTTTTCTTTACTTTTGTAGCGAACAAACTTTTCGAGTCTTTAATCGCCTGATTCTTCACCGCACTTGGGATATTTGCTTCAATATCTTTTGTGCTTTTTTTCGTACTTTCTTTTGCTTCAACCATTTCCGATATAAGTGTATTTATAACTTTGATATATTCTTGACTACTTTCTTCTAATAAACGGATTTGTCCTTTTGTTGGAATCAATTTCACTTTCACTGTTAGGGTCTGTGACATACGTTTCATCCCCTTGTTTTTTGATTTTCAACATCGTATTCATTTGATACATTTCTAGCAATAATAACAAAACCAGAACGTGCTTATAAACTTTACAACTGCATGAAATAAAGAGATTTCCCTATCAAACACTTTGAAATATTCCTCTATCATCATTTATTTTAGTTATATCATTTATCTTTGGAAAATTCCAATAAATACACCCAAAGAAAAGCTCCCTATAATTTAGATACTTTAAGTACCACGAGCCTTGTGATTTTTAGTGGTACGCCATATCCAACCTCACTTTCATCTTATGCCAAAGACGATAGACTTTCTCGTTCGGGGAAGGGCTGTAATGTGGGAATACGCAAACGGACTCAATGGAGTTAGAGAGACAAAGCGGAATTACGATTAAAGCTTCTGTCGTTTCTTTCTGTATCAATGAATTAATAGTAAATGTCATTGATACACCTGGACATACTGATTTTATCGCTCAATTGGAGCCATCATTCCGCGTTTTAGACAGTGCAATTTTAGTTATTTCTGCCTTGGAAGGTGTGCAAGCACAAATAAAAATTTTGATGTAAACATTCCAGTAACTTTTAGCGAGCCTATATTACACAATAATTCTTACCATTTAACAGGATCGTTACCTGTTTCAAAAACAAAGTATTTTAAGCGAATGCTTCATTCACTGAAGGAGAAGGTATATTTACAACGAAGCCATCTGGTTACACAAAACTGAAGGCTCCCTTCCCTACTCGAAAACGTGTTGATAATAATCCGCTGAATCGTAAGGATTATTTACTTCATGTGCTTAGGGCTTATTAATAACAAAAAGCGTCCACTAGTATGAAATGTGGGCGCTTTTTTTATAAACCATATTAAGGTAACGCTGGTTCAAATTCTCCAGTGATCGTTTGATTTCCGTTGTTATTCTCATATTCCTGTTTCCGCTCTAATCCGAATTTCTCTAAAATCGGAAGGTCATTTGTTGAAAATACATAACTATTTTCTAGCGTAACATGTTCATGCCATGCCCAGTTCGGTACAACAAAGAAGTCCCCTTTAGACCAGTCGAAGCGAACACCATTTATTATCGTATATCCTGACCCTTCATGCACATGATAGATCGATGCGTGTGTATGACGATGCGCTTTTCCTTTGAAACCTTTCGGCAGTTTTTGCATCCATGCCGCAATCGTTGGACACGCTGTTTCACCATTCGATGGATTTATATATTCAACCGCATAACCATCAAATGCATCGGGTTCAAAACGACTTAATCCGTTAAGCGCTGCTTCCGTCCCTGCCCATTTGTAGGAACTAAGTGGCGCTTTCTTTGTATATCGGTCCGAAATTGGTCGAACCATTCCGCCTTCATAACGCTGAGCAGTATAATTGTCCGGCACATTTGGCTGTTCAATTTTTTCTGGATATGGCTCAAAGAACGTACCGCCAAGATAATAAATGGTCGGAATATCAAGACAATCCATCCAAACCATGGGCTCGTCACCAGTGTGACCATGTCCATGCCACAGTCCGTTTGGAGTTGTTAAGAAGTCTCCACGTTCCATGAAAATACGCTCTCCTTGCACAATTGAGTAAGCCCCTTCTCCTTCCATTACAAAACGTAATGCATTTTGAACGTGACGATGTGACGGAGCAGTTTCTCCAGGTTGTATCAATTGAACCGCTGCATATAACGTTTGTGTAGTCGATGCCCATCCCCAAGGTTTTCTATAATTAAGTCCAGGATTTTGTAAGTATATGGCACGGCGCTCTCCTCCGCGATCTGGTGTAAAGATTTGCGTCGCTTCTGTTAATTTTTTTTGGAGCAATTCCGATTTCCACAGATATGCCTGTGCATGAGGATCAGGTGTATGTTTCATTAAATCTGGAATTGCGTTCCAAAGTGGTCCGAGATGATATTGTTCTATATCACGATTGAAATCTTGTACGAGTGCACTTTCAAAAAAAGCATTTTTTTCCGCCATTTTATTCGCCTCCTTTATTGCCCATTAAATTTAAGTACATTCCGTTCAATTTGGTTATAATGCTTTTCTGTATGTTCTACGATGAGGTGATTCACGATAAAATCAATCGACTTATTACTAAAACGAGGATTGCGACTTGGAGCTTGAATTTGTAGCTCTTCGTCAGTTAATGTGTTCAGTACATTTTCTATAGTAATTGGGATAGTAGAGAGCTGCTCTATGACTTCTTCTACAGATTTTCCATTTATATTTTCTTCTGAAACTGCTTGTAGACGCACTTCATCTGTTAAACCGCGGCCCCATAAGTTTTCATGATTTACTTTAATATTGCTAATTTCTTTTGCCCAATACGGAATAGCTTCTGCTACATGTGTAATAATTTGCATAATTGACCATTCATCTTCTGAAGGCTTCCAGTAGATGATTTCCTCTGGTAACGATTTAACAATCGTCTTAATCTTATTGATCGATTCATTAACAGACTCGGCTGCATGGATTTGTAAGTTTTTCATCATAGTACGGGCACCTCTACTGTTTGACTTACTCTATTTTCAAGTACACCTACTCCATCAACCTCAATGCGTACGATATCGCCATCTTTCAGAAATACTTGCGGATTACGCGCAACTCCTACCCCACCTGGCGTGCCTGTTAAAATGATATCCCCTGGCTCTAGCGTCATTAGACCGGATAAAAACGAAACGAGATATTGTACCGAGAATACTAAATTAGCAGTATTAGATTGTTGACGTTTCTCTCCATTTACTGTTAAGACGATGTCTAAGCCCGATGGGTTCGTTAATTCATCTGAAGTAATTAACCACGGTCCCATTGGGGCACTTCCTTCAACTGTCTTACCTTGAAGCCATTGAATCGTACGGCGCTGAATATCGCGATACGTAATATCATTCACAATTGTGTAACCTGCTACATATTGGAGGGCATCTTCTTCTGAAATATTTCGGGCACGCTTTCCGATTACAAAAGCAAATTCAGCTTCATAATCTAGTTGTTCAGAAATCGGATAATATGGAATATCATCTTGTGGACCCACTACTGTATTCGCAAACTTCGCAAAGATCACCGGAAATGCAGGTAATTCTCGTTTCATTTCCAAAATATGTTCTCGATAATTGTGGCCTACACATATTATTTTCCCTGGAGCCGGTACTGGGGCTTCTATTTTCACTTCTCCTTCTTCAAATACCAATTTATCTTTATGTTTTTTCATACGCGCATAACCGATAGCCTCTTTTGCTAAATTCATACTTTCTGTTCCACCTTGTAGAAACCCATTCATATCCTTTGGAATATACGCCTCTGCAATTTGAGTGGCCCGAAGGTTTCCTTGGCTTGTCAGTTTCGCTTTATAAGCTGCATGCAAATCAACCAAAGTCCCGTTTTCTAAAGCAGCAATTCTCGTTTCTCCATTATGTGTAAAAGTAACAAGTTTCATAGTAATCTCCCTTTCATTGAATGAAAATTCTATCCTGATCGATTGTAGCGCATAACTTTTCATCCCTAATTTTTGTTATAAAAGATAAACGGTATTTCCCTCTGGGCCAATTGGTATATGTCCCAATTCTATTAACTCCACTAATTGTAAAAACAGATTGTTTTCTTCAGCTAATTCAGCAGCACATGCAATAACACTTATGTACATTGCATGCCCAACGAGAAATTTCACTACTTTTTCCTCTTCGAAATGTTTGAACGCTTCTTTATAAACACCATGAAAAATTGCTTCTGGTACTTTATCTACAATATCTGTTAGAAGGTTTTCGTTACCGACGCTCACAATTTTTTCTTTCAATCTATCAGGCACTTCTGCAAGTGCCCCCCATAAAGCATTATCTTCAAAGGAAATTCGTTCAATTACCTCATATAATTGATTTCTTGAAATCCATTTGATTTCATATTCACTAATGTTTAGAGAACTCATAAATTGATTTATTTTCTTCTCAGCCTCTACATTTTGCTGTCCAATGTTGCTATACCAGTTCATCTTCATGAACCGCTCAATCATTCCATTTGTAGAACGGGCATGAGAACCATACTTTTCTTCATTTATGAATTGAGACAAAGCCATTTTTTATCGCTCCTTTCACATTACTTATCTAGTTTTTTTATCATTTTAATATTTTGTTGTCAGTTCAGGAGGTCCAAATTTCGGTCCGTACGGTCCTTCATCAAGCCATCTTCCTAGTCTTGGTACGATAGATACTAATGAAGCAGCAACGTCTCGTTTCATGTTCATTTCAGGAGAGTTCCCCTGAAGATGATGAAGTGCTGTAGTTGAAGCATCCCTGTTCCACTGCGCTGCAATTCGGCGTTCTTTTGCAGCAGATTCAATTGATTTCACTCGCTCTTCTTCAGTACGTGATTGTAGTGCCTTCTCAATACCTCTCGCGGCAAGAATAGCATCTGGAATTCCAGAATTTAATCCACGAGCCCCGAACGGAGCGAATAAGTGTGCTGCTTCTCCAGCTAGAAGAACACGACGTTTTTCGTCAGTAAAAGAATTTGCCACTACTTGATGGAAACGATAGGAAGACACCCACGTAATTCTCTCAGCGTACTTAGCATCCATGACTTTCGGCAACCATTTCTTAACACTTTCCATATTTGTATAATCGTCTGGATTATCTGACTCAAGCAATTGTAAATCGATACGCCATCCGCCTTTAAACGGAACAAACATTACGTTTCTTCCCTCCATAGCTGGATGCTGATAATGAAATATTCTTTCTAAAGGTAGCGGATCTGTTTCATCTTCTTTCGCATCAACAACGATAAAAGTATCGGCTGTACGCGGACCTTCAAACGTTAATCCTGCTTGCTCTCTTACGATTGAACGTGCTCCATCACATCCAATTACATACTGCGCCTTTAAAATTTCGTCATTTGTGATTGTTAGTTCTACTCCAGCGTCTGTAATGTGTAACTTTTTAACTGGAGCATCCCAAAGGAATTCAACGCCTGCTTTTATACACGCCTCATACATATGCTTTTCGATTTCATCTTGATGAAGCGCTGTGAAATGAGGCAATCTATTGTACTTAAGGTTTTCATCCTTACCATAATTTCTTACATATACTTCTTTTCCTTTATAAAACGTTCGTTTTACAGGCCAAATGATTCCGTTATGTGCAAGTGCGAAACCGAGACCTTCTGAAGTCTCTTCCAATAGTTTTAATGAAGCACTATGCAAATAAATTGCTCTGCTTCCTGGGCGTGGTCTTCCGAATGAATCTGCCTCTATTACTAATGTAGATATTCCCTTCTTTTGTAATGCAAGTCCTGCTACAAGTCCGACCGGGCCAGCACCAACAACAATGGCATCATAATTTTTTTCATTTCCCATAAATATCTCCCCTTTATTAACAATTTCATGTTATTCTCTTTTAACTCTCTACAGTTTTTATCTCTGGCATCATCTTCTGCCGAATATATTCAGGTATTGGTTGCGCTTTTACTTTTTCTTTAAAAGAAGTCCATGCACGAGTTTCATATCCTTCTGCCACAACCCGTTCCCCTTTTACAAAAACATGCTGAATTGTAAAAACTTTATTATGCAATTCGTTCACTTTGCTTTTCACAACTACTTGATCTTCAAAACGAAGAGGTGACTTAAATTGGCATTTTGCTTCTAGTAATGGCAAACCAATTTGTTGTTCTTCATAAAGTTCGAACGAGGGAAAACCAATTTTTTTAAAATATTCATGTGTTGCTTCATCCATCCATTTATAAAAATTAGGATAATATACAATGCCCGCCGCATCTGTATCTCCCCATCTTACTTGAAAAGAATACTCTTCCATTTTCCCTTTCCTCCTATCTATTAAACTGTTGGACTAATATTAGAAGATACTTGTTCTTTCAGTTTCAACTTTTGAATTTTCCCGCTTGCTGTCACAGGAAATTCATTAGTAAATATCACTTTCTCTGGTAGTTTATAAATTGCCATTTTCTCTTTCAGATAGATTTTTATTTCTTCTTCTGTACTTACTTCACCATTCTTTAACCGGATGACCGCACAAGCAACTTCCCCTAGCACCTTATCTGGAAGGCCAATAACTGCTGCTTCGATTACTTTCGGATGTTTCATAATGACTGCTTCAATTTCCTGAGGATAAACGTTAAGTCCACCTCTTATGATCATCTCTTTCTTTCGTCCTACGAACCTTAAATACCCTTCGGAATCAAGGGTGCCTAAATCCCCTGAATAATACCAATTTTCATTATCCAAAACCTGCTTTGTCTGTTCAGGCATATTATAATAACCTTTCATTACGCCAAATCCCTTAATCGCAATTTCTCCTACTTCTCCGGGCGGTAGTGCTACTCTATTTTCATCTACAATTTTTAATGTTACTCCTGGAATCGCCTTTCCTAGAGTTTCTGTTATGTTTTGCTTTGTATCATCATACGAGGTCATCGTAATAGAAACCGTTTCAGTTATCCCAAATGATTGGCAAAGGTTAATGCCCATCCGTTCTCGTATTTCCGTCACTGTTTTTGCTGGAATAGGTGCGGCACCAACTAATCCGGCGCGCAGTGAAGATAAATCATATTGATCGAAGTCCCCTAATTCAAGTTCTTTTATAAACATGGTTGGTACGCCTTTTTGGATGGTTACCTTTTCTTGTTCAATTAATTGTAAAGTTTCTCGCGGATGGAATTTTTCTTGTAATATGATCCGTCCCCCCATCGCTACTGCACAAAGCATATTAATTGCCATACCGAAAATATGAAACAGTGGTGCTGAAATAATAAATACATCCTCTTCTGTACAATGCAGCTCTGTTCCTATCGTTTGTGCAGATTGTACAACAGCGCGATGCGTAACCATAACACCTTTTGGGGTTCCCGTCGTTCCTGACGTGTATAATATGCAAAACAAATCTTCATTTACATTTATATTTACTGGTTCCATATCCATTATTTCTGTACGCATTAACTCCTCATACGTACTAACATTCTCTCTCGCAAACCTCACTGTAATTACTTTTTGCACCATATGAAGTGCTTCTTCAAAACCAAAATTTTTATCAAATTCTCCTGAAGCTATTAATAATGTTGGAGCTGCCCCTTTCAATATATACTCAATTTCAAATGACTTATATTTTGGATTAAAAGGAACGAGTATTGCACCTAGTTTTGCTGCTGCAAAATAGATTACTACTGTTTCGGACCAGTTTGGAAGAGATACAGCGATACGGTCTCCTTTACTTACTCCTAACTTTTGAAATGCAGTAGCCAAACAATCTACTTCACTTTTCAATTGTTTGTATGTAATTCGTCTCGTTAAATCGTATATTGCTTCTTTTTTACCGTAAGATGAAGTTACAGTCTCTAAAAGTTCATACACCGCTAATATGTTCCTATTTTTTTTCATTCTCTCACTCACTTTCTATCGTTTTACCAACTAGCCTGAGTTTTTATCGTTTATGAATAGCCGGATGAACGATGTAGGAAAACCAGGAAGGTCTCTCCCTGGTTTCTCTCCCTAGTACAACGCTTCCCAAATTGCTGCAATTCCTTGTCCCCCGCCAATACAAACAGCGGATACTCCATACTTTTTATTTCTTCTTCTTAATTCGTAAACTAAAGATAGAGAAATTCTCGTTCCACTCGCAGCAAGTGGGTGCCCAATCGCAATTGCTCCCCCATTTACATTCGCTTTATTAAGATCGAACCCTAATTCTTTTTGACAAGCTAAGTATTGTGCTGAAAATGCTTCATTAATTTCAATCAAATCTAAGTCGGCCAATGTTAAATTTGCTTTTTCTAATGCACTTTGAATTGCTGGAACTGGACCAATTCCCATATACTTCGGTTCAACTCCTACAACAGCCCAAGAAACGAGCTTTGCAATCGGATTTAATCCTCTATCATTTGCAAAATTACTTGATGCTAACACAACGGCCGCTGCACCATCCACCATTCCGCTTGCACTACCAGGAGTTACAACACCATTTTCCACAAAACGTGGTTTTAACTTTGCCAGTTTTTCTAGGCTCGTATGACGGATATGCTCATCTTCTTCAATGACCTGTTCTCCTTTTCTTCCTTTCACTGTTACTGGAACAATCTCTTCTTTGAAATACCCTTTCTCCCTTGCTAAAAGAGCTCGTTCATGACTCGATAGTGCATGCTGATCTACTTCTTCTCTCGTTACATTATATTTTGCAGCTAAGTTTTCAGCCGTTTCTCCCATCGTACATTTACCATACGTATCATACAGACCATCCCATAACCAATCTTCTATTACTGGACCGCCAAGTGGACTTCCCCATCTCATGCCAGGAATTACGTGTGGTACTTGGCTCATATTCTCCGTCCCTCCGGCAAGTGCAACTTCTGCTTCCCCGCTAAGAATATAACGAGCTGCTGTTAAAATAGATTCAACACCAGTTCCGCATAGACGATTGATTGTTAAAGCTGGGACATGAATAGGTGCTCCAGCTTTTAAACCAACATGCCTTGCTAATAAATGTGCATCTTTACTAGACTGCTGAACGTTACCAAATACAACTTGATTAATATCTTCTGCAGATATAGAAGCTTTTCGTATCGCTTCCTTTGCGGCGATCGCCCCTAATTCTGTTGCATTTACTCCTCGAAATGCTCCTGAAATTTCAGCAAATGGCGTCCGCGCTCCCTCTAATAAAACAATTTCATTCATATCCCATTCACCTCATTACTTTCCTAAATAAACTGGCTTTCTTTTTTCAACGAATGCTTGTAATCCTTCTTTACGATCGTCTGTAGCGAAAGCATTACCAAAACAAGTACTTTCAATGATTAAGCCTGTTTCAAGGTCCGCATTACTGCCTACATTGACCGCCGTTTTTAACATTTGAAGTGCAACTGGTGGTTTTTGAGCCAATTTATACGCCCATTCCTTTGCAAATTCAAATAACTCTTCTGCAGGTACTACTTTGTTGATAATATGTAAATCGAACGCACGCTGCGCATCAAACATATCTCCGAAATAGAGTAATTCTTTCGCTATACCTTGGCCGACAATCTTTTGTAGACGCTGTGTACCTCCGCCTCCAGGAATAATTCCAAGTCCCACTTCTGGAAAAGCGAATTTTGCTTGATCCGAACTAATGCGTAAATCACAAGCTAGCGCGAGTTCAAATCCACCGCCAAGAGCTAATCCATTGATCGCAGCAATAACTGGTTTTGACATATTTTCAATTTTGCTAAATACCGTTCGTGAAGTCTTATTCATTTTGTTTACACCGACAAGATCAAGTGCTGCCATTTCATTAATATCAGCGCCTGCGACAAATGCTTTCCTTCCGCTTCCTGTCAGAACGATTACTCGTACGTCTTCATTTTCCTCTAGTTCACCAAACAGTCGGGAAAGTTCATGAAACACTTGTGTATTTAGCGGATTTACAGGTGGCCGATTAATCGTAACGATCGCAACTCTATTTTCAATTTCACAAATTAAAAACTCATAATTCATAACTGAATCCCCCATTCTTTATTCATAATCATAAAAACCTGCGCCTGTTTTTTTACCATATCTACCTGCTCTAACTAACTGTTTTAACAGAAGCGGCGGCGCGTATTGATCATTATTTAACTCTTCTTTGAAGTACTCCATCACATGATATCCGATGTCTACACCCGCAAAATCCTGGAGTGCAAATGGTCCCATCGGATAATTAAGACCGAGTGTAACAGCCTTATCAATATCTTCTGCTGAGGCTACACCATCTTCTAACAATTTAATCGCCTCTATAAATTGCGGAATCATAATTCGATTTACAATAAACCCCGGTGAATCTTTTTTCACTTCAACTGATTCTTTCAAAAGTTTTTTAGATAACGCTTTCAATTCTTCGACTGTTTCATCACTCGTTCGATAACCACGAACAACTTCTACAAGTTTCATAAGTTGTGCGGGATTAAAGAAATGCATACCTGCTACACGTTCTGGGCGATTCGTTGCGGAAGCAATTTCTGTTATCGACATAGATGAAGTATTTGTTGCCAGTATAACCCCTTCTGGAACGATTCGATCCAGAGCTGCAAACACTTCTCTCTTCAAATCTAACTTCTCTAACACAGCTTCAATAACTACATCCGCATCTTTCATATCTTCTAATGATGTAGTGAGTCGAATGCGGCCAAGCGCCTTTTCTTTCTCTTCGTCCGTCATTTTTCCTCTCGTAACACTTTTTGTCATAAAACCATTCATACGTTGCACGGCATGATCTAAATAACGCTCTTCAATATCATGTAAAATAACTGTAAATCCATGTAATGCAGCTAAATTTGCAATGCCAGAACCCATAGATCCTGCACCGACAATACCAATTGTTTGAATTGACATTTTACTACCCCCTCAAGTAACTTTTTTAATATTCTGTAAATAAATTATATCTATATCCAAAAAGTTTTTGTATATACATAGTGTAGGAAATACATATATTTCTTTCATACTTTTTGAGGGTATGTATTTCGATTCCAAATGCTTTATTGTAAGGTACAGTTATTCTTCATAGAAAAAGTGCGCACCTCAAAGTAAATAATTTTTCTTGAGGTACGCACTCTATGATGTGAATTTTGAATCTATATGTTATCGTTCTTTTCCATTTGATGAAATAACTTCTTTATACCAATAGAAGCTCTGTTTTTTTATTCTTTTTAAATCTTTTAAATCGTCTTCGTCACGATTTATATAAATAAAACCATATCTTTTTCTGAAACCTTGATGCGTAGAAATTAAATCAATTGCCGCCCATGGACAGTAACCAATTACATCCACTCCATCTGCAATTGCCAATTCCATCTGTTCAATATGTTTTTTCAAATAATCAATTCGGTAATGATCTTGTACAGATCCATCTTCATTGACTTTGTCGTATGCGCCTATCCCATTCTCTGTAACGATAATTGGCAAGTTATAACGATCATTCACTTCTCTTAATGTAACTCGGAAGCCAATCGGGTCAATCTCCCAACCAAAATCAGTTAATTCTAGATGTTCGTTATCGTCACCCATGAAGAACCCTTCTTCACCTACTTCAATTTGTTGATCAGCAGCTTCATCCATTACAAAGTTCTCATCGTATTCGCTAACAGTAATAGAAGAATAATAGTTAAACGCAATATAATCTGGTTTGGAACTAGCTAAAATCTCCATATCTCCATCTAAAATGACTGGCTCGATATTTTTGCTCTTCATGAAATTCCACGCAATAGTGTTATATCTACCATATACAGCCATATCGAGATATAGCCAGTTACGAATTGCGTTACAATTTTGAGCTGCAATGATATCATTTGGCTTACATGTTTTCGGATACACATAACTAATATTTGGTGCTGGGCCAATTTTCGCATCACATATCATCTCGTGACATAAGTTTGTTACCTTTGCCTCTGCTAAAAGCATATGATGATTTTGTTGATATAGCTCTTTTTGAGATACTATCGATGTCCCGACAGCCTGTCCATGTAGTATCATCATGTTCTGTTCATTAATTGTTAACCAATTCTTTACTCGATCTCCAAAACGTTCAAACAGGATTTCACAATATGTAACAAATGCATTAATGGTAGCACGGTTACTCCATCCACCCTTTTTCTCTAATTCATACGGTAAATCAAAATGATACATCGTTACTAACGGTACGATATCATGCTTCAGCAATTCATCAATAAGATTGCTATAGAATGTAATCCCTTTTTCATTTACTTCTCCTGTACCATTTGGAAGAATACGAGTCCAAGCTATTGAAAAACGATATACTTTTAACCCTAATTCAGAAAAAAGTTTCACATCTTCTTTAAAATGATGATAATGATCACTGCAAACTTTAAAATCTGACGTACCTTCTGGAATAACTTTCACATCTTGAACAGAAAGGCCTTTTCCATCCTCATTATAGGCGCCTTCTACTTGGTAAGCACTTGTGGAAGCTCCCCATAAAAAGTCTTTTTTAAATGTACTATTGAGCATTTTTACCATTCCTTCTCAAAAATAGTATTATAGTTTGTTTCTATTAAGCTTGTTTCACTAAAAATGTTTCATAAACACTTATTAACTCTTCCGCGATAATTTTAAATCCTTCTGCACTCATTAATTGATCTTCTGCATGTGCTAACAATAAACTTACTTCCACTTTTTCACCCGCTGCTTCTCTACTAATTAATCCAGCATGTGCTCTATGGCCTTCAATGAAAGTTTCACTACCCTCATTCATTAATTGCCTTGCTTGTTCAAAGTTACCCATTTTAGCTTCTTGAATTGCTTCAATATAGGAAGATCGTGCACTACCTACCGCTGATATAATTTGAAATACTACTAATTCATTTTGTTCCATTACAATTCTCCTAACATTATTTTATTTTTATAAATCAAAATAACAATCAGTGGAGTTTTGTTCATTCCCACTGATTACTAATCCGCAATAACCAGACTTTTGAGGGATACATTATTATTGCTGTTGTGCAGCTTGTTCTGCCTCATAAGCTTTCTTATCCCCCATTTTAAAGAACGGATAGTATAGTATAATTTGAGAGATAATAATTAAAACAGTCATGATGAATAGTAACCAACCACCAGAAATATAAGCCGCAAATGGCGCTGGTGTTACCCATGGTAATTCAATAAGTGGATTAAAGCTAGATAAGATCCCCGTGATTTTAAGGAATACGATACCAATTAACCCGCCGACTATTGAAGATGCTACTAATGGAATAAAGTAAATTGGATTCAGTACAAGCGGTAATCCAAATACAATCGGCTCATTAATATTAAAGATATTTGGGACAATACCGATTTTCCCAAGTGATTTATATTGCTCTGATTTCGCAAATAACAGGTTTATTGCTAAACCTAACGTATTTCCTGTTCCACCAATAACGACTGCAAAATGCATTAACGTAAATGCTAAATAAGGAATTTCTGAAAAAGGTGTTCCTGAAGCGAAAGCTGTAATTGCTGCTGTAAATAATGGAGCCGTCGCACTATACCATACATTTATAATTGGTGCTGGATGTAAACCGAAGAACCAACATATATTCATGAATGTAAAGATCGCAATTACTGACCATACAGACGATCCAATTACTTTTACAGGTAACGAGATTACTTGACTTACAAAGTTAAAAATATTTTCATAAGGAGTGTAGCCAAATATTACTCTAATAAAGAAGATGATCGTGAAAATGATAATAGAAATAAATACAGGGTTAATCGCATCAGCTACCATTGGTGGTACCGATTCTGGTAATTTCACTCCAATATTTTTTCTTTTTAATGCACAGTACAATTTACCGGTGAATACGCCGACAAACATGGCAACGAATATACCATCACTACCTAGGTATTGATTCAAAATAGCTGGAATTTGTTCTTCTCCAACCTTAATGGACATCGGCATTAAGCATAAGAAACTTCCTAATGCTATAACAGCAGCTGTCATTCCGTTCATGCCTTCTTCTTTCACGTAAGAATAAGCGATAATAACAACCATATATACTGCTAACAAGCTAAGCGTCGCACTAATCATGTCTTGCATATGCGTATATAAACCGATTTGAATTAAAAATTCTTTCCACCCTTTAAATGGTAGATTACCTAAAATAGCAAACAATGTAACACCGATCGTAACAGGAATTGTCATCATCATCCCTGATGTAATAGCATTCACTACTTTACTATTTCCGAGATAATTTGTTAGTGGTGTGATGATTCGTTCTAGTCCGTTTTTAGTCCCTTCTAACAAGTTCATAATTACCTCCAATATTTCTGACTTTTAATAGATTTACTTTTTTCCTTTTTCTACGTAGCTCATATCATTTACAGATTCAACTTTATATTTCCCATCTTTATATACAACTTTTGAAACACTTGCATTTCCTAATCCTTCTTCCACTTCATTTAAGGATTCAGGTGATATGGAATATAACAGGTCCATTAAAGATATACCATGTGATACGACAAGAACTTTACCACCGCCATCTTCTGCTACTTCTTCTGCAATTTGATTAACTTCTTTTTTCATTCTCTTTGTGACTGTTTCAGTATCTTCAGCCTGTTTACTTTGATCGATATTCGCTGCAGTTTTTTGCATCATATCAATATCAAAATTATCCATAAATTGTTCATAGGTCATATTATTTGCTTGTGCGAGTTTTTCTCGGAACGTATGATTTAACTCCCCTTCAAACTCACCGAAACACACTTCACGCAAATCTTTACTTTGTTTGACATTCCTATCTTTATTTCCACTTTGATCTAATACAATTTTCGCTGTTTCAACAGCACGTCCACTATCGCTACTATATGCTTTTTCAAACTTAACACCTTTCAAACCTTTTCCAAGGTACTCTGCCACTGCAACGCCATCCTTTGTAAGCGGTGCATCAGCCCAACCTTGTACTCTATCAGTCGTATTTAGCATGGTTTTTCCATGTCTTACTAAATAAAACTCAACCGGCTTTTCTTCTTTTTTCTCTTTCACTTTTTGGTCTTCATTTGCTGAACATCCAATTAATGAAGTTGTTAAAGAAGCTACTAAGCAAAACGATACCATTTTTTTATTCATCGTAGGATCTCCTTATGGGGCATTTCTTAAATGAATTATGTATCAAGTTTTTTGACTGATTGAACATCAAGTGCCACTTCAATCAGTCAAAATGTTGTTTGTCAGTCTCCTAAAATATCTTTTACTCGCTCCATTACTTTTTTCCCATCTAACATGCCGTAAGCCGCCATATCAATTACTTCAATATGCTTTTCTGGCAATTGGCTTTTCACCGTATTTAACGCATATCGAACTTGTGGTCCTAATAAGATTACATCAGCTGTCGGTCCAACATTTTTCGCTTCCGTTAATGCATAAGCATTAATTTCACAGTTATAACCCGCTGACTCTGCATATCCTCTCATTTTATTCATTAACATACTTGTAGACATACCTGCATTACATAAAAGTACGATGTTTCTCATAATAAAAACCTCCAATAATTGTTTTAAGCACTTTGCATATGTTTCATTCCTGCAAACGCTTTCTTTATAGGTTCAATATAAACTATGGTCTAAGACTAGGGTCAATAGCTTAATTTAATTAATTCATTCATTTATTTTGTTTCATAAAAAAATGCATGTAACTGTAGACTGTGTCTAACAATTACATGCATTCTTTCATTTCCTTCTCGACTTCACATTTACGAAATCACTTTATACCATTTAATTTCATAATAGGTATCATAATAATATAATGTTCAACTGTTTTGTCTTGACTCTTTGTTTCACAAACGTATCGACATAAAATATCTCCATTAAGTGAGTATCCCTGTTCCTGCATAATTTGGAATGCTTCATCTAATATTAACGATGATAACGGTTCGTTTACATCTTTTTCATATAAATAATGCAAGCACTCTCCCATTTCTATTTGAAAAACTGAATCATCGATTGGTAATTGGCACTCTTTCATCTTTAATTCAGATATTGCCATTACCCAATAACTGTTTTCTATATATTTCATTTTATATTCTTCAAGTGGAATACACAGCGCTGTGGAAACTGTTGGCAAATAATTTAACCATTGTTTTAATAGTGGATTTTCACATAATGCCCCTTCATTTAGGTGAACATGTTTGAGAAAATAATATGTCCCAGTTTGCTTTATTACCCATCGTTTATCTTCTTGTTTATATTCTTGTAATAAGTTTATAAATTCATTTATTTGTTTTGTTTCTATCTCTAACTGTTTTATCGCTTCATTCTTTTCAGCTATTTTATCATTACATTTTTTTATGATGTCATCGTATTCTAAACCGTTAAAGACAGATCCTATCTCTTTAACATGAAACCCCATTTGTCTAAAGCTTCTAATTGCTAAAAATACGCCGAAATCCTCATATGTATAAAATCTAAAACCGTTATCTTTGTCTTTTTGAGGTTTTAGAAACCCTTTCTTTTCATAAAAGCGTAAAGCATCTATTGAGACACCAAATTCCTTCCCTACTTCTCCTATTTTATATTTCTTCATGCATATCTCCTTCAAATGTATAATTCCTTTACATACTTATATAGTGTAACAATTTTTGAAAAACAATTATATAAAAATAAAAAGAGAATATCACTGAAGAGATAAAATTCTATTACCGTACAACTTCACCATGCATATCATAAAGCTTTAACGCCATCATTAAATTAAATCTCACTTCAGCATGATTTAAATCAACTGAAATGAGCGATTCTATTTTTTCAAGTCTGTATAAAAGCGAACTTCGATGAATAAAAAGTTCTTCTGCAGCACTTTTTACATTTCCATTGTTTTGTAAAAACACATGTAATGTTTGATATAAATCAATATTCTTCCCCTCTGAATATTCGATTAGCGGTCCAATTTGTTTTTTAATAAATAAGTCTACAGCTGTTGAATGATTTAAGTGATGCAATATGGCATATGACCCTAAATCTTCAAATCGTGCAAACCCTTGCTTGCGAAAGCGGTTATCTAAAACATTTAAAGTTTGTATAGCTTGCTGATAACTAATATAATAGTCTTCCAATTGTTTTGTAACACCGCCAATACCTAATAAAACATGACAACCTATAGGTGATGAGCTTATCCATTTTTCAATATTAAAAAACAACGATTCCCAAAATGGATGAGTGGCCTTTTTCTCATTTTCAATTGGGACAATTAATAGTTGTTCATCATTATGAGTTACTGCCAAAATGCCTGTCCCTAGTTCTGGAAGACGTGTCTTAATTAAGTCCCATACTAGTGACTTTTTCGCCTGTTGTTCGAGTAAGTTCCCTTTTTTTAATTCTTTTTCATCGAGGGATATTGATAATACAGCGATTCTATGTTTTTTGAAAAGATTCCATTGATACAAGTTAGCATATTGCAAAATGTTATCTCGGTCCTCAATTTTTTCAGTTAATAATTTACTAACAAAACTATCTTTCATCTGTTCTTTCGTATCAAGAACAAGCTTTTGTTTTATAAACTGGATGGAACAAATATTTCGTGCTAAATCAACCGTTAATTGATCAAATTCATCCATTCCCCCACTCGATCTTCGCACTGCTAAATATCCTAAAAAATTGCCGCCTCCATTTATAATCCAAAACGAAAAACAATAATTACTATTATCCGGATCATAAATATGGAAAGTATCAGTAATTCGCTGGTCTTTCCGCTCTTCTCTTGCCAAATCAGCTAAATGTTCTGCTAAACGACTATCCTTTTCATCATGAAACGCTATTGGTTGCATAAATCTATCAAAAATAAATACTGTATCTTGAAAAAGACTGCCAAGCATCGTTGTAATACCTTCAAAGTTATTATCTGCAACCGTTTCTTTTAATAAAGCTTGCTGATAATCTAATAGAAAATGAAGACGTTGCTTATGCTCTTTCTCACCATTATATAATCTTGCATTATCTAATATAGTAGCCAAGTGATTCGCAAGCATTTCAAGTGATTTTGCATCTGGCATAGTAAATAAACTTCCACATTTCTTCTCCACATGTAAAACACCAATCGGTTTCATATCAATAACAATTGGAACAGTAATTTGTGCACCACCAGTCGTTTCAAAAAATGGAAAGTGCTCTTTTAATTCATATTTATCCTCCACCATAATTTTGGTTGGTCTTTCCATATCTCCATACGATGGTGGTTGAAAAACAAAACAGTTTTCTGTTTCGTTATACAAGTAAACACAAGCAAAATTTGAATTTGTTTCCATTCCCGCTTTAGATGTTACTTCATACATATGATTTTCTAACGGCACATCTAGCGATAAATTTTTGCTAATCCATCCAAACCCTTCAATCTTTTTCAACTGTAATTCTTTTTGTCTTGCTACTGCTATTGCTACCGCTATATCTTTTCCGAACTCTTCAAATGAGATTTCCATATCTAAAAGCGGCACATGACTTAAAAAGGCAACAATACAAAAACCAAAATGCTGAATATCATCTTTTAAGGGGACAGTAAACCAAGTCTTCACACCAGCACTAGTCAATGTTTCTGTTAGAAGACACACCTCTGGTAAATCCGCCGTTTGATCCGTTATACTTTGGTACTGTAGCTTAGAAGAACATTCATCAGAATGAAGCGGAAACGCTGAAGCTAACGAAACTAAATTACCACTCCACGCTTTTGGCAAAAACTGTCCTCCTTCATTAAAAATGACGGCCACGAAATCACAATGTAATTCTGAACAAAAGGAATGAGTTAAATACTGAAGCGCCTCTTCTTCCGTATCGATTTTAATAAGCTGACGTGATGTATTTCGCAAATGATATTCGATTCTTTTCATTAACCGCTCTCTCTTATTACTAGACATGTCCCATCCCCCATTTCATCTTTTCTATCTATTGTATAAGAAGGATCACATAAAACAAACTAAATATTTAAATTATTCAACAAGTACATAAAAATCCCGAAGAAATGTATCTACGGGATTGATTATTTACTATTTTGCTGTAGTTACGCTGTTATCTCCACTCGTAATCCCTTTTTTCTCTTTATAATACATTCCATGTTCCTCTTTCACAAATAACATTGCTATACCACCAATTACAGCAGCACTCGCAATTGCAGCAAAATTATATTGTGGTAAGAAATGCATAGAAAGTAGTACCCCTACAAATGTCGGAGCTACAACACCTCCAAGACGCCCAAAGGCCATTGTGCTTCCTACTGCTGTTGAGCGCATATTATTAGGATAATATTGAGAAACAAATGCATTGGACATATTTTGAAGTCCAACTGAAGAAGCACCGATTACTGAAATTAACAAAAATCCAACAAACATACTATTTGCAAATCCGATAAGTGATAATGCAATCGCTCCACAGAAAAATAACGGCACAAGTACCTTTTTAAATCCGACTTTATCCACTATTGGACCGAATATGAGTGTTCCAATAATAGCTCCAATTTGCATAACAGCTGTAAAGGAAAGACTTGATTTAAGATCGTATCCTGACTGCATCATCAGACGTGGCAGCCATGTGTTCATAGAGTAAATGAGTACGAAAGCACTAAAACATGAAATCCAAAACATAACTGTACTAACCGCACGCTTTTCCTCAAATAATTTAATAACAGGAGAACCAACTTCTTTAGTTGGCGGTTTAATAAATTCAAATGTCGCATCTCCACTTAATTTTGGATTTACTTTCGCTATTACTTTTTTAGCTTCTTCTATTTTCCCTCTAGCTATAAGAAAACCGACAGACTCAGGAATGCTTTTCATTAAAAACGGGATAAACAATAATGGAATTCCTGCTAACCAAAAAACAGGCTTCCATCCTGCTGTCATTAAAAGTGATCGACTTGTAAGAGCCGCTGCCATTGCCCCAACTGAATATCCGCAAAAAATAAAAGATACGATAGCAGTCCGAACTCGTTTCGGTGAAAATTCTGTTGCAATAGCAATTACATTCGGCATAACTCCGCCAAGCCCAACACCAGCGATAACACGGAAAATCGTAAACATGACAGGATCATTCGCAAAGCCAGATAGAAATGTAAATAGACTAAATAAGATTGTAGTTAATAGGATAATATTTTTACGACCTATTTTATCAGCTAATAAACCGAAGAAAATAGCACCAATTGCTGTTCCTATAACTGTATAACTACCAATTGCCCCTGCTGTAACATCCGATATCCCCCACTCTTTAATAAGCGATGGTACTGCTGCTCCATAAATAACAACATCATATCCATCAAATGCAATTACGATAAATAACCAAAATATTAACCAAATATGCATGGAATGAATACGACTCTCGTCTATTACATTCATTGGGTTAATCGATTTCATCTTAATAGCCTCCTTATATGGGTATTCTCCCTATCTTTTTCTTCAACATTAGTAAACACTTCCAATTATCCCCTTTCTAAGTTTCTAAATATTTTTCTGAATTTTCCGTATTTAAATTGTAATAACTGCTATTAAAAATAGTTATCCGCTTTTTATAGGAAAAAGAAAAGTAATATTCCTACAAATAGCGGACTTTCCTTCATAGGAATTAAAATTCCCACTAGCGAACCTCTATAGTTGAAGTAGAGAAACAAATACAAATCATACAAAATTGGAGTTGATACATTGAAAAAGTTCATTTCTAGTTTCATTTGTCTCACTATGCTGTTTATGTTAGTAGGATTTGATGACCAAGCAAAGAAAGATGCCTCAAAACTAGCCGACACTATTTTTATTAACGGGAATGTCTATACAGTAGAACCACAACAACCTTGGGCAGAAGCGGTAGCCATTAAAAACGGAAAGATTGTGTATGTAGGTAATTCAAAAGGTGCGAAAAAATATAAAAATAAGAATACAAAAGTCATTGATTTAAAGGGAAAGATGTTACTTCCAGGATTTGTTGATAGCCATCTACACGCTTCCGAAACTGTAAATTCTCTTTACTCTGTTGACTTAATAAACGTGAGAACTGTTGATGAATACATTCAGGCAGTAGAAAAATATAGGGAAGAACATACCGATTTAAAGGTTATTCACGGAGCTGGTTGGAGCAATACACTATTCTCATCAACAGGCCCCACAAAAGAATTATTAGATGCTGTTGTAAAAGATATTCCCGTTGCTTTACTTTCAGAGGATTATCATTCCATTTGGGTAAATTCTAAAGCACTTGAAATAGCAGGCATTACAAAAGATACTCCCAATCCAAACAGCGGCGTAATTGAACGTAATGAAAACGGTGAACCGTCCGGTACACTTCGTGATACCGCTACAAATCTTGTATTAGACAAATTACCGAAGTATAATACGGAACAATTTAAAGAAGGCTTAAAAACATTTCAACAGCTAGCGGCGAGTAATGGATATACACAAGTAAATGATGTCATTGTCCCGCAGCAGGATACTGTCATTGAAGCACTAACCACACTTGAAAAAGAACAAGCATTATCTATTAGACATAACATTGCGTTAACGATACAACCAAATGAAGGTCTGGAGCGTATTCCCTATGTAAAAGAGCAACGTGCAAAATTACAAGGTCCACTTGTCAAAATGAATACGATCAAGTTATTTATGGATGGTGTTCTTGAAGGCGGAACTGCCTATTTACATGAGCCTTATAACAACAAGCCAGACTATTATGGCGTTCCAGTTTGGGAGAAAACAGCATTTAAACAAATGGTTCAAACATTAGACAAAGAGAAATTCCAAGTTCATATCCACTCTATCGGTGATGCTGCAACAACGGAAACGTTAAATACATTAGCGTTTGCTCAAGAACAAAATGGAAAACGAGATAGTCGCCATAAAATTACACATCTACAATTAGTAAAAGAAAATGATATAAATCGTTTTAAAGATTTAGGTGTCATCGGTGTTCCGCAGCCATCTTGGTTTCTTAAAGACGGTGAATACTTTTCACAAGCCGTTGATTTACTAGGAGAAGAGCGTGCAAATGAGCAATACCCTATGAAAAGTTTTATGAATAAAGGCGTTGTAATGGCTTCTTCTAGTGACTATCCGATTACACAAGGCCCATACTTCTCCCCGCTAGCCGGTATTCAAATGGGAGTGACTCGTACAAATTTACAAGATACAACTTCACAACACGTTTTGAATCCAAAAGAAAAAGTGAGCGTAGCAGAGATGATCAAGAGCTATACCATAAATGGAGCCTATGCAAATTTCTTAGAGAAAGAAACTGGTTCTATTAAAGTTGGCAAAAAAGCTGATCTCGTTGTATTAGATAAAAACTTATTTAAAATCCCAAAACATGATATTCATAAAACAAAAATCTTACTAACTTTATTAGAAGGGAAAGAAACATTTCGCCAGACAGATTTCCGTTAATTCCAACAAAAAAGAGGTGCAATATGCACCTCTTTTTCATGTATTTGAACAATAGTAATTCCACTAGACTCTAATGCTTCCCACTGTTTCTTCTAGCTTTTTCATTATATTTGCTATCGCTTCAATTGAATTTTTGGTTTCAAATTCTCCAATATTTACAGAATGGTTAGCGTTTTTGACAACTTCAATCTGTAAATTCGTTTTATGTAACCGCTCAATTTGATCTGCATTATATTGGTGATCTTTATCTCCAATTACTAATAGCCCTTCATGATGACTATGTAGGATCGAATCAAATATGGAATCAAACGTTAGTAAAGGTGTAAGTAGTATCACCTTTGACTGTGCAAATTCTTCTCTCTTCATTAAATCATTTGCAATCGGAATTGTTCCAAGTGATTTCCCTAAAAACATCGTATCATTATATTGCTTATCTTTTAATACTTCCTTCATTATAGGATGAATATCATCCATCATTACTTTCGTTATTTCTTCCATTGGTTTATTCATTACTTGGTCGTCATAAGAATAATGAATATGTACTACATCTATTTTATTTTCGAGCATTAACATCGTCGCATAATAAAGTAATGGTTTATCGTAATTGTATCCTGAGCCTGAGAACATAAAGCATACTGTATTAGAACCTTTTTCAATATGTGTATATGGAATTACTTTGCTGTCTATATGAATCTCTTTTTTTGTCCCCTTCACCGTTTTCCCCTCCGCATACATTTATTTTTGTAAAACGATATGTTCTGTGTGAACGAATACATCCTTTACTTTCTCTTTAATAAACGCTGGCTGTAAGTTATATGTATCTAACTCTTCTACCGGTACCCACTTAAAGAAATACGTTCTATCTTCTTCTTCCAAAATATATTCTTCTGCCCCATTTGCAGGTAATTGTTTCAGCTCTACTTCATAGTAAAAACTAATTTCATGAAACTTTCGTTCAGAAAGTGTAAAGAAATTTTCTACTGACCATATTAATCGCCTTATCTCAATAGGAACGGCTAACTCTTCCGCAAGTTCTCTTTTTAACGCTTCTTCACTATTTTCTAGCATTTTCACTCTTCCGCCTGGTACGTACCAAAAATCTTCACCGTCACCTTGCAGAATGAGTATTTTATTATCCTGTTTACAAATTGCTCCGACGCGATAATTAAAACATGTTTCCTCTACTTTAAATGTTAGATCCACACCGATTGCCTCCTATATTTTATTTAAAAATCGCTATAAAACTATTGTGTATGTGCTGTACAAATAAGATTACTAAATTTTTCTATTTCATTCAATTGATTTTGAACATTCTGGTAATTATACTTATCTTTTCATTACAGGTATATATACATATGTTACAATCACAATGCACAGTGGTTGGTTACTGTATTAAGGAAAAGAAACGTATGAAGCATGTATTAATGATCCAGAACGATTAATTTCTGTATTAGAAAATTTGAGTGAGGATGATGTTCCTGAAATCGAAGAACTCACGCTATATTTCGGACAAGAAGTATATAGAGAAGACTAGTGACGAAGAAGGATTAAAAAAGATGTTTCCTAAGTTATGGAAAATGTATTGGGAAGAACCGATAGAGTGTTAGATTAGTTAATTGCCAAAAACGCCTTGTTTCTTTCGTAACAAGGCGTTTTTCATGACACTATGTTTAAATAGTTATCTTCCCGCTTTCCCACCACTTCATAAACGTTTCTAACGAAGGAGCAACCCAAGTTCTACTATCATTCTCATGATTCCATACATATATATCATCCCTTTGAACGATTCCGTTCAAAATGGAATAACCAAACAAATCACCATTTCCGCCATCAGCAATAAATAATAAACAGTCAAAAGGCATATATAAGTCCTTGAAATCAACTATATTTCTCATATTCATATTTTCAGTTTTAATTTTGGAAGCAGACCATATAAAGTCCCCATACTCACCTTCTACACCGTTTGTTTCCTGTAATAATTGATATAAATCATTTGGAAACTCCACCTGCAAATTTTTTTGAACTTCAGTGAGTTCATCCTCTGTAGCTGGATTTTTGAAACTTAAGTTTGGTGAAATACTGCGAATGGTGTTTTTCCACATAGCTTTTCTCCTCCTTATGTGCAATCAAGTATATTCAAAAAGCTCATCTAAATTTATTGATACCACTTTTCTAACAACCTCTTCTCTCTTCCCCCTGAAATACCTGCTTTTAATTCCCATTCATCCGCACTCTTCATCCACTCATACACATCTGTAACTGTATGTTCTAACCTTCTAAAAGTAAGCCCTTCTTTCACAGCACTTTCAATATTAATAGAAAAACCACCTTTCCACGGCTTCGTCTCACCTTCTAATGAAAAAGTTTCAGGAAGCCATAAAGGCATCTCTGTCCAAGGCTGCACTTTATGTTCATTCATAAACGATTCCTCTACCCAAACGAATGCAGCATCACTATTCGTAACCTTTTTACAAGTATTTAATAGCTCTTCCATCGTTAATTCATAATTTGGACCTGTTACATTGAATGTACCTGTTTTATTGTTTTCTGCCATGTTTAATCCCCAGTTTGCGACGTCTTTTATATCAACTATCTGCACTGGACGTTCCTTTCTTCCTGGAACTAAAACTTCTCCTCCCTTTGCTACACGCCCAATCCAGTATGGAAGCCGATCTGTATAATCAAATATCCCTGAAAGAAGTCCTGCTCTTACGTGTAAAACACGCCCCGGCCAATACTTCTCTGCTTCTTTTTCACACAATACTTTCAGCGCACCGTAATACTCATAAGGAGATACTTCACCATTTTCTACAGCCTTTATTTGCTCAGCCGTCGGTTCAGGTTGTAATATATAGTCTTCTTTTATATGATGCGGAATCCAATCTTTATATACGGAAAGGCTTGAGATGAATATATAGTGTTCAATATTATCTTTAATCACTTCTCCAACATTTCTAATGTGATGTGGAGAAAACCCACATGTATCTACGACAACATCCCATTTTCGATTTTCTAAACTTGATACATCACCATTTCTGTCACCGATAAGCTGCTCCACTTCAGGAAAAATTTCTTTATTCGTTCCGCGGTTAAATAATGTAACTTCATGCCCTCTGTTCAAAGCCTTTTCTACAAATGCTCTTCCTAAAAATCGTGTACCACCTAGTATTAGAATTTTCATGGTTCTCCCCCATTCATCATTAAAAACCCTTTCTTTTGTTAAACGATTTTTTGCTACGGAAAGTTACGGGTGGGATGCAGATTTTCACTATATTTTTAGTTCTGTAAAATAAAAAGAAACCATTTTGAAAAGTTAATCATCATGGTTTCTAAAATAATATATAATTATTACCGGTCATTCTTTACCTTTACACAATCTCTCCATCAACTAACTCAATAATTCTATTACACTTATTCGCTACTTCCATATCATGCGTTACAATAATAATTGTTCGTCCTTCTTCATTCAGTTGTAATAGTAAATTCATAATTTCTTCTCCTGTTTTTCTATCTAAATTTCCGGTCGGTTCGTCAGCCAATATTAATTCTGGTTCACCTACTAACGCTCTTGCAATTGCGACGCGCTGCTGTTGTCCACCTGATAGCTCGTCCGGTGTTTTATACATATGTTCTTTTAAACCTACTTTTTCTAAATACAACTTCGCCTTAATTTTTCTTTCCCGTTGCTTTAGCTTTCTATATGTGAGTGGTAGCACTACATTATCCAGTACAGTATGTTCTTTTAACAATGCAAAATATTGAAATATAAATCCAATCATTTCATTTCTTGTTTTATGAACTTTATTTGCTCTAATTTCAGTTAATGATTTTCCATTTAACGTATATTCACCCGCATTTGGTATATCAATTAACCCGATAACATTTAATAGAGTACTTTTCCCTGAACCTGACCGACCCATTACAGCGATGATTTCACCTTTGTTTATCGTTAAATTTATACCATTTAACGCAAACGTTTTATGATTCTTGTTACTATACACCTTTTTAATA
The DNA here is from genome assembly GCF_006349665.1 of Bacillus sp. CD3-5. Taxonomy (NCBI): domain Bacteria; kingdom Bacillati; phylum Bacillota; class Bacilli; order Caryophanales; family Bacillaceae; genus Bacillus; species Bacillus sp. CD3-5. The sequence continues at coordinate 451,273 of NZ_VEPX01000001.1, read as the reverse complement.
TCTTTTAGCACAATCAAACTCATTATTCCATCCCTCCTATTAATGTTTTCGGTTCAAGCTTTCTAATAAATAAAAAGACAATTACATTCGAGACAACAATGATCAATAATAAGAATAGGAATACTAAAAACAATATAGGCATATCCAATTTAAAGTCTAATACCGTTGCTTCCTTTAAATCCTTCGACATTTGTAATAGAACCCCATACCTCCATGAAAAGTAAGCTATTGACATTCCTAAGCCAGTTATTGCTACAATAATGTTCTCTAAAACAATTTGAATAAACATACCAAATTTACTTTCGCCAAAAGCTATTTTTATACCAAATTCCCGCTTTCTCATCAAGATAGAAACAATGGTCGTTACTACAATTCCGACGATCGAGAATACAATGAATAAGATTCCTACTATAAGTTGAGGTATTTCCGAATAGCCGTTAAGAGTAACATCTTCATTTATTTCATCACCTAAACTTTTTAAATGAAACGTACCGCCGTTTCCTTTAAGTTGAATTGATTCTTCTAGTTTCTTTACATCTGCACCTTTTTGTAAATATAAAGCTGTACTTTGATGTAGTCTTAAAAACATTGCTTCATATTTTTGAAATCTATCAAATGACATAGGTAGTATCATTGCGTAATCCAACTTCAAATATGTGTTCGTCGTATTATTATTTACGATAAATTTATTTTCTGGCAAAAAGCCTGTAATTGTATATTGATTATTAATTGTATCCCCAACTTGAAAATATTTCTTAAAGTAAGAACCCATTAAAACTTTTGTTTTTTCTTCACTATTTTTTTGAAAGTCATCATGCGAGAAACCTTCTTCAGGTTTTAAAGGTAAACGTAACATTTTATAGTAGTTTTCATCTACAAAAATTGTTTTAATAGTAGGTCTTTCATCGTGAAACGTTTTATGTTTCAAATCAGTAATCATACTGTTTTGAAATGGTCTATTACTTGACTCTATTTCAATAATTCGCTCCTCGTATGTACCATACGAAATCACATCTTTATTTTGATGAATTGTATTATAAACCGCTTGAATTTCCTCTTTATTGAATTGATTGCTTTGTAATCTATCTGTCGTCATTTCAAAAGTAACTAAATATGTTTTATCCACATTTAATACCGAGCTGGATTTATCGTTTAGATGGTGTAAATTATAAAATACATTAATTGAACTTGTTAGAGTTGCTAATCCAAATGTAATTTGTATTAGAAGAAGTACGGAAAATAGAAATCTCTTTTTTAATGCTATGAACGCACTTTTTATTCTCATCATTTTTACTCCTTTAATGCTTTAGCAGGTTCACTTTTAAGCACATATACAAATGGTATGACAGAGAGGATGAAAGGTATAGTAAGTGAAAGAAATACACACATTACAATATGAGTAGACTGTAAACTCATACTATAACTTGTAAACTCTATAATATTTCCACTCAAAATGCTAAAAATCCATTGTATGCATATTGCACAGGCTGATGCAGTGATTGCACATAAAAATAATTGACTAAATATAAAAATAAAAAGATTTATATTACTTGCTCCCAAAGCTTTCCTCAACGACAAACTTTTTTTCTTCGTATAAATCCAATAATAACTTACTATTATACTGGTAATGAAAGCTATACATAAAAGCCTATATGGAAAACTGAGTAACTCTTCTACGGCTTCACTTGAGTTTTTTTCCTTTTCATAGTTCTCTTTTTCACTAATCACTTTGGCATTTATATCTTTATTGTTCTGTTTCATATGCTGTATGAAAGTTTCTATTTCCTTGATAGGGTTTTCATTAGAACGAACAATCATTTGGAATGTATTATCTTTTTGTATCATCTGTTTCACCTCATCTGGCATGTCATTTAGAGAGACGAAAATTTTAATATTATACTCATATCCAGTATTTTCTCCAGCTACGCCTTTAACTGTATATTCCTTATTAAATAATTTTATTGTTGCCATATCCTTATAAATTTTCTTCCCCACTATTACACTATTTTTTTCATCTTGTCCCATCTGAGAACCTTTTAGTAAAGGTGGAGACCAATTTTTATTAAGGAGACCATTCATTATTACGTGGCCGATATCCGGAATAGTAATACGAATATCATTTGTAATAACACTAGCGTTTTTAAAATCAGATTCTATTAACGTCTGAAATTGTTCGAAATCGATTTCCCCCATATTAGTAAGTTGAACTGAATAGTAATAATTAAAATAACCATTTTTACTATCATAAAATTTCTCATCATAATAATCTCGCGTCGACATTGCGATCAGGATTGGCCATATTGTCAATACAAATCCAATAAATAGCATAATGAATATTGTTTTGTTCACCACTATTTCTTTTAATACTAGATTCATATATCCTCCTTATTTAAAAAAACGTGAAAAAGGTATTTATCCTTTTTCACGGTTTTTGTTGATTTTTATTTAATTACCATTTCCTTAGAAGTGTACGCACTATCCCCTACCATTATCCATTCATGACCCGAATAACCTCTGGTCACCGGTCCTTTGGATGCAACGCTAACGTTTATACGATCTGAAGTTTTAGCATCATATAATGCTAACTCTTTAGAAGTCCCATCATCAAAGCTAGCTCTTACAGTCATCTTGTAAAAATGAGGTTCGTTCTTTTTCGCAGTATAGGCAGTTGCCTTAGCTTTTGCTCCACTTCCTGTCCACGTTGCATTATTATCCCAACTAATCGAAGCAAATGAAACGGAAGAAACCATACCTAATAAAGAAGCAGTTAGTCCTGTAACAGCTAAAGTTTTTTGAAGTAAGCTTTTCATATATCCTTAATCTCCCTTTTTAAAATATTCACTTAAATATTTAAGTATTTTTAGGCCTTGTCCTCATTATACTTAAAAAAAAATAAACCTATACCGTTAAAACCTAATATTTACATTTTTTCACACAACTCTTACATTCCCCTGAACTTTTCGTCATAAAACAAAAAGATGGTATGAAACTCCAATTCACACCATCTTTTTACTAAAATTATTTATTTGACCGTATATAAGGAAGAATATATTTCACAATCAATTCCCATCTATCCCGTACATTCGGTATAATTTCAGACGCAATCACCACTACCAATTCCTTCTCTGGAATACAACAAATCATATTCCCACCATCACCCATTGCACAGTATGAAAAGATTCCATCTTCTTCTCGTAACCACCATAAGTAACCATATTGATTTTGGTTCATTTCTGTCGATTCTTTTATCCATGATTTTGATAGTATTTGTTTTCCATTATGATTACCTTCATTCAAATACAGCTGTCCAAACTTAACCATATCTTTAACTGTTAACGCTAGTCCCCAGCCGCCTGCCGAAATACCATTTGGATCATGAACCCATCCTTTTACATCTTTTCCGAATAAGTCATCAAATCCAAACGCTTTCATATTGTAGTTTGGAATTTCTCTCATGCCGAGTGGCTGAAATAGCTGTTCATTCGCAAATTCACGCGCACTTTTTCCTGTTACGCTTGTAATAATTGCTGATAATAAATGAGCTCCTGCAGATGAATATTTAAAAGCCCCAATTTCTCCGCCTTTTCCTATCCTATTTAACGTATACTGTATCCAATCTTGTTGCGTACATAGTTCTTCTAACTGTTCCTGCCAGTCTACGAAAGGATGTGGAGCTGTCATCGTTAGAAGATGGCTTACTGTTACTTCAGATGAATTAACGTTATATTCCGGGAAAAATTCTATTACTCTTTGATCAACGCTGTTTATATAGCCCTTATCTATACATATCCCAATTAGCGCAGAGATTATCGTTTTTGTGACTGACGCTATGTGAAATGCATCATCTGGACCGTGACCGTTATAATATTTTTCAAAAATAACATTACCTTTCTGCACTACTAACATACCATTCATATTTTCATATTCTTCTTTTATAATCTGATCTAACTTTTCAGCAGTTTTCATTATTCCTTCCCCTTTAACCTATAATTAAAAAGGTTCGATAGGTACATATATATCAACTATATGTTTATGTTCGGGATGCTGCTTCGAATCATTTCTATATACTTCAAAAGGATACGAGTCTCTCGGTTTATATCCGCTATTTGGCAGCCACTCACCATATATAAAGTCCCACGCTCCCTTATATTCATCTTGGAATATTTCAAAATGTCCTACTGCATACTTGCCTGAAGGTATTATCATTATTCCTATGTCGTTCGTTTCTATTACGGATTCATCTGGAATTGTTATACATAAACTTGTTCTTAAATGATAGTCCTCAGTAAATTCATGATGATCGTGGTAAATGGTTAATACTTTCGTATCCTCAAATACATGATAGTTTTGCTCAGATGCGTAATGAAATAGTTTCTCTATCATTTCTGGAAAAGCTATAGTTAACTCTTCGTATGTACCTGTATGTCTTATGTATGCGACGTTTATATTATCCGCTGTTACAATTTCAACATTACCTCGAACCTTCTTACATTCATTGTATTGAGTAATTCCCCTTACGTCTTTGCAATTCTTGCTATTATGGTTTCGATATTGAGACGGACTTACACCGTAATAACTTTTAAATGTCCGAGAGAAAACTGCTGAATCTGTGAAACCAAAATGGTAAGCGATATCCGTAATCGTCATATCCGGGCGATATGTAAGTAGATTTGTTGCCCTTTCTAACTTCAAGCGATTCACATACCGAGATAACGGCTCGTCTACTGTTCCTTTAAAAATCCGATGAAAATGAAACTTTGAAAATCCTGCTACATCGGCTAGCTCTTCAATTGAAAGTGAATCATTTATGTGTGATTCTATATAATTTTGTACTTTGTATATGCGCTGTAAATACTCATTTCTATTTTGTTTACTCTCCATACTTCTAGCTCCTCACAACAAAAAGGCTAACTTTGTGCTAGCCTACTTTTACACATGTTTCAAAAATAAAACTCTACTACCGCCATTCCCGTCATAATTTGTATGTACCGATACACCCTCTATCTCATCATCCCCAGCCTCAATTTGAAAGCCAATCTCCTTATGAAACTGTATCGATTTTTTATTAACTGGTGATGTGATTGCTTTCACAACTTTACGGTTATTTGCACGAGCGACATCAAAGAAATAAGAATACAATGTCGATGCGATTCCTCTTCTTCTATACTTCGGATTTACCCCGATAAAATGAACGTACGCTTCCTCTTTATGCGTTTGCGAAAAGAACCCGCATAAGAAACCTAACGTTTCGCCATCTTCTTCAATGATAAAACTCGTTTCTTGAAAGTGAACGAAAAACAATTTTGGCAACATGGCAGCCATGTCTCTCCCGCCCCACCAATCATTTAAAACAGAATGAATCTTTACATAATCTTCCCCTTGGATGTTTCTTACTCGCATACGTTTCTCCCTCTCACTCACTTCATTTTTTCATAAATTTTAATGACTGTTTCTACTAATAGGATGAATACCCATATTCCGCAAAATACAAGAACAGACTGGAATAAAGAACCTAACATAACGATACTTATTAAACCTAATTCTGATCCTGAAATGGACATTTCATCAAATCCTATATTATGTATAAATGGACCGGTTGAAAAAGCCATTAAAATTGATCCTATTAAATAAATTACGCTCATTATTTTTAATATTTTTATAGAAAGATACGAAGTTTGTTCTTGCTCCACTTGTGATAATTCGATTTCCCCGCTCGCAATTCCTTTTTGCAAACAGTCTTCACACAGAAATTCTTCCTTTATTTTTTTACCACCGTGCAACGTACCTGTTATTTCTTTACACCTTGAACATTTTCGATTTATCATGGTGTTACCACTCCAATCTATTAAGATTATACTTATATAATTCTACATTTACCTTAATATCCCTTTTATGTATTTTATAGAGAAAGGTCGTGTTTTATGATTTCAAAACTCACGTTTGGCTGGAAAAAACGTACCGTTCATTATGTATTAAGACCTAGTTGTTATGTGATTATTTTCCATTCGTCTTCTTCAATGATTGCTGTTATCCAAAAAGGAGACCGTTACTTTTTACCTGGTGGCGGTATCGAAGGTAATGAAACTAAAGAAGAATGTGTGCACCGTGAACTACTAGAGGAAATAGGATGGGCGATTGAAATTGATCAATATATCGGTAATGCAATGCGATATTTTTATGCTGAAAAGGAAGATACATATTATTTAAATGATGGGTTCTTTTATATTGCGAACATGGCTCAGAAACAAACTGAAAACTGTGAGGAGGATCATGTTTTACAGTGGATGTCTCCCTTATTTACTGTAGAGCTTCTCCTTCATGATTATCAAAAATGGGCCGTTGAACAAGCCCTTTTATTACGAAAACAAAAATGATCCCCTTCTATATGAAAGAGATCATTTTTACTATTAACTTACTTTTTTCAAATTGAGAGCTGGCTTTTTCATTCCGCCTTTTTTTACAACATATAAACCGATAAAGATGATAAGCCCGCCAACGAGTTGCATCATATTAATTTGCTCTCCAATTGTTACTGCCGCAAAGATAACTGCGAATAGTGGTACAAGATACATATAAACCATTACTTTCGTTGAGCCTATTCTACTAATACCGACATACCACATTGCAAGTCCGAAAATTGTCGCAAAGATGATTGAATATGCTAGTGATCCCCAGCTTGGCGTATCTACTGGCCATGTTAAAGAATTTACGTTGAATAAACAGTATATAACTAGCGGTACAATTCCAATTAAAGTAGACCATGATGTGACTCTCATTGCGGAATATTTTGTAATAAGAGGTTGTGCTAAAATTGGATACCATCCCCACGCAATTGCTGCGACTAATCCAATTATATTTCCGAGCCACGCATACTCGTAAGTAGCTCCTCCTGTATGTCCTGTTAATAAAACGAATGCTGCACCAATAAACGCTACTATTGAACCAATTTGTACTTTCATCGAAAAACGTTCTTGTTTGTGTAATACTGCTAATATCCCTGTAAAAATAGGTGACATCGCAATTAATAATGAGGCGTTCGTTGCTGAAGTATATTTCACAGATAGCATAAACATCGTTTGATACATTGTCGTACCAACGATACCGACTGCTACTAATCGTAACCAATCTTTTCTTTCAATGCGTAATGAGCGTTCCATTAAAAATGTAATAAGTAATAATACCGGTGATGCTACTAAAAATCGTAAACTATTAAATTGAATGGATGACATATATGCCACGCCATACTTTCCAATTGTATAATTCGCTCCCCATACTAATGCTACTGATACTAGGAGCCATTCCATTTGCCATCGTTTCATCCGAATCTCCCCTTCCATATTTAGCATAGTAAAATTGGCTGGATATAACACCGTCCAATTGGCTGTTTTTTTACCCAGCCAATTTGTTATACTGAATGTATATAAGAGTTACGGAGGCGTTTTTATGGAATGGAAGCTAGATAGCGACAGTAAAATCCCTATTTATCAGCAAGTTGTTGACTTTATTGAAAAACGTATTACATATGGAGAACTTCCTCCAGGTAGCTTCCTCCCTTCCGAACGGAAATTAGCTACACAGTTAAATGTAAACCGCAGTACAGTAACGACTGCTTATAATGAACTGCGTGCTATGGGAATTGTAGAAAGTACGACTGGTAAAGGAACACGCGTGAGTACACATATGTGGGGTGTTTCTCCAACATTAACGCCGAACTGGAGAAATTTCGTAGAAGGTGGTACGTTCTTACCAAACTTACCGTTACTTCGCCATATTCGGGCAGAAGTACAACAAAATGAAAATATTATTGATTTTGCAAACGGAGAGCTTGGTTGTAATCTTTATCCTCACGATCAACTACAAACGATTTTACGAGAACAACCGTTAACGCATGCATTAAGTTATGATCATCCGCAAGGGTACCTCCCGCTAAGACAAGCGGTAGTAAAATATATGAAAGAATATTTAAAAGTGGAAGCGACTGAACAATCGATTATGATTACATCTGGTGCACAGCAAGCCTTGCATCTTATCGTACAATGTTTATTAAATCCGGGTGATGCTGTCGCTTTCGAAAGTCCATCACACTGTTATTCCTTACCGTTATTCCAATCAGCAGGTATTCGTATTTTCCCATTACCTGTCGATGAACACGGTATTAATCCGGATGATGTGCAAGAGCTATATAGAAAGCATCGTATTAAAATGATTTTTTTAAATCCAAATTTCCAAAATCCTACAGGAACAATGCTTCATCCAAACCGTAGAAAAAAACTGTTATCACTTTGCGCAGACTTACGAATTGCAATTGTTGAAGATGATCCGTCCAGTTTACTTGCGCTAGAAAAAAAACAACCTTGCCCTACTTTGAAATCTATTGATGAAAACGGAACTGTCATTTATGTACATTCCTTATCTAAAATGATTGCACCAGGTTTACGAGTCGGCTGGCTTGTCGCCCCGCAGTCTGTAGTAGAAAGGTTATCCGACGCAAGACACCAAATGGAATTAGGTATGAGTATTTTCCCACAGTGGCTTATGCAACAATTTTTGGAAACAGTACCATTTCAATCTCATATCGTACCGTTACGAAAACAATTAGCAGAAAAAAGAGACGTTATCGTTCGCGCCTTAAATGAGCAACTTAACGATAAAATCTCTTTTTCAAACCCGACCGGCGGTATATACATATGGGGAAAATTAAAAGAACCGATAAACGAAAAACAACTTATTATGCAAAGTTTAAAACAAGAAATTGCATTTATGCCTGGTAGTATTTTCGGCGCGAAAGATGGTTATATTCGTTTATCTTATGGAAAAGTGGATATTGATCAAATTGAGGAAGGTATTTCTCGTTTGCGAGAAGCTATTTTAATTTGTGGAAAATAAGTAGCATCCTTACATATCGTCAATAGAATTTAATTAATGTTTAACTAAGTACATAAACTAAAAACCATTTTAGTTTATGTACTTGTATTAATTCATTTTTGAATTTCAATAAAATACGTATCATAAGACTCTTTAAAAGTGTAGCCTAGCTTTTTTGCTAGTTCAACAGATTCAGAATTTGCTCCATCCCAACTAGGGTATTTTCCTCTATCTAAACAATCTAATATAAGTGCAGATGCTACAATCTTAGCTAAACCTTTTCTTCTATGTTCAGGATGACTCGCAATTTCAATCTCGATCCCATCATCAAATATACTAAATGATGTTGCAGCAGAAACAACTTGTCCTTCATTTAAAATGGCGTACCCTACGCCCCTATCAATAAAATCATCAATTGAATCAAACTGACTAGTAAAATCTTCTGATAGTGCATGAAATGAAGAAGACTTTGCTATATCTTTATCGATTTTTTTCATTTCATAATCTTGAGGTAATGTAGACAAAATATCCTGTATGTATTCTTTATCTAAATCGCCGGGGTTCTTATTAAACCTAAACCTTTGAAACTTCTCAATTGATCCTTTGTGAACAGTCTCTATACGTTTTTTCCATTCTTCCGAATCAACAATGGCAAGAGTAAAATCAGGTAGATTATATAGTAACTCTTCCGCCTCTTTTGTGTTTGGATTCCCGGCATAAAACACAAAAATCCCTACAGTTATTTGAGCAACAGTTGGATTTTCAGGATTGTCTACCCACGCACTTCCCATATGCCCTTGGAGATAGGAAAGTACAATAGTACTATCGAAATTCCCAAACATCTCAACTAACTTTTTCCTTACATTGTTATCTGCTTTATAAATCATTCGATTCCTTCTTTCTGAAAATTATTATTATTACACCAATTATATATTAGCATATATTTTTAAATATATACAATTTTTGTAAGTTAACATGCGAAATCCTCGTTTGACAAAACCTAAATCTACCATTATTATCAACACGAACCTAGTTATAGGAGTGATAAAGATGAAAATTTACGTTGATGCAGATGCTTGTCCTGTAAAAGATGTAATTATTTTAGAGGCTACGAATGCAGAAATCCCTGTAACCCTCGTTACTAGCTTTTCTCATTATTCTAATGCTCAGCAGCCTAAAGGTGTGGAAACAATTTATGTTGATTCCGGAGCAGATGCTGCAGATTACCGCATTATGCAGTTAGCAAAAAAAGAAGATTTAATCGTAACACAAGATTACGGTCTTGCTTCGCTTGCATTAGCAAAAGGCTGTATCGTTCTACATCATAAAGGCTATAAGTATACGAATGATAACATTGAACAATTGTTACAAACACGATATTTAAGTGCAATGGTTCGAAAAAGTGGTAAGCGTACAAAAGGACCGAAACCATTTACAGCAGAAGATAAAGAGAAATTTAGAGTGCTCTTTAAAAGTATGATCGCACTTTAAAAATGAATTGTCTATTTGCTAGGAAAACTTCGCAACACAAAGAAGAGAATATCCAAATGAACATTCTCTTCTTGAGGTTTACCCGTTTAAAATGAAGGTAAATTATCTAAGTTATTTTCTTTTATTCCATCCGGTTCACTTCGTATAATATCTCTACCATACTTATGAAATACGTCCACATGAGCTAACTTCCCTGATTTCGCTTCACTAAGAGCAGTCATATAATCTAACTCTCTCCCGCTACTTGTTTTAAAAGCTATTAAATCGCCATCATCATTTTTACGAACAGCAACAATTTGTTCTGCTCCTGAATTGACTTCATGGTCTACTTCAAATTGAGCTTGCTCTTCTCCATGATGTAAGTATTCATTATACACTTTTTCAAAGTCTTTATTGTCCATAACCTTCACCTCCAACACTTTTTTTAGTATGGTTGGGAGGTGTTGGTTTTATGTAATTTCCTTTTAGAAAAATGTATTTTTAATACCTACGCAAACCCTTCAAAGTTTCCAATATATCATCTGTAAAGGCTGTACTACCTTCTGTCTCTAAAACTCTGAAATAAAAACTTCTTAAGAAATTTCTAATATTTTGTACTAAAATATCATGCTGCGGATGTCGGATGTCTTCAACCGTTGCTATACTATGTAACCAATTGCTCCACTCTTCTTCTGTTAAAAGATTTTGATTACGTAACGACATAATTGGCGTTACTAATCTCTCATCCTCAAAGTGTATGTATACGTAGTCATGTAAGCGGACCTTCTGACGAACAGCAGCTAATATTGCATATGAAAACTCACGATTTTGTATTGTACGTGCTAAAGCATCGAGCGCATCTGCTGCATGTGCAGTAGAGTGTGCCCAGCCTTTTCCTTCCACGTAACCCCTTACATCTTCTTCTAAATATACATATTCCAGCACTTGTTCTGCCACACTGTACAGTTGCTCTTCCGATAACAGTGGTTCTCTTTCATGAACAGATAAAATAAGTGGCGGAATTAATACGGAGAATGCACGTTTAAATACAGAGTCTGTTCCCTTTTCACCAATTTTATAAAATAAATAATCAGGACTAATCGCTTGTAGCATTAATCCTCGTAATTCCTTTTGTCTAAATACATCATTTGTAATCCATGTGTGAAGCGTACTATAAATTAAATCATCACGTAATTCAGCATCAGGTGATCCGATATAATCTAGCATCCACTGCGCATATGGATATGCATCTACGTCTTTTGGTACAGCATAATTGTTATTTTTAATTTGTAGTAATTCTTCTTTTAGTTCTAGTACTTCTGTCATTTTTTTATCCCCTTTAAATTTCTCTTCCTGAATCATTCCCTATTAGTATCATAAAATTAAATCCATTCTTAATGCAATATAAAATAGAATCAGTAATTATCTTTACTATGTAACAGTTCTTCCAATATTGTTTTCACTTCTTCTTCTAATTCATTAATCGTTCCGCTATAAAGTGTTCCTATATTACTACTTTTTCGATATCCTTTGTAATAGTACCAAAGCAGGATAGTGCAGACTTCCTCTGTTTTTAAAGCATCACATTCAAAATTAATTTCTGAACGATATTCATATTCTAAGCAATTATTAGATGTTAGTTCTTCTAACTCATCGCCATCTATATCCCTTATAATGGACAGCTTCAAATTTAATTTACCCTTCTGCACAAAACGTTCTTCATATATCTTTTGATACTTACTACAAATATCCTCACTTAAATTTTCTAGTTCCATTATTTTTTGTTTTAATTGTTCATTTATCTGTTCGTTTTTTATCTCTAAATATTGTCCGTCCTCTCCCTCATTCCCTTTATTATTTTCTTTTTGAAACCATTTAAACAAATGTTCATCCCTCCTATATACACTGTATTAATCTCTTTTATATACAACTACCGTATCATCAAAATCACTATTCCGAAATACAACATCCGCACACTCTTTCGGATTATGCTCATCTATATATATCTTACAAGCCGCATGATACCTGTTTAAAAACATTTTTTCAGCTTCTTCATAACTTCCAAAAGCCTCAGTCTCGCGCTTTGCACCACGTTTTCTCGCAATCTCAAAATCTGTATCTACAAAGATTTTGTAATCAAATAAATGCTCAACGTCTTTTTTTAATAGAAATGTTCCATCTACTATGAGTACCATATTGGGTTGAGCCATTAACGGCTCATTATGTACAGGAATATCCGTTTTTAAATTATGAGAAATCGTTTCATACTGTAAATTCCCATTAGGTCCTAAAGGTTTTAATAGTCTTTCTTTAAAAGCTGTATAATCGTGTGCATCTTCATAATACCCTCTTGCAGATTCTTTACCTTGTGTATAACGAATCACTTTTGGGTTATGAAAATCGTCAATGCTAGCGCGCGTTACTGGTAACCCTCGTTTTTTTATTTCTTCCGCTACTTCGTTTGCAAATGTTGTTTTTCCTGATGCTGTAATACCGCCTACTCCAACTCTTGTTGGATGCGTTACATTTAACATTAAAATATGATTAGCAATTTCTTTTATACATTGTTTTCGGTTCATGATATTTCTCCCTTCATTTAGTTTACATAACAAAATTATAATTAACTTTTTATGTCACTATTTGTCACTATTTGTCGGTAAGTCGATATCCTTTGTCGAATCGTTGATATATTGAAAAAATCGTTGATATATTTTAAGTTATGATAGATATATTTGAAAAATCGTTGATATATTATGATTGGCTTACTTTCCCTTAAAACCTCGATACAATGCAGTTCGTAATTCTTGTTTGTATTCTTCAATTTCTGGCATATCGAGTTCTTTTGCTAGTCTGATAGCTAATTCAATATCATACGGTACACGTACGAGTTGTATGGAAAAGCTCGCTGCTTCTTTTTCATTGTAAATCCCTTCGAATATTAAATAAGAAGCTTGTGTAATTTCAAGCGGATTTCCTACACTACCAGCATTACATAACGTTTTCCCTCTGAAATTTTGAACGAATGCTTGGTGAACGTCACCGTAGCAAACGACATCTGGTTTTCTTTCTCCTTCTATATTCTCCGTGAACTCACTGTTTTCGAACATACTAATACGCTCTTCTCTTGAAGCGTGTGGTTGTATTCTTTCATATAAACTTCTCGGTGAAGCGTGAAACATTCGAATGAGTTTTCCACTCATATAAAACTCGATTGAAAATGGTAACCTTCTTAAATAGTCATTTTGTTCTTCCGATAGTTGTTTTTGATGCCATTTTAACGCTTCAAATTCCGTCGGTTTTGTGATGAAATCATCCCAGTTCCCCATTACAACTACTTCACATTCTTTACGAATGATTTCAATTACTTCGCTAGAATGAGGACCTTTTCCGACTAAATCTCCAAGGCAAATTATGCGTTTGATTCCTCTCAATTTAATATCTTGCAGTACAGATTCTAAAGCTGGAATATTACCATGTATATCTGAAATTACCGCAATTTTGTCCATATGTATTCCTCCTTTATTTATTAAATTCACTTAATTGGTACCATTTTGGAATATAGGATGAAAATTGATTATGATCTTCTAAAATTCCGTTTAATCTTTCCTTCATATCATTTACTAAATGGGGTGTGCTTCGGTTAGTCCAAACGATATCCGCTGGGAATGTCATTGCTGCATATAATGAGTACAGTTTCCAAAAATGAAGTGACGGTTCTCCTCCGCAATAACCGTGAACTTGTCCAACCGCAAATGGTTTACTTATTCTTATAGTAAAAATCGCTACGTTATAAAAATCGTGTATGGGATCGCCAAAATCATATCCACCAAAATCAATAACGATAAATTCCTTATTATGAATCATACTATTTGCTGGATGGAAGTCATCGTGTAAAAATGTAATTGGACGATTTTTTAATAAGTCTTTATGATTTTCTACAAAAGTTAATACTGGCTTCAAATCTAGAAAATCCACTTCATAATTTGCTAATGCCTCTATGTATCTTTTGTATTTATTCCATCTAGATGTTTCCCATTTATTACTTGCACTTTCTTTTTCTATCGAGTGTATCCTCTTTAATACTTCTCCTGCTTTTCTTCCTGCATGATACTGTTCTTCCGCCAATAGCTTCCTTAAACCTTCTTCACCATTTACACCTTGGACCCATTCAAATACTTGAACACATTTATTTAATTCCTCAAGTTTTATGAAGTGAATTAACTTCGGCGTTGGAATATGTAATAACTCTAATTGTTTCATATACGTATATTCTTCTTGTTTACGTTCAAAATGAACAGCATCACATACTTTTACAAAATATGTTACTCTATTTTCTAATTCTATTTTATATTTCTCTTCATGTGAAAAACCTTTTGAAATCGCTGTACACTTTACAATACGAGGCCATTCTAGTTGTCTCTCTATCTCTCTATACATTTCTTCCAAAGCGTTCACCTCTATCAATATATGTACAAACTACCTAACACTTCATACTCCCGTTTATTTTCCCCTTTAAATTCTACTGCAAATGGATATTCGCCATGATTCTTCAAATATTGTAGTACTAGCCCTTCTCCGATTGGTTCACAAAACTGTACTTGAATGTCACCAAACGATACACTTTGACACTCCGCATTCCATTCTTCATTTTTCACGACCGGACTTGCATATAGCTCCATTACTTCTTTCCATTTCTGTACTGTTTCTCGAACATTTTTCACTGCGTAATGAATCGTTTCAATTTGTTGTACGTTGTTTTTATGTTCAGTAATCGTTCCTATGTTACGTAAATCATTTCTTCTTTCTTCGTCCGTTTCATTCCATTGTATAAAGAAAGGTAATTTCGGTCCGTTCTCTTCTTGCTTTATAAATAACATTTTCCACTCTAAAAGGCGGCCATCTTTTCTCATGCGTTTCCCTTCAAATGGTCCTATCGTATGTATACCGTGCTTACTAAATTTAACTGCTAGTTCTTCAATGGCATCTGTTCGAATTGCGATTTGTAGCATTCCTTCTCCATCTTGTAATTTCACTACTGTTTCTTGTACTAATGGATTGTCTGCTTTCTTCGCTTTTTCTTCATGTTGAACTGCTAAAAATTCTATATAAGATAAATCAAAATAACATAAACTATTCCAAGTACCCCAAGTAGCATGCTCTCCGCCTAGTACAGTATGAAATCCACGCTCCTGCATTTGTTTTGCCGCTTCTTCCGGTGTGCCATGAACTGCGTGAACGAGATGATCAAATCGTAACATGTCTTTCTCCCCTTTCTCTCCATCCTTTTATTGTATATTTTATTTTTCTTTCATTCAATTCAAAAAACTTTAAAACCTAGTTGATTTATACGATTAATGTGTATTATAATGAAACAAATTTCAATATTGCTGATTGGAAAAACCAAAGGCACTTTTCTCACACGGGAAAAGTGCCTTTTTCATTTACTATTACAGGGGGATTTTTTATGCAGAAATTAATTGTCTTTGCTATTATTGGATTTTTCGCTCAATTAATCGATGGAGCGCTTGGAATGGCGTACGGGGTAACGTCTACCTCACTTTTACTAATGTTTGGTATCGCACCGGCTGTAGCTTCCGCATCTGTTCATTTAGCTGAAGTTGTTACAACCGCCGCTTCTGGTGCATCTCACCTCAAATTTGGGAACGTTGATAAATACACCGTTTCCAGGCTTACATTACCAGGAGCAATTGGTGCATTTGTTGGGGCATGTTTTTTAAGTAATTTACCTGGCGATGTCATTAAACCGTACATTTCCGTATTTTTATTTACTTTAGGGGTTTATATTTTATTACGATTCATCATTCAAAAACAGATTGTTACTTCAAATAAACGTATGTCTGCTAAACAGCTTGTTCCGCTTGGCTTATTCGCTGGATTCGTTGATTCAACTGGTGGTGGTGGCTGGGGTCCGATTACGACACCTGTACTTTTGGCAAGAGGAAATGAAGCTAGAAAAGTTATCGGATCTGTAGATACGAGCGAGTTTCCTGTTTCACTTGCCGCAACAATTGGTTTCTTCATCTCACTCGGTTGGGAACAAGTAAGTTGGGTTTGGGTATTTTCTCTCATGCTCGGTGGTATCGTTGCGGCACCAATCGCTGCATGGTTAGTACGCATCGTTCCTTCTCATTTACTTGGCGTATTAGTTGGTGGCCTTATAATCTTTACAAACATTCGTACACTACTTACTACATTTAAAGTGGATCCAACTATTATTTCACTTTCTTACGTGGCAATTGGTCTTGTCGTTATTATTTCTATTTTCATTGCTGTTCGCAATCATTCCAATCGTTCTAACACACCGACAACTGGATATCCGAATGAACAAAAACAAATGCTTCCATAACAATAAAAATACCGCCCGATACACTTCGAGCGGTATTTTTTATTTTTCTATTTTCCAATTAATCATCGTTTCTGTAGTACCCATTCTCTTCATATGTAATTTCTCTAATACACGAATCGAGCTTTCGTTTTCAAGAAGTGTCTCCGCAATAATTGTTTCTACCTCTCCAGTTTGAAAAGTCCAATTTATTAGTTCTCTTACAGCTTCTGTCGCATACCCTTTATTCCAATATTTCTCAATAAAACCGTAACCAATTTCTACTGTATGCTCCTCATTTGGTTTCCCTTTAAACCCTATATCACCTAGAACGATGTCATCTTCTTTTCGAATGACATACCACGCGCCCCAAGGTAATAGATCCTTATCCTGTTTTACATTTTCTACATGCCCTACAACATGAGGACCACTATTATATCCTTGCTCGTTAGCAACGTGAATACTCTCTTCTGTACACGGCACTATATAGAGCCTTTCTGTTTCTAATTTCATATTGATTTCCCCTTTTTTGCTTAAATGCTACTCTAATTATACCAAAAAATATGACCTTATTATGAATGTCGAATTATATTTTCTGAATTTTCTTTTTATTTTTAAAGGATTTTTCAATATTTTTTGCGAAACATTTGTATAACAATTTTTTCTTTGCTTATTGTTACATAATAGTAGGTTCGGGTGGAGTTTTGCAAGCGTTTCCTATACAATAACCGCTCTTTTTTGATTTTTTCCTACAAAATATCTTGCAATATATTCAGAAACTCATTACAATTGCCATATATTAAAAATCTTAGCAATATATCAAATCCTCATCAATCCGATGAGGTAGAGGTTGCGACTTTTAAGAGTAAAACGGACGAGACACAGAGAAAGTCACCGACTCCGTTTGAAAGGAAAAGTTGCCGAAGTTTATATTTCTTCTCTGGAAATATGAGCTGGGGCTGTCTCCGAAAGGAACAGAACTGTCACGTTTACAAAATTACCGTGTAAACGTGGGGTGCTATCTTAACGGAAGGGTATGATGGGGTGGTTATTTGTGAAACGTTCCGCCAAATTCCTTTGGCGGTTTTTTGTATTTTTCTCCCCCGCTCCTTCCTATCTTACAAGAAAAGGAGTGTTGAACATGAATAGCGCAACGAATCAAACTACCTCTCAAACAGAAACTACAAAAGGAAAAGGTGAATTAAGACGCGGTCTAAAATCAAGGCACCTTACGATGATTTCTCTCGGCGGTACAATTGGTACCGGACTATTTCTTGCCAGCGGTGGTGTCATCCATTCAGCTGGACCTGGCGGTGCATTAATTGCATACGCCGCAATTGGAATTATGGTTTACTTCTTAATGACAAGCTTAGCTGAACTCGCAGCTTACATGCCTGTTACTGGATCTTTTAGCACGTACGCAACAAAATTTGTTGATCCATCACTTGGCTTTGCACTTGGTTGGAACTATTGGTATAACTGGGCCATTACAATTGCTGCTGAACTAGCGGCTGTAACATTAATTATGAAATTTTGGTTCCCTGATACCCCTTCTCTTATTTGGAGCGGATTATGTTTAGCTATTATTTTCCTTTTAAACTACTTATCTGTTAAAGGGTTTGGTGAATCTGAATATTGGTTCGCACTTATTAAAGTAGTTACCATTATTATCTTTTTAATTGTCGGTTTCATGATGATTTTCGGAATTATGGGCGGCGAAACTGTTGGCTTCAAAAACTTCACTGTTGCAGATGCACCATTTAACGGTGGTATCATGGCAATTATCGGAGTATTTATGGCAGCTGGTTTCTCCTTCCAAGGAACTGAATTACTTGGGGTAGCTGCTGGTGAAACTTCTGATCCAGAGCGTAATATTCCGAAAGCAATTCGTTCGATCTTTTGGCGTATTCTTTTATTCTATATCCTTGCCATTCTCGTTATCGGTTTATTAATTCCTTATACAACTGAAAGCCTTGCTGCAAGTGATGTAACAGTAAGTCCATTTACACTTATTTTTGAAAAAGCGGGCGTTGCCTTTGCTGCTTCTGTTATGAACGCTGTTATTTTAACGGCAGTACTATCTGCTGGTAACTCTGGTATGTATGCTTCAACTCGTATGCTTTGGGATTTAGCTCGCCAAGGGAAAGCACCAAAGTTTCTGGGTAAATTAGATAGCCGCGGTGTACCTGTTAACGCATTAATCGTAACATCGATTGTCGGTAGTATCGCTTTCATTGCTTCTTTATTCGGTGACGGTGTTGTATACATTTGGTTATTAAATGCATCAGGAATGTCTGGTTTTATCGCTTGGGTCGGCATTGCAATTAGTCATTACCGTTTCCGTAAAGCATATATCGCACAAGGAAAAGATTTAAATGACTTACCATATAGAGCAAAATGGTTCCCATTCGGTCCAATCTTCGCATTTACACTTTGTATCATCGTAATTTTAGGACAAAACTACGGCGCATTTATGGGTGAATCAATCGATTGGAATGGCGTACTCGTTTCTTACATCGGTTTACCCCTCTTCTTAGCACTATGGTTAGGATATAAATTTACGAAAAAAACAAAAGTGATTCCACTTGATAAATGTGAACTAAAATAAAGTGAAACTTTAATCCGTGGGGGTTTTCTTCATCCCCCACGGATTATTAGTTGAACCAATCGGACTTTTATGGACAGTTGATCCCCCACCTAACTTCTTTTCTTTCGCTGCATTTTGAGGTGGGGGTCTTACTGCCCATTAAAGTCGGATAAAGTGAAACGAGCAAACTAATTTGTTTGCTCGTTTTTTATTGCAAACCTCTTTGCTTCCCTATTGCTCCTGTTTTTGCAATAATAAAGGAAATATAAATAAAGGTTGGGATACAATGAACATTCGTATTACTGATGAAGCAATAGCAGCTATACATAGATTAGAACGTGAAGACAAAAAGATCATTCGCGTTAGAGGGACAATGACAAACTCTTGTAGTATTTTCGTTGATGTAGATTTAATTTGGGATACATATAATGCAGATGACGTTATATATGAAGATGCTGATTTTATCGTACAAATGGATTCATTTACGAAAGACTACACTGGTGATACAGTGAAACTTGATTATAAGACGACAGGTTTTAGTATTACGACTCCGAGTGAGACTTTAGTTTATGGATTGTCGATTAAAAAATAAAACTTGTTTTCAACTGACCACTGAGGTGAAAAAATGGGTAAATATGTTCCGCTAAAATTTTTGTTTAACGAAGAATTAGCAGAAAAAATGGCTGATTCTATTTGTAAACACGATCCTACTTTCTCTAAAAGAAACTTTGTGTCTTCCGTAACATGTAAAATTGAAAATTTAGAGTTAAAGCAGCGTATTGAAGTAATGGCAGATGAATTACATAATGCTTTACAAAAAGATTTTAATGAAGCAATACATATATTACTAAAAACGTTAGGCCCAGAAAATACAACAGAAGTAGGCACATTTACAAACGGATATATGTACATGCCTATCGCAAAATACGTTGAAAAATATGGGCTTAACGATTTTGAAACCTCATTCAACGCCATGTATGAAATAACGAAAAGGAATACTGCTGAATATGCCATTCGGCCTTTTCTTCAAACATACCATGAAGACACACTAAACATATTACAAAAGTGGATTCATGATGAAAACAGTCACATTAGAAGATTAGTTTCTGAAGGTACGAGACCTAGACTTCCTTGGGCTAAAAAAATAGGAGCTCTGAAAGGTGACTTTCAGTACAATTTACAGCTTCTTGAGCCTTTAATGAATGACCCTTCTAAATACGTTCAAAAATCTGTAGCCAATCATATTAACGATATTACGAAAGAAGATAAAGAACTTGTTTTTCAATGGTTGCAGCAATTACGTGATAAACAGCATCCAGTTAATCCTTGGATTATAAAACATGGGTTAAGAACGGTAATAAAAAATGATACTTTACCAAAAGATTTTTATTTTTGAGTATTTTAAACAAAAACGCGTATGCTTCAAAAATGAAGTATACGCGGTTTTCTCTTTCAAACATTATCCTTGCCTTAAAATATTTTGAAACATTTCCGGCTTATTTCGTTCAAAGCTTTCTATAAGTTCTTTTCCAAATATCGTTATACTCTTCTCCCAAGGGTGGCCTAAATAGCCCCACTTAAAGTCTTTCTGAATAAAGAAGTAGTAATCTCCATTCGGAAATACGGGAATTATCCACTCATCAAATTCAGTTCTTTCAAACTCTACATGTGGATTCGTCCAATAACACTCATGTTGCCAATCCAGTGCCATGATATATTCATTCGATGCTGTAATTTCTTGAAAGGCTTGTAACGCTTTACTTTCCAGATCGTTTATCGACTCTCCAAAGCAATGAGAAATATCATATGTAACAAAAGGACTTGGCACCTTAAATGATGGGAATATAGAAAGACTTGGTGAAAACTTAAGTTCACTATATATCTTGTCCCAAATTTGTTCATCCTCTTTGTCCGTAAACTCTATCCAGTTTTTCATTACGCAACTACCTTCCCTAATAACTTCAAAGGAATTCCACTCAACTATCCCGAATATATAAATAACCATTCTCACAAGGAGCGAATGTATATGAATCTATTCGAACATGAAACGTAAAACCGCTTCTCTTTCATAAGAGGTCCTCCCTTTTTCCTTTCTCATCATATCATTCATTTATGAAATAGGAGGACAAATTTATGAAACGTGATCCATTATTTTTAACTTTATTAGAGAGTACAAATACAAACTTTAGTGGCTGGGATTTTTCTTTCATTTCAGAAACGGGCCGAATGAAGAGCGAGCCTTTATCATGGTCGTATGGTAGCACTGCTTATCAGCTTATGCAGCGTGCTAAATCAATGCTCGATATGGGGACTGGCGGCGGAGAGTTTTTATCTATGTTACAACCGTTCCCGTTAACTATTTATGCTACTGAGGGCTACGCTCCAAACGTGCCAATTGCTCGAAAAAAGTTAGAGCCTCTAGGGGTTACAGTCGTCGAAGTAATTCATGATACTGCTTTACCATTTCAAGATGGTCAGTTTGATTTAATCATAAATCAACATGAATCATATGCTGCCTCTGAGATAAACAGAATCCTTGCTCCTAATGGAATATTTCTTACACAACAAGTTGGCGGCCTTGATTGCGCGGAACTTAATGAGCAGTTTAACGCACCTCTAAATAACGAATTTGCAAGTTGGTCGCTCGAAGCTGCATGCATTGAGTTAAAGGAAAATGGATTTACTATTTTAGAAGAAAAAGAAGAGTTCCCTTTTCAACGCTTTTATGACATTGGCGCTATCGTCTATTATTTAAAAGCGATTCCGTGGCAAATCCCTAATTTTACTGTTGAAAGGTATTGTGAGGAATTATATCATATACATGAAATCATCTTACAAAAAGGTTATTTTGATGTGAAGCAACATCGTTTTCTGATTAAGGCGATTCGCAGTTAATCATGGAGCATATGAAAAAGAGATGGATCTACCATCTCTTTTTCCCCGTTTATTTTTAAAAATTTTGTGATGGTTTCTAGATTGTTAAGTACGTCCACGTCTTGCAATCACATCAGCTAATGTAATAAGTTGCTCGTGCGTTATCTTTCCGGATACCTTTTCTTTTATAATTTTTTCCATTTCCTTTGTAACAGTCATGCCTTCTATTTCTAGACTCGCTTTGGCCGCCTCGAAAGCTTTATTTAGTTCTTCCTCGTTTTTGAATGTCATAATTTGAGTTACCCCCTTCAAATCATTTTTTTACTCTTTTAATACAAGAAAGGTAATATCATCCCATTTCCTCTCTAATTGTAAAGTAGTCTTTTCAATACTTCCTCCTGTTAACAAATCATATCCTTCAATCTCAGCTACCAATTGTTTCGTTTCACTCTTTGGATTCATATCTTTGTATAAGATGTATAACTTATTACCATGTACTTGTATATCCGAAATCCCTTTGTCCTCTCTAGCGATTTTTGTATTTTTGTCACTTTGTAATGAATATGTACGTATGATATTCAAATTCTCATCTAACTCTTTTATTTTTTCATCATGATTTAAAACGTACACCTTATTATCATACACCTGCACTAAAACAGGTATGAATTGCTTGTCATCTAATACCGTTTCTTTTTCCACTACTTTAGTTTTCGGGTTTATCATCATTAATTTAGAAGACAACTTTTGATTTACATTATCACTTAATGCGAGTATTAGTTTATCTTTATACTTTTGAAAAATTACTTTTTGAGGAGTTGGTGCAAAATACACATTTTCATTAGGAATTTCAAATTCGTTTGTTTTTTTATTTGTGACCAAATCTATTTCTGAAATATATACTTTATCTAGCGTTTGTGAAAATGCGTATATATGATTCTCAATAATATGCGCACCTTGAATCGTTCCCTTTAGTTCTACACTTTCTTGCCTTTTATCATTCTCTTTCCAATATACGAGTTCACTTGTATATCCTTTCTTTTCGTCTACCAGCCCAATGTTCACATCATAAAATTTATAACCTTGCTCTGCATGTATAAAATATGCCCCTGCGTTTACATCTTGTAATTCTTTAGGAATATTGATCCCTTGTACCTTACCAATCTTATTAATTACATAATGATTGTTATTTCTATTTGATGAGAAGTAGTACCCCTCCCCATCTTTTGCATTACTCATTATACTTTGGCCATCCACTTCTATTTTACTAATCTCATTTCCTTTCTTATCATATGCATATATGTAACCACCGGCTTTCATTGCATTTGAATAGGATACGAGGTAATCTACTTTTTGAATGTCTTTAAGTTCTGTATCACTTTTAGAACAGGCTACAAAAAGGAACATCGTACATATAACGATTATGGCCAATGAATTGTATTTCTGAAACATATCATCACCTCGCATATATAATGAGAGCAATCAACATACAAATGCTAATTGCTCTTTGAAATATTTTATTAACTTGAGTATGAAAGATTTTTTTTACATATCGTTTGTTCGCATTATCATCTGTCAAAAATGAAGTTGTGTAATGAATAATATTCCCATTATCGTACGTGAATATATGCTCTAACTTATTTTCTTCTGTTAATACTATCGGTAAGTATTTTGGTAAATTGCTAACTACACCTCTATTATCCTTATTTAATATCCAATCAATTTCTTTCCATTCGAATAATCCTTCCGCCGTACTTACTGGTGTGTCCATATGTACTCCATCTGGCAGGTCAGCAAGGAATACGTACATTCCTTCACGCCCCTGAGGCTCGTCCTTGCTTTTAAAAACTACATTCCCTTTATACGTTACACTTGGAAAATCTATGCCTGTTTCCTCAAGCGTTTCTCTAATTATTCCTTCATATGGTGTTTCATTGTCTTCAATTTTTCCACCAACACCATTCCACATTCCCATATTCGGCTTTTTGTTTCTATTCAATAAGAGTATTTTCTTTCCTTTTCTAATGAAACAAATTGTGTACTTATACATACGTTCATCTCCTTTCCTTTTCCCTTCATTTACAGATTTAAACTGTAACTTCCTGCAAAAAGTTTTTTATTATACAAATAATTGGCTTTTAATGAGGTATTTTGCTCAATTTTATTAAAAAACATTCTCCTTACAATTATATTTCACATAATATATTGTACAACTTTCGTTTCAGAAAGGAGTGTTCAAAATCGATAACATAAGCAGCGAATTTTTAAAACAATTTTACGATAGTCGAGTCTGGTTATATGATACACATTGGCTTGGAGTCCCCATTCTCAAACTTCCTTCTGATCTATTTTTGTATCAAGAAATGATTTACGAATTAAAACCCGACTTAATTATTGAATGTGGCACTTGTTATGGTGGTAGTGCACTATATTTAGCTTCTATATTAGATTTAATTGGCAAAGGTCACGTTCTGACTATCGATATATTTCCACAACCAAATCGTCCATCCCATGATCGTATTACGTATTTAACAGCTTCTTCTGTTTCAGTAACCGCTGTGCAAACAATATTAAGTATGCGTAAACCTAATGATGTGATTTTAGTTATTTTAGATTCAGATCATAGTAAAGAGCATGTAGCAAAAGAATTGTTGCTTTATAAATCTATCGTTACTACAGGCAGTTATATTATCGTAGAAGATACATCTATTAATGGAAATCCTGTTTCTCCCGATTGGGGGCCTGGTCCAATGGAAGCAGTTGAAGAGTTTTTAGCTACAAATAACAATTTCATAATCGATGAATCTAAGCATAAGTTTTTCATATCATTTAACCCAAAAGGTTTTTTAAAGAAGGTAAAGTGAAACGTTAATAAGTGGGGTTTTGTAAATCCCCACTTATTCTATGATCTTCATTTTTGAAAAAGGATAATATACAAATTCCACTTTTCCTATTATATTATCTTCTTCAATATATCCTAAACCGTTTCGACTATCTCTACTAAGTTCACGATTATCTCCCATTACAAATAACTTATTTGGCGGGATTTTTGTCTTTTGAAAGTTATAAAACACTTGCGTATTATTGAACAAATCTTTATTTGTATACGGTTCTTCTTGTTTTTTATCATTCACATATACAGATCCATTCGTTATGTTAATTACGTCACCAGGAAGTCCTATTACTCGTTTCACATAATATTTTGATTCATCCTCTTCCTTTATAATGACAATTTCTCCATGCTCTAAATCGGAAAAGTGTACGGCTGCTTTATTTACAAATACGTAGTCTTCTTCATATAAAGTCGGTTGCATCGATTTCCCTTCCACTTTACATAAAGTAAAAGAATGATAAGCTATTACCAAAACAAACACGAAGAGTATGTATTTCCCCCAACCTCTCTTAATCTCCTGTTTCATATCCATTCCCACCTTATTCAAACGCTTTTTAAATCAAAAATATATCACTGCACCATATGTCTCAATGCAGTGATATTATTTTTACTGGGCCTTGTTCGGCTGCTCTACTGGGACTGGATTTCCACCCGATCTTTTCGTTTTCAATTCAAAATACGCATCCAAAATCTCTTTACCAATCGCGGAATTAATTCCTGATTTGTCATCATTTACCCATGGTACAACAACTGAAAAAGCTACTTCTGGATCAGCATCATATGGTGCATAACCGGCAAGAGTTAAATTATAACATTTTTTTCTATTATTGTTTTCATCTCTTCCAATTTCACTTTCTCCACCATACACGGTTTCAGCTGTTCCTGTTTTTCCAGCTGGTTTATATGGTAATCCTTTAAACGTTGCAGTACCAGTTCCATCATTCTCTTGAAAAACTCTTCTAAATCCTTCTTTTACATGATTAATGTATGAGGTGTTCATATCCACTCGATTTAAAATAACTGGCTCAATAGACCGAATAACTTTTCCAACATCCTCTGGTCTATGTGGTTGCTCTCTCACTTCTTGCACAATTTGCGGTTTCATTCGGTAACCACCGTTTGCAATTGTTGAAATATATTGAGCAAGTTGAAGCGGCGTATATGTATCGTATTGTCCAATCGCATAATCGAGTAAAAAACCAGGTATGTTATCTGTTCTCCCCATTTGACCAATCGATTCATTCGGCAAATCAATACCAGTCGGTACACCTAAGCCAAACTGTCTAAAATAGTAACGCATTTTATTAAATGTCTCTTGTTTAATGTCTAATGGATTGTTTGGCACATAATTTATACCTGCCATTTTTAAAGCCGTGTTAAACATATAAACGTTTGATGAAACTTGTAAAGCTCTTAAATCATCAATATCACCAAATTCTTTCCACGATTTCTTCGGCTTGGAGCTTCCTTTAAAATACATTGGTGCATCAAAGAAATGCGTATACGGCTTAATTGTGTCAGTTTGATAACCGGCTAATAATGTAGCCCCTTTCACAGTTGACCCTAACTCATAAGAACTTGTCATCGTTCCTAAAGCGTAGTCTTCTATTTGCATCCCGCCATCTTTATTTACAATTTTCTTTCCTGCCATCGATAAAATTTGACCGTTTTTCGGGTTCATCATTACAACGAATGCACGATCCATCATCGGCTCTGCAGAATGAAATGCTCGTAAATTCTTTTCAAGACTTTGCTCTACTTTTTTCTGTAATTCCATATCCACTGTTAACATTAAATTATTTCCACTTTTTCCTTCGGTTACTTTTTCATTTCGAATCACATTTCCTGTTTTATCTGTAATACTTCTAGTCTGTTCTTTCGTTCCATGGAGTGCATCTTCATATTGTTTTTCAATGTAACTCTTACCAATACGATCATTTCTGTTATAATCACGTACTAAGTAATAATCTAATTGTTCTCTTGGCAATCCTTCATTTTCAGTAGAAACGCTACCAAGGATAGAACGAAGTATTTTATCATTTGGATATTCACGTTCCCAGTCTACTGTCGTATCTACTCCAGGCAAGCTTGCCAATCTTTCACTTACGACTGCATATTCATTTTGACTTACATCTTTTTTAACGATTTGCGGCGTCATTTTATATCCCGCATTCATTTTGCTTTTAATTGCTAATACTTCTAAATCCTCTTTTGAAAGTTCGCTTAATTCTTCTTGTGTAATTCTTTCCCTACGTAACTCTTCAACTTTTTTATCTAATTCTTTCCCTTCTATCTCCTGCTTCCTAAATTTACTCTCATCTTCTTTCGTTACTTTTTCTGCTGCCCGCTTTTCATTTAACTGCATCCAAAAATCCTTTTTGTCTGTTTCTGTTAACTTGTCTATATCCTCTGGCGACATTTCAATTAACTGTGCTAATTGTCTTGCTACTTGTAAAACTTCTTTCGAATCTACTCCTTTCATTTTCGTATATGTAACAGTTCGTAGTGGTTTGTTATTTACAATCACCTGACCTTGTCGATCAAACATTTTCCCTCTAGGAACAGGTGTACTTACCGTTACGTCTTCCTTTTTGTTCACTTCATTTCTATACGTTTCTCCATCAATGATTTGCACTTTACCTAATTGAATTATAATAGCTGAAAATAAAAGAAAGACGATAAAAAATAGTACATTTAACCGAAAAGGAATATGAGTCTTTTTCTTTTTCGATTGTTTCTTCTGCTCCTTTTTCTGTCTCATTTCGCTCCCTCGCTTCATTCTATTAACATTTCTACGTAGAACCATTATGTATCAAATTTATTTATATGATATATATAGAATTTTATATTAATTATAAAAGAAATAAAAGATTTAATTTTCAGTTTTTTAATTTCACATCCTATTTATTACCATTCCCTTATTAAGGAATAACATGAATGTTATTCTAAAAGAAAGGTTGTATACTTAAGAAATAAATCAATAAAAGACATTACTAAGGAGAAAATGAAATGACAGATTCATTTACAATACATACTAATACATCATTTTGTTTAAACTTTATGATTTACATTCAAAATATGTATCTTAACCAAAAAGAGAAAAAGGAAAATTTGAGATTTCCTTACATAGCAAAACAAGTAAATTTCTCTACTGACTTTGAAGATCATTTCAAGGAATTATGGCATATACTTCGTAAACAAATTGCTAACGACCGATATGATTTACAAATTTTTTATGAGGAAAATAATATCTTCTATGAGAAGCTTTTTGAAACTCAATTATGTAATGAGGAATCCTTTAAAGAATTACTGTGTAGTTTTAAAGTATGGTGGACTAGCATAGCAGGTCAGCATTCATTAGAATGTTCTGTAAGTGGGTATAGTACGCAACTTTATAATGATTTAGTTTTATACTTAAAGCAAAACGAAATAGAACCTTTACAACAGCTACATATTAGTTTACTTTATGACGACTGTGTATTCGTTAAAGAAAACATTTCTTCCTATTCTGCTATTTTGCCAACTAAAACCTTTTTTATAGGTTATAGAGATGTGGTTGCTACATTATCGAAATGCTTTAAACTTTGATTCCCCAAATAAAAAACTGAGGTGAATACCTCAGTTTTTTGATAACTTATTTCATTAAAGATAATCCGTCAACAAATTCACCAATCTTATTTTGAAAAACAAAATCAAAATTATATTCTTGCCCTGTTAACTCTTCATTTACTAAGATAGTTGTTGCTCCTACTTCCCTCTTTGCAATTTGCGGGAATGAAGCGACGGGCTGTACTTTTAGTGACGTTCCCATAACGATAAGCACATCTGTTTCATATAAACGTTTTATCGCATTTTGATATTGCGGCAATGTATCTCCGTATAAAACAACGTCTGGATTTAAAATGAAATTACACTTCTCGCAGCGCGGCACTTCATGATCAATCATGTACTGCAAATCATATCCCGTTTTACACTTCGGACAATGTGCTGTTTGAAGTGTTCCATGTAAATCAATGACATGCTTACTACCGCCTAATTGATGTAAACCGTCAATATTTTGCGTTAAAATCGTAATATCTTTCCCTTGCTCTTCTAGCTCTGCTAAAAAACGATGACCACGATTTGGTTTATATTGATGGAACGTATTAATTTGAAAGATTTCTTTATAATGCTTCCAAAATTCTTTCGGACTTCTATTATAATATCCTCTTGATAAATACATCTCCACATTCGCATCAGCATACAAACCATTTGCTGAACGAAAATCTGGTATACCACTTTCCGTACTTGCACCAGCACCTGTTAACACTGTAATTTTCTTCGCTTTTTCTAAAATTGAACGTACTTCTTCAAATTGTTGCACAAAAATCACCTCTATGTATATTGCTATACTTATTATACCAGTTGTTTACAGGAGGTGTCGTATGATTCGATTCGTTGAATACATTACATCCTTTACTAAAATCCCTTCTCCCCCTATTTTTTTACGCTTATTTTGGAGGATAACAGATCAATATAATATAATTTATAGTGGCTGAATAATTGATTCACTTAATTTTCATTTTTTTGTTTTTGGCGTAAATACGCTATATGTATTACAGACGGAATAGTTTTACGATAAGCTGGACCAGCTATATCAATACCTAACCATCCTAGGTTAAGAATAATTCCTATTGGTCCTAAAAATATTGATAATCCTTTCGTCAGTACTCGATTCATAACAAGAGTTAGTCCCCTGTTTAAAATAACTTGTGCTATTGCATTGGCAACAATGACAGCAATTTGATATGTCATAAATCCTCCTACCCTAGCACCCAAAATCAGAAATAAATTTGCTATCGGAAATCCCGCTGCCCAATCTATATTTTTTATACCCATTTCATCAAACATTGCCTTTATCTTTTCCTTTTCTATCTCATCAGCTTTTTCCCAATGCTTCTGCAAAATTGTTATTAGTATCTTTACTTCTAATTCTTCTTCCCCCTCAAAATCGTTCCATTTTACATTTAATTTATCACATACATCACGTACAATTTCTAAATAATGTACTCCAGGAGTATCACTTGAAAATATATTTCTAAACAAGTAGGCCACATCATTACTTCCACTATATTGTAATTCTGCAATGATTTCCTCCCTTGATTTTAAAGCTTCTCCCTTTCCGTATATATATTCATTTAATTCTAATAAATCCGTATCATCACATGTTTCCAGTAATTCTTTTAATCTTGTTGTAGATTGCTCTAACATATCGTTCAACTCCAATATCTATATTTAATTCCCTAATACACCAAATATTATATAATAACGTTTCAATAATATACAATTATTACGGTATAGATATTCTCATATTTATACCCGTTAACTTCATCTTTTCTCCCTATATGTTAGACTGCTCCCAGACATTTTCCTCTCTATACTCTATACTGCACCTTCAATTATAAAATACAAACACAAAAAGAGGGCCACATCAGCCCTCTTTAATCTACTGTTATTTAATGCGTCGTGCCTCCAACTTCCACAATATCGACCTCAACTGTCGCCGTTACCTCTACTGCCAATTCTATCCCTTTACGAATAGTGGAAAGTGACATACTCGGTTGACCTGGATAATTACTCGCTTGCTCTGGTAAGAACGGAATATGAATAAATCCGCCTTTTATTTTCTTATCCTGTTTCTCTAGTTCATGCATAAGACCATAAAATAAATGATTACAAACGAATGTACCTGCTGTTTGTGAAACGGAAGCTGGTATGCCTTCTTCTTGTAGTCTTTTTACAATTGCTTTCATCGGAAGTGTAGACCAAAAGGCAGCCGGTCCTTCTTCTACAACCGGTACGTCTACCGGCTGATTCCCTTCATTGTCAGCAATTCTTGCATCATCAACGTTAATTGCGACACGCTCTATTGTAATATCTGGTCTGCCCCCAGCTTGTCCGATACATATAATCATTTCTGGGTTTAGCTCTTCTATATACTCTTTTAAAACTTGTATTGATTTATGAAATACAGTTGGTACTTGTTTACTAATAATCTTATATTCTCCGATTGTTTTTTCATGCAAACTTTTTGCGACTTCCCAAGCTGGGTTGATACTTTCTCTGCCGAACGGATCAAATCCTGTTAGTAATACTGTTTTCATAGTTTTCCCTCCAAATTAGAAACGATATACAAGGCCGTACATTATAAACATATTAATGATAAAGATTGAAAGAGCAATTGGTACTTGCGCTTTAATAACTGCATTTTTATCCTTTAGCTCTAAAAGCATTGCCGGAACGATATTAAAGTTTGCTGCCATTGGAGTAAGCAATGTTCCACAATATCCAGCAAACATACCGAGCGCTGCCATAATTGCCGGGTTTCCTCCGTGCATCTGTACAATTAAAGGTAAACCAATTCCGCCAGTAATAACAGCAAACGCTGCGAATGCATTTCCCATTACGACTGTAAAGAGCATCATGCCTAAACAATACGCCATAACAGCAACGAACGGATACTCTGTCGGTAACACTTGTCCGACTAAATCAGAAACGACTTGTCCAACTCCGGATTTCGCGAAAATACCGCCAAGTGCCGCTAACATTTGTGGTAAAATGACAGCCCAGCCGACAGCTTGTAATAGTCTACTTCCTTCTTGTACAGGAGTTGTTATCTTCGATTTTGTAATACGCATCGCCGCAACGAATGCAAGTAATGCTCCTAGTGCTAATGCTACTAGCGTTACTTTGTCTGGATCAACAAGGGAGACATTTCCCCATTTCATTTTCCCTAACATTAACGTACCGATAATTGTAAAAATAGGAATTAATAGTGCAGGCATAAAGATTTTATTTTTTAATTTCTCCGCATGTTTCACACGCTCTTGTACTGGAACTTCTTTCTCCTCTGATTTTGTTACTTTATTTAGTGAAGCTAACACAACCATAGCGAGTACAATACAGCCAACGTAAAACGAAGGGATTACATTTCCGAATAAAAATGTAACTGCAAATAACGCCCAAAATAGGCTAGAACCAAATCGATTTGGATGTTCACGATCGAATGCGATACGAACAGCGATAAAGGCAACGATTATACCTAATACGTAATAGATTGTATCCATTGTAATAATATTCATCTTATATTGCCTCCTTCTCTTCTTTTTCTTTTGCTGTCATCGTTTTCGCTATATATTTATCAAATCTTCTAAATCTGATCCAGCTGACGATAAGTGCAGATATTGCAGTTGGAATACCCCAAAGTGCCATATCCCATACACCGACATGCATACCTACTGAATCGAAGAATCCTTTCATTAATAAAATGGCACCAGTTGCGATAAAAATGTCTTCTCCGAAAAACCAAGCAGTATTTTCCGCAGCGGCTGCATTCGCTTTAATCTTTTCTCTTAACTTCTCAGGAAGCTTACCGTATTTACCTTGCGCAGCCCCTTCTGCCATAGGTGCAACGAGCGGTCTTACTGTTTGTGCATGACCACCAATATTAAGACCTAGTGCTGCTGATGATTCTCTTATCGTGAAATATGACATTAATACTCTTCCAGTTGTTGCGCCTTTTGATTTCGTTATAAGTGCTTCTGCTCTTTCTTTTAAACCGTAACGCTCTAAAATTCCGATTACCGGCAAAGTTAGTATAATAGGCATAGACATATATCTATTTTCTATGAAAAATTTACCGAACATGCTGATTACATCATAAAAGCTTAATCCCGAAACCATCCCCGTAACAATACCTGCAACCATAACGACTAAAAGTGTATTCAATCTAAATAAAAAGCCCACCGCAACAAGTAATATCCCGATTAATTTCACCAATTCCAACACTTCCCCTCATTATTTTATTTCGGTGCGCATATAGAAATCTCATTATTTTCGAATGTTCTGTATATTTTGTTCGCAAATTGTACAGCTTTCTCTCCATCACCATGTAAACAGATCGTCTGCGCCTGAACTGCTACTTTCTCACCATTCACCGAATTTACATAGCCTTCTTTCACCATTTGTAGCACTTGCTCTATCGCTTCATCTTCATTTTTTATAAGCGCATTTTCTTCTGTCCGGCTCGTTAATGTTCCATCTTGCTTATACGTACGATCTGCAAAAGCTTCTTGTACGAGAGTTACGTTGTATTTTTCCGCAGCCTGTATAAACGCCTCACTATTTGCTAATCCGTAAAGTAATAAACTTGGATTCATATGATGTATTGCCTTTGCGATTGCATCTGCAATTTCCGGATTAGTTGCCGCCATATTATAAAGAGCACCGTGTGGTTTCACATGAAGCATCTTCCCGCCAGCTGCTTTTACAAAAGCGTCTAATGCACCAATTTGATATAAAACATAATCGTATATTTCACTTGCTGAAACGTTCATGTTCCTTCTACCAAATCCAATTAAATCAGGAAATCCTGGGTGTGCTCCTATCGCTACGTTATGCTGCATTGCCTTTTCAACCGTTTGCCGCATAACGGACGGATCACCCGCATGAAAACCACATGCAACGTTTATAGAGGAAACGAACGGAAGAATTTCATCATCACTCCCCATTTTATAAGCGCCAAAACTTTCTCCTAAATCACAGTTTAAATCAATTGTAGTCACAGTGTTTTCCTCCTAATTTCAACTTCGTAAAGCGATGAATTTTTTTAATAGATTCATATTTACTTCTTGTTCTATGTACAATTGTTCCGCTTCTTCCAGCGTAATATTCTCAAACCATACATAGTCCCCTGGTTTTAACTGAGCAAGAAGAGGTAAATCTACTGAAATAATATTTCCCATTCTCGGATATCCGCCCGTCGTTTGCCTATCTGCCATTAATATAATCGGCTGTCCGCCATTTGGCACTTGAATGGTCCCAAATGTAACGGGACTCGATAAAATCTCTTTTTCTTCCATCCTATTTAATACTTCTCCCTCAACCCTATAGCCCATACGGTCAGTATAATTAGATACTTTATACTCTTTCGTAAAAAATGCCTTTCTACTTTCTTCTGTAAATTGATCATATTCAAAGTCAGCTATGACACGAAGCTTAGGATGTTTCTTATACTTTGGTAGTACGCTGTTGCTAATTGCCCATTTCGTTTTTATTCTCTCATCTTTTTGTAAGTCTTGAATGAAACGATTCGCCATTTCTGGTTGTACACCAATTTGGAAGTAGTCACCCTTTTTCAACATTCTTCCTTCTATACCTCCAATCGCAGCACGTATGTAAGTACTTTTGCTTCCCATCGTACGATCAATATGGATACCACCTGCAAAAGTCACATACGTTCTGCAACCACTTTTCACTTTTCCAAAGCAAAGCATGCTACCTTCTTCTGCTAAAATGGGACGCCACAATGGAATACGTTCCCCATTCAATAACGGTTCCATATCCGCTCCACCAATCGCAAGTAAAGTCGTTTTCTTTATTAACAATTTCGGTCCCATAATCGTCATTTCGAGTCCCGCTTCATTTTCTTCATTACCAACTAACATATTGATCATCCGAAGTGCACTTTGATCCATAGCCCCGCCAACAGGTACGCCGTATTGTTGGTAATGAGACCGCCCTAAATCTTGGACTGTTGTAAACATACCTGCATGCAAAACTTCTACATCCATTCTTTAGCCCCCTCAAGTGATACGTACTCTTCCTTCGTTATTGGGATAAATCGTAAATACATACCGCTTTGAATAAAGGTCGGTGTTTCTTCTTCCGGATTAAATAAGGAGATTGGTGTTCGGCCAATAATATTCCATCCACCCGGTGTTTCAAGCGGATAAATACCTGTTTGATTTCCGCCAATCCCTACCGAACCAGGAGAGATTTGTAACCGCGGTATTCCTTTTCTAGGTGTTTCTAGTTCTTTTGATAGTCCTCCTAAATACGGGAACCCTGGTGTAAAGCCTAACATATACACAAAATACGTTGTTTCACTATGTATGCGAATGACATCTTCTACTTGTAAACCGTGATAATGTGCCACCTCTTCTAAATCAGGTCCATATTCTCCCCCGTAGCAAACGGGTATAGAAATATGTTTCACATCTCGTTTCAGCTCTTCCTTATACGTATCTAACATTCTAGCTATGTATTGGCATACGTAATCATACGGTCTTATCTTTCTATCATTTCCCTTCCATACTTCATACAAATTATAGTAAACGGCCAATGAAGTAAATGACGGAACGCATTCAATCATTCCTGTAAACGGATGTTGCTGCAACACTTGAAATAGTCGTTGTACTTTTTCGTATACATCCATCCCGATTTCTTCACCAAATGTAACAATAATTGCTTGATCCCCTAACGCAGAAAATTTCATCCTACTCCCTCTTTCTATGCCAAAAAGCCGAGTTCTTTCGAAATGCGATTCGCTGTCTCTTTCACCTTAGCGATAAAATATGAAATGTTACTTTCGCTGTACTCAATTGCTAATCCTGAAATACTAATGCCTGCTACAACCGTTCCGTCGCTTGCGAAAATAGGCGCTGCTATAGCTGCTGTATGATTTTCTAACTCCGAATAACTAATCGTATGTCCTTCCTTTTTCGCCATTTGTAACACTTCTAACAATTGTTCCTTATCTACGATTGTTCCATCTGCAAACTGTTTTAAATCCGTTTCCTCTATGTATTTCCGTTTCTTTTCCTCTGAGAAATACGATAGTAAAATTCTCGGACATGCACCAGCATAAAGTGGTGCTCTTCTTCCAACCGCTGTATATACACGTACAGGCTGAACGCCTTCCATCTTTTCCACATAAATCGCGTCATTACCATCTTGAATAATTAAATTAACTGCCTGCCCTAAACTACCTCTAAGCTCTTTCATATATGGAATCGCAATATTTCTTACTGATAATCTTTGTGATACAAGTTGACCAAACCGTAAAAAAACGACTCCTAAATGATATTTCCCCTTTTCGTTTTTTTGTAAAAACTCCATTTCTTCTAACGAGCCAATTAAACGATAAACAGATGTTTTCGGCATACTTGTAAGCTGAACCATCTCTGTTAAACTGAGTTCTTCATGCTCATAAAACAACTTTAAAATATCCATTGTCTTAACTGCCGTTTTATTTATACTCATTCTATCTCCTTCTTGTTCCGAATTACGGAACTTAAATTCCATTTTTCGAAACAAACATATAATTTTAAATTATAAAATATTCTTTCAATTCTATCAATATATTTTTCAACTACTTAACCTTTATGTAAAGTGAATACAAAATAAATTTTAGAAATAATGATGGTTCTCTTTCAAAAGCTCAAGTTATAGCAAAACCAAACGTTTAAATAAATAGGCATAAAAAAAGTATGGAAGAATATTTCTCCCATACTTCTTTCTTTATAACGCTCTTACTTGTTTCAACGGCCAGAAAACAGCTTGTCCTTTTCCGACAATTTCATCTTCTGAAATAAATCCAAACATACGACCGTCTTTAGAAACTTCACGATTATCACCTAATACAAACACTTGGCCTTCTGGCACTTTCGTTTTTCCTGTAATTTGTTCTAACGTAAAGTCTGGAGTTAATACACGGCCTGCTGCTTTTTCTTTAAACTCTTTTAAATATGGTTCTTCCATCGCTTTGCCGTTTACATATAAAACATCATTTTTATACTCAACTGTATCGCCTGGTAAACCAATTACTCGTTTTACTAAATCATATCCTTCTTTTCCATGGAAAACGATAATATCAAAGCGTTCTAATCCACTTATACTATAACCAATCTTATTGACGAGAACTCGTTCGTTATTTTCTAAAGTCGGCATCATCGATTCGCCTTGTACTAATGACGGTGTAAATAAAACACCGCGAATAATTGCGATTAATACAAGGGTAAATCCTATCGTTTTCGCCCATGAGAATAATTCTTTCTTCGTATTTTCCTTCATCGTTTCTCCTCTTTCTTAATTGTTTATTGTATGATTTGAACTAATTCTTGTACTAAATTAGGATCAATTTCAGCAAAACATGATTTCCCTTCTCTTACCGCTGTACCGACATGAGCTTGCGAAATTCCAGTTTCATTTAGCAATTGCTTTATATTTTCTTTCGTTACACCAGCTCCAACAACAAGTTGAATTTGACCCCCGCTTACCTTTTGCATATCTGTAAGCACCGGAATATTATCAACTATATTCCCTTGTCCACCTGAAGTTAAGACGTGAGTCACTTTATGAAACTTCTTTAACGTTCTCATCGCTTCTACTGGATTTTCTATGTCATCTATTGCACGGTGATATGTGACATTTATCCCATCTACCACAGATAATAAATCCACTAGTTTCTCTTCATCCACTTCATTTCTTTCATTTAATACACCTAATACAACACCAGCTACTCCTAATTTCTGAGCAACTACAATATCCTCTTTCATCATTTCAATTTCTTCTTCCGTATATGTAAAAGACTTCGCATGCGGCCGAATCATAACGTGAATCGGTATTTGTACTGCTTCTACCGCTTTTTTTATAAATGCATAACTCGGCGTTAAACCGCCTTCTGTATAAGATGAAATTAATTCAATTCGCTTCCCGCCAGCTCGTTCAATTCGTTTCACATCTTCTAAACATGTTGCAATAACCTCTAGCATGAGATGACCTCTTTTCGTGCTTTTTTCTTAATTATACAGTAGGTGAAATAAGAAGCATAGTATTCTCCTATAAAACGATAAAAAGAAGAATGAAAAGAAAGATTTTTTCATTTGATAACATTTACTTTACGCTCATTCGTTTCCTCTCCAGAACCGGGGCCGTATTATTTATCCGCTTATAATGCAGATGGATTTGAAAGTAGTATGAGACTTCTGGTACAGCCTGAATAATAGGAAAAAGGAGTAACCTCTAGAACTTCATACTAGATGTCACTCCTTTTTATTTTATAAAAATACTAGGTTTCTCCTATATATTTAGTTATTTTTCTTAACTACTTCATTATAATAGTGGCTAAAGGCCTCTACTAATGCATCAACGGAAGCATACAGTTCTTCTGGTGTATTATCTACCCCTCCCATTTCAATAAGTAATGCATTTGGAGAAAGGTCTTGATTATATACTCCGTTCCCGCTTTTACGATCTTTAATAAAAATTCCTCGGCTTAAACCGTAATACTTCTCGTCTAAATATGAATTTATTGCCGTTACTATTTTTTTATTTTTTTCAAAGCTAGGATTCTCTCGTCCTAAAATAAAATAGAGCCTCGCATAATTCTTTCCGTTAATATTTTTTGTTGTAATATTTTTTCGTGCATCATCTCTATGAAGGTCCATTGGAAACATAATATTTTTATCTTGCGCTAATTTATCTTGTAATATTTGACGAGATCCTTTGTAAGATTGGGCCCAGTTTAAATTTTTATTTCGCAGAAAGTCCCTCATATTTGTCGTATCATGTGAAACCCCTATTCCTTTCTCTTCTAACTTTTGTTTTAAATAGTTTCCAACAAACGTAATATTCACTTCATTATTTGTACTAGAGGCATCATTAGGTTTAGTGGCACCTGGAATGAGAGGAATAAACGACTCCCAACTATGTGTATGATAAATAAAAACTTTATTTTCACCGTTATTTTGTGTATTTGAATTGTTTTCTTTCTCACTCTTTGGGTGTTTAACAGCAGTACCTTTATCTTGAATATTCTCTAAAGGAATACTAGATTCTTCAGGAATGTTCGTATAATCTGTTCCTTCCCCAGCAATTAATATTTCCGAATAAAATTGATTCATATTAGGAAGTTCCCTCGTTAATAAACTACGGAGATCATTTACATTAATGTTTGTAGAAAGTGATAGTAAAAAAGATTCTAAAGACGCTCGTCCTTTTTCTTTATGAAATTCTTCTGCAAAATAACGATTTTCACTGCCTATCATATACATAAGGCCTTTCGTAGAATTCGTTCCTAATAATTGATTAACATAATAAGATTTAAATACGTTTGAATTACTAGAAATGAAGAATGAAGTGAGAATACATATAATTGTGAATAAAATACATATCATTACATACTTTATATTAAATACTTTCAGTTTCACTTTATTCATTTTATATCTCCCTTCATTTACTATATTCTTACGCATAATTTTCAATGAATATGATTACTAATTTAATAGAATCGTCTCAACTACTATTTTTTCAGCTAATCTCTTTCCGTAAAGCAAGTGAGGTTAATTTGCCGTGCGCAAATTTCACCAAAGATTTTAAAAGAAATGAAATAACCTGAGTCTACATTTGTATGGACTCAGGTTATTTCATTTCTTTATTTTCCATGTTAATGCCTAATTGGTCTTTCAAGAACTTCATACCTTTTCTTGTAAGATGAACAGCCCGATTCTTATCCGTTTTTGTAATCCATTCCTGTTCAAAAAATAGTTTTGCTATTGCAGAGCCTAACCAACCAGAAATATGGTAGCGTCTTTCACTCCAATCAAGACAAGGTTTTGCAAATACTCTCCTTTTTATATTTGCCTTTTCAATATTTATTCCAAAATTCAGAAACCATTGCTTACCTTGTTCCGTTACAATATATTCTCCTTCCTCTAAAATGATAAATTTTCTATGTAGTAATTTTTCAGCTATCTCTACACCAAGTTTGCCTGCAAGATGATCATAACAAGTTCGAGCATAGCGAATTTGTTTTAGTTGATCTGATTGTTTTAAAGACCGAACTTGAACTGTTGGTGCGATTGTTCCTAACTTTTCAAGAACCTCTGCTACCTCTTGATTAGCAAGTCGATAGTAACGATGTCTACCATGTTGTTCAACTGTAAGTAGATTCCCCTCTACTAATTTAGAAAGATGAGAACTAATTGTTGGATGTGACACTCTTGCCATATAAGCTAATTCGCTAGCAGGTAGTGCCTGATTATTCATTAAACAATCTAAGATAATTGCTCTTGTAGGTTCAGCAATTAGTTTAGCTATATATGAGATATTCGGATATACATTCATATTTCGATGATACCCTAACTATTAAATTGATACAATTATTTTAAATTTAACAGTAAAGGAGAATGTATTATGAATGCAATTGATCTTAGTATATTAAATTTAAAAGAAACGAGAAGGCGCTCAGAAAAATTATGGATTTCTCTTCCCGATAATTTTCTTAATTGGAAGCCTGATGATGAGGCTATGTCCTTTGGTGAAATGATTCGTCACGTATGGAGTTCAACTTTTTACTATCATATGATTTTAAAAAACAACGGCTCAATAAACGACATACATTTCTCGTATGATGACGAGCCAATTACTTGTGTTAAAAAAGAGATTGAATTAGCACAATCATGTTTTGTCGATTTCATAGAATATGTTCAATCAATAAGCATAGCAGAGCTAGATGCAAGACTTATTGATCGAAGCGATGTTGGCTATCAACGATATTTAGGCGATATGCTATTACGAATTGCCTATCATGATGCGGTCCATGCAGGTCAATTTTTACAATATTTGCGAATGGTAAATTTAGAAAGACCATTGATTTGGGATTAAATTTAGTAATTATTTATAAAGGTTCCAAATTGGCATTACGATAAGAATTTTTCAACAATAAACAATCACAAAACCATAATAACCATTTATATTAAAAACCTACATCTCAACTTGGTACGTTCCTGCACATAAAAAGCACGCGTTCGATTACTAATCAAACACGTGCTTTCAAAACAACTATATTGTACATAAACAATAAAATTCAAGCTAAAAAACTACGACCGAAACACCGCATCCGCCAACATAGATAGTGTTGCATCATCCATCGGCGGATTGTGTAGTCCTGCTCTAACGTTTAAATAGTA
Source organism: Bacillus sp. CD3-5 (assembly GCF_006349665.1). Taxonomy (NCBI): domain Bacteria; kingdom Bacillati; phylum Bacillota; class Bacilli; order Caryophanales; family Bacillaceae; genus Bacillus; species Bacillus sp. CD3-5. Next base: position 410,453 of record NZ_VEPX01000001.1, on the reverse strand, counting down.
ACGGTGAAGCGGATTTTTTTCTGATAAACTTTTTGCTCCTACGATGCGCATTGATTTATCCACTATGGATATCGCCGCATTTGTTACGGCGTATTTCACTGCCGCTAATTCTGCTTGCAGTGACAGTTTATCTTCTGCCTCATCGTATTTTTTCGCAATTTGATATAAAAAGACGCGAGCTTGCATAAGCTCGAGTTCTAATTCTCCAACTAATCTTCTAACATTCGGTAATAAACTAATAGAATGGTTTAAACTATTTGGTTTGTATGATCCCGCAAACTGAACTGCATAATTTCTTGCTGATTGTGCAATTCCTAAATAACATGCTGGTATATGTAACAACCAGCCAATACCCTTTTGTTTCACTTTCCCGCCTTTTACATCCGTAAAAAAACGGCTTTCTATCTCTACATTTTGTAAGACAAGGTCGTGGCTAGCAGTCCCTCGCATTGCAACGCTATCCCACGTTTCTTCAATGGATACACCGATTGTATTTCTTGGAATGACAAACTCACCAACTTCTTCACGGCCTTCCATACTCGCTGAAATAATAAAATAATCAAGTACTGGCGCCATCGTTGTAAAAGTTTTCCTTCCATTTATAACCCACTTCTCGCCTTGTTGAACCGCTATTGTTTCTGGTTTACCGCCACGCGTCGGGCTCCCTGTTTTCGGTTCTGTTGCTGCCCTATTAAAGAGCGCCCCATTTCGCACTTCTTCGCAAAACCATTTAAACATCTCATCATTCCAAGAGCGATTTTCCGCTAGTTCTTTCACAATGCCAAGATGCCAGCCAATCGATAAGGCAGTAGCCCCGCAGCCTTCCGCAATTTTCTCTTGAAATAGAACGAAGTCATATAAAGAAATCGCACTACCACCAAATTTCTTCGGTAACGTTAATTTCGTATATCCGATATTTTTCAAATCATTTATATTTTCATACGGAAATGATCCTAATTCACTTAGTTGATGCTCCCTTTCCATGAACTTCGGAATCACTTTATTTATTTGTTCAATAATGAAAGATTGTTTTTCTGTTTCAACAAATGAGAGTGCCATACTATAATCTCCTTTATGCTCGATTCTTAAACCGTTCATTTTGTCATTATGATTATATGAAGCTACCTCTCTATTGTTTCACTATTCCGATAAAAATACAATGTTTTTGACTAATAAGAAAAGTTCCTATTGAAAAATAGATTCTTTCCTTATTAGTCTCCCTTCAATGCCTTTAATGGCAACGAGGTTACATATCCAATATATGAGAATAATTCTTTAAAGAAGAATGGGATTTCTGTATCTAACGTTTTATATGCTGATGTCGGCGTTGGTGAAGCATACGCTTCAATATTAATATGTTTTGCGATTCTCATTGCGCGTTTCATATGAAGTGGATCACTTACAATCGTGTATGTGCGTATTCCGTTCTCTATTCCAACTTCCTTCGCATTCTTTAAATTTTCTTCAGTGAAAAGGGATTTTGTTTCAATCAAAATATCTTCCTCTTTTACACCTTGTTTCATTGCATATACTCTTGCAGTACGCGCTTCCTCAAGCTCTGCCTCGAACTTTGTACCACCTGTAAAAATAATCTTTTTAATATTTCCGTTCTTATATAAAGAAATCGCATGATTAATTCTTTCTTTAAATACAGGAGATGGTTTTCCATTCCAAGAAGCTGCTCCTAGTACGATACCAGCATCCGTTTTCACGCTATCATCTGTTTTAAAACGATAACTCCAAATATCGTAAGCTGCATAACTTACATATAAAATAGCAGAACAAATCATTAGTAAAAATACTTGAAAGATTCGTCTTTTCTTACTCTTCTTATTTTCTTTCATTTGTAATTGCCTCCGTACATCATCCATACTTCTATAAAAAAACATTTATATCAAATCGTTTTGTTTGAGTTTATTTAAAAGAAGGAACTTTACTTGTTATTTATGTATAAAAGGGTTTTCATTTAAAATTGAGGATTATCAATTCATTTTCATTTGCGGTTTTCATTACATGTTTTAAATTCATAAGTTTATTACCATACAACTACATTGTAACGAATTTTTTCTCAGAAGGGAACGATGAAACAAAAGGAATTAAAATAAAGTAGCATTTTGTAAGAAAAAAGGTATATTTTTCATGTATCACAAACAATATACCTTTCAAAACACGAATTATAGCTTTTCTTTATACAACTCTAATTTTTCTAACAATTGTTTTTTCACATCTGGCCATTCACTCGAGATAATACTGTACACAACTGCATCTCTCACATAACCATTTGGTAATTTTCTTTCATTTCTAAGCACACCCTCTTTTACTGCGCCTAACCTTTCAATTGCTCGTTGTGCTTTTTCATTTCTTGCATCCGTCTTAATTTGTACCCTGAGCATATGCAGTTTTTCAAAAGCATACTGGAGAAGCATATACTTACACTCTGTATTGATACTCGTACGCTGGACACTTGGATGATACCACGTTTGTCCTAACTCGACTGTTTTATCTTCCACTGAAATATTATATAGACGTGTACTTCCTACAATCGTATTCGTCTGTTGATCCACTACAACGAAAGGGATTTGCGTACCCTTTCCATAACCTTGTATCGCTTTTTGCACATATTGCTGCATATCTTGCACACTATCCATTTTAGAGATTAAATACGCCCAAATATCTCGATTTCCTTCTACAATCGAAAACAAAGTTTCGACATCATTACCATCCATTAACCGTAGCTTTGCTCTTTCGTGAATCATTTCCATTTGTAAGCCCCCTTTTTCTTACTATATCATAGAAATGTACATTTTATTATACAGATATTTAAATTAAAGTTTTAATACCTTCTTACATAATAATCGGCAAAAACCTCTAACAAATACCGTGTACATCCCATTATAGCAAGCCGAATTTATATTGGTTTCATTTCATGTAAGGTTTTTCTTTTTCTAAAGGTCTATATACGTTCTTTAAAAATTTGCATACCAAAAACGCTATTCTTTCTACAAAAAGATTCTTTTTTTTCATTTATGAATCAATTTTTCAGCTTAATAGTATGGATAATTCTGGATTAAACTCAAAAAATACTATATAATAATAAAGTGAAAATTTTACAGTTAATTCATATAGGGTAAATGGGAGGATATAAACATGCTAGATCAAATTACTTGGGGAACGCCAGGAAGCTTATTATGCTTAGGATTCTTTTTTGCAGGGTTAGGAATTTTCTTAAGAAGTATTACGTCATATTCGAAAAACAAATAAAACATCAAAAAAGTATACATTTTAAAGTATTTAATTGATAAAAACACTAAACAAAAGAATCCTTCCTTTTATAGAAGGATTCTTTTTTATACCTTTCCCCTTTTTAAAGCAACAAATAAGCAATCGGTGTAATGATAAGCAACGTTAATATCGTTCTTTGTACATAGAGAATAATAAGTTCCGATACTTTTAACGGAATATCTGTAGATAAAATACAAGGAATGGAAGCTGAGAAGAACAATATAGATGATACCGAAACAACCGCAATGACAAACTTTGTCACAAGTGGTGCACTTACAACTAAAAGAGAAGGTAAAAACATTTCTGCGATACCAACGGATGCCGCTTTTGCAGCTAGTTCTGCTTCTGGTAATTGTAAAGCCCACGTAAATGGATAGAAAATATAACTGATCCAATCAAATATTGGCGTGAATTTCGCTAAGACGATACCAATTAATCCTACTGACATAATAGATGGCAAAATTCCCATCGTCATAATAAAACCATCTTTTAAATTCAATGCGATATTTTTCATAATACCCGGTGCAGATTTCGATACTTCTAGCGCATCTTCCCAAGCACGCTCTAGCATTTTCTCCTTATAAACGGGCTCTGGGAACCCTTCTTCTGTTACATATGTATCTGGTTTTCTACTAAGGGGTGGAAGTCTTACGGTGATAGCAGTTACGATGAATGTTACAACGAGAGTCGTCCAAAAATAAACATTCCATAAATGCATGATGTCTAATGTTTTTGCGATGATGATCATAAATGTTGCGGATACTGTAGAAAATCCTGTAGCGATAATGGCTGCTTCTTTTGTCGTATATTTCCCCTCTTTATAAACTCGATTAGTAATGAGAAGCGCAAGCGAATAACTTCCAACGAAAGAAGCAACCGCATCAATTGCTGATCGTCCTGGTGTTTTCCATAACGGCCTCATAATCGGACGGCAAAACGTACCGATAAATTCAAGTAATCCATACCCGACTAATAATGCTAAAAAAGCCGAACCAATCGGAACGAGTAAACTTACCGATATTACTAGTTTCTCATACAAAAACGGCCCAACATCTGGCGCAAAGAACCAAGCTGGCCCTACTTTCAAACAATATAATACACCGAAAACGACGCCAACCACTTTTAAAATCGAAAAGCAAATATCTACGATAGATGTATTCCATTTTTTCGTATAAAACGGATAAATTGCACCCATTACCATAACGAGTAGTGCGTAATAAGGTACGACGCTCGGAACCGAAGCTCTAATCCACGACACGATATGATCAATCATTATGGAAGAAGCGCCATTTATCGTAACTGGTACGAAAAACATAAACACCCCAACGAGACTAGCGAGTACAAACCGAAGAATGATGCTCTTCTCACTCCCTGTCTTAATTACATTCCTTTTTAATTCAATTTCACTCAAAATTCGACACCCCCCTATTTATCTAAATATTCTGTATAATTATATTAAATCCCTTCTTTTCATTTGAAAATGACACAAGCAATAATCTTACATTTTTATTGTCAGTCTCCAAAAATTATCATATAATATCTTTCGTATATGTTACATATACTCATTTCAAACATATATTTTGTAACTAAATTATTTCTTTTTTCAATTTACTCTTTAAATTAACCTACATAAAAATAGAAGGAGAATGGAAATTTGAAAACAATAAAAATAACTATGGCAAGTGCGTTGCTATTTGGTGCTATCATCGCTCCATCTAGTTCTTTCGCTGTGAGTGAAACTGTAACACAAAAAAATAATGCGCAATTGGAGAATTACGAAGACGAAGACGATTACTACTATCAATTTCCTGATGTTATTGGCTGGGCAAAGCCGTCCGTTGATTATTTAGTAAAGAAAAAAGTCTTATCTGGCTTACCAGACGGTACATTTGGACCTAATCTTGAAATTGATAGAGCTTCTGCCGCAATTATCATGGCAAAAATATTAAACTTACAAATAGACGCTTCAGCAAAGCCATCATTTAAAGATTCCCAAAAACATTGGGCTACTCCTTATATTGCTGCAGTTGAAAAAGCTGGGATTATTAAAGGCGTCGGGAATGGAAATTTCGAACCTTCTGGAAAGCTAACGAGAGCTGCTATGGCCTCTATGCTTGTTCATGCATATAACTTAGACAAAAAAGCCACTGAAAAACTACCTACTGTATTCCGAGATTTAAAAGGACATTGGAGTGAAAAATCGGCTAATCTTCTTGTTGCTCTTGGTATTTCACTGGGCTATGGTGGTAGTCATTGGTATCCAGATAACACGATTACCCGTGCAGAAGCTGCAAGTTTAGTTGCTCGCACAGACCAATCGAAAGATAAAGAAATTAAATTAAAGCAAGTTACTATGAAACAACATTATTTTATTTATCCTGAAACCTCTCTTCATTCAGGTATACTTGCTGAATATGCACCACAAACCGTTACTGTATTCGATGAATCTGAAAATGGATGGATTAAAATTGCTACGGATCATGGGTTAAAGTGGACACCATTAAAAGAGAAACAAGTATACATTGATAAAAACTTTGTTACCTTTGATAGACCGTCAAGAACAGGATACGTGGTTGGTAAATATCCCCCTCAAACTGTAACAGTTGTTGAAGAAAATAGCATCTGGTTAAAAATTCGCACCAGCGAAGGGCTTCAATGGATGAATCCATATTTAAAAGAGGGTGAAGGAAAAGAACTAACATACATACCACGAACATTTTTCGCTTACGATAGCCCTAATTTTTCTTCTAAAATATCTGGAAAGTATGCTCCACAAGGCGGCATCGAAGAATTAGCTATGGGAGATGACGGATGGGTACAAATTCGTACAGATAAAGGACCAAAATGGATAAACATGTCTTATCTCTTACGTCCAAAGCTCCTCTTAAATGTTCCTGCCATTAATCAATTGCCCGAACTACAAAAAGGAAGTGCAGTTGTTTCACTACAAATGCTTTTAGAATACTATACAGGACGTTCATTAAATAAAGTAGACTTTGCTAATCAAATGCCATTTGATACAACGAGATATCAGATGGAAGAAGGCGGAAAAATTACAGTTTGGGGTGATCCAGACATCGGATTCGTTGGTGACGTAACAGGAAAAAGATTGGGTTACTCTATTAACCCGGCACCATTGAAACAATTACTTGATAAACATGCAAGAGGTACAGATTTAACAGGACAGGATTTCTCTGTATTAGAAAGCTATGTACGTAATGGTAAACCAGTTGTAGCGTGGGTAGGAAACAAAATAACTGCTCCACAACTAGAACAAACTTGGAAAACACCTCAAGGAAAAACCGTAAATGGATACAGAAATGCACATACTATTATCATAACTGGTGTAGATGATCGTAACATTTATTATAATGACCCACTAGACGGTAAAAAAGACCAGCCAATGGTAAAATCCCGATTTGAGCACAGTTATAATCAAATGGGTAAAAAAGCTTTAAGTATCGATTAATCATATAAAAAAGCCTATTTTGATTGTATGATTCAAAATAGGCTTTTTCTATTACTGTCCATAATCATCCACAATTACTTGAATGACACGATACGATTCTTCTGCCACTATCTTATTACTACTCTTATTCGCATCATATGTAATTAACGCCTTCCAAAGTGCCCATCCTCTCGCTCTATTCCACGTTTCTTCATCTATTTGTAGTACTTCTTTACATATCTTTCTACTACTTTTATCAAAAAACGTCCATGACATCGCTGCATCACTTGGCAATCTTACACTCATCCCCTAAGTGAAATGTTCTGTTATCATGCCCACTAAACTTTACAGGTTTCACCTCTAAATGTGTCCATTCAGGAAACTGTTCCCCCTATTAATCTTTTAACTAAACCAGTATCAATTTGATTCATTTACTCTCCCCTTTTCTTTTGAAACTTACTAAATCCATCTGTACTGCCAACATATTCAAAACCATTGCTCTTATAAAAATCATTCAATATGCGATTATGCCCTACACAATCTAGTTTTAAAAACTCTTTGTCATGTTGTATATTCTCTTCTATCCACCGTAACATCCATTCTCCGATTTCGTTCCCCTTATACTTCCGGTTCACCGCAAATCTATGAATATATAATGAATTTGAAACTTCCTCTTTACCAAAAATATATTCATCCCATTCATTTTGTTTAGGAGATACTGTAACTGTACCGATAATTTCATCTTCTTTCGTAACCACATATGTATATTTCTCTCTTATACCTTCTAGTATTTCAGCCGTAGCCTCTCCGCCTAACAGATACTGCCACTGATCTACTTCTTTATGTTGTAGCCACTGCGCTACCTCTTTTAATAGAGTGATAATGTTATCACTTTCCTCTTCAGTAGCGGTTCGAATTGTGTATTCTTTCGTTATGGTGTTTCTCTCCATACTGCCGTTCCCCTTTCAATTTACTACTATACTGACAAACGTGTTCTACCATCATTTTCGTCTGTAACATATTCAACATAAAAACCTTGATTGAGTGCATTTTCATACATCAATTCAATCACTTTTTGATCTTTCGCATAAATTTGTATGTAATCGCCATCTGCTACTAATACGACTATCTCACACTTACTTTCCATAAACTCTTCATATGTTTCAATATCTAGTACTATTTCTCCTTTGAGATATGCTTTTAAATCTGCAAAAATAAGATAATATACGTTGTTTTTAAATAACCTGTTCAAATCCGATCCTTCCATTACACTTGGTTCTTCTGGAAATAACGCTTCATCCAATCCACCACGTGCTACTAAGTATGACTCCTCACTCCCTACCCACCAATCATATGAAGGAATATGAATTGGCTTTAATACTTTCCAAAGTAAATTATTATATTCATTTGGAATTTCTACAAAGATTCCTCTTTTCATATGTTTACTCCTAACATATTTGTTTCCATTTTTGTTTCATACATTATATACGAAATTCAGCTACTATATATAACTTGTATTTCATCACAAAAACCGTCCCACTACTAGTGAAACGGTTTTAATTCCTTAAGCATTCACTTCGTCTTCACAAAATAATATAAAAACCACACCGCATGATTTTGTTCATCGGCAGCTATTCTACGCAGTAACTCTTTCAAATGTGTATCTGATGTCTCATCTGCAATTTCCAAATAAAAATCCACTGTCTTCTGTTCATCTTGTATAGCGAATTCTAATCCTTGTAAGTACGTATTTGGACATTCTTCCGTAATTTTTGGTTTCGGCTGCTGACCAGTTACATTTGTATAGATTTGTACAAACTGATGAAAATGCTTTATTTCATCGTTACGAATTTCAAGAATTTGATTTCGTTCCGCCGCATTTGGGGCCATGTTAGCTAATTTTGCATAGCAATTTATAGCACTAAACTCTCCGTTAATTGCTTTCTCAATATCACGAATCAGCTTATCATTTTGCCTATACCAATCATAATCATTCGAATTATACATCGTATCCCCTCCATTATTTCGCATAACATTTTATGCAATTTGAAATAGCAGGAGCATGTATTAAATAAGGAACCGCAAATCCAAACTCTTCTATTCCCTTTAACCTATAAGTTAATAAAAGATAAAAACGCTTCACTCCTAGTGAAACGTTCTTATCTTTTATGCAGTTACTTCCGCTTTATGTTCCTTTACTACACTACGTTTGAAAGCAGTTACTAAAATAATAACCATACTTACCGCACCAATCCACACAAGCACAGTAAGGGGTGTACTCCAGCTTAACCCTTTTCCGAAGAAGAATATTTCTCTAAGTCCTTCAATCATAAATCGCATCGGCAACCATATATACACCCAGTCTTGGTAAAATGGCGACAACATTTCAGGTGCTAATGATAATAACGGTGCCCCGAAGAATAGTAAGAGTGCGAATACACCGATTCCCTTTAATCCAATTAATGAAAGTACGGCCGATATCATTAAGAAGAAACTAAAGGATGTAATAGATAAAAACAGTGCCGTATCAGTGAAGTTTGAAATATTTAGTCCTACCATGCTATCCGCAATCCACGTAAGACCGAACCCAATAACAAGTGCGGCAATTGCGCCTGTTACAATTTGCTTTAGTTTTACTACAATGTTTTCTTTTCTTGTACCTACCGGCATTTTAGTTATTGCGATAAAGATAAGCGCTGCGCTCGCTAAACTTGCAATCCATAACGGTTGGAATAAAGAAATTGGTGAGTTACCATTCGCACTATTTTTTCCGGTTTCATTTACATTTGTCACTTTCTTTATAATCGGTGTTACTACATTTGAAACTTGATCTGCTGTTAATGTAGCCCCTTTTGCTTTTAATCCTTCTAATATTTGTGTACGAACAGTATTGTTCATATTATCAACGATCGCATGTAACATTTGTCCTGCCATAGTTGATGCTGCTGTATTCATTCCTTGATTGATGAATATTTCTACTTCTGGCGAAGATGGCTGTGGTGTTCGTAATGATGCTTGTTTTGCGCTAAAGTCTTTCGGAATGACTAATGCTGCATAATACTCTTGTTTATTTAAACCTTTTTGTACGGATTCCTTATTTTTTACTTCTATCCACTTTATCGCAGATTCTTTCTCTGATTTTGATGTCTTTTTCATATTATCAACGATTGTTTGCCCCATGTTCATTTTCGGTTGATTTGGAATTTCTACTCCTTGATCCTCATTTACAATTGCGATTGGCAAATTTTTCGGATTAGGTTGAACGGTTGGAAATAATGTTAATGAAAAAATAAAAACTACAAGTAGTGCAACAACTGGTGATAACAATAAAAGTTTATTTTTAAACATTTTCTTTTCTCCTCCTTACATTTGATTTATAATAACCAACAACGTGTTGTTTATTTATATTTTGAATTATATGTTCGAGTTGAACCTTATACAATAATCAAAAATCGTGAATGTGTCGGTTATAAGACACTTTCTTAAAATGTGTTGGCTAAAATGAAGGAGGGACATGCTTTGCGCGATAGTAATTTAGATTTACGTGTTGTTCGTACGAAAACTGCCATACGAAATGCATTGGTGGAATTAATTGAAGAAAAAGGTTTTGACGCCATTACAGTGAAAGATATTACAACGAAAGCAAACATTAATCGCGGTACTTTCTATGCGCACTATCAAGATAAATTTGATTTAATGACAAAATGCCAAGAAGACATTATGTATGAGTTTTCTAACATTGCAAAAAAGAGATTCCCAGAAGTGATTGCGGATCTCGGATCGAATCCTTCTCCAACAATGCCGTTTCTACTTATCACTTCTATTCTTGAATTTCTAAATGAAAATAGTGATTTTATGAAAGCTGTATTAAGCCCAAAAGGAGATTTATCTTTCCAAACAAAACTGAAAGACTTTATGTGGAAAACATTATTTGAAGATACGAACGGTGCCCTCATTAATAAGGATAACTTACTTGTCCCAAGCCAATATTTAGCTTCTTATATGGCATCTGCTCATATTGGTGTCATTCAGCAATGGTTAAATAGTGGCCAAAAAGAAACACCTGAGGAAATTGCTCGTATTTTATCAACAATCGCAGTTCATGGACCTTTTTATGCAGCTGGCTTAAAGAAGTGAGTTATTGCAAAATAAAAAGATCATCCACTATTTATAGCGGATGATCTTTTACTTCATTACAACACTTCAATATACCCTTCTGTTCCATGTACCCGTATTCGTTGCCCATCTTTTATTAATTTCGTAGCGTTCTCTACCCCAACAACTGCCGGTAATCCATATTCACGTGCAATAACTGCTCCATGCGTCATAAGTCCGCCGACTTCAGTGACTAATCCTTTTATAGATACAAATAATGGTGTCCAGCCAGGGTCAGTAAAAGCCGTAACTAATATATCTCCCTCTTCTAAATTCGCTTCTTCCATGTTTAAAATAACGCGAGCTCTCCCCTCAACTACTCCAGAAGAAACAGGCAGACCTGCAATCGCGTCAGCTGGGAGGTTTTCTCGTTTATATTTACCTGTAATGATTTCTCCATCAGACGTCATTATACGAGGAGGCGTTAGTTTTTCATATAATTTATAATCATTTTTTTGTTTATGAATAAGCTCATAATTTAGTTTCTTCGTGCGAACAACTTCGTGAAGCTCTTCAAAAGTTAAATAGTATATATCATCAACTTCATGAATGACACCGCTCTGCACAAGTTGCTCAGCTTCTTTCAGTAACGCCTGCTTATATATGAAATAACGATTAATCATGCCGTATTTCGGATATTCACGGTAACCGATAAAATTACGGATATTACGAATCATTTGCTTCGTCTCTTCTACTTTTTGTTTCCTATCCGGTAAGTGCTGTAATCGCTCTATTAACTCTTCTTCTTTTTTCAAAGCTTCTTGCAGTCCCTCTTCAAATTTCCGCTTACTCGCACCATATTCAAAATCTCTTATATTATTTAAAATTATCGGGATAATTGTAGTTGGCTTTTCACTCCAGCGGGTTTTCGTAATATCTATTTCTCCGCTACATCTCATTCCGTATTTATTTAGAAAAGTTAGAATCGCATCTCGGGCTTCTTCTCCACCTTTAAACTGAACTAGTTCATTTAAAAAGCTATCATCTTCTACATGTTGTAAATACGTAATAACTTCTTGATACGGCCGAATCACATCAGCGACATCCATTAATGCTAAACCCATTTCCGACGTAATATTATTTTGCACCGATTGAGAAAGGGTGTCCGCTGCATTCTTTTCGCCCAGCCATTGCTCCATTTTTTCATTTATCCATGTTGAAGCATTCATACCTGCCATAATGACAGCGATACTTTGCGGGTTAAATAATACTTTTTTTAATTGCTGAATATCTTCCAAAATAAAATCAAGTACGTCCACTCCTGATTTCAGTTGCATATTTTGTTTTAACTCTTCAAGTGATGCTTCACTATTCTTTATTAATTCCGTAACGATTGCTGGATCATTTTCGATTTCTGGTTGCGTGCTTACAGGTGGCACACCTTTACCAACACTCTTTTCTTTTTCATCATCCGGCAACAATGTAATAAAATTATCTCGCTCGATTATAGTCGTTAATGCATCTCTTACGAGTGGATCTGATTTTCCTAAAGTATTTATTAAATAATCTCTGCTAGCAGGTGAAGCTAATTGTTGCGTAGCATCAACAAACAGCCGTCCTCCCGCTTTACGCATTGGGGCACTTGTCGTTAACAGGAAAAAAGATAACCCTAATGGTTTCATCGCATCGGTCATCATTTGTTGGTGACCAACTGATATATATACATGATTTTCCCCATCATTTTCTGCCGGAATTGGATATAAAGTCGTTATCGGCCTGCTTTGAACAATATAAACTGTATTACGGGCTAAACACCATTCAATATCTTGCGGACAGCCAAAATAAGCTTCTATCTGTCTTCCGATCCGTTCTAGTTGTAATATTTGTTGTTCAGACAATGTTTGAATCTTTTGCTGAGCCGAATTAATCTGTTTCGTCTCTGTTCCGCCCTCTTTTACAGCATAAATAGCTAATTTTTTAGTCGCTATCATCGTTTCAGTAATTTTACCTTCTTTTACTTTATAATTATCGGCAGAGACCAGTCCTGATACTAACGCCTCACCAAGTCCAAAACTGGCATCAATTGATAGCACCTTTCGGTTAGAAGTAACCGGATCAGCCGTAAATAAAATTCCCGAAGCCTCAGGGAAAACCATTTTTTGAACGACAATACATATAGAAACTTGATTATGTTCAAAACCATTTTGCATGCGGTACATAACGGCTCTCTCTGTAAATAAAGACGCCCAGCACTTTCTTACATGCTGTAAAATCGCTTCTTTTCCGATAATATTTAAATACGTATCTTGTTGACCTGCAAACGAGGCATACGGTAAATCTTCAGCCGTCGCACTAGAACGCACGGCATACGCATGTTTATTTCCAAAACGTGAGAGATAATGAGCTACCGCTTCCACTACATCAGAAGGGATTTGTACTGCCATAATGACTTCTCTAATTTCCTTACTCATTTCACCAATTTGAGCTCGGTCTTCAAGTTTCAACTTGGTCAGCTGCTGCAACAAAGTTTGAAGCTCTTCATTTTGCTCGATGGCTTTTTCATATCCTACCGTTGTCACACAAAATCCTTCTGGCACCTGTATACCTTGAATGTTAGATAACTCCCCTAAATTCAAACCTTTTCCGCCGACGAGTGAAAGCTGCCCCTTTTCTATTTCCTGAAAATCGAGAACGAAAGAACTCATATAACATCTCTCCTTACTATGCATGTGTTCTTGATTGTAGCAGGAGTAAATGAGAAGAAACAGTCTATTTCGAATTTGATTTACATGATATAATTAAGTTAGGGAGAGATTAAATAATGCCCTAGTTGCATAATGAAGCAACTAGAGCTTCTTATTTCCTCTCAATTTTAAATTACAATTTGTTCACAACTAACTTCAATGTATTTCTGTTTTCTCCTTTTATTATAGAAACGCCATGAATTATCACACAATTCTTATCTCAACAAATGGTACATAACTCAAAATACGCCTTAGTTTAACCTCCTGTGAGCCTTTTCACAGGAGGTTTTATACATACATATATTATTTATAATTAACCCGTTCTCCTATTTTTCAAAAGCATATTTTGTGTCATAATAACGCTTTTTAGAATTTATATATACCTTCTAATTTTTCTAAAAAAGGATGATTGTATTGGAAATGAAAAAGCTTCAAGGAATGTATGATGATGTTATTAGTTTAGGGGAAAATTGTTATACTGCTATTCATCTAAAAAAATATAATCTGCGGAAATATTCAGGTCCTCTAGATTGGTTTGTATCACCGAATCTTTCTTCTATCAACACATTATTGAAAAATAATTTCGTAGACTTTATGGATTTAAAAAACATGCAAGCAATGCCGGAGCAAAATATTGTGTTTAATGATGGCGTGATACAACCTGTTTTTTCTCATATTATAAAAGATACAAAATATAACGTAACATCTTATCATGATTTCCCTGTTATTCCGAATGAAGATTGGTTCATCACATACCATGATTTCAAACAAAAATTAGATCAAAGAATTGATAACCTTTACGAAAGAATGCATAATTCACAATCCATTTTATTTGTTAGATGGGGCGGAAGCTTGACTGAAGCGCTTGAATTACAAACCGTTTTATCAAATATTGTTAAAAATAATTTTAAGATCCTTTTACTCTATCCAACAGGATTTGAAAATGAAATAAACAAATTAGAATGGGCGCTTGATCATGTTTTTCCCGTTCAAGTTTCAAGTAATTATCAAAACAAAAGAACTTGGTATGTCCTCTTAAAAGATATACACTTAAACTCAAAAAAATAATATAAACTACGACTTTAAAATCAATATTCTTTGTTTACATTTTATATAAATTGACATATCTCCCCCTTAATTCTAAGACTAAGTTATTGTTTTTTGTAATCCCCCACTCATTCTTTTCTCAAATGCTCCAAAATGGATTTTCAAAATTAGGGAACTATAATGTCATATTGGAATAAATTAAGGGGGAGAAAAATTGGACAATGAAATGAATTATGGAAGTGATTATAAGTTTATTCCGGCAACTTCAATTGAAAGTGGTCATGGCCTCGAAGTATTGCCTGATTTATTTTGTTACACGATTCAAATCGTCAACATTTGTTTTGTTGGACATCCGCATACCAATGATTTTATTTTAGTTGATGCTGGAATGCCTAAATGTGCAAATGAAATTATCTCTGTCACTGAGAAGCGATTTGGTACAAATAGTCGCCCAAAAGCAATTATTTTAACTCACGGGCATTTTGATCATGTTGGGGGAATAATTGAACTCATTAAGTATTGGGATATTCCAGTCTATGCCCATCAAATGGAAATACCTTTCCTGACTGGACTACAAAGCTATCCTGAACCAGATCCAACAGTTGAAGGTGGTATGGTAGCGAAAATGTCGCCTCTGTTCCCTAATGAACCGATTGATTTAGGAAATAGCGTAAAAGTACTACCTGCAGATGGAACTGTTCCCCATATGCAAGAGTTTAGATGGATTCATACACCAGGACATACTCCAGGGCATATTTCATTATTCCGAGAAAAAGACCGAACTTTAATTGCTGGGGACGCTTTTGTTACGGTGAAGCAAGAATATCTATATAAGGTAATTACTCAGGAACAGGAAATAAGCGGTCCACCTCGTTATTTAACAACAGACTGGAACGCTGCTAAAGAATCAGTTATTAAGCTAGAGAAGTTAAACACTCTAGCCGCTGTTACAGGACATGGAATACCAATGTCAGGTGAATTGCTATCAACAAGCCTCAAAACACTCGTTAAGGAATTTGATAAAATTGCTGTACCCGATTACGGGAAATATGTAGATAAAAAGATACATTAAGCACAAGAAACTTTGGCTTTTATATTAAAGAATTAAAACTGCAAAAATTATTAAGTTTAGTAAAAAAATACTGTACTTAGGCAACATCTCGATTATAAGAGTGGAACGTCCCTTTGTGAATAAAGCTCGATATTCCGCAAATACTATCCCTAGTATAAGCCTGCTTCTTACCCGGCTTGTACTTCTTACCATTTAAGGATGATTAAAACGGGTTACGCTCTATAAAAGCATAACCCATTTTTAATGAAATATTTTATTCCGCTTTAACGGGCAGTAAGACCCCCACCTCAAAATTCAGCGGAAGCAAAGAAGTCAGGTGGGGGATCAACCCTTCGTAAAAGTCCGATTGGTGAGGGCTGATAATCAGTGGGGGATGAACAAAACCCCACTGATTAAAGTTCCACTTTATTCCTTATAAATTTAAACAATGGAGGAAAATGATGAAACATATTGTTGCTTTATTAATTAAATATACAGCGATAACTGCAGTATTACTAATCATACTTAGTATCTTTAAAGGCATTTCAATTCCTAGAGTATTACTAATTTCTCTTTTCCTTACAGGAGCTGCCTATTTAATTGGAGATCTCTTCATTTTACCTAAATACGGAAATATGATTGCTACAATAGCAGATTTAGGCTTAAGCTTCTTTGGCATTTGGTTACTAACATCCTTATTTACTGATTTAGATGCTACTCGTAATATTGGACTTTCTTCATTTATAGCAGCTTTAATTATTGGTGGAACAGAAATTTTCTTCCACATTTATATGAAGAGGCTAGTATTGCGTAACGACAATGAATTAACAAATCACAAGCATATTCATCATGATAAATATGCTATGGAAATATCAGATGAATATATAGATTCTTCCACAATAAATAAGTCCAAGCTTAAGGATACATCTAAAAAATAAAAAAGTGGCCAACGCCACTTTTTTATTTTTGTTTATTACGCTTGATCTGAATTTCTTACATGTAACGGAGGTGGAACTACCCACCCTTTTTTCTTACTTAAACGTAGCAACGTTACACCTGCCTGCGCTTTTTTCATATGAAATTGTCCAAATAACATACCTACATCTTCTCGAAGGCATTTTCCCATTACTTGACTACATGTGACAAGTCCAGCTGCTAATCCTGTAGAAACAGCTGCTGCAATTTCTGCATCATTAATACGTGCTCCAGGAGGAATGTCTTCGATAGATGCAACTGGTCGTTCTGGAGGAGCAGGCGGTAAAGCAACCCCATTAACTTTTAAAAGCGCCTTTAATTCTTCTATTTCCGAATTCATATCATTTTCAATTAAGCTTTCTAAAAACTTCTTCAAATCTTCATCACCTGTATGATTCATAAACACTTGATGACTTGCAATCGCACCCTGTGCAGCAAGAAGATAACTCCAAATGTCGAATACTTCTCCGTAATGTAACGGCTCATTTTGAGGATTTCCACTTAATATACCCATTTTTAAATTCCTCCCTTTCGAAAATATCATAATAAATATCGATTTCAATATTGAAATCAAATTTTTAAGTATGCTTTTTCCTGCAAAAGATTTTCTACTATGCATGGAAAACACCTTTCCAACACCACGTGTTTATTGTTTAGGAAAGTAGTTTACAAATAAAATACCCAAAGATTATGAAAGAAGATTATCAATAATCTTTGAGTGAAAATTCATTTACTATAAGGGTTTGTTTTTTATACATATACAAAAGAAATTGATTTACATATCTACTATATTTTATGTCAATTCACTTAACGGTTAGTTCTACCACCAAGTTGTTGTTCAGCCATTGCTACTAAACGTTTTGTAATTTCACCACCAACAGATCCATTTGAACGAGCTGTTGTATCTGCACCAAGTTGCACACCAAACTCTTGTGCAATTTCATATTTCATTTGATCAAGAGCTTGTTCAGCGCCTCGAACTAACAATTCATTACGACTTCCACTGTTATTGTTTGCCATTATCGTTTCACCTCCGATGTTTTTAATATGCTACAAATTATGAAATAATAAGTATCCTTTTTATGGAAATTGAATTATGTATAAATATTGGGTTTCTTCTTAAAATAGGGAAAAAGACATAAGAAAGAAGAGTTGCTATACCATACTTTCATAACAACACTATGTATTGATTACTCTTTACTAAAGATTTCTGTTTTGCCAAGAGATACATATAAATTATAAAAAATGATTCCTAAGGAGATTTGAGATGAAAGCCGTAACCTATCAAGGGCCAAACCAAGTACAAGTGAAACAGGTGGATGATGCAAAGTTAGAGAAAAAAGATGATATTATTGTAAAAATTACTTCAACCGCTATTTGCGGTTCTGATTTACATTTATATCAAGGAAACATGCCGCTACCTCCAGGGTACATTATTGGTCATGAGCCAATGGGAATTGTTGAAGAAGTTGGTCCAGATGTTACGAACGTAAAAAAAGGAGACCGTGTTGTGATCCCCTTTAACGTTGCTTGTGGACATTGTTTTTATTGCCAACATGAAATGGAAAGTCAATGTGATAACTCCAATCCTCATTATGATTCTGGTGGATACTTTGGTTATACAGAGAAATTTGGTAACCATCCAGGTGGACAAGCTGAATATTTGAAAGTTCCTTTTGGAAATTTCACTCCATTTGTTATACCGGAATCATGCGAACTTGAAGATGAATCCCTACTATTTTTATCAGATGTTTTACCAACAGCCTATTGGAGTGTAATAAACGCAGGCGTTAAGCCAGGTGATACTGTTATCGTCCTTGGTTGTGGACCTGTTGGATTAATGACACAAAAATTTGCTTGGATGCAAGGTGCTAAACGTGTAATTGCAGTGGATTACTTAGATTATCGGATGAATTATGCAAAAAAGATTAACAATGTTGAGGTATTTGAGTTTACAAAATTTCCTGATATAGGAGAACATTTAAAGGAAATCACGCATGGCGGTGCAGATGTAGTTATTGATTGCGTGGGCATGGATGGGAAAAAATCTCCACTAGAATTTCTGGAACAAAAATTAAAATTACAAGGCGGTACCCTCGGTCCTATTCAAATTGCTACGAAAGCCGTAAGAAAATACGGAACGGTTCAAATGACTGGTGTTTATGGCGGTAATTATAATGCCTTTCCACTCGGGGCATTTTGGGTTAGAAATATTAACCTTAAAATGGGACAAGCACCTGTCATTCATTTTATGCCGGAACTATTTGAAAAAATAACAAATAAAGAATTTGATCCAAAAGAGATTATTACACACAAAATCCCCCTTGAAGAAGCGAGCTACGGTTATCAAATTTTTAATAATCGTGAAGATGACTGTATAAAAGTCATTCTGAAACCTTGAAGCTACAATTCATTATTCTTAGTGCAAAGATAAGATTACACTCCGTAATCTTATCTTTTTTATTAAATTTTAAGTATCTATTCCCCCACTTTCATCTCACATCGAAAATAGTTATTACAAAAAGATTTTGCATTTTGATGCAACACTTTATTGGTAAAAAAATGAATTCAAGTATTAAGTAACCAATTAACGGAAACGATAACAATGTTAACTAACTTAAAAAGAGGTGTACCTCATGTTTTATTATAAAGAGGAAATAATTAATATGATTAAGCCAGATAAACCAGATCCAGCTGCTGCAAAAGTTTTACAAGAAATATTAGGTGGGCATTATGGTGAAATGCGTACAATGATGCAATACTTCTTCCAAAGCTCAAATTTTAGAGGTAAAGAGAAGCAATATCGTGATTTACTTCGAGGTGTTTTTTTAGAGGAAATAAGCCATGTAGAACTTGTACAACATACAATTAATCAACTATTAACTGGATCTGGTGAACCTACACCAGGAAATGCAGGTGTTGACACAGCACCACTTGATGAAGCGGTTAAACATGCCAATCCTCATCACTTTATTGTAGGTGCTCAAAGTTCATTGCCCGTTGATGCAGCTGGCAACCCATGGAATGGATCTTGGGTATATAGTCATGGAAACTTAATTAGCGATTTACTAGATAATGTCGTACTTGAATCTACAGGTGTACTTCAAAAAACTAGAATTTATGAAATGAGTTCTAATCAAACCTTTAGAGAAACACTTGCATTCTTAATTGTACGTGATAATGCACATCAAAATGCTTTTGCAAAAGCTTTAGAGACACTAGGCGTTGAATGGGGAAAACTCTTTCCTGTGCCAAACTATGATATTAATAAATATCCAGAGTGTAGAAAATATGTAGACATGGGATTCCATAATGCACAATTTAATTTCAGCTTAGATCCAACAAGAATGGGAGAAATATTCCAAGGTGAATCTCCAAGTAGAAATAAAGGAACATTAACAGTAACGGAACCGCCAAAAGGTTTTCCTGTACCAGAACTTCCTGAAATGCCAAATGAGCATAGTCCCGGATTAAAAGATATGGATCTTTAAGATCATTATGGCCAACTATTTATTCATGGTTGGCCATAGTTCTTAATAAAAATTCATGTAAGCTTGTTGTTAATATGATAGGATGTTTTAATAAACCCTCTTTATTTAAAAGTAATGTTGATTATATTGCTGCTCCTCTTAATTTTATTTCTATGAACCATTAGACGCCACCGTTTACTTACTTATAACATCCTTATATTGTAAACAAAGAGGAGGGGCTTGTTCCCCTCTTCTTTTAATTTTTCTTTAAAAGAGTTGCTCCTGCAATCCCTGGGTGTGTCATTTCGAATGGATCTAGAATTAATTCTAAGTCCTCTTGTGACAGTACACCATTTTTCACACAAAGTTCTCGAACGGATTGCCCTGTCGCGATTGCTTCTTTCGCAACGCGAGCTGCTGCTTCATAACCGATATGAGGGTTCACGGCTGTAATAATTCCTACACTTTTCTCAACATACTCTTTTAAGCGATCTTCATTCGCTTCAATTCCTTTTAAGCAATTATCTGTAAAGGCACGGAAACCGTTATTCATAATGCTAATCGATTGAAGTAAGTTGAAAACAAGTACTGGTTCCATTACATTTAATTCTAATTGTCCTGCTTCTGAAGCAAGACAAATTGTATGGTCATTACCAATGACTTGGAACGCAATTTGATTAATTACTTCTGGCATAACAGGATTTACTTTCCCCGGCATAATAGATGAACCTGGTTGACGAGCAGGTAGCATAATTTCCGCTAAGCCAACACGTGGACCTGATGCCATTAAGCGAAGGTCATTCGCAATTTTAGACATATTCATCATACATACTTTAAGTGCTGCAGATACTTCTGTGTATGCATCCGTATTTTGCGTTGCATCTACTAAGTCTTCTGCACCAACTAGTGGTAGTTCACTAATTGCAGCTAAATGTTTTACAACTGCTTCAATATATTCTGGGTCTGCATTTAAGCCTGTACCAACTGCAGTTGCTCCCATGTTCACTTCATATAAGTGTTGACGTGATTGCTGAATTCGTTTCATATCACGTTCAAGTACACGAGAGTACGCTTTAAATTCTTGTCCAAGGCGAATTGGCACAGCGTCTTGTAAATGTGTACGACCCATTTTAATCACATGATCGAACTGTTCTGCTTTTAATTCAAATACATCGTGCATATAACCCATCGTTTGTAATAAACCTTCTAATGCGTTTAATGTAGCGATATGAATCGCCGTTGGGAATGCATCGTTTGTTGATTGCGCCATGTTCACATGACTATTTGGACTAATATAATGATAGTCTCCCTTTTCCATTCCTAATAATTCAAGAGCACGATTGGCAATGACTTCATTTGCATTCATGTTCATTGAAGTACCTGCTCCGCCTTGGATTGGATCTACGATAAAATGATCATGCCATTTTCCATCGAGAATTTCTTGAGCAGCTTCTGCGATTGCGCCGCCCTTGTTCAATTCCAATCTTCCTACATCTGTATTGGCAAGCGCTGCAGCTTTTTTTACAACTGCGAACGCTTTAATTAAACTTTCATGGATTTTATACCCTGTAATCGGGAAATTTTCAACAGCGCGTAAAGTTTGAATTCCGTAATATGCCTCAATAGGTAATTCCTTTCCTCCCAAAAAATCATACTCTACTCGCACGTTCTTGTTTGTCATTGCCATTTTAATTTCTCCCCCATATTAAATGTAAAACCTAAATAAATCATATAAAGTCATTACCAATCCTTATCAGATTTTATTGTTAAATCGTAGGCTAAAGGCTCTTCAATAATTTTTTTAATCTCTTCTAATTTATTAGTTTTTCCAAGCGTCCACATCAATTTTGCTATGATGGCTTCCGTATTCATATCTCCAGACAATATTACTTGATGTTGTGCCACTTTCCGTCCTACTTCATAGAGAAGTATGTCTTCTCCTTCTTCCAGGCATTGAGTAGTAATCACTACAGCAATCCCCATTTCAGTCAACTCTTGAATTTTCGAAAGCAAGTTCCTTCCTTCAAAAGGTAATCCACCGTTTCCAAAACTTTCAATAATAATCCCTTTATACAAACCTTTTAAACAATCAAATATCTCTGGCTTTGTACCTGGATACAATTTCATAAGAAAAACATCCGTACATAAATTAGTATTTATTGAAAGTTCATTATGTGAGGAAGTTGGCTTCCAATGATATTTCACTTCATCTTCATTTACTTCAGCAACATATGGAGAATTCACACTTTCAAATGCATCATAACTTTTTGTTCGCATTTTAACTGCTCTCGTCCCAATAATCACCCTACTATCAAAAACAATAAACACACCGCCAACACTCTCACAGGCAAACCTAAGAGCATCAGCTACATTTTTCTTTGCGTCTGTCTTTTTAAAACTAATAGGTACTTGTGAACCTGTTAAAACAACTGGTTTTCTTAAACCTTGCAGCATATAAGATAACGCAGAAGATGTATAAGCTAACGTATCCGTTCCATGTGTAATCACAAACCCGTCATAGTCATCATAGTGATTAAAAACAGCATTAGCTATTTCTTTCCAGTGCTCAGGTTGCATATTGGTACTATCAATATTCATTAAGATTTTGCAATCTATTTCTAAGTTTCGAGAAGACTTCGAAAAATAATTCAATAATTCCTCAGCAGACAATCCTGGAACAAGCCCCTCATTCCCCTCCACAGATGCAATTGTCCCACCAGTTGCAAGTAATAAAATTTTCTTCATACACAACCCCTCCATAAAATAAACAACAATATATCGTTCGCGTAATGCGTATTTATATTTATCATTATAGAACTTAATTTAAATTAATCAAGATTTTGTATTCAATACGCGTACTTTTTTCTATTCTTGATTCTTTTTCTATGTTATAATTAATTTAATAAAATTAGATGGGGTATGAGACGAATGCTGGAACGTTTATCTAAATTAAGAAAAAATCAAAAATGGTCCCTACAAGAGACAGCAGATCGACTTGGGATTGCGAAAAGCACCTATGCTGGTTATGAAAATGGTTATAGATTACCTTCCTTACAATCTTTATCAAAAATAGCCGATTTATTTGATACGTCTGTAGATTATATATTAGGTCGAATTGAACATTCACATCCAAACAAAGATGTAATTGATATAACAAGACTCCTAAACGATCCAGATCCAACACTTTTAATAGATGGAGAAGCACTGTCAACAGAAGAGATAATAGATTTTATTGCTTTTGTGAGAAGTAAACGAGAACTAAGTTCCAAGAGAATAGAAAATATTGAACCAACATGTAAAAATTGATTCAATAAAAAACGAATACACTGCACTTTTAAACTAAAAAATACTTAGACAATTAATTTGTAAACGGTATATATAGGATTAGCTTTAGGAATATTATTAAAATGTAATTTATTTTATTAACTTTATATTTATAAATTACATTTTAATATTTTGCATATGCAAAATATTCTTCTAAAAACAAGGACTTCCCGCTATTTTAGCGTTACTTGCCCTTTTATCAGTCATATAGAACTAAAGCTTTTCAATAAAGGAACTCATTTGTAAAAAATACGCTATTCTTTCTGTAGATTTATAAGAAAGGATGGCGTTTTTGTATGTCTATTTCTGTATCGAAAGAATTTGGAAGTATAACAGATTTCAAACAACAATTAGCAAAGTATATAGAGTACTATAATCATGAAAGAATCAAGGGAAAATCAAAGGGAATGAACCCAGTATTGTACTAAGCTCATTCCCTAAAGGCTACCTAATAAACCGATCTTTCTAAATTTCGGGGGGCACATTCTAGTTGAATTGCTAAAAGCAACGAATTTACTACTTTAAAGTTAAGTGTTTAACCTTGAAGTACTTAATTCTTTTTTCCAGACAAAGCATACATTATATCTTGATGCTTTATTGTCCTCCTATAATTATGTGGTATCGGGAATTTGTTTCGTTGTTCTTTTATTATAATTACTGCAAGTGATAAAGCTACAAATATAAAAACGATTAACAAAGCATCTTAATGTTTATGAAATGCTTTGTTAATCGTTTCTCTTCTCCCTAATCTCCTGCGAGACTATATTTTTTTATTGAAATTTCCTATATCTTATTTGATTTATTTATTCTGTAACACCAGATTGGGTTACTTTTACATCAGCTGTTACACGAAAACGTAAATGTTTATAGGATTCTTCCCATTCTTGACTGTTCCATTTTCTTACGTGAGTTCTACCAAGCTTTCTAAGTCCTATAGGATCTGTGTCTTTTTTAATAAATCTCTTTATCAATGTAGTTGCCTTTTTTTCTATTTCTGTTTCCATAATTTTTTCTAATTTTTTTATTTCTTTAGGATTATCTAGATTTTTTGTTTTTGTAAATTCTTGAATTTCACCTTTAACTTGAATATAAGCATTTACGAATGGATGCTTACTATTTCCCGCCATCTTATATTTTGTTCTAGCCTTTATATTCTCTATCGTGGCGTACGTATTTGAAGAACCAGGTAGTTTGAATTGGTATGTACCTTGTTTAAAATTATCTGTCAACAATTTAAATACAAATAAATCTTTAGGGTTCACTTTATCAACCATTTTACATCTTTTAAAAAGTGCTATTCCATCTAACTCCAACACGTTACCTTTTTTAGATATCATCGGTAAATAAGAATCTCTCGCATCATCATTAAGTTGATTTAAAAACATAAAAAAATTTGTTTTTGGTTGCGTTCCATTGTCCATATTTTGCTCCAGTAAAGAGGATAGATAGGAAGCAATTTCTTTTTCTTTAGAATAGTTCCCCTTTAATAATGATTCCCCTTTTACATTTGTAATTGCTAAATAAATTGCATTTCCTACACTAGGATTTCGGTTCAAAGTCTCTAAAATTTCCTGCATTCCCTTTTCAATTATTTTTTCATTAAATATAATAACACGCAATTGCCCCAACTCTAGAGGTCCAGAAGACTTTTCGGATGCTCTTGCAAGAACTTCTCTACCAGTCTGGCCTGATGCTGAATAGATTTTCGTTTCACCTTCCCCGCCTCCTTTATAAGCTGAAATCGCAAAGGTTCCTTTTAGCTTACCTTCTGCTTCAGTATCATATGCCGCAACTTGAACTAAGTCAATGTCATCCACAATTTTCGTTTTAGCACACCCTATTAAGAAGACACTTACTATAAGGAAAAGTATCCATCGCTTCATGTTTATCTCCTTAACTTTATTTTGGCGGTTTGAATTAGCCATAATACAGGTAGGTATACATATATATATACAAAGCCAATTTGACCTGTCCAAGTATTTAATAAGTTAATTTTATTACGGTTATTCAAGAAAAATGATAAAACAAAGATGAACAGGATGATAACTGGCAAAACATATTTTTGCTTTATTCCCAGTGCCTCTTTTATACCACGACTTACTCCCCATAATGTAAAGGAAACGTTAGGTAATATAAAAAAAGCCCAGACAGAAACAATAATGTATTCAAACCGCTCTATAAAGGGAAATTGTATAATTTTAATCATGCTTAAATATGCCCATATTGCGCTCGCTAGTTGTTTTTCACTAAAAAACGCAAGAGTTAAAATCATAAGGTATGTGTAGACAATAGTCGTTACTAAATTTGCATAGTGCGCATATTTTTGAGACGTTCTTGCCTTTTTAATAAATGGGTAGTACAACAATAACATTTCAAATCCAAAAAAACTAAACATATTTCCTTTCATTCCTTTCATAATTTCTAGGAATGAATGCTGTGCAATTGGAAATAAATTTTGAAAATCTGCATACTGCAAAGGATAAAAAAATGTGAAGATTAGAGTGCTTGGGATCACGATTCCAAAGAAACCAATTCCAACAACTACACGAAATCCTCCAGTCACAATGTAATAACATAAGCCTAAAAAAGTCCCCGCTATAACCCAAGATGAAATGGAAGGAAACATCCAAACATGTACTACTTCGATATAAGTATGTAGTGTTGTTGCACCTAACAATACAATATAGGATAAAAAAATGAAGTTGAACAATCCACCAATCCATTTTCCAAGTACGTCTTGATTGATTGCAATGATATCTCCATTACCCTGATTTAAAATCTGATATATGATCCAAATCATAAGATTAACAGATATTCCAAAAAGCAGCGTACTAATCCACGCATCATTTCCAACTAATTTTGCACTAATCCTTTCAAAACCAAGCATACCAACCCCCATCTGTATAGTAATAATTAAAAAAAACACCATATATGGAGAGACTTGATACTCAATTGGGATCTGTTTCATAATGCTCCTCCCTGTTAATTTCAATCATCAAAATCATTTCGTGATTTGATTTTATTTTTCTCTACCTCTTCTGGATTAAAACGAAAACGCTGTTTAGATCTTGAAAAAATTGGGCGTCGGAACATCGTTGAGATTGGCAAACGGATAATGCTGTCTTTCCAATCTGTAGGGCGTGTAGGATAAAAAGGAAACAAATAAGGACGTCTTAATGATTCTGTACGTAATAAGCGTGCTAAAAGGAAAGAACTTGTTAAAACAATTCCTAATAAGCCCAGCAGGTGTGCAGATATTATAAAAGGAAAACGAATTACTCGAATTGTATTACCAATTCGATATATTGGTGCTGTAAATGAGCTAAGAGCTGAAAGTGCAACAATGATGATTAATACGTTACTTGTAAGACTTGCCTCTACCGATGCCTGTCCAATTACAATACCACCTACTATACCGACAGTTAGACCCACTTTAGTTGGTAAACGTGCCCCCGCTTCTCTCAGTAATTCAATCGTTATTTCTAAAAAAAGCGCTTCAATTAATGGAGGAAAAGGTACTTTACTTCTCGATATGATTAACGTTTCAAGAAGTTCTTTTGGAATAAGCTCGTAATGATATGTTAAGATTGCAACATATAATGGAGTCGTTAAGACAGAAAACATAAAAGCAAAAAGCCTTAATAGACGAAAAAAAGAGGCAATAATCCAAGGCATGGTGTAATCTTCTGTCGTAGAAAAAAAGTCAATTAATGTTGTTGGAAGAGTGATGGCATAAGGCGAGCCATCTACAAAAAGTGCAATTTTCCCTTCTGCTAATACAGCTGCCACACGGTCCGGACGTTCTGTATTCAAAAATTGAGGGAATATAGAATTTGGGTTGTCTGCAATTAACTGCATCAAATAAGTACTATCCAAAACATGGTCTGTTTTTATTTGACTTACCCTTTTTATAATTTCTTGTAGATTTTGATCATTTACAATTCCCTCAATAAATACAATCGCAACAGTTGTGTTAGAGAGAGAGCCTACTTTCAATTCCTTCATTTGTAAATAAGGTGTTGGGAGCTTTCTACGTACTAAATTTAAATTTACATCTAAATCTTCGACAAATGCGATTTGCGGACCCACAATATTGTATTCAATTTCAGCTTTTGTAATATCCCTTTTTTCTTTCTTTGACACATTTACTAACAAACAATTTAGTTTATCTGTATCGAACTGAATAAGTATATAGCCATTTAAAATACTATCCTGAATATCTTCAATTTGATTTGTTATTTTTGAATTCTCAAAGGATAAGACAGACTGAATATCTTGTAACGAATCGAAACTTTTCTCTTTTATATACGTCAAAACCTCTTCATGAAATATATTTACATCGATTAATGTTCTAAAATATGAAATGACTATAGAGGAATTATTAGAAGCAATTTCCAACGTTATAAAATCTTTAGATTTTTTTAGTAATTTCATTAACTCCTGTAAAGATTCTATAGAGTAAACAGATACTCTTTCATACGGTTTCAATTGATAATACCCTTCCTTTCAAAAAGAAACTATATAGTTTTCAGGAAATTGCTATTTTTAAAATTAGGGATGGTGATATGTAAGTATACTTATTGAATTAATAATAACGTCTTTGAAAATAACTTAACCAAAATTAGTTAAAAAATGTATTAAAAGTAAAAACCAGAAATGTTTTCGAGCATAATTACAATATTAAAAACATCCTTTCTTTTGGTTCTAAAGAAAGGATGTTTTTATAACAGACTTTTTCAAGTGTCTATTCTATCGGGTACATTTACCAGTGTTCTTCTCTTTATTATTTCATTAAGTAACATTAGCATTACATTCTGTATGGTTTCTTAAAAAATTTCAGTAAAAGAATATATTAATTTTGAAGTGTACAAATAGGAAGAGTGACTTCAACTGTAGTTCCCTTATTCACTTCACTCTCAATAAATACCTTTCCCTGATGTGTTTCAATGATTTTATAACAGATCATTAACCCTAAGCCAATCCCCTCTTCTTTAATACTATAAAAAGGTTCTCCAAGGTATGGTATACGTTCTTTTGGAATCCCACACCCTTGATCGATAAAACGAATACTTAATTGATTATTATCAAGTATATTTAATTGAATGAGAATTTCTCCTCCCATCGGCATAGATTCAATTGCATTTTTTAATATATTAACAAATACTTGCTTTAACTGATTTCCTTCACATGAAATTAATGGAATACCAGGGTTAAGATCGATTCTAATTTTTATATTGTTCATCATTGCTTGAGGTTGTAGTAGCATTAAAACTTGATCCATTAGCACACTAATGTCATTAGGTTGTATTTTTACCACCTGTGGTTTGGCTACCGCCATAAATTCAGTTGTAATGCTCTCTATACGCTCAATCTCTGATGATACTATATTAATATACCCCTGATTATTCTCATTTTCCGTTGATTTTAGTAATTGCATGAACCCTTTCATTGCAGTTAATGGATTATTAATCTCATGAGCCATTACAGTCGCTAATTGTCCTACAACAGCAAGTTTTTCAGATTTTCGTAATAATTCTTCTGTTTTTAGCCGTTCAGTGATATCACGAGAAATACTTAGGAAAACTTTTTTCCCATTTAAGTTAAAAACCCGAACACTAAACTCAGTTGTTATTACTTTTCCTGTTGGAAAAACATATTCATCTTGCAAAGTGAAGGAAGTTTGTCCCTTTTTAATTTTTTCTAATAACTTTACAATCATTTGAGAATCTTGTGGTACTATATTTGAAAATGATAATGAGAGCAACTCTTCTCTACTATATCCAAATCTTCTACACCCAACAGGGTTTACCTCAATAAATCGACTTGGAACATTATCTTCATTCAGCTCTACTACATATACCGCATCAGTTGCTTGTTCGATTAGTGCACGGTACTTCATTTCACTATCTCTTAATTGCTGGTGTAATCGATGCCGTTCTCTTTCTGCTTGTTTTCTTTCAGAGATGTCTCTACATATTGCTGATAAAGCTATAACATTTCCTCTTACATCTAGTATAGGAGAAACTGTCAGACTGATATCAAGAAGACTCCCATCGCTCCGTTGTCTAACAGTTTCTAATCTAGTAACTATCGATTCACCTGTTAGAATCTTCTGAATATCTTCAAGGGATTCTTCCATTAAAAAATCTGGTACACAAGGTAATCTCTTACCTATGATTTCTTGTGATGACCACCCAAATATCTTTTCATAAGCTTTATTGGCTTGTAAAATATGCCCTTCTCGATCAGAAATGGTAATAGCATCTAGATTGTGCTTTATAAATGATTCCAATAATTCTTTGGTAGCACTTAATTCTGATTCTACCTTTTTCCTTTCGGTTATATCAACTGCAGAACCAACAACTTCAATAACTTGTCCATTTCGTTTAATTGGCCTAAGTGCAATAAGAATAATAGTTTTATCATTTGGCCAAGGTAATTCAAATATAATTTCTTTTCCTTCCCATGCCTGAAGATAGTACTTCATCAATTGTGGAACTAAATGTGGAGGAATAATAGAAGCATCAATAGTACGTAAGCTTTTTCCTACCACCTGTTCAGAATAAAATCCGTTTTGATAATAAAACTGTCCATCACATAAAGTGTGTATAAAGTGCTTACCCACTTTTTTAAATTTAAAAATTCCTCCTTGAAGCTCATGTACGGTATCTGTAAGTTCTTGCTTCGATTTTTTTAATTCTCGATTCATTTTAGATAAGTCCTGTGTTAAATAATATAATCTCTGGTAGGCTTCCATAAGAAATAGCCCAATTAAAAGTCCTAACGCTATATATAATAAGCCTCCTGTGTAAAGTAATGTAGTATTAAATAATACGCCAACTAACCACTTTATTCCAATAAAAACAGAAAAATATAAAGATGCACTTTTAAAAGGATGTAGTTTTTTAAAATAAGTTTTAAAAGTAGAAAATAGAATCCCCATACCTAAATAAGCAATAACAGGAGGTTCCCAATACCCTCCAATGTAAAAGATACGCATTAAAATTATGCTAATTAACGTAATCCAACCAGCAATACGACCAAAGTAAATAAAAGATAGAATAAGAGGAACAACTCGAAGATCGTAGGAAAATCCCATGTATGGAAAAGAAAAGAACATTAACGTAACTGCAATAATCCCTCCATAGAGCTTTTCGAAATATCGACTAGAATTAATTGTAAACACTTGAATAAATATTGCTGCGCTAACTAATAAAGAAAAAATAGAAAGGTTGATGAAATAATCTTTAATAATCATGTAATGTCCCTCCTTGCATTAAGTGTATTCGACAAAAAAAGCTAAAAATCCTACAAATTGTATAAACAGTTCAAATGCATAAATTTTAAACTAGGATAAAATCTAGAAAAGTAAATAAGGGGCACAGCAGATGAGATATTTTAATGAAAAATAGTTCAAAAAAGATAATAGTAACCGTTGACTACTATTATCTTTTTCTTTAAGTTATCGTAATATGTCTAAAACTCTAAGGGACGTGGTATGTCGTTTCATCGAACAATCATTATGCGCTAAGTTCATGAATATAGAAATTTCATCTGTAATTTTTGAAAAATAACACAAAAAACAAAACTACCTTTAAAACTAGAAAAAGCCTATATAAATGTCAACTAATCTATGTACAAAAACGTTCACTTAATTTTGTATAAAATTACTCCACTTAGGATCTTAAGAGTTGATTAGAACACCTGTAGATACTTCAGGATAACTACATAATTGTATGAGTAATGCACTTGAAACCTTTCGTTAAAACCATACACATAATACAACTAACTCCTTGGTTCAATATTTACTTTTTCGTTGAACAAATTCTTTTTCTTGTGCAAAGTATTCTAGGATATAAGGAGATTTTTCAATTAACTTGGTGTCTAGTTTATTGTCCAGCTCCAATTACTTCGTTACTTTTCAGATTCAGTTCATTATATTTTGTACTTTGTCTTTATACACAACATATTCTTTACCATCCACTACTGCTACTACCGCAAATTCATCATTTGGATTGAATGAAAGCCAATCAGCCCACATGTTAGTATTAGCCCCTCCACTCCACATATTATGAACAGTGTTTTTAGTTAAATTCATAACTTTATAAGACGCATTTGGCGCATTTGTTCCAGTCTTTATTTCAAAAGTGTATGCGTTATGAATTTTTTTATAAAAGTAGAAAACGTTTGATGGACGAAGCTGATTCAAAAAATCCTGTTCTTTTTTCTCTGCAATTTTTATCCCTTCTTGCAAAGTGACAACATCTGTTTTTAATGTTTTCCAACTGTTTTTCGCTGCATTCAAGCTAGAAGTTAAGAATTTATATTTATTTTGATCAGCTTTTTGATCAGCTTTATCAATATGTCCCAGTACACCCGAATATTGAGAATCTAAATCCTCCCATTGTGTAGACATATAAGTAAGAGCAGTGATAGCACTATCAAGCATACTATGCATATCACTAATATTATGAAATGCAACTCCAACTACACGATTCAATGTTATTTTATAATCTACAGTCTGACGCAATTTTGCTAATTCAGGTTCTAGCCAACCTAACTTACCTCTTGCATCACCTATCATTATGCCACCAGCAATCAAGGTTGGAATAAAAGGGATTTTCACCATGTCTAACCCCTTAGATTCTATGTCTTTCTGATATTTTACTTGTCCTAAAAGGTCCTCTAGACGCTTTTGGTCCGCCTCCACATCAGCACCTTGGTTTTTTAAAATCGATTGCAATGTCTCTTTATGACTTCCAAATGTTCTAACATCTTCTCCAATAGCATTTTTTAATTGCATTAATTCTTCTATTAATGCTTTTGCAGACTTTTGATTTTGTTGAATTCCTCCCTGTAGATCTTTAATCCCTTTTTTTAAAGTATCTCCATTTCCAGTATTGATCGCCTCTACTAATGTTTCATACTGATTTTCAAATTTTGTATCGTATTCTATAATGCCTGTCAATGTATCAAAAAGTTGTTTTTTTACTTGTGTATTCCATGTAACAGCATGTGCTCTTGCATTCTTTTGATCTTGTACAATTTTACTAGGTAAATCTGCATTTCCATTAATAGTTATTCCTTCAAAACTCACATCTGGATTATGAATTAGCAAATAAGAATATTCATTCATAGCTTTTGCAAATAAACCAGCATCTTGCAAAGCTTTTTTCATCTGTTCTTCATTTGCTGAAAGAGACATATTTTCATTGTTCGTTTGTTCAATTTCAATTGCAAAAGTTTCTATTGGTATGACTGCATAAGTAGTTGTTATAGTTAAAAATGCTGATACAGCGAATAGTTTATTAGGGATTTTTTTTATCATTTCGTATTCCTCCTCTATAGGGTATGGTTTCAAGTTCTAATCTTCTTAAAAAGCGATGTCTTTCAAAATAAGTTCTACATCTTTTATCAGTATCGTTGGAACTTTCTTTAGCAGCCTTCAAATCATTAAGTATTAAAGAAAATGTATATAACCTGCTTCAAATTAACCGATTCTGTTGCAAATTTAAAAAAGCAATGAAACTACAAGCTTATTTTTTATTCGAATCATACTTATATAATTGAAAGGCGAAGTCTTTAATGAGACTCCGCCTTTCTGTTATATAAGGATTTATTAATTATTACTTTTCTGTTTAACAGTGTAATCATAGACTTTCTATGTTTTAGTTCACTTTACAACAGAATTAATATTTCCCTATTTTTGTGGAGTAACAGTTTCCACTTTTAATTCCTTTATTCCTTCTTTTAATGTAACAGCATCTGTTCGTAATGTTTTCCAACTTTCTTTCGCTGCATTTAAATTAGGTTTTAAGAATTTAAATTTATTTTGATCGGCTTTTTGAGCTGCATTCTCAATATGCCCTAGAACGCCCGAATATTGAGAATCTAAATCATGCCACTGCGTGGACATATAAGTAAGAGCGTTAATAGCATCATCAAGCGCCTTGTGCATTTCATTAATATTACTGTAAGCAACTCCAACTACACGATTTAAGGTTACTTTATAATCCACGGTCTGACGTAATTCTGCTAATAAAGGCTCTAATTTACCTAAATTATCTCTTGCTACTCCCACTATGATACCGCCAATTATTGGTAGACCCAAAATAGCACCCTTCATTACATTAAACCCATCAGATTCTAATTGTTTATAATAGTTTACTGATCCTAATACTTCTTCTAGACGCTTTTGATCGGCATCAACATCTGCACCTTGATTTTTTAAAATTGACTGCAAGAGTTCTTTATTACTTCCAAATGCTCTCACATCGTGTCCAATAGAGTCTCTTAATTTAGTTAATTCTTCTATTAGTTGTTGTGCATACTTTTGATTTTGTTGAATTTCACCTCGCAAATCTGTAATCCCTTCTTTTAAAGTTTCTCCATCCCCTGTATTAATCGCCTCTACCATTGTTTCATAATAATTGTCAAATGTTGTATCGTATTCAACAATACCATTCAATGTATCTAAAAGCTGTTTTTTTACTTTCGTATCCCAAGTAACAGCATGTGCCCTTGCATTCTTTTGATCTTGTACGATTCTACCAGGTAAATCTACATATCCATTAATGGTAATTCCCTCAAAATTCACATCAGGATTCTTAATTAACATATAAGAATAGGCATTCATAGATTTTGCAAATAATCCAGCCTTTTGCAAAGTCTCTTTCATTCTCGCTTCATTTGCAGAAAGAGCTGTATCTTCATTGTTCGTTTGTTCAATTTCACTTGCAAAAGTTGTTACTGGTGAAACTACATTAGCAGTTGTAATAGTTAATAGCGTCGATACAGCTAGTAATTTGTAAGGGATTTTTTTTATCATTTCATTTTCCTCCAATTTAGGTTTTAAATTTCAGTTCTACTCCTGTTTAAAAGCAATATCTTTTGAAATGAATTCTGCATCTTTATGAATATCATTCCAACTTTCTTTAGCAGCTTTTAAATCATCTGGTATTAAAGAGAATTTGTGGTCTTGCATAGAATCGATATTATCCAGTAAATCTGTATAATTTGCGCCCATTGTATTCCATTGCTTTTGAATATTTGTTAGAGACAATATCGCTTGATCTACAGTCTGATATAAATATGCCAATGTTTCTTTCGCGTTAGTAAGTGAAAGAACTGCTTGATTAGCACGATCTGCTTTCATACTTAATTCTCCGATTTTGTTAGAAATTTCATTATAGGAGTCCATATGCTTAGATGCTGTGACACCAGCCGCTGTTCCTAGACCGATACCAGCTGCGCCAAGAGCCGAGAGTCCACCAACAACAGCCGGTGTTGCTGTACCGCCAGTGACAACAATAACTACCGCTCCTCCAATAGCTGCAATAACTAAAATAGCTGCTCCCAATCCACCACCAATTGACCATGCTAATACATCATCAAAATGTTTTTTCTGAGTAGAACGAAGTTGCTCAATTTCAGCTTGGAGTTGTGGAATCGTTGCCTGTTGACCTGCTAATATTGCAGTTAATCCACCTTTCCCATCTGGACCACCAACATTATTTTTAAAATCTGTAGAATTTTGATATAGTTTCCCTTTGAAGTCTTGTAGCATCTTAATCACATCTGTAACTTCTTTTGAATTTGTATTGATTGTAGTAATTAAATCATTTATACCCTCTTTTAGACCTGCCTTATCTTTCTTTTGTACAGTTTCTACTAATGTGTCGTAATAATTTTGAAATTGTTCATCGTAGTTTACAATATTACGGGCCGTTTTTTGAATCTGTGGCTTTGCTGTATCTAACCAGTAATTCGCATTGATTCGTGACAGCTCTTGATTAAGGTGAATATTTTTGAGCAGCTCTCCTCCCTCTGGGCCTAAATCGATATTAGATAAATTTATATTTGGTTGCTTAATCATTGTTTTTGCGTATAAATCCATTACTAGAATATGAGACCCTGTTTCAGCCAATGCTTTCTTCAGTCCTTCGGGACCTAATGCATAATTTCCTACATTTTGTTCTTGAGCGGTCGTTTCTTGTGCAAATGCATGAATAGTGTTACCAGTAGTAGCAGTTATAACAGTGGCTAATGTAGCTAAAGTTAGTACTTTGAATGGAAATTTTTTCATGACTATTCTCCTTCTTTCGCTAAATAGTTATAATCTTTATGGATTATCCAAAAACGTAATATCAAAATTTATATACTTGCTCTTCGAGGTAACTTATTACATTTTTTAATTGTCTTAATGTATCTTTTTGAGACTGCTCGTTAGTTGTATCAACATTAGTAGATAATTTTGTAATGCTATTTTTTATTAAATTTAAATCTTCTTTATAGCGCTTTAGTAGCTCAAGTTCTACCTCTACTTGATTTGCAAACGTATGCAAATCATTTTGTGTAAGAAGAAGCATTGATTTTTGTAAATCAGCTATTGATAATTTCGTTGTTAAATCATATATTTTTTGATTTTGTTTCTCTAAATCATCTAAATATGCTCGCTGTTCTGCTGTTAATTTATTTACTTCAGCAAAAACGCCAAATGTTTTCTTAATCTTTTCGGTATCAATGACCTTCATCAGGTCATACTCTTGTGTTTTTGCTGCGGCTGCGGCTGCTATTTCACCTTGTTTGCTTTTCTCAATTGCTTCACGAGCTGCTTTTTTTGCTGATTCAATCTCTAGAGCAGTTTTACCTTGTTCTGTCGCTTCTTGCGCCGCTTTTTTCTCCGCTTCTAGAATAGAGTTGTTAATTTCTTTTCCTTTGTTATACGCTGCCACCCCTGCTTGAGCAGCTGGTTCAATAATTTCTTTTGAAAGACTATAAACTTCTTTGAATATAGCAAATCCCTGCTCATTTAAAGCTCCTGGTATTAATGCAATTTGCTGTAAATCATTTTGAATTGCTTTTTTGGTATTTAATATTTCATTTTTTAACTGATCTATTTTTCCTGTTCCATCTGTACTTAGTATGCCTTGCGCAGTTGCCACATTAGTATCAAAATCTTTTAATTTTTTATCAAGCTGTAATTTAAGATCTGTTAATTCATTGATTTGTCGTTGCGCATTTTCTTGATTCGTCATAGCCATTTCTTGAAGTACTTCAAGTCTATCCGAAAACCCTTCTCTATCTTCTTTATTGTCTACAAACGATTTTAATGTCGGGTAATAACTATTAAATTTTGTTACAAATCCTTTACTTTTTGAATTTAATAGAATTAACTGTGGATAGAGTTCCGATGACCATTCCTTCATATCTTGTTTGATTAGGAATTGATTCGTATTTAAAGCTGGGACTTCCTCTAGCTGTACATTAGGACTCATTAAAGATTGATCAATATACGTTTGGATTAATTTAGATTGCGCACCTAATTTTCGTAATGAAGAGGAAATATCCATGCCTTCCTGTTGAGTTTCCGCTTGAACGATTGGTGTTGCGAGAGTATTGATAGGAATAGTTGCTCCAGCTACAATGGATGTGACTAATAATCCTGTCATTATTTTAGTTTTCATTCCGTACACTCCTTTACCATTGTTTTTATAACTTAATTCATATAACTTGTACGACCGCTCTCTTTGTAAACTGGATAAGAAGGAGAAATCTTTCAGATACGTTAATATCGTTGTTTTTTACTTCTAATAGGATGTAAGGATTTTATTTATCTCTCATTTCGATACTCTATTTTTTAAAATATAAATAACAAAAATTTATTAACTATATTTGAATCAGGCACCTTATGAGTAGTAAATTATTAATTCTTTCCTAAAGTTGCGGTTTAACTTACAGAATCGTGAGGATCAATAAACCAATGCTTACAGTTAATCTTGTCATAACATTGTTTAATTTCAATTTGATAATATCCCTCTTAGTTTTGTCAGCAAACTCCTTACTAGACAACGAAAGATGAAATTATACTGTACATTGCTTATACTTTTATTGCGGAATAACTTCACTTTTGTTATGCAGAAACTTAGAACACGTTTATTACCAATTTGATTCTTGACCTCCTATAAATAAATTGACTATTTAGAAAATTATTAACGACATAATGTTACTTACAACTTCACTATAATTCCTATTAGGTAACCTTCTCCTTTCTGTCTGGTCATACCAGTTATGTTGTTCATTAAAACATTAAATTTTTAATGCGTAAATAGAAAAATTTTGTCGATTAAGCTCGATAATTTACTGTTAAATAAAAATATGCTCCGAAAAAAATTATATAAATATAGTTATTCGTAAATTTCATTTCTGTAATTGGAATGATTACAAATTAATGTGTATACGGTTAAAAATAACTATTTTAGCTCAACCAAGAAATTTTATTTTAGAAAAAATACTTATAGAATAATATAATAGGTCTTTTTATACTTTTTTACCTTTATTTAGTTATGTATAATTGCATAACATGTAGATATATTTAGTAATATATGTTATATTGTTGATTTTTTCACAAAACATTCCAATATCATAATTAATAAATATTTAGTATGAAGATATTAGTCTATAAACTTATCATCGTTATAAACATAGGTTTTAAATTACAAAAAAGCTGCAAAGTTTCCTTGGAGCACTTTGCAGCCTTCTATCTTTTTATTTCCTTTAGCAAAATAATGGTTAGTGAATTTTCATTTTTTGGGATACTTATACCCCTGTTTAAGTCTTTACATTGGAGACAGTATATAACAAGCTTATATTACTGTATATTTTTCACGGTACTGCCTAGGAGTCATACTAGTGATTTTTTTGAAAACTCTTATAAAATAACTTTGG
The DNA here is from genome assembly GCF_006349665.1 of Bacillus sp. CD3-5. Lineage (NCBI taxonomy): Bacteria > Bacillati > Bacillota > Bacilli > Caryophanales > Bacillaceae > Bacillus > Bacillus sp. CD3-5. Next base: position 372,290 of record NZ_VEPX01000001.1, on the reverse strand, counting down.
TCATTAAAGTTAAGCCACGCACAGATATCTGATAACGAATAAGTAGTGAGTGTTAATAATTTTTTTGCTTCTTCCACTCGTTCCCTTTGAATATATTCGCTCAAAGTAATTCCCATTTCTTTTTTAAATAGTTTAGACAGATAAGTAGGCGTAATTTCTAAATGATTAGCAAGTTCATTCAGAGATATTCCATCGTAAACATTTTTATTAATATGTTTTATACATGTAGTAACCGCGTAAGAATACTTTTTTGCATTGTATTCTTTCACACGATCTGCAAAGGTACGTAAAGCGTCCCCTGACAATCGCTTTACAGATTCTACATTATCTAATTGTTCTAGGGTTTGTATATATAAAATACTATGAGCAAAAGCAATATCTGGTGGCAGGTTTCCTTCTATTGCATATCGAGTGGCTAAGGTAATCGCAATAATTCCAAGGTTTTTTTGATTCCTGAGCGGATCCTCTATTAGCATAAGTTCAACATCTTCTTGCGAAACCGCATACATATACTGTATTAACTTTTTTTTATTCCCTTCTTTGATAGTCGAAAAGAAATCATTTACTAATGCCATATTGTGCGTTTTAGGTTTGTTTTGTCGGCGTTTTAAAATATATAAATCAGGTTTCACAATTTTATTAGGAACTTCCTCTAGTACTTTATTTTTTTCCAAGACAATATCTACATCTAACTTTTCATTGAAAATCATGTAATGTAATAAAATTCCCATATCAATTAATGTAGTTTTTTTAATCTCAGATAAACACTGATAATAGGCAAGTCTTTCTTGAATGTTATCATTTGATTTAAATTCTTTCTGAAATTTTATGATCATATCATCTGAATCTTTTGGATGTATAGTAGGACCGATTATAATAGTCCCTTTAATATCATCATGATTTTCTATATGAATTAGAACAAAATTTTCAAGATAGTTGTTACTTCGGAAAAGTGGCAAGTTAAAGGGATCGTTTTCTTGATAAATATCAGTAAGATGTTCTTCTTTTGAAGCATAAAAAGGACTACAAACATTATCAGATGTAGAATGATATAAAATCTTTCTGTCTGCAGATAAAATATGTACAGGGGCATTAAATGCTTTATGTGCAAGATCACACAAGTGTTGTATATCGATAGAAGTATTCATTACATTCTCCTTTATAGATCCATAAAATATATTCTGTTACATATAATTCACGACAAATAATACTATAAAATATCAAATTAGTACAATTCACAACAAAATATTACTATATCTTTTTTATAAAAATCATATATTATTTAAGTTGTAGTTAGCATCTAAATATCAGAGTAGATAAGTAAAGGAAATACACTAAGTTCTTTTCTTAATTCTACAAGATATATTATTGAACTTGTGAAAACAGTGAAGTACTACAAAATACAGTGGTAGTCAATGCGAGGACCAAGCTGGAAAAAGATTTAAAATACAGCGAAAGTTACAGGAGATACTGTACCACCGCAAGAAACAACAGACAAAGTTCCAATTCAATCACTTATACAAATTGAATTCCAAAAATAAATACTGCTAATTTAAATGTGAAACTGAAAAACCACTTCGTTCCAAATTTAAAAAAAGATAATAACGAAGTCATAAAATTGGAAACAGATGAAAGCAATACGGCTATTTTTGAAGCACTATGCTTTGAAAAGTACAAGGTGGAGGAAATTCAAGTACTCAATTAAACATTTAATTGAGAGAAAGGTCTTTTCATCAACTAAAAATAACGAATGGAATATTCAAAAAAATGGCATTATATTACTGGTCGCAACATTAGTTTTACTTTCCACAAAAGAGGAAAAAAAATATATACTTACAAATACTAAGAATATCAAACTAGATAGTTTTATTACCGCATCACATAAAGTGAAACTTTAATCAGTGGGGGTTTTGTTCATTCCCCACTGATTATTAACCCACACCAATCGGGCTTTTACAGACAGTTGATCCCCCACCTAACTTCTTTGCTTCCACTAAATTTTGAGGTGGGGGTCTTACTGCCCACAAATAGCGGGATAAACTTATTATTCATTTCCAAATACAATAGTTGTTAATCAACAAAAAACTTCAATAATTAAGGTGCACAGTAAATTGATCTCAAAACAATACTTACTACAATATCAGGTTTTACTTATTCTATAAAAAAAGAAATATCTCTTAATAATCATTACTTTATATCGATTTAGACATAAAACATTTTATTATATTGGCTTAAGTATTATGGAATTAAAATTGCAAATAACATCAAAACTCTTTTAAGGGTTCATACATCGTTTGTATCGAATCGATATTCTTTCGATACCTATTACATTAACAAGGCCGCAAAAGGTTATTACAAAGGAATCTGAGATGTTTTTTAAATTTCAAAATTTATTTTTTTGTAAATTAAAGGAAAAATAATCCGTATATATATACGGATTATTTTCTTAGTGTAATCTGTATTGACCTGTTAACTGTTTTTCAGCCATTCGAACTAAGCGTTTTGTAATCTCTCCACCGATCGAACCATTTACAGATGATGATGTATCAGGTCCCAGTGTGAATCCTAGTTCAAAAGCAATTTCATACTTCATTTGCTCAATAATACTTGTAGTAGCAGAAATAAGAATTTCATTTGTATTACTTTCGTATCTTTGAATATTTATAATTGTACTTCCAATATATTAATAAATAACATGTGCCTACTCATGCTATTTATGCATGAGTAACCTAATTTCTTCTAGTATTTTTATAAGAACTCTTTCCCTCCCCATATTCCACCAATTAAATTTGAAACACAAATGTACATTGCATTTCAATATAACAACAAAAGCTACAAAAGCAACGAATTTACTACTTTAAAGTTAAGTGCTTAACCTTGACGTACTTAAATTCTTTTTTCCAGATAAAGCATACATTATATCTTGATGCTTTATTGTTCTCTTATAATTATGTGGTATCGGGAATTTGTTTCGGTGTTCTTTCATTATAATTAAAGTTTGAAGTTCTATACTCAATACTTTTGCGAGGACATGATAGTTATATCCATTGTTTAACAGAGAAATTATGTCATAAAACATAGTTTTTCCACCCACTAATTTTACTAATCTATTCTTTAACTCACCCCTTTTTTCTTTAGCTTCATCCATTTCTAACAACATGGATTTTTTATTTGTTTGCTTAATGTATTGAGTATATAACTCTGGGAATTCTTTTTGGACTTCTTTGTTTAATACTGGTTTATATTTAATCATATAAGTAACTTGTAACAATGAGCGTTTTAACAAACTATCTTCAATGAGATACGCTACTTTATTAAATAAATGTACATATTCCTTAATATTGGAATAACTATTAAAATGAGCTAATACTCTACTTTTTATACTAAAAGCCTTGCCTATATAAATAATATTGTCATTATAATCTTTAATGAAATAAATACCACTGTTATATTTTTCCAATTCATGATCCAGTTCTTCTAGACTCATAAAATGTAATTCACTCATACTTTCCTCTCCTTATTAGTTTTAAATCAAGAAAAACAGGCAAGTTTTCTAAAAAAGGCACTCTGCTGTCCTAGGATTTTTCATTTTAGTTCTTGCTAAATATCAAAAAACTGTTTCTATTTTACTCAACTATCAATATGATTATTAATCAAATTTTCTATCATTATTATCTCGCAATTTTATCATGTAATTTCGAGATCGTTTCCTCATTTAAATTACTGTGTTTTATCGAATAAAGGAAATATATTACTCCCCCAATAGTAATCCAAATACTAAAGTACACCCATGTCCTTAACGGTAAATTTAGCATTAAAAACACACAGCATACAATTGCAACGCATGGTAATACAGGTACAAAAGGTACCATAAATCCACGTTTTAAATTTGGGTGTGATTTACGTAGCATAATAACTGATAGACAAACTAACGCAAACGTCACCAAACTACCGATATTAACTAAATTAACCAATTCTTTCAAATCAATAAACCCAGCTATTATAGAACTCCCTATTCCTGCCAATCCAGTTATAAAAGTGGGTGCTCCAGTTTTCTTATTAACTTTCGCAAATGATTTCGGTAACAATCCATCACGACTCATTGCAAAGAATACTCGTGTTGCCGCATACATATTCGAAAAAATAACTGCCATAAGGCCAATTACAGCACCTGCAGCAATTGCACCAGCGACTTTTTCTTGTCCTACCACTTCCATTACATAAGCCATTGCCTCAGGAACATTTAACTCTTTATAGGGAACCATTCCTGTCATAACAAGGCATACCATAATATAAATAATTGTACATATGATTAATGATGCAATAATACCGATAGGAAGATTACGTTTCGGATCTTTTACTTCTTCTGCTGAAGTTGCTAATATATCAAAACCCGTAAAAGCGAATAAAATAGCTGCTCCACCCGTAAAAACTCCACTTAAACCGTATGGTGCAATTGGTATCCAGTTCATTGGTTTTACATAGAATATACCAACCGTAATAAACAACAAAATCATTCCAATTTTAATCAATACCATTATATTATTGATTCGTTTACTTTCCTTCGTACCACGAGATAACATCCATGCCAATATCAATGTAATAATTACTGCTGGTAGATTCACAATACCACCATGCGAAGGAATCGTTACTAGAGCTTTAGGTATCTCTAATCCAAATCCCTTTATTAAATTGTGGAAATAGCCTGTCCATCCAGCAGCGACAGCTGCTGTTGCCACGATATATATTAACAGCAATGACCAACCTACTAGATGAGCAACAAACTCACCAATTGTTGCATATGAGTACGTATATACACTACCAGACGCCGGGAGTGTGGAAGCAATTTCTGCGTAACATAATGCTATAAATCCGCATATAATTGCTGCAAGTACAAATGAAAAAATAACTGCTGGACCAGCATCTCTTGCTGCTACTAATCCAGTTAAGACAAGAACACCTGTTCCAACTATCGAGCCTACTCCTAACATAATTAAATCAAATGCTCCTAATGTTTTCGTTAAAGTCTTGCTTTGATTATGCTCTAACAATTGTGTAACGGATTTCTTTTTTAGTAAATTACTCATATTTTCTGTATCCCCTTTAAAATAAGGTTTGTTCATCTCGTTAGTGTTGTATATAAATTTACTTAGTTATTAACTAGCCTCATAATATTTCTTTTACATTAAATAGATTTGAAATATTATATAAATTCGCTTCTCACTTACTAGTTAAACTAGACATTTCCATAGATTTTTGCATACAACGTTTCATAGCTGAAATGATAGCTGTTCTTAAACCTTTTTCTTCTAGCGTTACTACAGCTTCTATCGTCGTTCCACCTGGAGAACAAACCATATCCTTTAATTCACCTGGATGTATTCCTGTTTCCAATACCATTTTTGCAGAACCTAATACAGCCTGAGCCGCAAATTTATAAGCTTGTTTTCTCGGCATACCGCCAAGTACAGCAGCATCTGCCATGGCTTCTATAAACATATACACATATGCTGGAGAAGAACCACTAATAGATGTAACAACATCCATTAGTTTTTCATTTACGACCTCCGTCTGGCCGAAAATATTAAATATGTTCAGTACCTCTTTTATATCTTTTTCTGTAACCATTTCATTAAAACATAACGCAGACATTCCTTCTCCAACAAGTGCCGGTGTATTAGGCATTACTCTAACAACTTTTAACTTTCTACCAAATTCATTCTCAGTGCTCTTAATACTTTTTCCTGCAGCAATAGTTACAACGATTACATCATTTTTTATTTGATCTTTTATTTGGTTAATTACCGATGAGTATAAATCTGGTTTGATTGATAAAATTAAAATGTCAGCACTGTTAGCGACTTCATTGTTGTTAGTAGTTATAGTTATGCCATATTCATTACTAGCATTTTTTAAATTAATGACGTTTAAATCTGAACAAATTATTTGATCTGGAGAAACTATATTTTTTTTAATCATCCCACCTATCATAGCAATACCCATGTTTCCACATCCGATGAATCCTATTTGTTTATTCATAATAATTTGCTCTTGCTCCTTCTACTCTAAATTTTATTGATTTTGAAATTATTATTCTAAATAAGGGCTATTACAATTACTGGGTTTATCAATAGAATTTAAAAATTCTCCTTCCTATATAGAGCTTACATATACCTCTAATAATTACTTATTTTCAAAATCCCCTTCTATTTGCACTGCTTTCGCTTGCACTTCAAACTCCCTCCTATTCAAACTTGTAAAGGATATATAACGATTCCTCTTTTTTTCCTAACGCTAAATAAAACACCATTAGTAACGGTTGTTATTTACTTTATAGTGCAAAAGAAGTGTATAGGATAAAGAATGAACTTTTAATAAAATCATTTCTTTAATCTATAATAAGAAGGACATAAAAAAACAAAAAGTTACAAAAATTTTCAAATTAAAATTTTCGCAACTTTTTGTTTTTGTGTAAATATAAGGTCAATTGAGACGTCTCACCGTTTTAAACTTGATGCTCCATAATCTTGTATAGTTGCATTTATATGATATTTAATCGGTACTTTACTAAATGTTCGATCCCAATCTTTTTTGACTTTCTCCCATGTTCTCGGGTGCTTAATTCTTAATTGGTTTCCAAAACCCGCAATATCGACTTGATATTCTTTTTGTATTTTTTTTGTAACATGATGTACTAAGTGCTTTACTTCTTTTTCAATAGCTTTTTCTTCTCTTTTAAAAAATTCATTTTCAAAATCTTTTCCTGATTGCATCCAATTTTCAGACAAACGCCCTTCTGATTCAATGTTTACATCAAAGGAAATATTATTTCCGTTAACATGTGGTATGATTTTGCTTTTTATTGACTTTATTTCGTATATAATGAGTTTCTTTGATTCTTTATCAAAAGTTTTTACCACACCACCATTCCTTTTTCCGTTTATCCATACTACTCCTTCCAATTCCTGTTCATTTAAAAAGCCTATCAACTTTTTTGTCTTCCCTTTAATTACAGCAGCTCCTGCAAATTTTGTTTCTCCTTGTATCGAGATTACATTTTGCAAAAGAAAACTGGACCCTGACCGCATCTTTCCTTCCAATTTAGCGAGCGATACAGGAGGTAAAATCCTTGTTGTTCTATTTCTATTATCTGCAATTCCAGACAAACGAAATGCTGGGATTTCTCCTTTTTTGTTTGATTCCAGTACCTCCTTCGCTAGACCCTTGCTAATTAAGAGCATACAGCTAAGCCGAACTTCATTGTCACGGAGATACTGTTCAAGTAATTGTTCTAAACTGTATGTACGTACAAGATTATCACTAATAACAATGTTTTTTAAATGTGGGCTGAACATTGTGCTCTCTCTTTTCAATGAAAACTCACGAACAATTTGATGAATTGAATCACCGGTCTCAGAAACATTTATATAACGTTTTTGTTGTCCATTTCCTTTACTTTGTGCTTGCGAACTAACAATTTGATAAGTAGCTGTTATAAGATTTCTTTTAGGATAACCTCCTTCCTCATCCTCTTTCTCAATTGTTGAATCCTTCCCTTTATCTAGTGCTATACCTGCAGTTAAGCTCAACTCTTCTACTTCTTTACTACTCCAACATCCTGTTAAAAATAGAAGCAAAAGCGTCCCTAACAAAGCCAAATAGAACCGCATATAATTAAATTTATGTTTCACACTACTCCTCCTTTTAATCGCGTAATAATAAGAAGAAGCAGTGGTAGTAAACCAAATAAAAATAATGCACCATTACCGAGCATATCCCCCAATTTAAGCAAGTCATTTGTATTTTTCGAAGTCATAGCAATGATGTAAATGATTGGAATCAAAGCAAAAATAAACGGATGAATACTCTTTTTAAAGAGTTGCGCTAATCCTAATGCAGCTGCATAGTAACTAATCGTATAGGTAGCAAATATTTGCATAATCCATATTACAAGCAGTAAAGATTCAAAACGTTCAAATATCAAACCAGAAATTTCAAAACTGCGCATAAGGTCAATTGTCGGCCATGTTCTTGTTACAACCCCATCAATTGATAATGCACCAATGACCATTACAACAGTTATTACATAAAAGATTAACGGTATAGAAATTCCAACTAAAATAGCTTTTACTGCTTTCTTTCGTTGTTCCATAAATACCAAAAGAATTAACATAATTTCAGGACCTGTATATGCGAGAGACGTTGTTTTTATCCCATCTAACACTGGTTTAATTCCCAAACCTAATACGGGACGGAGATTATCTATCTCGAATATTCCGATACTCATAAAGGAAATGATTAAAAAAATAAAAACAGTAATAGGAAATATTATTTCAAACATCCGTGCAATTGAATTAATACCACCCATAATCAAATAGAGACCTATCCACATAAAAGGCATAACAATAGCCCATGTGGGGGTTCCTTCGAGCAAAAAAAAGCTTATTACTTCTGCCATTGAACGAATTTGAAATGCTGAAGTTGTAAGAAAATACCCTATAATAAGAAAACTAAGCAATCTGCCTATCCATTTCCCTACAATATCTTGACTGTATTGGTAAAATGTTTTTTCTGGAAACTGCTGACTTAATTTGACCATAATTACTCCTGAAACCATTGCGAGTATCCCACCTAATATCACACTTAACCATACATCTGGTGTTTTCACTTTTTCCACAGATGCTCTGGGCAAAGTGAGAATTCCTGTCCCAAGTATGTAATTTACAATTATAACAACTGCTTGTGAAGTTGTTATTCGATCTTTAGGTATAGTAATCACTGAAGGTCACTTCCTTTCGTCATCAGCTACCTTTTGCGGATAGTTTTTTTGGTATGCATTATTTTCGGTCGACGTCTCATTATTTTTAATGGCATGCGAACCATAAAATCTTTCCAGTCACTGAATCGATATGGAACAGCAGGGCTGGTATAAGGAACGCCAAAACTTTTCAGTTTCACTAAATGACTGCAAAGTAAAAGAAAGAAGAGAATAACTCCATACAAGCCAAATATCGCAGCACAAAACATAGCTACAAAACGAAGAATGCGTAACGTAATTCCCACACTATATTGCGGAATAGTAAAAGAAGAAATAGCTGTTACCGCAACAACGATAACCATTATTGGACTAACAATTCCTGCTTCTACGGCAGCCTGACCAATTATTAAACCGCCCACAATTCCCATTGCCGGTCCAATCGGTTTAGGCAGACGTAAACCTGCTTCTCGTAAAACTTCGATAGCTATTTCCATAATTAACGCTTCTATTAAAGCGGGAAAAGGAACTCCTTCTCGCGATCCGATAATAGAAATAGCGAGCTTAGTGGGAATTAATCCTGGATGAAATGAAATGAAAGAAATATACAGTGCTGGAGCAAATAATGAAACAAAAGCTGTCATGAAGCGTAATAAGCGGAGAAGTGTACCAGGAAGCCACCTTTCATAATAATCTTCTGGTGATTGCAGCAGCATGCTAAATGTAACTGGAGCAATTAAAACAAATGGTGTTCCATCTAACAAAATAGCTACTCGACCTTCCATCAAAGCACTAATAACACGATCAGGTCGTTCTGTATTTTGAATCTGCGGAAAAGGACTTAGATAATTATCTTCAATAAGTTGCTCTATATAACCAGATTCGAGTACACTGTCTATGTCAATTTTCTGAATTCTGTTTTTTATTTCATCCACCAATTCTGTACTAGCAAGATCGTTAATAAATGCGACAACTAACTCTTTCTTTGCACGTTCTCCTACTGGTAGCTTTACTAATGATAAGTTCTCATCCGCACAATGTCGTCGCAAAAGTGAGGTATTATCACTTAATACTTCAGTAAAACCGACCCGTGGCCCTCTGACTAATGCCTCCGATACTGGTTCTTCAATGTTTCGTTTATTTGCTTTTGTTGTACCAAGAATAAACACATCTGCTAAACCATCAATTAAAAGAGCTGTTGAACCTATCAATACTTTGGGTATTAAATCTTTTATGTAATGGACTTCTGCTACTTCACTAATTGTAAGAACTTTATTTTTAATATATTCTTTTGAAACAGTCCCCTCCACATAAGAAGATTCATTTTTATATTCATCAGAAAAATCATCCATTAGTAATTTCATAATATGTTTGTCAATTATCTCTTTATCTGATAGACCATCAACAAAAACGATCCCAGCCTGAATATCTGTGCGCCCAATATTAAACTTCCGAAAGCGAACATCAGAATTATGTCCGATTTGTTGCTTTATAAGTTCTAAGTTAGAGGCAAAATCATTTGTGAAATGAACGATTGTATTTTGAGAAGGTTTATACTCTTGTTTCGTTTTACTTTGAATATTATTTTTTTTCACTTGTTTGTCTCTTGACTTCCACCAACTCATTCTTCCCACTCTTTCTCTGACATACGAACCCAATGAAAAAATCTTGAGATAGTATACGGAATTAAAAACAAGATAAAAGCTTGTACAAAGACTTTCCAATCTGGAAGATAAGAAGTAATTATGTTCCACATGTTTATCACCCAATTTATATACTCTGCTAGGATTGAGATTTCTAAAAAACGATATGTACTTAATAAAAAATAACGATAAGATTAAAGAGCAGAAAAGCGAGACATTATGCTTATTTAGCACCAATAACCTAGTTAGTATAAAAACATTTCTGACCTAAAATACCATTTCCAATTATAATTTGTTAAATATTATCTCCTTTTCCCTTATTTATATGCCCACATTTGAATTTCAAATAATATAAGGATCAATGATATTTCCACTTAAAGAAAAAAAGATGCTAGAAGATAGCATCTTTTTTTAATTCAACTTACTATGTATTTATTATTTATATTTTATTTTGGAAATACTCGTTTTTTAAATGAATATTAATGTGTAAAAAATACATATTCTTTTGTTCTAAGTTCATACACTTCTACCAAATCGATACGGAATTTTCTGATTTTAAAATCAATATGAAATAAAGGAAAATCCACTCTTAGAAAGACTATATAAAACAAATAACATGAAAACAACTATCAATCTATTAATTGAAAATAATAATGAGCAAGAGTTTATCATCTTAATTCCAAGTGTATTCGTTTTGCTTCAAAATAAAGAACTTGAATAAATTTTTTCGTATCAATACGAGCAGGTAATGTTGGTTCATTATTCAATTCTGTCATCTTTCTCCTTACGGTAGTAAAATCAAAAAATCTAGAAGCATAATTTTCGAACTTCGGGTTTAAAAAATCAGTAAGTCCAAGGGATGCTAAATGGTTTAATGATTGATAAATTGCTCTCCGAATCCGTTGTTTGGAAGCTTCTATGAACCTTTTTAATTCGGTATCTTCAGCTGAATCCCCAAGTTTTTTTTGAGCTAAATTCATAAAAATCTCTTTTAGTGAGGGAAAACCTTGTTCCAACGTGTTATCTTGTTCATATTTATATAAATAATCTAGCATATCCATTAAATCTTTACTTCCACTTTCACTGGCTATTCCTAATTCAGACAAAAGAAAATGAATGGAATTTTGAAAATGATTAAAAGTATTTAAATGTTTTTCATTACGGTATTTTTCTTGCATACTTGAATTACTATCCAATTTTAGTACCGTATTAAGCGATTCTTGAATGTTTTTTATCGATTTTTCCAAACGAATTCGTTCAATGACTTTCCGAACAACTGTTAATACTTCAATCCGGTTAATCGGCTTAATAATATAGTATTCAACGCCAAGCGAATAAGCTTCAGCAATTAATTCTTTTGATTCTACTTGAGAGACCATGATGATTTTCCCTTTAAACGAAGGTTTTATTTGACGAATTGTTTTTATTCCATCTTGAATCGGCATTAACAAATCGATAAATAAAATGTCTATATTTTTAAGGATTAGCATTTGTTGCTCTAAAGATAAACCATCCTCAGCTTCTCCTATAACCTCCCCAAGATCTTCATCCTCGATAATTTGAGCCAACATTGAGCGAACCGCTTTTTCATCATCTACTATATAAAAATACATAGAATCACCCTTTCGAAATTATATGATCAATCCCTAATCTAATTATAAAAATTGATCCTTTTCCTTCGGTTCTGTCCTCAAGCGTAACATCACCTTCAAGTTGTTCGACCATTTCTTTAACATACGATAATCCGATACCTGTCGATGGATTGCCTAAATCATCATATTTAGAAGTAAACCCAGGCTCAAAAATTGAATCTTTATATTTTGAAGAAATACCGGGACCATTATCGCCTATTTGAAATTCAACAAAATGGTGGTCTTTATTAATGTCAATTGTGATGGTTCCCATACCTTGGATAGCCTCTACAGCGTTTGTAACGATATTATTTATAATAGATAAGATTGTGTAAATATGATAATGAGGATGCACACCATCAATTTTATACACAAATTGGATGTCTTTCTCTAGCAACCGTGCATATTTCGCATTTGCCCGTATAATGATATTTACTAGTTCATGTACAGACATATAATCTGTAAAACTTTCATCAGAAATTAATTTTGAAAGTCCTGCAAAAATACGTTGGTTATCCTTTTTAACGTCATGAACCTCACCAGCAATTTGTAATGCCTGTTGCCTTAAATCCCCAAACTGAAAATCCATCTGTTTGTGCTCAAAAGAGTCTAAAGTTTTATATAAATCATAGGATTTTTTTGTTATATTCTCAGCATCTTGTAATGTTTTTTTTAAATGAACAGCATCTTCATATAAATTAGAGATGAGCATGAGCATGTGTTCATTTTGTTTCTTTATGTGTTTCTCCCTTGATTGCGCTTCATACAATTTCATCATATTGAAAAAGCTTAGAACTATAAAACTATGGGAACATGCGATAACAATGATCTCATTTATTGCCTCGGATGTGATCGATGTTTTTAATACGAAATATTGAATCATTAATTCCACACAGTCTGACAGTATTTCAATCATGCAACCAATCAAACCAATCATTAGTGGTTGATGATAAAAACGTTTAATTTTGGCTAAATGAAAGAGATACGAATAAGTAAAATAAAAGAAAAAACTAGGATAGTGAGTATGAAAAGCGGCTAGCCAATCCATATTTCCCTTTATAATGACATCCATTGAGATACGAAATACTACCACGACTATCGCTGTTAAAAAACCCGGTAAAAATGCTGGAATTCGTCGAAACAATAACAAAAAAAAGAAAAATGTTGGTGCACCAAAGCTCATTCTAAATGTTTCATTTAAAGGAAATGACTTTATTTCACCTACTAAGGGTACTGTAAGTATCATTAAAACGAGAATATAGATGTCTTTTTTTACTAAATTACTAAGATTCAAAATAATCACTTCTCACTTTCGCCTAACAGTCAGTATACAAACCTATTTGCATTAATACAATACTTACTCTATTTTTTTCAAAAACTGATAAATAAGATATAAACGAAAGCATTATAGATTGTGAGTATTCATTACACTCTTCTACTTTAGAAAGATACTTTATAACTCAAAAATGTTCAGACACAATATAAGGTCTGAACACTTTTGGACTCGCTCTAACACCAAAATATCTGTGCTCCTTTTTAAAATATACTTAAATCCCATTCTTTTGCAATATGTTCTAACAACATAATTCCTGGTAAACTATTCCCATACTCATCAATGGCTGGTCCGTAAATACCAATACCACATCCATCTTGGAACGGTAAATCCTTCCTAGATTTTGAGGGAACAAGTGTCATAATTCCGCCGGATACCCCACTCTTAGCTGGTAATCCAATGAAAGCAGCAAATTTTCCAGAAGCGTTGTACATTCCACAAGTAAGCATTAAAGCTTTTGTTAACCTAGCTACTTCTTTAGGGAGCACTTGTTCTTTGCGAATAGGATGATATCCATCATGTGCCAGTATAAGCCCTATTAAGGCAATATCTTCTGTATTTATTTCAATCGAACATTGTTTTAGGTAAACCTCTAGTGTCTCCTCCACATCTGATTCTAGAAAACCGTTCTCCTTTAAATAGTATGCTAATGCTCTATTACGATGAGCCGTTTCCCATTCTGATTGAAATACTATTTCATTAATAGCGGGACGCTTCTCTATCATTTTTTCAATTAATACATATATAGATTCTAATTTTTCTTGCACCGATGTCCCTGGCAAAAGTGAAGCTATCGTAATTGCTCCAGCATTAATCATAGGATTAAAAGGTTTTCCTGGTTTATGTATCTCCAAACGAATAATCGAATTAAAGGCATCTCCAGTTGGCTCTACGTCAACTCGTTCTAATACATAAGAAATACCGCGACTTAAACAAGCGGCTATAAAACCGATTACTTTTGATATACTTTGTAATGTGAAAGGTATCTCCCAATCGCCTGACTTTATCATTGTTCCATCTGGCTTTACTATACAAATACCTAACTGCGATACATTTATTTCCCCCAGAGCTGGAATATAACTGGCGCTTCGTCCCTTAGCTGCATACGTTCGATAATGAGCTACCCATTGATCTAAGCAAACTTTTTCTTGACCCTCAACTTGAACGCTAGAATCCTTTATCATTTAATCATATTCCCCCGTACTATTAACTTTATATAGAATGATTTTTTCTTTACTATAATCAATAATATTTGCACTAGAACCAAGAAAAATATTCAGACATATTGCAGTCTGAATATCCTTCTTATTACACACTTTTCTTTTTTGAAGTTTCCTCATAACTATCCCAACATTCAATATTTTCAAGCCCTTTAATGTTTTCTTTATAAAAAATAGGATCTTTACCAGCTTTTTTCTGGTTTTTATAATCTTGTAACGCCGCAAATGCTACTTTTGAAAGTAAGGTAATAGCAATTAAATTAATAATAACCATAAAGCCCATAAATAAGTCCGCTAAATCCCATACAATTTGAATCTTTGCAACAGAACCAAATACAATCATAGCCAATACACTTATTCTGTATATCATTAACCACACTTTACTTGTATGTAAGAAGCGAATATTTGTTTCACCATAATAATAGTTGCCAATTAACGCACCAAATCCAAATAAAAAAACAAAGATAGCAAGACAACCCGATGCCCAAGGACCGATGTGTTCACTTAATGCTGCTTGTGTCAGTGCAATACCATTTAACCCCGGTTGTTTATATGCATCAGACAGCAAAATAATAAAGGCAGTGCTAGTACAAATGATTAATGTATCCGTTAATACACCAAATGCTTGAATCAGTCCTTGTTTCACCGGATGGCTTGTTGTTGCTGTTGCGGCAACGTTTGGTGCACTTCCCATACCAGCTTCATTTGAGAATAAACCGCGTTTAACTCCATTCATAAGTGCTGCACCAATTGAACCACCTGCTATTTGTTTAAAACCAAATGCGTTTTGAACAATAAGAGAAAGAACTTCCGGCATTTTTGATATGTTGGTAACTACAACAAATAATGCAACTCCAATGTATAATACCGCTAAAAATACCACCTTGTATTCAGCCATTTTTGCAATACGTTGTACACCACCAAAGATAATTGCAGCAAAAGCAATGGCCATGATTATCCCGACTGTTAGACGATCTGTACCAAATGAGTTTTGAAAAGCAATTGTAACTGTATTTGATTGTACTGAATTGAATACAAGACCAAAAGTAATTGTAATTAGAATAGAGAATAATACCCCCATCCAACGTTTATTCAACCCTTTTTCCATATAATAGGATGGACCACCGCGGAAGCCAGTTTTATCTTTTACTTTATATATCTGTGCTAATGTGCTTTCAACAAAACTGGATGCTGAGCTAATAATAGAAATAATCCACATCCAAAATACAGCTCCAGGACCCCCTAATGCAATCGCAATTGCAATTCCTGTAATATTCCCTGTTCCAACGCGGGCTGCCATACCAATACAAAACGCTTGAAAAGGAGAGATTTGATCTTTAGAACCACTTTTCCCCTCCATTAATACACGGACCATCTCTTTTAACATTCGAAACTGTACAAAATTCAATTTAAATGTAAAATAAATTCCGCAAATAACAAGCATAATAATTAACAATTTAGACCATAAAAAATCATTCGTTGATCCAACTAAATCTACAAAAAACCTTTCCATATCATCACTCCATACCAAAAATTTATCTATTATAATCTATATAAAATCACCTATATTCCCTGGCATAAATACTTCATTCATATTCAAATACAACAAGGATAAAAATTTCCTATACTAATAGGGTTGGTCTGTTTAAGCAAACATTACAATATGCAACTGTAAAACTGAAATTTTGAAGAACTTCACGTTTATACACCCGGTGCTCTATCCCCTTCTGTAAAACTAATATTCTTATCCACTAATGTTGTACTATTATGTTTGTTTCGTTTACCGGTGATTTACATTTAAATCATAATAATCATTAGTGATTAACTGGTTTTTTGTTAATTTTCTCAAGAACATGGAAATATCTCCTTTCTCACTACTAATCTCCAAAATAGGCTAGGTAAAAAATTCACAGAAAAACTATGAAGCGCTTTCAATCTTCAACTAAGAGAAGCTTGTCTTTAATTTATAATCAAAAGTACAGAATGTTACGAAAAAGTACAGGTTTTTATAAAAACAAAAAAATATTTTAAGGTTTTTCATCTAAAAAACAGTGAGGTTTTGTGAATTTTATACAGAATTCAAACATCGCGGATTCCGTTCTACCTAACCTTTGACAAGCCTCAATTTTCTTCATAAAAACATGCATACTTTTTCTCTTTTAGAACTTCATATAAAGTATTTGAAATCAAAAATCAATAGGACATTATAAGAATATTTAAAAAATAAAACATTTAATTTTTTTTATGGTATCATACAAAAAACATTTGTTTTCTCAATTAATTCCTCTAGTTGGATTCGTCTATATTGCCATATTTACAATATTAAAGACACTAAGCAAAAAAGGATTTTGTTGAAGGGATGAAACATTACAAAACTCTTATTTAGGACCTTATGACATCCTCTTTTCTAGCAATATCGAGTTATCCCCAAAATGTATATTTACTAACATTGATTACAGGTGGTGTATTGTGAAAGAAATAGTATTCGTTCAAAATAAAAAAAGACTCCTTATGAAATTCGGATTTTTAAAAAAGGATATAGTACTTACCATTTCACTGATACTAGCAATTGTAAGCTGCTTCATATATTCGCCAAAGATCGAATATATTAACTTTGAAGTGTTAATTAGTTTATTTAATCTAATGGTGGCCATTAAGGCTTTTGAACAGCTAAAGATATTAGACAAACTTGCCATTGCTATTTTAAATAAATGCAATAACAGCAGGTCAATATCTATTATTCTAATTTTGTTATGCTTTATTTGCTCTATGTTTGTAACAAATGATGTCGCTCTTCTCACTTTTGTACCAATAACACTTGTCATTAGTAAAAAAACACAAATGAACATGATGGATACAATCATCCTACAGACAATTGCGGCAAACATCGGTAGTAGCTTGATGCCTATGGGAAACCCACAAAATTTATACTTATATTCTTACTATGGAATTAAGCTCATCCCATTTTTAGGTTCAATCCTGCTTTTAGCTGTACTTGGAATTAGTTTGTTATTTATATTTACTCAAAAACTTCAAAAAACAGATTTAAAAATAGAATTACCTGTTATTACCGTGAAGAATCGAAAAAAAGCTACCATCTGGATTTTGATACTTATCACTATCATTGCATCTATTTTTGGTTTCATTAATTATTACATTGCGCTAATAGTTACACTGATGGCGGCTTTTACGTTAGATAGAAACTTACTATTAAAAGTTGATTACTTTCTTCTAATAACCTTTGTCTGTTTTTTTATTTTTATTGGAAACATTTCTCATTCTGATGCGCTGGAGACCTTCGCTCGCGCTAATTTAAGAGGAGATACTTCAGTCTTCTTTAGTTCCATATTTTTGAGTCAATTGATTAGTAATTTTCCTACTTCAATTCTTCTATCAAACTTTACTTCTGATTGGAAAGCTTTATTACTAGGAGTAAATATTGGAGGGCTTGGAACAATTATCGCATCTTTAGCCAGTGTAATCTCCTATAAACTATTCATTCAGGCCAATGGTAAAGAGAGTAAGGCGTATTTCATTAAATTTAGCATTTACAACTTTTCATTTTTAATCATACTTACATGTATACAATACTTTATCTTTAAATTTCTAAAAATTTTTTAAAAAATTGATTACTTTAGAAAAACCCAAATTTCTCAGCATTAAATTGAGAAATTTGGGTTTTAATATAGGTATGTTTAAAGAGATACAACAAAGTTACCATAAAGTGAATAAGATTAATATCTTAACTTGGTGTCGGATCAATAATACGAACTATGCTCGAATTATCATTATTAACAAAGTCAACTAGTTTTAATCAGTGGGGGTTTTACTGTCCGTTAACGCGGGATAAATATTCACCATTTTTATCATTGCGGAGACATCAAAACTTTAACTTGGTGGGATATAGTACTACCCCATCACCATCAAGCTAAGATTTTGAGACACCCCCATAACGAAATTTTCCCTTTACAGTTATTTGTGAGAATTTAGCCTATATATAAAAAAGACCACTCCTTACAATAAAAGAAGTGATATTCCTAAATTATATATTTCATTAAAATAAAACTATTATAATATGGTTCCATTCAGCCATCCGTTTATGGCAATAAGGTCCATCAATACATGTAATTCTGTACCTATTAAAGCAGAAATAAAAATAATTTTTAATGAAGAGCTCTGTTTATAAGTAAACAGTTTCATTAATCTAGGTATTGTTTTAAGACCTAGATTAATTAGTAAAGTCAACACTAAAGCGCAAGCTAGTCCACCTATGAAACTCTCATCTACCGCTCCTCCTGGTATAAGCGGTACCTTTCCAATGAACATGCTTATAGCATCTGGAATCGCCATACCGAAAAATAAAGTTGTGATATTTAAATGTTTTTTATATACTAATCCTACAGTTGCGGTAACTACTGTATGTCCTATAACGCCAGCCATATGAATCCTCCGTAATATTTATATTATTTTTCAGTTAATTTTCACCTTTTTTAGGCTTATTATTTTATAATTGATAACGCTTCTAAAAACTGTGAATTATCTTTTCTACTCTCAATAATTCTTTGAAATTCTTTCTCCACTTGTACTGAGTTTTTATCCTCGGTATCGACAACTCCATGATTATTTCCATAAACTTTGTTAAGTTCAAAAATTCCCATATAGGTTTCTTGTATAGGAATTTGAGTAAACATAGAATTATTGACAATTAAAATACACTGTTCATAATTCGAGTTACGATAATGCCCAAACCAAGTATTACTATCATATTTTACCGGTATTTCTTTGTCAGCAATTACTACTTTTTTTATATTTTTATTTTTTTCACTCGCAAATAACACAGCAGTATCATTTGTTATTTTAGGCATAGACTTTATTGGATCTGAAATCGGTGTAAAATGATCTTCTCCCTCTCGTAATATCCCTTTTTTTATTACGGCTTCACTTGTTTTTTGATCCATAATAAATACTGATTCTCCATTATATTGTGCTGTTTTAACTTTATATAAATCGATAGACTTAATTTTACTTTTATTTTCACTTCGTATATCTTGTAAAGCTTGTTTATCTCCCAACATCAAAATTCCATTTCTTGGTTCTTTAGGCGTGAACGCCAAGTATAAACCAAATAAGATGGCTCCAATCATACATAGGTTAATGATTTTTCTCATTTTTAATCTCCTTAGAATTATTGTTTAAAGGTGGCTTAACTAGTTAAGATAATTGCTGCACATCATCTATACGTATACCGTTTCTTTAATTTGTATTTGCTCTTTATATAGAATAATTGTTTTATGGAATTTCACATATTCATTTACCTTTCATTTGTATTACATTTATGTAAGGTAAAATTATTAGCAAACTACAATTATCGGAATAGCATCCTACTATTTGTATGGTCAATTGATCGCGCCCTACTCTGTTCTGCTATTATGTTTCAAATGCATCAATTACTTCTTATGAAAAGAAACAAGAACTGAGTGAATATAAGGTCATATATATGATTAAAGATTATTTTCTTCTTATTTATCAAACCATACAGAAAAACACCCAAGAACTATCAAAGGTGTTACTTCGCCTGTTCAATCAACTACAACAAAACGGACGAAAATCTCATCGGTATGGGAAGAAAACAGTCTTTGATATATTAGGTGTCGTTTACAATGGTACTAAGTCTAATAATTAAGCGGATTAATTCAAAAAAGGAAACTCGTTAGGATTTATTTCGTATGCAAATCCTTAAAGAACTGACACTGGATCTTTAGAAAAAGAAAAAAATCTCATGTGAAATTAAACTTATATAAGCTTAGCTTGTTGGGTGGCACTACCCCAATTAATAAATATTACTAACCATATTTCTAAGTTAATATCTATCATATTTTTTATAAACAAGATTAATTAGATTTAAAAAAAGATTTCTTTTTCTTTACTCGTAATAAGTCACCTGTCCATCCTTTGACTCGCATATATAAATACATACCCCCTGTTGTAAAAATGATAAATAAGAGAGCGATTAAATAGCTATATTTCCATTCTAGTTCAGGCATATATTTAAAGTTCATACCCCATAATGCTCCTAAAGCTGTCAACGGCGTACTTACAGCAGTTAATACAGTAAGGGCTTTCATAATTTCATTCCCACGATGAGAAGAAACAACTTCTTGTAAATGAATCATCGTGTCTAATTCTTCTTGGTACTCTTTAACAAGTTGTAATCCACGCTCTAATTTTACGTGTGTTTGTTTATAACAAAGGGTGTTTGTTAAGTTTTCTAACCAAGCTTCCTCCAAGCCTTGTAACACTTCTTGTATTAAGCGAAACACATGTGTATTCATAAATAATTCATGACGAATATGATAAATTCTTTCTAAAACTGCTATGTTATTATGATGATAAAAATCCCATAATACATTTCTAAAATTGTTTTCGAAATAGTCAACCTTTCGCAAGTAGTGAGATATAAAGATTGATAAGATAGCACATAATCCTTCAGCGGAACTATTACAATTTTTTACACTAAAAGAGGAATTATGTATTAATTTTTGGAAATCCTCTTCCTCTTTTTCCTGGACCGTTATCAGTATTCCATGAGCTACGAAATAATGAAGAAATTTTTGAATTTTGGCGTCCTTTTTATCTTGATCATATAAAAACGAACCATATACACAAGTTTGATTTGGTGATAACGTATAAACATATAATCCATTTTCACAAGGAGAACTTATTTTCTTTACAAATTGAGAGAAATAAGGTGTTACATCACGAGGGATGATAGAAGAAGGTTTTTCAAGTTCACTGGTTTTCACATGATACCAATCCCATTTCGGCATTTTTATGCATTCCATATTATTCTTCCTTTCTGAATAGTTTTATGTTTCATTGAATAGTATCCGTAATATGAAATTTATATGTAGGTATTCATGTCTTGGAGGAAAAGTTTTTAGATCCTCTACATTACAAACTAAATGGCATAGGAGGTCTTCTTCTGTTACAAGGAAGACCCCCTATATATTAGTTATTTGTATTCTCAATTTTAAACAGTTCCTCTATACAAGCACTTTTTATCTTTTCTTATTTATATGTGGCACGTCTATTCAACGAACTCCATTTCGGTCGTTATTATAATTTAGATTCATATACAGATTGATTGGTGATGTCGTCAAATACTTGACTTCCAATCATATAGTACCCATGAAGTGCAGCCTCTTTCGAAGCGTCTACCATACGGAAAGAAGAAATTTCACCTTGCATTTTTTCAATTCGTTTTTTGTGGAGATCTACTATTCCTCCTGTCCAAATAATAGTATCATACTGGTCTAACTTAAATTGTTCTTGTAATACACACATAACGTCTTGGAAGTGTGTATCCAACTCTTTTTGAATCAAAGTATGAACCTGACTTGCCTGATGATTTTCTTCTCGACCTCCATATCCTTTTTCTAATATGTTTGGCATGTCGTTAATATGCAAGTGACCACTTTCCCCCGCATGATTCTGCACGATATTCTTAATGTTTTTCAAAGGCTTGCTACATCCTAGTTCCGTCTCATAATGATTTAAAATGACATTCTGTTTCATATCTGTCATTTCTAATGTACGAAATCCACCATCAATAATTAAGATACGATCTCGTTCCTCAATGATTCCCTCTTTTAAGAAATAAGCATGTAAAGCGACCGGTTGCTGAAGAATCAAAGCATTTTCCACCGTAATATGAATAAATTTGCCATCAATTTGTACGGAAGTTTCTTTTTTTAGCGCACGTTGTAATTGCTCATGCTGACTACCAAAATAAGTGACAGGAAGCCCGGTAACAACTAAAGGTAACACGACATTTTCTTTATAATCCTTTGCAATGCAACCAAATATTTGTTGTTTAAACTGTTCGCTTTCATAATAATTTTCTATTTCTTCTTCAAATGGAGGAAGAAATGAAGCGTCAGATTGATGCGCTTCATTTCCCATGTAGTATGCAAAGTCTAAGTCTATAAAACTCACCTTTGTTAAATCTTCACTTTCATCATGATTAGGTACAGGGGCTAGTGTGGAAGCTTCACTCTTAACCGTCACCTCAGAATCTTCATCCTGTCGATATGCTCGCTTAGTAAAGCCGATTCCTACATCAATTGCATACAAAGATTTCATACTTTTTTCCTCACTTTCTATTTTTAGAATTAAATCTAAGCACTCTCTTCTTTCCCTTCTTTCACATATTTCTTTTCATTTTTCGTTTTTTCCCCGTCTATTTCCTTACTATTTTCATTTTTTTCGTAATCCTTTTCATCTTTTTTCTTTTTATTATTTTCGTTTTCTGTTAAATCTTTAATGGTAGAAATAACAACTGGTGTGGCTGTAAGCAGTTGTGGTAATGTTTGTTTTGCAACATTAGCTGCAGTTACAGAGAATTGTTTACTTGTCTCAGTTACCTTCTCTAATGTTTCCTTTATGTTTCCTTCTTGTAGTTTGTCTTTTACGTTTTTTCCTGTTGTTTGTATAGCTTTCCGATTTTCTTTTTTTAATAGGGAGACTATCACTCCGGTCGTAATCCCAATCACAGCATATTTAAATATTGTATGTTTCATTTTTCTCACCCTTCTCTACTTTTAATTTCTTCCATGCTACAACCTAAAATAATTACCTTACCTATTGCAATCTATTAGAGAGAATGATAGTTTTGCGGCTGCCTATCACTCGCTGTTAGTGTTTCATCTGTTACTAGGAGTAAAATTCTCCCTTGATCTAGTTTTTCTTCATATAAGTTAGCTTCCTCCTTCGACACCCCCATTTCTTCCATTTGATTTCGGAGCTCGTCCCCTTTTTTGGAGAAAAAGTTGATAATACTTGTGCCTAATCCTTGTTCTTTTACTCCAATCGTATTTGTGTTTGTATCATCCGCAATCTTTTTTGTTAGATGTTTTTCATGTGTTAAGACGTAAATGTCATCTTGGTGAATCCCTTGCAATTCTAGCTCTTTTACTTTCATAACTACTTCCTGTTCATTTTCATATTCATGAACCACCGGTTTTCTTTCATTCTTATGCATTGGATTTTTCCTCCTTTAGATTTTTTATTTTTTTATTTAGTTGTTATGTAATATGTAATACACCTATTTTAAAGATGTTAAACCTAAATTTTCAAAAAACTTTATACAATAGGTTATTAATGTTTTTGAATATCAAAGAAATGTCACGAGCACTTTGCTTTGATAACAGTGTTACAAATAACAATTTGCTTAGAAGACAAGCCTCTTTTTTATCATTGGATTTTCCAATGACATAGAAGCACAGCGCTGCATTACATGTAACTATCCCATAGAATTCTCTATTCCAAAAGAAAGCATCTCGCTAGATGCTTTCTTTAATGGTTCGCACTATAAATTTATTTAGATAATTCTCTTATTACTATAAAATACATTTATTCTAGTTCCTAAATCTCACTTATTTCTTAATTCACTCATACCAATGTAAAACTAAATAACTTACCATCAAAAATAAAGAAAACAGGTTATTTGGCTATTCATTCATTAAGCTTAATACTCAAGTTAATCTTTTTTCACTCGGTTAAACTTTATTAAGAAAACCTTAAGGAATTTCCCTCTATATTTATAAGAATTTTTTTCTATACTGAATCATGTAAATGAACAAGAGGAGAAATGCTTATGAAGAAATTTATACTTTGCATACTAGGAATAGGCCTACCTATATACATACTACCTTTCATATTACGAGGGGATTTGGATAGATTTAATCCGATTGCTGAAGAAAAAAATGTATACGCCATTGCGAAGGGATATGGTGTTCCGGATTATCATCATAAAGGACGAGCTATGTACGCCCTAAAAGGTGTTGATGAATTAAACAATGAAAAAGAATATAAAGTTGGAACGAACACGCCTAATGATTTTATAAGAAAAACTTACTTGAAAATTCATGTGAAAGGAAAGTATGTGTATTCTTACGACATTATCACTGAAGAGGATATTCCGAAGAAAATAAGAAGTAAATTGGAAATAGAAGTTAAATAAAAGAGCCCACTCGTATGAGTTGGCTCTCCGGTCTATCATTGTTTTAATAACCATTCTTCCATTACTTTCACTGTTTCATCTCGTTGTGCTTTTGGCGTAATTAAGCTCGCATTATCACCTTTTTGCTCACCATACATGCCAAAATGAGCATGGTTTCCACCTTTTATCATGTGCATAGTTGTATTCTTTGACATCAACTTTTTATTGTTCTCTATTTTTTCTACAGTTGCTAAAGCATCTACTTCCCCATAAATTGATAACATCGGAATCGATTTCGTAGAGAAGTCATCTGCAGGATACGAGCCTAAGAAAATGATTCCGTCTACCTTGTCTTCATTCTGAAAGGCATACTTAGAAATCATAGCTCCGCCCATTGAATGCCCCGCAACATACCATTTTTGAACTTCAGGATACTGTTCCATTACACTATCTACTGCATTGATTCCAAGTATCGCTAAATTTAATGGCAACTTAGGTATTACTACAAAGTGTCCATCTTTTGCAAGAGCTTCTCCTAAGTAACTATAAGCCTCAGCTTCTACTTTAGCTCCTTGATAAAAAATAACCCCTATTTTAGCATCTTTCTCTCCAAAAACGATATTCTCTCCATCTTTTTTATCATCTACTAACGACAAAGCCTCTGTCGTCGGTTTATAAGTAAACTGAGACCAAACAAAAAAACTAATACTTCCTATAAGTAAAATACCTAGTAAAGAGTACAGCGTAATTTTTATCCATTTCTTCACAAAGATGACCTCCCTAAGATGTACATACTCTATATTTTAGATTACCATTAATAAACATAAAAACTCGAGCATTTTTATTATGCTCAAGTTTTCATTTACGTCTTTAATTTATACTATAAATGCTCCAAGATAAATATGTAGCAAATGTAGCCCATAAAAAATATGGAATTAGCAACCATGCCGATACTTTAGATAATTTGGAAGAAACCGCTATGAGAAGTAACGTAGTAATAGCGACTAGTAAACAATCTACTGTTGCTAAAAATAAATTTTTTTGACTAAATTGAAAGTAGCTGAACGCTTGATTACACATATAATTTAAAAGGAATACGAACCAAAATGTTTTTGGCTTACCTCCATATTTGTTGTAAATAATTGTAACCGACAATGCAATAAGTCCATATAGTACAGCCCAAACTATTCCGATTATCATACCAGAAGGTGTCCAAGACGGCTTTTCTAGTGCATCGTACCACATACGATCAATAGGAAATAAAATACTAGAAACATAAAACAAACCATATGTTAGTAAAAATACTAGAATACTAGATTTTTTCATAAACATTCTCCTTTTTCAATAGAAGGTTTTAGAAACTCTATATGATTCGTATACTCTTTCAATGAATACAACTTTAATACGCAAATAGACATTATAACTTTTACATATCAAATTCATATTGACTCGTGTATTTTATATAAATTCTTTCATACTTTTATATGCACAAAGTGCTCTCTCACGTGCTGCCTTATGATCAACAATTGGCAAAGGATATGTATGACCAAGCTTAATATTGGTCTTTTGTAAAATATGCTCAGGTGCTTCCCAAGGTTTATGTATATACTTATTCGGTATATCTCTTAATTCTGGTACCCATTTTCTTATATACTCTCCATTTTTATCAAACTTTTCTCCTTGTGTGATAGGATTAAAAATACGAAAGTACGGTGATGCATCTGCTCCACTTCCAGCAACCCATTGCCATCCCATTGTATTATTTGCAATATCAGCATCTAGTAGTGTATCCATAAACCATTTTGCACCTTCTTGCCACGGAATTAACAAATGCTTTACAAGAAAAGAGGCTACAGCCATTCTTGCCCGATTATGCATAAAACCTGTTTGCCATAGTTCCCTCATTCCCGCATCAATAAACGGATAACCAGTTTCCCCCTTCTGCCATACTGTTAATAACTCCTCTTCCTTATTCCATGGAAAATGTTCAAAGTTTTTATTAAGCGGTTTATATACTGTAAATGGGTAATGATATAGCAAATAATAAGAAAACTCTCGCCAAATCAATTGACGGATAAAACTATTCACTTGTTTTTCAAAAAGACTACATTGTCTTTCGGTACTTTTATCGATTAAGTAATGATACATCCACTTCACTGATATTTGGCCAAATGAAAGATAAGGTGCCAACATCGAATGAGCATTTTCATTTGGAAAATCTCTTCCTTCACTATAAGAGGCTAATTTGCTAGAGAAAAATTTCTTACATGTTTTGTATGCCCCTTCTTCTGTAGGATCCCATATTGATTCCATATGAGTTGTCCACCGTATAGTCGGCAACAAATGTAATTCTGAAACAGATAAACTTGCTGGTAAAGAGTTTCCTCCTTTTATACGCTGCACTTTACTAATAGGCTTAGGTACTATCTGCTTTTGAAATGCATTGTAAAAAGGCGTAAACACCTTATATTCAGTGTTATCTTTCTTTTTAATAACCCACGGTTCTAATAATAAATGCGAATTAAATTCCTTACAGGTAATACCTTTATCTTCTAACATCATTTTCATTTTTTGATTAAATTGTAATCTTTCCGGATCATAACAAATATTCCAATATACAGCCGTTATACCTAACTGTTTTATGAGAGAAAGTATTTCTTCCAGTATATTTCCTTTGCGGATTATTAAAGTAGAGCCCACTGCCTCAAGTTGCCTTTGGACATCTATTATAGCATGATGTAACCACCACTTTGACGCACTTCCTATTGAAAAAGTTTCATCATGTACATATACCGGAACAACCTCACCGGACTGAGCAGCTTCAAATAAAGCTGGGTTATCATATAAACGAAAATCTTTTTGAAACATAACGATAATTTTATTTTGCATGGCTATCCTTTCTCATTCTTAAAGCACAATTCATTCTTTATGAGAACAAGTACTTCTGTTATTTTTAAATAATTATGAGAATCATCTTTTTTATTTTATAATCTTCTTCACTATAAACATTGATTTTCTATCTCTCTAAGCACATCATTTCCTATATTATCTATCTTTTCATTTTTTACGTTATTATATAAACTCTGTAAAACTTTTAACTCTGTTCTTAAATGTAAAATGACACTAGATAATATATATAACTTAGCCACACTCTCTTTTCCACACTTCTCTTCATATACTTTTTGAAGGGTAGTAAGATATAACGTCAGTTGAGAAATTTTAATTTTTAGCTGTTCTAGAATTAATTGTTCCTCCCCGTATTGTGCAAAAAGTAACGCTTCATATATAGGACGATGCATATCCTCTTTCTTTATCATTTGCTCTAATAATAAATGCTCAAATTCTTGTTTACCACTTTGAGTAATACCGTAAATAGTCCGTTCAGGGCGTTGTTCATTACGAATAATATCAACAACTTCTATAAAGCCCTTCTTTTCAAGTTGCTCAAATGTATAATATAAAGAGCCTTTTGTAATTTTTATATAATATTTCATTTCACTATTTTTTAAAAGTTGCTGGACTTCATACGGATGCCTATTTTTCTCCATAAGAAGGCCCAGCATAAAAAGCTTTGTATTCATAACTCTCCACTCCTTAATAACCTATACCAATAGTATAAGCTAAAAATAAGCAAAGAATCTTTTTGTTTTATAAAATTTATGACTTCAAATTCACTTTATTATCCTTTGTACCGGCTTTAACGTTCCCCATAAATAATATCGCCATAAACGAAACGATAATGGGAAGTAAAGCTAGTAGAAATACAGTAGTAATTGAAGATGACATAGCAGCTATAATTTTTTCAAGAATAAAAGTAGGGATACTGGCCCTTATATCTGAGCGAAATATTGCACTTGGATCACCTAAATTATTTAACATGCTGGAACTGTGTTCTATTCCCTTAAAAGCATCCTTTAAATTAGCTGTAAAGGTACTATTTTGAATGGAGCCAAAAATCGTTACCCCAATTGTCATACCTAGTGAACGAAAGAATGAATTTGTTGAAGTAGCTGAACCACGGAATCTCGGTTCCATATTATGAATAGAAACTGTAGGAAGTAAAGAAAACGAAAATCCAACCCCAAATCCCGTTATAATCATGTATATCGTTAAAAGTGCACGGCTTGTTTGCGGATCCATCGTTCCTAATAAATACATACCTATCCCAAAGGATATTACAGATAATAACATTAAGTTGCGGTAACTAATTTTCGTTTGAAATATTCCGCCAATGGCACTACCTACGACAGAACCTAACATCATTGGTGTTAAAATTAATCCAGCATTAGTTGCTGTTCCACCATATACAGCCTGAACAAAAATAGGAATGAATACTGTTAAAATAACAAATGTTGCTCCATAGAAAAATGTAATAATTTGAGATATTGCAAACTCCTTACGCTTAAACATCCAAAATGATATGATCGGATCTTTCACTTTTCTTTCTACCAATAGGAAACCAATAAAAAATACAATAAACGATGTAAATAACCCAATGATTTGTATCGAACCCCACTTAAATTCTTTTCCTCCTAATTCTAAAGCGAACATTAAGCTAATTACTGCTATTACGAGCGTTATCGCCCCCCACCAATCAATATTTTGCTTAGTAGGTGGATTATTTTCTTTATAAGCTTTTAAAATAAAAATTAATGACATTAAACCAATTGGAATATTGACGTAAAAAATCCAATGCCAACTAATATTTTCTGTTATATACGCGCCTAATAAAGGCCCTAATACACTTGAAGAACCAAATACGGCCCCTAATAATCCTGTCATTTTTCCTCTTTTTTCAATAGGAAAAATATCAAATACAATGGTAAAGGCAATTGGTATAAGTGCACCCCCACCTATACCTTGAATTGCACGATAAATACTTAGCTGAACAATGCTTTGCGCAGTACCACATAATGCAGAACCAATTAAGAAGATTAATAAACCAAAAATATAGAACCTCTTTCTACCATACATATCAGATAATTTCCCAAAAATAGGCATACCAGCCATAACTGCAACCATATAAGCAGAAGTAACCCAGACGAATTTATCCAATCCACCCAAATCTGAGACAATTGTACCAATTGAAGTAGCAACAATTGTATTATCCATTGCAGCCATTAAAATGCCTAGCATTAAACCAGCTATTACTAAGCGTAAGTTGGTCTCTTTTGCAACCATACCTCTTTCCTCCTTTTTTCACACCCAACAGAATAAATAGTCTAATTAAACTATATACTCATTATAGTTTAATTAGACTATTTTTCAATAAAAAAATAAATCCCCCCAAAATATATTGGAGAGATTACAAATGTAGAATTACTTCCTATATAAAATAATTAAAACCGTTAAAACGATCACTTCTTTATACTACTTTGATTTTGCATACATGTAGCTTATTCATTTAGTTTTGGTCTAGTTTGTAAATATAAATTCAAATCTGGACTTGAACCGCTAATAATTACATCTCGAACAATTTTAGAAAGTGCCATACTATATACTAATCCATTATCTCCATACGCATAGATAAAGTGACAATTTGGAAACTCTTCATACATTCCAATTATAGGTAAACCATCATGAGTACCACCATAAAAAGCGCTTAAATAAAATTCAGGTTCAACCGTAATATTTGGAAAGAGCTTATTAAATTCATTCACTAATTTCTCTTTTTTATGAATTAATTTTGAATCTCTTTCTTGTGCAATGTTTGTATCTTCATCTAACCCACCTATAATAATCCTGTTATCTGCAGTAGTTCTCATATAAATATATGGTCTCGCAGTTTCCCAAATGAGAGTACGTTTATACCAAGAAGATAAATCTTCTACAGGATTAGTAACAATTGCATATGAGCTAATTAGTGTAGCGTTCTTTTCCTTTTTAAATTCCAAACCTTCATATCCTGCAGCCACAATTACTTTATCGGCAGTAATAGAATTGCCCCCTTTTGTATAAAAAACAGCACATTCTTCCGCTAACTTTTTGCCAACAATCTCCGTATCTTCATAAATGTGGACTCCTCTATTAGAAGCTTGTTTTAATAAACTATGTGTAAATTTATACGGGTTTATTTCACCATCGTTATACGTATAAATAGCTGCACGTTTTGTAAATGGATATCTCTGTCCAATTTGTTCTTTTGATAGCCAAGTCGCTTTAAAATCATGCTTATGTAAATAATACAGTTCTTTCTCTAATTTCTTTATATCCTCTTCATAACTTGCATAATATAAACTGTCACGTCGTTTAAAGTCAGAGCAATAAGGTGTATTTTGATCAGCATATTCAATATCATTAATAGCTTGTTCACATAATTTCATATGCTTAACTGCATACTCTTCTCCAAATGTATTTACAAGTTCAAAAAACATCTTGTCACCTAAATATTGAATAAGTGCTGTATTTGTAAGGTTACTTCCATGTCCTACCTTTCTTTTATCAACGACAACAATCTTTAAATCTGATTCACTTAAATAGTATGCGGATTGAGCACCGGAGCTCCCTGCTCCTATTATTAGTACGTCACATTTTATATCTTCTTCCAACCGAGGATAAGAAGGTGTATTAGAAAAAGTTGTGTTCCAATATAATTTCCCTGTCTGTAAATCCATTTAAAGTGCACCGTCCTAAATAAAATAGTTATATCCCCATCTGTATCTCCAAATCATTCTTACTATATACTTCTTATCAAAATTATTCTTGCTATCATTAAATTATTAGTACAATATGTTTGTCCACTCATATTTGGTATTAAACTAAGCTTATAAAAAGTTAATAGTATATATATTATTTATTTTCATTTAGAAATTTAAGAACTTGGTTAAAAGCTTCTTGACCTGCTGGAGTGTTCATTTTAAATTGAAATTCATGCGCTAACTCGCCAGAGATATTTTTATCGAAGAAAAGTGTATCTACAGGTACTCCTTTATTTTGTAAAGTAGAAGCTAATGCTTTAGCTTGCTCTTCAAATGATGCAGTATTGCCATCTGTAATGAACGTTGGTGGATAATCTTTTGTAACGTGTTGATAAATAGAGGCGATTTCCATTTCAGGTAATGTTTCAAACTTCTTTTTCCCAAAGTAAGCCCAGCCAGTAGTACGCATAAAGTCTTGCACTTCTTTGGATGTTTCCATTTTAGCTAATGCAGGCATATTATACGGACCGCAAAATAGCAGTATACCTTTAATTGTAGAAGGAGCAACAATAGCGTCGATTCCAGTTAATTTCGCATAATCTGGAGATGTTTGAATAGTAACGAATTGTCCAGATATTTGCGCTCCAGCAGAATCTCCGGCAAAATACAGGTCATCTAGTTTCACATTATATTTCTTTGCATTTTCTTTTATATATTCGTAAGCCTCACCAAGTTGTAGTACTGGTGTAGGATACTTTCTTTTAGGAGCAAGAGCATAATTTATATTTATTACTGTATAACCACGAGCAGCTAATTCTACTGCATAACCAGTAATGTCTGATTTATCTCCACCTACAAACCCACCCCCGTGCACCCAAAAAATAACAGATTTTTTTCCCGTAAGGTTTTTGGGATAAATAATATCTAATGTACCATCAGGAAATTTAGAATTATAATTGATATCTTTAACAATTCGTGTCTCTTTTAGAGCATTTTTATAATTGTTAGATTGAACAAACATTCCACCTTCAAATGCTTTTTTTATGAGAAACGCTTTTGGAATAGGTGAAACATTCCAAAAAACAACTCCCGCAATAATCAATCCGAAAACAATACAAATAGTTAACAACATTCTTTTTTTCCATATTATTTTAGGTTTTAACTGTTTTATTGTCATAATTAAAGAATCTCCATTATTTTTAATAATAATCTTAAAATAAAGTGAAACTTTAATCAGTGGGGGTTTTCTTCATCCCCCACTGATTATTAGTTGAACCAATCGGACTTTTATGGGCAGTTGATCCCCCGCCTAACTTCTTTGCTTTCGCTGAATTTTGAGGTGGGGGTCTTACTGCCCATTAAAGCGTGATAAATCACAACATAAATTTTTATTTCCCGCCTGCTAATCCGTCCTTAACATTTCATCCAAAAGGTTATATATTTTTATTATGTACATATTAGATATCTCCTATAAAACACATTAAAAATTCAAACAAAAAGAGCAAAAGATCCCCATTTATAGAAGATTTCTTTTGCTCTTTGTAAAAGACATAAGTCCAAATAAAAGTTGCTTATCTATCGATAATTTACACATAAGAATGCATTTGTTTTACTACTTGATTAGCAGAAACTTCAACAACCGTTTCTTTTCCACCTGTTCTATCAATCTTGAAACCCTGAACTTTAACATTAGAAGGCACTAACGGATGATGACGAATCATATCTATACTCTTCTCAATATTTTCACTAACATTTCCTTTTCCACTTAGCCATTCCTCAAGGCTACCACTTGAAAATTCAGGCATACAATTTTCAAAGAGATAGTCTAGTTCCTTGTTATTTTTTATAGAATCACGTTGAATTTGCAGATTAACTACATTAGTTTCTTTATCCTCTATTCCGACAACAAAAATTTCTTCCACATTTTCTTGATAAATAGCAATAATAATAGACCTCATTATATCTCCAAAAGGATGTACAATTACAGAATCACAGCTGTGTATAGTCAACATATTTTCTCGTTGAATGTTAGTTACTTGTTGGATAATAGGCTCTATTCCTTGTTCAATGTCTGTTAACAATAAAACCTTTTTATGCTTTGCATTCATATATAGCACTCCTTCTTCATGATTGTATTTATGAAACTTTTAAGCTAGTAACAATGATTCATTACATGATTTTTACCAGTTTTTCCAGCGTCCCTCTGGATCAACACTTGCAAGTCTGACCCATCCATTTTGAACTTTTTCTCGAAATGTGAAATCCTTATTTAGCAAGCGTTCTATATATTCAATAGGCGCTTGAATTACAATGAGTAAACGAAGTGGTGAGTGATACGTCTCACTATCTGACTGCATAACGGATTGCCAAGGTAAGCCTGATAACAAATCACTTGCATTTCCTTGCATAACACCGAGACCTGCCGTAACGGTTTGTGTTGTTTTGTTTCCACTACCATAATAATGAGGAGCTACAGTTGAAGCGTAATATTGTAGATTGATCCACTGCGCTACTGTTCCTGGTCCCGCTATGATGCTAGCTAATATATCGCCATTTTCATCCTGTTTCCAATCATAATTATGAAGGAAAGCCCTACCTTCTAAGTCGCAATCCTGAGTTAATTGACGTTGCCCGATAATAAAAGATGCATTACGGGCTAATCCCCATTCCGGACGTATTTCACTCCAATCTTCTGCAAATCGATGTGCCTCTTTACTCGGATTTTTTATTTTCGTTTTAAAATTAGGTAATTGCGTTAAACGCTCTCTATTTGCATGTTGGCTCACATTTGGCATAACCGACTCAATACGATCAAATGCTTCTTGCGCAGTTTCCGAAAGTTCTGGGACGTAAATCCATTCCAATTCATCCACTGTTGTTTTATGTTCAGCTGCTGCAAAACTGGTATCCTCAGGAATTTTAATACCTTCAGCAGACAACGCCTCTCTCACTTCTGGAAGATTACATAAAGTAGCGAAAACTCTTGCATTAAATCCTCCCGCTGCTCCGCCACACGCACCACACTCAAGCGCTGCAGCATAAGGATTGTTCGTACTTTGACTACTGTGGCCGCACATTACAACTAAAGGAGCGAAACCTTCTGTTAATCCCACCATTTTTAAAGCTTGACGCACATAGTTCACTTTTTCTTCTTTCGTAAAACCGATCGGTATCTCACAGTTTGTATCATGAACATGATTAAGCGAGAAAGTTGTATCAGGCTTTTGCAACATATTTTTACGAAGGTTACGAATGAAGCCACCTACTCTTCTTGGCACAAAACTCCTTGTCACCATTTGTAAACCAAGTAAAGGACCACTTACTTCAGGTAGCAACATACTTGTCAGTACGTTCTGTTTCATCGTTTTAAATGTATAACGTACCGAACTGCCTACCATCTTACGTTGTTCATAAGATTTACATTCATTTTCATCTGTGAGCTCTTTTATTTGATGTTTCGGTTTTAATATAACTGGCAAAGAAGGATGGCTGTCATTACTACCTAGTTCAGTAGTCGCAATTGGTAACCCAAAGAAACCAGCTATTCCAAACGTTTCGAACGGACCTAATTTTTCAAGGTGGCGACGAAACGGTTCTGAACGTACATCAATACAAAATGCTAATTGAGCTACTACACGCTTTTTATCATGAGTTGCACGTTGCTTAGAAGCAATCTTCTCCCTTAATTGCTCTGCATGCGTCTGTTCCCAAGCTTCTAGCCAAAGTTTCTTGCGAGTATTTTCATCAAAGCGATAAGCGAATGCCAATAATTCACTTTGTTCAGTTGCAGACATTTGTAACCATTTCTCTATTGAAATATCCCCCCAATAGATCCAAGAAGCTATAAGTGGGACGATCGAAACTTTTTTCTCAACCTTTTGATTTTTTAAAGGTAAATACGGTTTTACAATGGCTAGCTCCATAGAAAGTCGAACTGCTAAATATTCTATGAGAAGTTCCTGTTCCTCAATTGATTGCTGTGAGCGCCATCGTATCATTCCTGCCCACCCAGGCAAAGCAAGCAAGTGCCCTTCAAGGTAAGCTTGCTTGTTAGATTCAGGAATTCCTAGTTCAAATAAAGCTCTTGTTAAAGCTACCTGAGCATCCTGTGGCCAATCTTTTAAAACACTACGTTCATTTTTACTAAGCGCTGGATCAAATGTAATAAGGTGATGCCACGCACGATACAAACCTTTCTCTCGATTTGGCATCGTCCAACTTGACCCGGAGTCATCCAAATATAATTTACACCATTTAATGATGTGATAATTAAGAATATCAGATAGGTTTTCACCCTTTTGATTCTCTATAAGTGAACTGATTAATTGCAAAGAAGAGTCTTTCATACTCCCTGTATTTATATAACTTATTTCTTCTGCTAATTTATTTAATTCTGGCGATGATAACAAACTAGAAGGTAATCTTTCTAACTTTAAAGCTTCTTGGCAAAAACGCTCCGCCTTCGCTCGCGGGATATGAAAAGATTGTGAATCAAGCCAACGAGACAAGCCACTTTGTAAAATTGATTCCTCAATCTCCCCTTTTGCCTTTGCCGAATGAATCATAGAAGCACTCGGATATATATCCACATTACGAATTTCTTTTAACCAATCTGCAACTTGTTCAAAT
Organism: Bacillus sp. CD3-5; assembly: GCF_006349665.1. Lineage (NCBI taxonomy): Bacteria > Bacillati > Bacillota > Bacilli > Caryophanales > Bacillaceae > Bacillus > Bacillus sp. CD3-5. The sequence goes on along the minus strand of NZ_VEPX01000001.1, from coordinate 336,441 downwards.
GATTGTTTTTCAAGTCCCATCCAAGGGTGATGAGCTGCAAATGTAGCGATCGGCCAAAGTGGTGCAATCACTCGGCTAGCAGATTCAACTAAATCATTCATGTTCTTTTCTTGTATTTCAATGTTTGTAGCTTTCTTTTTTAAAGTTTCTTTCGTTACGATTGACTGTATGCTCATCACTGATTACCTCCCTTTGATACATAATGTTTCAAATAGCTTGGATGACTTTCTACTGACTTTTGTCTCGCCTCACCTACTCGAACGAACCAAAGATACATTACAGCAAATATTGTCGAGGATTGATTACGAGTAACGAGAGTACTAATAGCGCTACCAAATAATAAGAGACATATAACAAAAATAACGGCTGGAGCTGAAGGTTGAACATTTTGATACATGTCAGTATGCAACCATTTATAAAGAGAATTATGAACAGTAAAGTAAATGAGTGAAAATCCACTCAAAACAATTAAGCCAGCAATTCGTCCCATTCTTCCCTCTCCAAAAACAACAAGCTGTTTCCATGAAAAGTATAATGACCATCCTAAAATGAACGCACTAACGAATTGATATCCTTCTCCAGAAGTCATAAACCAAAAAGCAATCGCTATAAATAATCCGAAAACGCGCCCAACCATAGTCCATAAATTAGACACCTTTTCATTAGATTGCTTCACTACCCCAAAACGTTGTACGGAAGAACCAGCTTGTAAAAACAGTGTAGCTTTAAACAAACCATGTAAAATTAAATGAATAATAGCCGCCAAATAGGCTCCTAATGCGCATTGAATAAGCATAAACCCCATTTGTGCAATAGTTGATCCTACTAGCTGACGTTTATAATCAACTTGAACTAGATTAATTCCTGTTCCAATTAAGACAGAAATACTTGAGAAAATTAGTAAAATGATTTGTGCAATATCATCATGAAAAAGAGGTGAAAACCTAGTTAACATGATACCGCCAGCATTTACTAAACCAGCATGCATAATAGCAGAAACAGGAGTTGGAGCAACAGCTGACTCAATTAACCATCTTTGAAAAGGCCATTGTGCTGCTGGAATCATCACAGCTACTATAATCAATAAGTTAATTCCTGTTTTCTCCAACGTTCCAAATTGAGCTACATTTTCATTCGTTACAACTGATGTGAACTGCCACTGTCCAGTGATTTGAAAAAGCCAAATGATAGCTGCTAGCAAGGCGATCCAGCTTATTGTAAATAAATAACTAGAAATTTTTGTTGCTTCGCTAACTACTTTCCATCCTTTATTTAGACCTATGAGTAAAACCAATCCTATAAGAGTTGCTCCCCAACAAATAATCATGAAACGAAGATCATTACTTAACCATGCGACTGAAGATACACCTGTAGTACATGTAAAAAGTGCAAAGTATTTTCGATATGAGCGATCCCCCAGTAAGTAACGTATAGAAAAACGTTGAATGATTAAACCAATTGTAAGAACAAAGAAAGCCATGAACCAAGCTAAAGTATCTAAATGCCAAGGCCCTACAACTCTTTCTCCATTGTGATTAACAAGTGCGAGTAAAGAAACCAATGAAGGCAATGCAGCGATACCAATATGGATATGAACAAAACGTAAAGGCATCCTTGCATGTAAAAACAATAATCCACTTAGCCAAGAAGCACTAAGCGCCATAAAAAATAATGTTAACAATGTTGATGAACTTAGCGAAATTAACATGTAAATACTCCCTTCTAAACGAAAATAAACTGTAAGAATTCCTTTTCATTACGATAATTTTTTTAATTTCAATTTTCATTCACTCTTTTTAGTACATCGTTTTTTCCCATAAAAAAAACCGACAACTTCCATAATTCAATGATGTTATATCATCATTGAATTATGGAGATTGTCGGTTTCCCTTCAACTAACTTCAATAAAGTTTTTTGAAGAGCTCCCATTTTATAAAAGAATGTATGTATTACTCCTGTTAAAAAGAAATGTATATTTCTGATCTCCTAGATTATGCAATCAATATATCAATTTATGTTATGCGCTATCTTTTAATTAAGAAACTTTTTCATTTAGTCAATATTACATATTAAAAAAATGCTAAAGCCTTAATTATAGCAAACAGTTAAAATAAGCATCTATTAATTTTTAAAACAATTATAAGATAAACCATATTAAGTAGTTTGTCAATTTATTTATCCGTTTTACGAATCAAAATTCATTATACATAAATAATTTCAAGTTTTCTTGTTTTCTAATCATTACCTTGTTAATAAGATAAAATAAAGTACACAACTTGTAGATTTCTTAATTACCTCACTGCATTTTTAGTGTATCTTCCACTACTCCTACAGTGATTTTAATTTTTAAAATTTCTCCTCAAGATTATGGAACAATTTAAAAATCATTACTCGTTCACCAGTACGAGAACTTATATCCGTATGAAAACTTTTTACTTCTTCTCCAGTTAATTCTAGTATAATCTCTTTCAAATCGTCAATTCCAGATTCAACTAGCTCCGAACGATTTTTCTTTATCGTTAGCATACCATCTTTCGTTTCGCAAACAGTATATTCAGCCGGTGTTAAAATACCTTGTAAATTTACGATAATCATATCCCGTAATATATCTGTCTTAACGGATATAGATCCACGTCCTAAGTAGTCCTTTTCCCAGTGCGTAATTGCTTTGCTTATCTCTGATTCAATAGATCCTTTTGAGCTTTTCATTTATGCATCCTCCTTCAATAAAATAGATTTACAATAACAATATAATAATCTGGATTGATTTTATTTTCAATTATGGAGAAGAATTTATTGGGATTGTTGCAAGGTATCCTTTCATATCATAGTGATTTTTTATATTACAATATGGAATTTCTGATCATTCCCAACAAGATACTCTTACAATAAAGGATCTATTGTATAGATTTCCAAAAGGACACTATTGTGACATAATACACAAACGAAAGAGCCTACTCTGATGAGTAGACTCTTTCTCTTTTTAATAGCTCTGCTACTGTTGAATCAACTGTATCACTAAAGGTTGTACTCCCCAAAAGATGGTATACGATCTGTTCCCATCTTTTTTCTGACTTAAGTTGATGCGATTATATCATTCTACAGCTTATATATGTTTTTGTATCCATTCATGTATAAATTGTTTTTCACCTGGAGTAAAGGCTAGATCCCCATAACGAATTTTCTCGTACACTTCTACTATTTCATGTGAACAACCGATACGTGTTAACCATTGTTGAAGCGTTTCATAGGAACGTCTTTGTTTAGATACTGGTAAATTCCGTTCCCATTTCACTAATTCAGCACGTATAGGATTATGAGGCAATGCATTTATTTTTTTCGTTCCGATGGGAGATTGATCTATTTGGGACGGAAGTTTTTTTTCATCTATCTTATCTTCTACCAATTGTTTTTTATTTCTTCTGGACTTATAAATGAGCCCAACAATACATAATATTGTAATACAAAAGTAAATTATTATATTATTCTTAGATATGATTTCTCCCTTTACAAGCGGAATGTGTGAACTTTCATCCCCCGGTTCTCTAGGTTCATCAATCCATAATTTCCCGCCCTTTTCGTCATCCGATTTATTATTCGCTTCACCATAAAAGTCTTCCTTACCCTTTCCACCGGTCAACGTTTCTGCAAAACCATCTATAAGATAAAATTTTGTGTTATTAATCATCCATTCCTGAAATATTTCGCGTGAATATAGGGCTCCTTGTGTTAGAAAAAAGGCAACAATTATAGTAATACAAAATACAATTAAGCGAAACCTAGCAACCATCCACTTGTCCATACTATCTCCTTTCTATTTTACAACCTGCAACCAGTTTGTTTGCTGCTTTGGTGGATATCCAATTATAAGTGGGATAGCACCCGGTTCTTGCTTTCGGAAACCGGTTTTATAAAATACCTCTGAGGACACAGGCTGGTCGTTTTCCGTAATTGTAGACAACAATTGTAAAGCCTTATATAATTGTGAGCGATTTCCTCCCGAACGGATTTGTAAAATACCGTTATTATGTACACTATTTACCCATAGTTCAAAAGAGCAATCTTGTACAAGTAACTGCTTACACACCCCAGTCGTTACCTCAATTAGCCATTCTATATCTGTACGCCATGTATAAGAATTCTTACCAACAAGATTGAGATAAACCGCATAACGGTCCCCTTGCGAAGGTTCGTATTTTTTAGCACTTAATACTCCTGTTCTTGCAGTTGCTCCCCAATGAATAGATCGAAACGCTTCTCCTTCATATGGTTTTACACCTATAATTTTTGTTTCGTTATATAAAGGCGAAACCGTTGCTGTACGGTACCCTTGTTGCCATCGCTTCGTTTCTGGGATAGTTACCTTCGCGATCCTTGGATAAACATGAAATAAAGGCACTTGTTTATATTTGTATGTATAATGTAAAGTAACGAGGCGAAAAGGATCACTCATTACAATTTCTATATGATCCCATTTCCATTTACCACGTTGCTTAGCTTGCGCATACAAATCAATGACAATCTCCTCATTTTTCGAAAGAGATAATGGAATACTATAAAAGTTTCCATGCTTTACCCAGTTTTCTTTTATATGCCAGTCTATCCCTCTTTGTGAACGAAAGCAAAAATTGAGAAAGGGAATAGGCATTTTCATATCATTTTGAATATATATTTTACAATGTCCCTTTTCATCAATAAAAAGCCGCTCATGATACTGTACAATTCTCCATTTTACTTTAGAGATTTTACTAACATACCAATGGGCAAATCCAATTAATAAAAAATAAGAAAACAACAAAAGAAATACAACGAAATTTTGATAAATTAACCAAAGAATAACAGTTATAATTATAAATACTATAATACTAGATAACTCTGCTATACGATGTTTTATAACGATAGTCTCTATCATATTGACTCCACTGGAGCTGATACAGTTTCTAAAATTTCTTGTATAACTTGTGTCTTAGTTGTTTTCATTTCTCCTTCAATCGTTAGCGTTAATCGATGTGAGCAAACTGATTTTGCAAGAAATCGAAAATCTTCTGGAGTACAATAACTACGTCCATTTAATAATGCTCTTGACTGGGCGGCACGCATAAAAGCTAAAGAACCTCGTGGACTAACACCAATTTCTACCAAATTATGTTCACGAGTAGCCTTAACAATATCTAATAGATAGTTTTCTACTTCTTCGTGGATTAAAATATTCTGAGCTTGTTGTTGTAAATCTAGAATCTCTTCACATGATAAAACACTTTGTAAAGATTCCATTGGATTCCCTAGACGAAATCTACGTAGCATTTCTCTTTCATGTTCCCTATTTGGATACCCTTGTCGAACAGTTAATAAAAAACGATCCAATTGTGCATCTGGGAGTGGAAATGTACCAGATGATTCCAAAGGATTTTGTGTAGCTAATACTAAAAACGGGCTCGGCAATTTGTAAGTATGACCAGAAATAGTTACAGTACGCTCCTCCATTACTTCTAATAAGGCCGATTGTGTACGAGGTACCGCACGATTAATCTCATCTACAAGTGCGATATTTGCGAAAACAGGACCCATTCGAGTTTTAAAATCAGATTCTTTCATATCAAAGTATTCGAGACCAATGACATCACCTGGTAATGTATCAGATGTAAATTGTAAACGTTGGAACTTACCATCTATACTTCTTGCTAAACTTTTTGCCAATGATGTTTTTCCTGTTCCAGGAACATCCTCTAAAAGGATATGTCCGTTTGCTACCAAAGCAATCATGACTAGTTCAATTGCAGCGTCATTTCCAACAATAATCTGAGCAATATTATTTTTAACCGCCTTCAATATATCCATCTAGCTCTCTCTCCTTTAATCAAGAAATTCTAACAAGAAAACCTTTATTCTCCCAATTTATTAGTTTTGTAAACTAGTGTAGTTGATATATCGATATTAGTATCTAAAAATAAAATTAAAGAGATGTGTTTTAAAGCCTTCTCCTTAAAAATACTAAATATTCTGTATATTGTAAATAATTTTGTTAATTTATGTAAAATACAAATTTGTAATTGGTAGATTTGATTTTCTTGTTTATAAAGGCTTAGATATGACAAGTGATGAAGTTTTAATTTATTAGTATTTGCATTCCGACTCTTAACGTTAAACTTAGTCAAAATAAAAACCCCAATCTCTATATAAAAATTGAGAAATTAGGGTTAAGTCACTTAACAATATTTTTATTTAAAACAAATAACTAATTAATAAGCCTGCTGATAATAAGAAGCCGAAAATCGTATTTGTCATCGCTGTTGATTTCATTGCAATACGCATATACCCGGGATCCTTTGCTCCTCTTCGGAAACTTTGAACGGCAGAAATTGGTTTTCTCAAACCTAGGAACATAACTAATGCCCAAGGGCTTATATAACCCATTAATACAATTACCGCGATCCATAAATAAGCAATGAAAAAGGCTACAGCTAGTGTTACTATTGCTTTTTCTCTCCCAAGGAGGATTACTAATGTCTTTCTTCCACCTTTAATATCTTCTTCGATATCTCGGATGTTATTTGACATGTTAATTGCACCGACTAAAATTCCAATTGGAATGGAAATCAATACACTTTCAGTCGTTATCGTATTCGTTTGAATAAAGAAAGCAATAAGTACAAAACATGTCCCCATTAACAATCCAGAAACTAATTCTCCAAATGGAGTGTACGCAATTGGTAATGGACCACCTGTGTATAAATACCCAACTGCCATTCCAATTAAACCGATGACGACTAACCACCAGCTGCTATTCATACAAATATAAACTCCAATAATTGCTGCTACTACATACAATAAAAGTGCGACTGTTAACACATTTTTTGGTTTCAATCCATGACGGACAATTCCCCCGCCAATCCCAACAGAATCAGCTGTATCTAATCCACGTTTGAAATCATAATACTCATTAAATAAATTCGTCGCTATTTGCAATGCTAAACATGCAACCATCATCGCAATAAATAAAAGCCAATCAATTTTGGCAACATAAAGTGATGCCACTGTTCCTAAAATTACAGGAGAAAACGTCGCCGTTAACGTATGCGGGCGCGTCATCTTCCATATTAATTTAGCGGAACTAATTTCTTTTTCTGTCCCCATAACTCTGTTCAATCTCCCTACATTTAAGTATAAATTACTAGCAGTATCTTTCTATCTGTTTTCTGCCACGCATCCATTATATCAAAAAATGAATTGGTGATAGAACTGTAATGCTCTTGCTTGTCCTTCTATCACTCTTGAATTAAGTTTTTCAAAAAAAGGTCCGTTGCTCACATTCGAACAACGGACCTTTTTTATATGAACCAATTTAAAACATCTTCAGCAATCTCTTTTGGTCTATCCCAGTGCATTAAACGCTTATCTTCAAGTATAATCGATGCTATTTCATGTAAGTTAATGACTAGACTACATCTTCACGCCCCTCAAATTAATATAGTTTAATAATTGTATGATTCGTTTATCATATGTGTGGTGTTTCAAGGTCCTATCCAGCCCATTTTTTGCTATACGTTTTCTTTCTTGTACATGTTCCAAATAATACTCCGCTTTTTGTATAAACTCCGATGCACTATTAAAAGTTTCTATTTCAACACCCGGTATGTAATGCTTTCCTACATCTGGGCGTATATCAGTTAATTGAAAAGAACCTACAGCATTGATTTCAAAAGTCCTATTATTTACTGAATAGGCTTGGATATTTGCAGCATTACAATTCAATTCCTGATCACTTGGTGAGCGATGTAAATTTATATTGATTTTAGTCGATACGTAATATTGCAATGCATCCTCATACTTCGCAAGTGGCAAGACTTGTATTTTATCCTTTAATCGTTCATAATTCTTTAACTTCTCCCAACCGAACCCCACAATTTTTATGTCTTTTTCTGCTAAATACTCTGAAATAGCATCAACAAAGTTAATTCTATTTTCAAATGCTGTGCCTATAAAACTAAGATCATATTTATATGTATCTTCTTTCTGAGAAGGCTTAAACACATTTTGATTTGCTGCTAACGGAAGATGAAACACATTCTTACATCCTAACCCTCTATAAAACTTGATACAATTTAAATCTTGCGTAAATATGTAATCATAATACGGCACAAGATGTTGTGTTACATCCGTATAATACGGATCATCTGTCAGCCAAAGTCCAGTAGTAAAACCCGCACTCTTTAGTACTGGTATGACACTAATAATCCCCTCGTTTAAACCACCGAGTACCAAAATAAAATCCGGTTTCATTTTTAATGCGGTTTCTATCGCTCGTTCCGGGTTTACCATAATTGTATTACTGTTTACCTTTTGTAAACTATTCAAAATTGCTTCTTCGATCATTGGGTAATAAAAAGGAATGCCTGATTGAATAAATAAGATTTTCTTAGGCGTATTATCTTTCATGTCATCTCCCCTATTTCTACATAATCAAAGTGCACGAAAATTAGCAGTCTTTATTCATTTTTATGACATCTTACTTTACATGTATAAGCAACATTTATGTCCATTATGTTGCACTTCCCTCTTTTCACATGCTAATGACCATACTTCTTTTGTTCATATCCTTACCATGATGTATCTATCATTTTTTATTACTTATACAAATTCATAAAAGAAAAAACAAAATTATTTTTCTCCTTTTCTTATCAGTTACACCATTTCATAATACAAAGTTGCGCTTTTTACTCATGCTTATATATATATCAAAAGATACACTTCATATATAAATAGATGAAAAGGAGTAAATAAAATGAATGCATTAGTATCTGCAAAGAATGTAACAAAGATTTATAACAAAAACCAATTACCTGGACTTAATAAAGTGTCATTTGATATTAAAGCGGGAGAATTTGTAGGTATCATGGGGGCCTCTGGATCTGGAAAAACGACTTTATTAAATATTTTATCCACTATCGACACACCTACAGATGGCGATGTTTTTATAAACGGGGTCAATATCCAAACACTTAACAATAATAAATCTGCTGATTTTAGGAAAGATTATTTAGGTTTTATTTTTCAGGAGTATTTTTTACTTAATAGCTTAACAGTAAAGGAAAATATTGCAGTTCCCCTTACTCTGTTAAAAAAATTACCAAAGGAAATTGAATCAACAATAGAAAGTTTAGCAAGGCGTTTTGGAATATTTGAGCAATTAAGCAAGTATCCTAGTCAACTGTCGGGTGGACAAAAACAAAGAGTTGCAGCTGCAAGAGCCCTTGCAAAGCAGCCTAGTATTTTATTTGCAGATGAACCTACAGGCGCGTTAGATTCAAATTCTGCAACAGAACTACTTCAAAAATTAAAAGAGGTAAACGAGGAACTTCAAACTACCATTTTAATGGTAACTCATGATGCCTATGCAGCCAGTTTTTCTAGTAGAATTTTAATATTCAAAGACGGAAACATTATAAAAGAATTAAAGAAAAATAAACAAAATAGAAAAGAATTTTTCGAAGAAATATTAAAAGAAATCTCTAAAATTGATGAAAATCGATATAACTAGAAATACGAAAGGAAGATTGAACTGTGGGATTATTTACAATCGCAAAAAAGAATTTAAAAAATAACTTCTCCTTCTATTCATTCTATTTTATTTCAGTAGCTTTTGTACTGATGGTATTTTTTTCCTTTATCTCTTTTTCCATGAACGACATTGTCATGGAAAAGATTTCGTCTGATGGTAGAGTAGAAACAATGTCAAAAACAGTGGCGATCTTTGTTATGGCATTTGTACTATTCTATATGTCATACTCTAATACATTTTTTATGAAAAAAAGAATGAACGAACTCGGCATTTACTCCCTTTTAGGATATAGAAAATCAACGATGCTAAAACTGTTAACTTTTGAAAATATTATCATTTGCTTTGCTGCCCTATTTGTAGGAATTATTTTTGGTGCCATTGCTCATAAAGGAATTGTAGGAGCTATAATCAAAATATTAAAATTACAAATCGATACTTCTAAAGTACCATTTATTAACCTTGATGCAGTACTATTTACCTTTGCTTTTATCTTTGCTGTTCTTTTTGTTTTATCTTTATCAAATTGGATTATTCTTCGAAAAAGTTCCTTACTAACTTTAGTACGTATGGAACAAAAAGAAGATAAAAAGATAAAAATCAATACAGTTTTTTCACTACTAGGATTATTTTTCATTTTAATTGGCTATTTCTTAGCAATCGATATTACAAGGGGCACGAACTCTTTGTGGAAAACAATTGGCTTTTCTCCAATCGCTCTCTTAACGATGTTCAGTGTAATATTAGGGACGATCTTCTTTATTCATTCATTTTTACCATATGCGATTCAACAGCTAAAGAAAAATAAAATATGGTTTTATAAAGAATCCAATATTATCGTCATCCCAAACTTTATATTTAAAATTCGTTCAAAAGCAAAAACTTTCATTTTATTAACCTTATTAACCGCAGGAACTTTAGCTATATTCAGTTCTACTCTACTGACTCTTTACTATCCTGTTGCCGCTACAGAACGGATCGTACCTTCAGCTATCGAGTTTCCTTTAGACGATAAGGACGTAACCAATAAAGCACTACAAACTGTACAAAATACTGTCGGTAAAGAAAATACAAGATATACAGAAACAACCATTATTAACGGGAAATCTAATTCTGATAATTTACCGAAAGAATATCGTATAAAAAAAGAACACGGATTTGACCTTATCTCTGAGTCAGATTACAGAAAGTTAATACATATTCAAGATAAAAATGTAGAATTTAATCATCTAGCTAAAAATGAAAGCATCCTAGTAAAATATCGACCTGAAAAAGAAAATCTAGATAAAGGGAAAATATATACTTTAAATTTAACGCCTACAACTAATATAGATATTAAAGTAAAAGACACTACATTACTTAATTCAATTGGATTTGCAAATAGTGTCGCAACACTTATTATCTCAGATCAACTTTATAAAGAAATAAAAGCTTTAGAATTACCCGAAAAAACGATAGTGAGTTTTAATGGATTAGATATGAGGAATAATAAAGCAGTTTATGAAAACTTAGCTCCACTATTTAAAAATAATAGTTATTTTACAAGCAGTTACCAGAAAAATGATTATATTATTCAGCAAAATAGCTCAACATTCTTGCTCATTAGTTTTGTTACTATCATCTTCTTTATTGCAACAGGCAGTATTCTCTATTTCCATAACCTTTCAAGTATGATGGCAAATAAAAATGAATTTATTATTTTAAATAGAATGGGCTATAACAAAAAGAAGATAAAAAGAATAATAAGTAAAGAAATTTTCACCTTGTTTAGCATTCCTTACATAATAGGATTAGCACATAGTATCTTTGCATTAATAGCTTATAAGACTGCTTTAATGGATGACCTATTAGGAAAAAGTAGTGCGTTTATATTACCGATTCTTTTTGCAATATTTATTTTTACTGTTGTATATATCGTTTATTATTTGTTAACAAAAAGAGCATGTTATAAAATTATATTTAACAATAAAAAGTAAAAAACTATAAATAAAGCTGATGATAAATAAAGTGAAACTTTAATCAGTGGGGTTTTTCTTCATCCCCCACTGATTATCATCCCTCACCAATCGGACTTTTATGGGCAGTTGATCCTCCACCTAAATTCTTTGCTTTCGCTGAATTTTGAGGTGGGGGTCTTACTGCCCATTAAAGCCGGATAAAAAAACATCAGCTTTATCTGTATGTAATCTAACAAAGGTAAGTGATTTTATGAAAAAGTACTATGAGCAAAAACAAATTTTAATTTTAATTAACCAACTTTGTATGATTATTTTTCTATGCTACGAATTTTCGATAGACAATATTATAGGAACAGCAAAATTACTCCCTTTACTGCTTATAACGATCATAGCCATTTATGGATCATATCTTAGTTTTATCAACTTAAAAAACAATACTCTATTATCACAGTTTTCTAGTTTACTACTTTTTACTTCTTGGCAGTTTTTACTTACACTGAACGATGAACCAATTTTTCGTGCATTCAGTACACTACTAAGTGTATTCATTCTATATAAAATCGTGCAATTTATACTCCTATTCTTTTTCCAAGATTCTATTTATAGTTATAAAAAAGAAAAAGATTGGATTTTACGAGTTACATGTTTACTTACATTAGGTGCATATTTAATAAACGATAGAATATTTTCTGTTCTATTTTCATTTCAATGGCTTATCAGTGTTAGTGGGATTATTTTTCTATTCCTGAAACATAACAAACGAATTAAATTTGTTTTTAAAAGTGAAAGAAAGCATTTACTTACATCTACTGCAATTCTTATCTTCCCCTTTATCGTATATGTTACGTTATTTGGGAAGAGTCCCGAATATGTAAATAATTTAGGATGGTACACAATAATTCTGTTCCCCCTATTTAGTATTCATGCAATAGCTTTTAAAAATCATATATCTATGAAACAATATTTCCACTTAAAAAAAAGTGCAATTGCTTTTATGTTTGTATGCATTTTTATTTTTATGAGTTCACTTGGAGTACTATTTCAATTTAATATGATTACTTATTTCATTTTTATACATACAATTATTTGGTTCGTTCAGCTTTATTTCACATTATTATTTCAAGACACAAAAAACACTATCTCCAATTTGAATACAAAAAAATTAAAAAATTTGCCAGACAGTTCGTATGTTCATAGCTTAGTACAAATCGTAAAAGAAGAACAATTAAAAAGTGATTTTTCTAATTATTTACATAATGAAATACTACAAGACATATTAGCTGTTAAAAATATGATGAACAAATCTAACAAAAAACAAATTCATAATATGATCGTAGCGACACTGGATAACTTAAGTCATACAATACGCATTGAAATGCAAGAGTATCATCCAACTCTATTAAAAACACTTACATTAAAAGAAAATTATCGTAATTTACTTAAAATGATACAAAAAAAATATGAAACGAAACATGTTAATATATCCTTTACGTGTAACGACGACTTGTTTTTAGTAGAACCTTATCACCTTGTCGTATATCGAATATTAAAAGAACTAGTAACAAATGCATTCAAACATTCAAATTGTTCAAAGTTACATTTACATTTAGTACAAGAAGATGGGGAAATAAAACTTGTTGTGAAAGATAATGGCAAAGGTTTAACAACTACCGAAGCAGATATTTTGAATGGTCATAAAGGATTGAATTCGATTAAAGAACAGCTATTTTTATTAAATGGTAAAATGACCATTTCAAATAGTAACCCTTCTGGTTTATGCATTACTATTATCATTCCTATGAAAGGAGACGATTCCTATAAACATTTTATTAATAGATGATCATGCTTTGTTTGCTAAAAGCTTGGAAATAGCCTTAGAAGATTATCCTGAAATAGATGAATTCCGTTCATTACAAAATGTTGAAAATGTCGTTACAACTATCAACCAGTTTAAACCAGATATTATTTTATTAGATATTAATTTAAGCAATATAAGTAGTGAAGATGGTTTAGAAATAGCAAAAATAATATTGGATAGTAAATGTGATACAAAAATTGTTATATTAACCGGTTATGATTTACCTGTTTACCAGTATGAAGCTCAAAAACTAGGTGTAAGTGGTTTTATTAATAAAAATATTTTACCTGAAGTATTGGTGAAAGTACTACACGATATTAATAAAGGCGCATCTCATTTTCCACCCCCTATAGAAACAATTGAAGAATTGACTCATAGTGAAAAACAAATTTTACAATTACTGTGTGATGGCTATAAGCGCAAAGAAATTGCTTCTATGTTATACGCTAGCGAACGTACAATTTCCAATCATATTCAGCACGTATTTGATAAATTAAATGTTTCATCTTCTTTAGAAGCTGTCACTAAAGGGATAAAATTAGGTTATATTCAACCTACTTATCGTTAAAGAGCCTACTCAAACGAGTTGGCTCTTTCTTCTCTACTTATTAATGAAGACAACCTTTCTCCCCTCACTCTATAAACTTCCAAATGTTCTTCTAATTCCCTCTCATCACTTATTACACTTAGTGTTTTCTTCACAAAATTCCAATTTAAACTACCGGATAACCATAGTAACGAAGAAAGTCTTTTGTAATCATTTGATGTAACAATATTATGAGCCTTATACCCTTCTAAAAATGCACTAGCAACACTTGAACATACTTCATGCGAATGTATTCCTTCTGTTCGAGAATACCACTTTAGTAAAAAGGCTAGTCCTTCAATACGATCAACATATCCAATCGATTCGACATCTACAATTCCTTTTACCTGCTCACTTGAGTCCCATAAAACATTCAAAGGATTTAAATCTGTCTGTACGATAAACTTTAATTCACTCGTATATGCACACTCTATATGATATGTAGCTAGCTTTATATACTCCCGTAATTCTTTGCATGCGCTTGCCTTACTTTCTAACATATGAATAAACTGGGCATACCCATCCAAATGTGATTTCTTTTGAAAAATCGAGCTTTGAAATGCGCAAGATATGTCATGAATCTTTCTTGATTCCTTTCCAAAGGCTTTTGCGATAGCTTCTGTACAATGTGTAATATGTTCTCCCTCAATCCAATTAGACAAGACAAATCTGTATTGTTCCTCATTCCAAGCGACAAGTGTAAATGGCTCTCCTGCCCTATTCTTATTTATCTGCATAAAAGGAATTCCATGTTCGCGTACATAATACGTAAACCATACTTGCTCTATCAGTTGTTCGTTTGATAACGCTCCAAAAGCTGGGTTGATTGTTCGCTTGCTATTTATAAATCTTGCGGAATACCGCTTTCCATTTACGATGATTTTATAGTGTAAATCTGTATGCCAACTGTTCTTATGTAATTCTTCTTCCACTGCTAATGTATGAATTTCTTTAAAATAATTTATTAATACGTCTTTTATTATGTGTTTCATCCTATTCTCCTTACATGTAAAAATCCTCGATGATAGGTTTGTAAAATACACTTAATTTACTCAAAAGGAAAATAATATCCTACGTAATTAAACACATTTGTAAACCCTACATTTTCCACAACTGCGATAGAAGACTTGTTCAATTCCATACAGTCCCAATATGGAGTAATGTCATTCTCCAAACAATCTTTCACAAAACTATGAGCTATCGTTTGAGCTAATTTTCTCCCCTGGTGCTCTTCTATTGTTTCAATATCTATACAGTGTATATTTTCAAATACAAATCCTGAAAAACAAACACTCACAATTAGATCACCATAAACAATGCAATAACCGATTCCTTCATTGAAAAAACAATCTGGTGAAGACCAAAACTCTAAAATTTTTGATTGTAAAAAATCAATGTTCTTAAATGTGTTATTATTATTTTCATAGAGAGCTTTACCCATTTTTAGCACAGTATATCCCTGTTCAAATTTAGGCTCATGATGATTTTCATAATCCTCTTTTCTTAGCATATACACTCTTTGATTCCAACTCTTTAAGTTACGGTGCTGAAATATTCTTTCGATTGTTTTATTCCACTTCGAATGATTCCCGATTCCTTCAAAGCAATCTAGTCCTGCTTTCCTCGCCTCAGGTACTATTACATGATTAATAAAACGATTCATTTCTTTATTAAACTCTTCATTTTCAGCATCTCCAATAAAGAAGAAGCCATCATTATTACCTAACCAAATGAGTCCCGAATTAGGAGAAGTCTCGTTATCTACAAATATTCGACCAGGATTCACTCCCGTAATTACAGCTTTGACTTCTAACTGACCTTGTTCATTTATTAAACTACTACATTTATAAAAATCATTCTTGCTTAATTCAGAAATCATAAGTTAAACCACCTTTCCTAAACCAATCTATTCTAACTTTATCATTACGTCAGAATATTCTCTATTTAATTTAGTGTTTTTTGTAAATCAATGTAGTCTATGTATAAAAAGAGTCAATCTCCTATGCAATAGAAGATTGACTCTTTCCTTTATTTATAAAAATTGTTTCATACATTGAAGCTCAGACTACTCTTTTTCCTACCAGATTATCAAATCCCAAATAAACATGTGAGGGTATAGTTGGGAACATATAATCGGTATGACGAAAAAGAGTAACTATTATTACATCATCCTTATTTAAAACTCAACCAAGCATCCGCCCAGTCCGCATGATCATTTCCATTACCGTTACCTGCATCATCAACGAATAATTTTAATTCTTTCTTGCCAGTAAGATCAACATCAACAAATTTTGCTGGCGTATTATAGTACATTGTACCGCTATTAAATGCTTCTACTCCATCAAGCAGTACTTTAAATACGACCGAACCGCCTTTACCACCAGGCTCCTGGTCGATTCCTACGTATGAATTAAATCGTTTGTAAGTTGAATTTGATATATCATAGGTAATTTCTGACTTCGAATGCGTTCCGATTCCTTTTTTATACGTAATCGGTCCTGTCGTTCCAAGTAATGAAATTGGGTTTCCGTCAGTACTTTTATCTTTTTGAACCGTTGCCCATCCAGCAGTTGCTTTTACCCACGAGATATCACTCAGATACATACCACCAGAAGCGACTTGCACTTTCGTTGAAGTTACCACCGCATTCCCCAATTTTACAGAGACACCAACTTCTTTCATTCCTTTAAACTGAGTAGGCGGAGTAATAACAAACGAATAGGTTTCTTCTCCTCCTGCCGGTAATTGAAAGTCTGTTGTAGATGGTTGTGCATTCCATCCTTCTGGTAATTGCAATTCAATTTTTCCAGGTGTCACTTTTTCCTTTATCTCATTTTGAACTTTTACTTTTAATGTAGTAGAGCCACCTTCAACAACAATTGGATTTGGTTCTACCTTTGCCGAAATGAGCTTTACTGCTGGAGTTACTTCTATTTGATTCGATTTACGAACTGTTCCACTATCTGTATTCACTTCCACTTCAATGGCGTACTTGTTAGCAACTATATCAATAGGGACAGGTAACTCCACCTCAATTGTTTTTGATTGTCCTGGTTCAACGCCTTCAAAAGCTACTTGAATCGGTTTCACATTCCAGCTCTCTGGAGCCTTTACAACCACTTCTCCAGATGAAGATTTCAACGTACCAAAGTTTGATAAGTTTGCCTTTACCTTAACTGTATTTCCTGCTGTTACACCGTTCGGAGATTCTAGATCGAAACTAAGCATAGACTCAATTTTATACTTTTTACCTGCTTCCGTTTTAAATGAAATCGTATCGCCATCCTTCGTAAATGGCACCGGTGTATTCGTCCCAACTTTTGTTACAGTAAACGGTGTATTGAACATTGGACTTTTTAACTTTACATCGTTTCCGTGATCAGAAGTCACCTGAATAACTGTAGGCGTGCTATTTTTCCAATCCGCATCAATCGTAAATGCACCGCGTGCTCTTAATCCTTTATAAGAACCGTCCTTCCAAGCTTTCGGAAGTGCAGGCAATAGTTGAATAGAGTCGGTATGGCTTTGAATTAACATTTCAGCAATTCCTGATGTTGCGCCAAAATTCCCATCAATTTGAAACGGTGGATGCGTATCAAATAAGTTGCTGAGCGTACTTCCTGTCAGTTGACCTTGCAGGATTTTATACGCATGGTCACCATCTAACAAACGTGCCCATAGGTTAATTTTATTCGCTTTACTCCAGCCTGTTCCCTCGTCACCACGATGGTTTAAAGTAACTTTAGCAGCCTCAAGCCATTCCGGTGTATTGTGATTAATCATACTTCCTGGATATAGCGCAACTAACTGGGATATATGCCTATGCGTTTCGCCAGGGTCATCTATATCATCCTTCCACTCTTGCACCTGACCATATCTACCAATTTGAATTGGCGGGAATAATTTATCCCTTTTCGCCTTTAACTCATCCCGAAATACATTATCAACCTGTAAAACTTCACTCGCTTCAATTACATTAGAGAACAATTCATATACTAACTGTTGGTCAAAGGCACATCCATTAGAAATTCCACCAAGCTCTGGAGACCAGCACGGAGAAACAACTAACTTCTTATTTTGATCTTCTACTAAAAACTTACTATGAAACTCTGCCGCTTCTTTCAGTATCGGATAAATCTTTTCTTGTAAGTATTGTTTATCATCCGTAAATTTGTAATGCTCCCAAAGGTTTTGACTAATAAAGGCATTCGCACTAGGTGCCCATCCCCAGCCTAATCCCCACCCAGGCGCAGTAAATCCAAATGGATTATTCATCGTGTTAACGGTCCATCCGCCGCCTGTAACACCAAAATGTTTTTCTGCTGAAACCCTTCCCGGTTCTCTCAATGAATCAACATAATCCATTAATGGCTCAGCTGTTTCAGACAGATTTGTCACTTCTGCAGGCCAATAATTCATTTGGAGATTAATATTAAAATGATAATCACTTTCCCACGGTGGTGTGTTCGAATTATTCCATACCCCTTGTAAATTTGCAGGAAGCGTTCCTGGTCTTGAAGAAGAAATAAGCAAATACCTTCCATATTGGAAGAATAGTTCTTCTAAATACTTACTGTTTTCTTTACTGTAAGATGCTAGTAATTCATTTGTTGGAACGGATGATTTTTCTCCTCCTAAATTTAAAGAAACACGATTAAATAAAGAGTAATAGTCTTTTATATGTGTATATTTTAAAACCTCATAACTCTTTTTCGAAATAGCAGACATGACTTTTTCAACCTTTTCATGTGGATCTTGCCCTTTATACGTTGGGTATTTATTTTCATAATCAGTAGCCGCAGTCATAATAATTGTTAAACTATCTGCATTTGCTACTTTAATTTTCCCATTCTCTGCTGTTAATGTACCGCCTTCATTCAGTACTTTAAATTCCGATTCATATTTCATTCCATTATTCGCTATTTGTCCTTTTATCGTGATTTTGTTATCTTTGGACGTTACTTGCCCTCCCTGTGCACTCGTTGGTCTAACATCTAATGAAAGCTGTTTCGATTCACTAGCAGTTAAACGCATGACCATAACGCGATCAGGATAACTTGCAAAATATTCCCTATTATATTGAACACCTTTATAGCTATAGGACACCGTAGAAATTCCCTCATTTAAATTTAATTCTCTGCGATAATTGGAAAATGAAGACCCATCTGGCATATTAAAATCTAAGTATATGTCCCCAAAATTTTGATAGGAACCAAAGCCTTTTTGGAGACCTGTGAGAAATTGCGTAGATTCCCTTTCCGCCCCTGATTTATCACCTTTTGATAACTTTTCCCTAATGCTACCTAAGTGACTCGCTGCTCCCTCGCGATTCCCGTACGTATACTCACTCGTACTGCTTGGTCCGCCAGTCCAAAGCGTTTTTTCATTAAACTGAATACGTTCTTGCTGGACTCCGCCAAAGACCATTCCACCCATATAGCCATTACCGATTGGCAATGCTTGTTTTTCCCAATCTTTTGCTGGCTCATTGTACCAAAGTGATAGTTTCTTTCCCTCTGGTTTTGGATTTTCAATCGTAATAGGTGCTGTTGCTTTTGCTTTACTAAACTCTCCAGTGTTTCCTAAAGAAAATAATAAAGTACTAAAAAGCAATCCCCCTGTTAATACGTTTCTCAGTTTCAAATTTCCATCCCCTTTTGAAAAGCGAATGTAAAATGGCCCCTTCTGCCCATTGACTTATTCTATTCTCCCCATGAAATTCGCTATTCTTTTATATGAAAGTATAATAGGCAAAAAACATTTGCCCATTATACTTCTTGTTATATACGCGACATGATTATCTAGTAAATGCTGCGGTTACACCACCATCAACCGTAATCATACATCCCGTTGTTTTATCCGCCTTTGAAGAAGCAAAGAAAGCAATCGATTCAGCGATGTCTTTCGAATAAATATTAACCAATAATGTTGTGCGTTTACGGTAATGCTCCTCTAACTGATCAGGCTCGATACCGTATGCCGCGGCACGTTCTTCGCGCCATTTTGAACCCCAAATAGCTGATCCTTGCAGAACCGCATCTGGAAGAACTGAATTTACACGAATACCATACTCACCGCCTTCAGCTGCAATACATCTCGCTAAATGTGTTTCAAGTGCTTTTACAGAGCTATATGCCGAAGCATTTTTACCGGCATATACAGAGTTTTTTGAGCCAACAAATACCATATTCCCTCCAATGCCTTGCTGTTTCATTTGCTTGAATGCTTCACGTGCAACTAAAAAGTATCCCGTTCCAAGCACGTTCATATTTAAATTCCATTCCTGAAGCGTTGTTTCATCAAATGGACTAGACGTTGCAAGTCCTGCATTGTTCACGATACAATCAATGCCTCCGTAAGCAAGTGCTGCCTGCTCAAATGCCGCCTTCACTTCTTCTTCTTTTGTTACATCCATTTTCACCGCGAGCGCACGACCTTCGCCATACTGCTCGTTAATCTCAGCCGCAACTTTTTCTGCTCCTTCAAAGTTCAAATCAGCAAGCACTACATGCGCACCTTCTGAAACGAGGCAACGTCCTGTTTCACTTCCGATTCCGCCAGCGCCACCTGTAATAAAGGCAACCTTACGAGAAAATTCCGCTTCCGCTGGTGCTAGTGATAATTTATATAGCTCTAATGGCCAATACTCCACATTGTAAGATTCATTTTCATTTAAAGAAACGAAACGTCCAAGCGTTGTGGAACCTTTCATTACCGAAATCGCCCTATGATATAGCGCACCACTTACTTTTGACATTGCCACATTTTTACCGGTATTCACCATACCGATACCCGGAATTAAAATAACGCGAGGTGCAGATTCGAACATGTTGTCTCCTTCGTATTTGTTACGTTCAAAGTAAGCTTTATACTCTTCTTTAAAGCTTTCCACACCAGTTTTCACTTTCTCTATTAATCCGTCCACGTCTTTCGTTTGCGGATCCCAATTGATATAAAGGGGACTGCGCTTCGTATGAACTAAATGATCAGGACAAGCTGCCCCAACTTGCGAAAGCTCTCGTGCATTGTGGCTGTTTACAAATTGAAGTACTTCATCTGCATCATCATAAGATAATAGCATTTTCTTTTCATCACTAACTGCCCCGCGAATAATCGGCATTACTTTTGCAAGAATACTTCTACGCTCTTCTACTGAAAGTGCTTCGTATTTTTGCCCTCCGAATACAGTACTTTCATTCACTCTCTCATTGATATATTGTTCTGCCTCATTAATAACAGCAATCGTCTTTTCATAACTTTCCTTCGCCGTATCTCCCCAAACGACTAAGCCGTGTTTTTCCATTAACACGAGTTCAGCATTTGGATTATTTTTCACGCCTTCTGCAATCATTTTAGATAACGTAAATCCAGGGCGCACGTACGGAACCCAAACGAATCGATTACCGTAAATCTCCTCGGCAATTTGTCTTCCATTATGTGCGCAGCAAAGACTAATAATGGCATCTGGATGTGTATGATCCACATGTTTAAAAGGTAAGAAAGCATGCAATAAAGTTTCGATGGACGCACGCGGATGCTTGCTGTCAATCATACAATGCGCTAAGTACTCTACCATTTCTTCGTCTGGCATTTCTTCGCGCTCCATTAATAAACGAATATCTTCCATTCTTAAACCAGTAAAGTTTTGCGCTTTCATAGTCGCTAAATCAGATCCGCTTCCTTTCACCCACATGACCTCTATATCACGACCACGAAAATCTTTTTCAAATGTCTTTACCGATGTGTTTCCGCCGCCCCAATTACATACTGCACGGTCAGTTCCAATTAAATTCGATCGATACACTAATTCGTCTACTCCTTGCGATAATTGTGATGCCTTCGTTTCGTTCCATAAACTATTAACCATATTCTTACCCCCGTTATTTTTTATTGTTTTATTATTTCGGATACGAAAATAGTGCGTATCCGTATGTTTAAGAGTTTCCTATTACACTTATATTCCAATGCCCTATAGTAACCCCCCGACATATTATCAGGGGGACTTTTAACTTAATGGTATAATGGGCCAAAGTTTTGGCAGGCGCGATAATCTGCTGCTTCTGGGTCTTTCGTTCCGAACATGCCCCATGCACTCGGTCTAAAGATGTTCTCTTCTTTGACGTTATGCATATTTACAGGAATTCGGAGCATGGAAGCAAGAGTGATTAAATCATTGCCAATATGCCCGTAGCTTATTACGCAATGGTTGGCACCCCAATTATTCATCACGGTGTAAACGTCCTTAAAGGCACCTTCTCCTGTTAAATTTGGTACAAACCAAGTTGTTGGCCAAGTTGGATCTGTTCTCCCATCCAATACGTCGTGAACCTCTTCTGGTATTTCAACCGTATAGCCTTCTGCAATTTGTAAAACAGGTCCTAATCCTTTCACGAGGTTGAGACGAGCTGCTGTTACAGGCATATTTCCTTTCGTTAAGAAATCGCTCGAGAACCCGCCCCCGCGGAAATATCCTGTTGAAGCTGGTCGCCAGGAAGTAGCTGCCAAACATTTTTGCGCTTCTTCCTCTGTAATTTCCCAAAATGGTTTTATAGCAGGCTTTCCATCTTTCGTTTGTTGTCCTGTCCCGTCAAGTGCAGCTGAACCGGAGTTAATCATATGAATAAATCCATTTGCCGCCAATCCTTCAGGTTTATGTCCTGTCACGCGTTCTACCGCCTCCGGGCTCCAATACGTTCTTACATCTGCAAAAACTTGAGCCGTATTTGTTAACAAATGGCCAAATAACATCGTAACCCCATTTAAACTATCATTTTCAGTAGCCATAATGTATGGCGGGCGAATTCCGTTCCAATCAAAGGAAGAATTTAAAATCGTCTCCATAAAATCTCCATTCGGGAAATGATCCGTCCATTGACGCTGGCCTTGAAAACCTGCAGAAATCGCGTTATGCCCTAGCGCTTCTTCACCATAACCAAGTTCCTCTAGTTTCGGATTTCCAACCATAAGATCTCTTGCAATTAATGTCATTTTCACGCTCGTTTCCCAGTCTTTATTCTTTTGCTCCCTTGATCGTTGCATCTCTTCCGCATTATTATCTGGACCTTCTGGGCAATACTCCTTCACCCAGTTTAAAGCTCTTTCATATTCTTCCTTATCATAAATCTCCTCATCTATTCTTCTGACAAATTCGGTCATATCAATATATTCATTTCTCATTCCTAAATAATCTTGGAAAAACTCGGGGTTAACGGTACTACCGGCAATCCCCATAGATACAGATCCCATCGAAAGATACGATTTTCCTTTTAAAGTAGCAACGACAAGACCAGACTTTGCAAATTGAAGTAATTTTCCCTGCACATCTTCAGGAATAGATGTATCACTTAAATCTTGCACATCTTTCCCGTATATACCGAAAGCCGGAATACCCTTTTGATTGTGGGCAGCTAAGACAGCTGCAAGATACACTGCCCCTGGACGTTCTGTTCCATTAAACCCCCATACTGCTTTTGGAATGTCTGGATTCATATCCATCGTTTCAGAACCATAGCACCAGCATGGTGTAACAGTAATAGAAACACCAACTCCCTCTACCGCAAATTTTTCAGCCGCTTTGGCCGCTTCCGCCACACCGCCAATACATGTATCAGCGATGACACATTCTACTGCCTCGCCATTGTAATGACGTAAATTTTCAGTTAATAAATTTGCTACCGATTTTGCAAGATTCATCGTCATATCTTCAAGAGATTCACGTACACCATTTCTTCTGCCATCAATCGTTGGTCTAATTCCGATTTTTGGTAATTTATTGTAAAATCTATTATGAACTGTTTTCATTTTAAAGCTCCCTTCTTACTACATTGTTATCGATTATTTCAAGAAAACGGCCGTATGCTTCCTGCCATTCTAATTGATTTTGAGGTTGATAATGTTTAACAGGAAACGAGTTTTCAACAATCTCTCTACCTTCCTTTAAATCCTTTATTTTTCCTAGCGCGATCCATTGCGATAATGAATTTCCAATCGCACTCGCTTCAACTGGCCCCGCTACAACAGGGCGGTTAGTCGCATTTGCGGTAAATTGACAAAAAAGATCATTCTGAATGCCACCGCCGCCCATGTGGATGACTTCTATTGACTTACCAGTTAACACTTCCAGCTTCTCTAACACCCATCTGTACTTGAATGAAAGACTCTCCAAAATACAGCGGAGGAAACTCCCTTCCGTTTCAGGGGGCTGTTGACCACTCTTTATACAGAAATCTCGGATTTGTTTTAGCATATTTTCCGGATTGAAGAAAGAAGGATCATCTGGATCTATGGAATGTGCAAATGGCTTTGTATTTCGAATCAACGTTTCTTCTTCTTCGTAAGTAAAAAGCTTGCCTTCTTTTGCCCAAGTCCCCCTACATTCTTGCATGAGCCATAACCCCATAATATTTTTAAGTAGCCGAAACTCGCCATCTGCCGTTCCTTCATTTGTAAAGCCCCATTCCAAAGCCTGTTCATTAATGACTGGATCCTTCACTTGAACTCCCATTAAGATCCATGTACCACAACTCATAAAAGTGGAATATTCTGACTTTATAGGCAATGCGGCAAGAGCACAGGCTGTATCATGTCCTGCACCAGCAATAACTTTAACAGGCTTCATGCCAAATTCATTATGAATAGAAGAAAGTGTCGGACCGAGAGTTGTTCCTGGCATCACAATATTTCCCATGATTTCTTTAGGTAGCTTTAACTTAGTCATAAGGGCGGTATCCCAATTATGCTCATGAATGTGAAATAATGATGTCGTTGTACTAATCGTATATTCATTCGCCTTTTCGCCGGAAAATAAATAACTCAATAAGTTTGGTGTTAATAATAGAGTTTTTGCCTTTTCTATCAAATCTGGGTTATTCTTTTTTATCGTATAAAGCTGGCAGATCGTATTAATTGTTGCTGGCGTGACTCCTGTTCGAGAGAACAAAACATCCCTCGGAATGACTTCCGTGATTTCTTTTAAACTATCATTTGTATGCGGATCTCTATAAGAATAAGGATTGCTAAGCAATTCTCCTGTTGCAGAAAGAAGTCCGAAATCAACGCCCCACGTATCGATAGATAAACTTTCGATCGACTTATGACCGTTTTGAATACTTTTCCCTATTCCATTCTTCATTTCTTGGAAGATCCTTAAAATATCCCAATAGTAATGACCAGTTGCGTAAATAGGGCGATTGGAGAACCGGTGAACTTCTTCAAGATAAAGGCGTTTCCCATCAAATCCACTTACCATTAAACGCCCATTAGATGCACCTAAATCAAAAGCCCAAACTTTTTCCATTCCTTCACACCCCTCGGAAACACTTCAATTACTCCGCATCTTTTAATAGTTGTAATCTATATTTCTCAGAAGATAGATTTCTTAATTCGTGACATTCTTCCTCTGTCAAAATTCTTGGCACGCCCACCGTCGATGCAATCGTATATACTTTGGCCGCTTCTTCTAGAATTTGCATTAGAAAATATGCTTCTTTCATTGTTTTACCAACCGTAAGTACCCCGTGATTCCTCATTACGACTACATCATTTTCTTCAATCACATTTGATACAGCGTTAGCCAATACTTCTGTAGTCGGAATCATATATTCAAGATAAGATACGCTTTTGATCATTGCTGGAAAATCTGGGAATAGACTCGGAATGGTATGACCAGTACATGATACACCTACCGAATAACTTGGATGAGCATGTAAAACAGCTGTTATATCAGGACGTTTACGAAAACATTCCAGATGCATTAATATTTCAGAAGATGGTTTTAAATTATCCAATATCTCACCCGTTTCAATATTGACACGTACCCACTCGTGGTCTTCTATCTCTTGCAAATCAAAACCGCTAGGAGAGATATACATCATATTTCCGTCTCTCATACTTAAATTTCCACCTGCTCCTACTACAAGACCCGTTTGGACAATCTTATTTGCATATACTTTCAAATCATTTATTACACTCGGCAATGGTATGCACCTCAGTTTCTCATTTATTTGCACCGCTAATTTCGATTTAAATTTTATTGATATAGCACTTCCTTAATCTTTGGATCATCAATGTTCTTTTTATCGTACCAATAGAAACCAGTGTCAATTGTTTTGGATACTTGTTTGCCATCTAGATTCTCAACAGCTGCTTTCACAGTTTCATAACCGATTCCAATTGGATTTTGCGTAATCGCACCTGCCATTACTCCGCTCTTAATCGCATCAATTTGTAGTTTTCCAGAGTCAAAGCCAACTACTACTACACTCTTTTTGTTCAATTCTTTAACAGCATTTACTACCCCTATCGCAGAACCTTCATTTGTACCGAAAATACCTTTTACATTTGGGTGCGCTTGCATAATTGCCTTAGCAGCGTCAGTCGATTTTAATTGATCGCCGCTACCATATTGAATATCGACAAGTTTAATGTTCGGATACTTTGATTTGATTGTATTTACAAAGCCATCTCGTCGTTCAACACCTGTTTTACTTGTCTGGTCGTGAGCAACTACTGCTACTTCTCCTTTTTCACCAATTAATCCAGCCATTTTCTCAGCTGCAAGAGCTGCCGCCGCTTTATTATCTGTTGCTGCTGTTGCCACAGGTATATCTCCCTCAACACCTGAGTCAAACGCAACAACCGGAATTTTTTTGTTTTTTGCTTGTTCTAATAATGGAAGAGCAGCCTTAGAATCTAATGCCGCAAAACCAATCGCATCTGGTTTTTTATCAAGTGTGCTACGGAGCATTTCAACTTGCTTATCAACCTGCGCTTCCGTTTCAGGACCTACAAATGTAATATTCACCTTATATTCATCTGCTGCTTGCTCAGCTCCTTTTTTAACAGCCTGCCAGAACTGATGCTGGAACCCTTTTGAAATGATAGCCACATAACGTTTCCCGTCATCTTTTGCAGGAGCATCACTATCCTTACTTCCCGTGCTTGCATTGTTTGAAGAACACGCTCCCATAAACATTGAAATTGCAAGAATTGATGATAAAACGATGCCCTTTTTTGCTTTCTTCATCCAAAACTCCCCCTATATATTGTTTTATTTTAAAAACAGTATCGCAGTTAATTCTTTGCTTTTTTGTTTCGTAACACATCTGCGTAAACTGCCAATAAGATAACCGCTCCAACAACTACTGTTTGCCACTCTTGCGGTACGGAAAGGATTTGAAGACCATTTGTTAACACACTCATAATCAATGCACCGATAACAGTACCAAGAATTGTTCCTTTACCACCACTTAAAGAAGTTCCTCCGATAACGACTGCTGCGATTGCTTCCAATTCATATCCCGCTCCTAAAGCTGGCTGGGCAGAATTTAGACGAGATGCCATTATGATCCCTGCAACACCAGTAAAAACACCTGCAAGCATGTAGATAATTATTTTCCACTTATCAACATTAACTCCTGAAAGCCTAGTTGCTTCTTCATTGCTTCCTAGTGCAAATGTATACCTTCCGATAATCGTTTTATTTAAAATTAAGCTTGCGAAAATAGCCATTCCAAAAAAGATGAAAACAGCATTCGGAATAGCAAACCCAGGAATAATAGAACCCATCGCAATTTTGTTAAAACTTGGTATAGAAGTGAAATAGATTGGAGTCGCTTTCGAAATAACAAGTGCCAATCCTTTCGCGATCATCATCATCGCTAACGTTGCAATAAATGGCGGAATCTTCAATTTTGCAATCGCAGCTCCCGAAATCAAACCTACTACGGCGCCTATTAAAATGCCTCCTATAACAGCTACCCAAACCGGTAAACCTAAGTTGACAGCAAAAACACCTGTCATAACCGAAGACAACGTCAGTACGGTTCCACACGATAAATCAATTCCACTTGTAACGATAATCATCGTTGCTCCTAAAGCAAGTATGCCTGTAACAGCTGTCGATAAAAAGATTCCTATAATGTTATCAAATTGTAGAAAATTAGCTGAAGCAATTGAAAAAATGACAACAAGTACGATTAAACTTGCAAATGCTAGAAGCTGCTGAAGGGCGTTTGAATTCATCCCTTTCCTCATCTTCCCTTCAACCGGAAACTCTACTGCTTTTGGCATTTCCATTCCTGTTCACTCCTTTATCATCCGTTACTATTCATTACATAATTCGTTTTGTTGCAAGCGTCATAATCGCTTCTTGTGATGCTTTTTCATCATTTTTCAATTCTCCTGTTATTTTGCCTTCACACATAACAATTACGCGGTGGCTGATTCTTAAAATTTCAGGAAGTTCTGAGGAAATCATAATAATAGATTTTCCTTGCTGTGCTAAATCGTGTAGTAACTTATAAATTTCATCTTTTGCCCCAATATCAATACCACGAGTAGGCTCATCAAAGATTAAAATGTCTGAATCTCTAGTCAACCACTTGCCTATAACAACTTTTTGCTGATTCCCTCCTGAAAGATTTTTCACTAATTGATTACCTGATGGTGTTTTTATTTTTAACCTCTTAATTAATTCCTCAGATTGTTGATCCACTTTAGATACATGCATCCAGCCAAAAGGTTTCACATAATCTTTCATCGATGCCATTGCAATATTTGTTTTGACATCCATCCCAACTAGAAGTCCAAACTGCTTTCGATCCTCAGATAAATATCCAATTCCATGTTGCACTGCATCAGAAGGACTTTTAATATTCTGTCTTTTCCCTTTAATAAAAATCTCCCCTGAATCAAGTGGATCTGCCCCGAATATAGCACGGGCTACTTCTGTTCTTCCAGCTCCCATCAATCCAGCAAAGCCAACGATTTCCCCTTTATACAGTTCAAAGCTTACATCCTTTATCGTTTTCCCTCTCTTTAAATTTTTTACTTCAAACACTTTTTCTCTCGTTCTCTCTTTCATTTCTGGTTTTTGATTGTTATCAATTTTCCTTCCAACCATCATCGAGATAATTTGTTCAATCGTTGCATCCTTCGTGTTCATCGTTCCTACGTATGTACCATCTCGCATAATCGATACACGGTCCGTAATTTTCTTAAGCTCCTCCATGCGGTGAGAGATATATACAATTCCCACACCATCTTGTCGTAATTTTCGAATCATAACAAACAATGCATCAATTTCCGTATCCGTTAAAGCTGCGGTTGGCTCATCCATAATTAATATTTTCGAATCAAAGGAAAGAGCTTTGGAAATCTCAACCATTTGTTGTTTCGCAACTGTCAAATCACCTACCAATTCTTTAGGATCTAGATGAATGTTTAACCTTTCAAATAGTTTTTTTGCTCTGTTATTTAGTTCTTTTTCATCCAAAAAAAGATTAAATAGCCCTTTAGGTTCTCTTCCTATAAAAATATTTTGGGCAACTGTTAAATGCGGAGCTAAATTAAGTTCCTGATGGATTATACTGATTCCAAGTCTTTGTGCTGCTTTTGTATCGGGAACCTCGATTTCTCTTCCTTCGTATGCAATTGTTCCAGTATCCCTTTGATAAATCCCTGTTAAAATTTTCATTAATGTAGATTTTCCGGCTCCATTCTCTCCCAAAAGTGCGTGAACTTCGCCTTTTTTCAATTCAAACTGCACATTAGAAAGCGCTTGCACTCCAGGGAACGCTTTACCAATTCCATCCATTTTCAGTAGCAATTCACTCATTCTATCACCTACAACCTTATCAATTTTTTAATCCACCAAATAGTAACTACGGCGTTAATCGGTGACAACGCCCTTTTTTAAAATCATATTGGCATAGAGAGCACTTTCACTCGTTGCAACAATCGCATACGCCTTCTTTGCCCTCTCATAAAACACAAAGCGGTCAATCATCTCAAACCCATCAAAATGAGTATCATATTTTTTAATTGTCGCATCATACGTTTCCCAAATGGAGGGGGATACATGATCCCCCTTTACAACCTTCATTAACGAAACAGAATGATTACTATACGTATCGAGTGGAAAGAATTGCAAAATTGCCTGTAATACTTCAAGAACCCCATGACCTTCACATCGAATGAGCTTCGTCCCGCAAGAGGCAGCAGGGAAATTGCCATCCGCTAAAACAATCTCATCCCCATGCCCCATTTCTAAAAGAACTTTCATTAAATCTGGACTAATTATTTTCGGTATTCCTTTTAGCATTTTTATCTCCCTTCCGATTTTTAACTTAACGAAAATACGTTTCAACTACTTACACTTTGTGCATCTATTAATAACTTTGGTGTAAATATTTCATGAAAGGGACCTTCTTCATTATTTAAACGTTTCAATAATATATCACCTACCCTTTCTCCCATTTCATATGGTTTGTGAGCGACTGATATAATACCAGGTGCTCGTAATAATTGTGCTGCCTCCACATCACCAAAAGAAGCGATCACAATGTCCTCTGGTACAGAGTAACCCCTCCTCGTTAATTCAAGAAGAACACCAAATGCCATTTCATTGTTCAAAGATAGAATAGCTGACGGTTTCTCAGTAAAATTCAGAAAATAATCAACCGCTTTCATACCACCTTCTCTTGTGAAAGTGCTATTAAACGTATAGTTTTCATCTTCTTGAATCCCAAACTCTTCTAAAGCTTTCTGAAATCCTTCATAGCGCTCTTTACCTGTACTAACGTTCAACAATCCATTCACAAGACCAATCGATTTATGACCCTGTTTTAAAAGATAGCTCGTTAATGTATAAGCACTTTCAAAATTACTTTCTATAACCGAATCTAATTTCGAATCCCCAATCTCAACAGTCCGGTCAACTAAAACAATCGGTACACCGGCCTGATGAATACTCCTTACTCTTTCTTCACAACCGCCAGCAGTCGCCAACACAATCGCATCTACCCGTTGTTCCACCAGTAGCTGCAACAATTTATCCTCTTTTTTAGGATTTTCATGACTACTACAAAAAATAAGGTTATAGCCCTTTTGCTGTACAATATCTTCAATCGCCTTTGAAATTGTCATGTAATACTGGTTTGTTATATCTGGAATCACAACACCAATCGTGTATGTTTTATCTTGCTTTAAACTTCTAGCAATCGCATTTGGTTGATAATTCAATTTTTTCACAGCTAAATGAACACGATCTTTAATGTCGTCACTTACAAATCCGCTATCGTTTAACACACGAGATACTGTAGCTGTAGACACATTCGCTTCCATTGCAACATCTTTAATTGTAGACTTAGCCATTTCATCACTCTTTCTAAATTTTCAAGAAATCGTTTACTTCAGTTTTGTTTAAACCCTTATTTCATCCATGTAAACGATTACTTAGTAGTTTACATGGATAATAATAATTTAATTTTCAGAATATTTCAAGGCTTTTTATAAACATTTTTTTCACAAAAATACACCTATTCATCAGATAACCTGAAAAACGTGAATGGACTCGTTTTTTTCGTGATTAGATAGGCGTTTATTACATATTCCGCTAACGCAATATTGTTCTATTTTGAAGTTTCATAGCACATAAAAAAAGAGCCTACTCGAGTGAGTTGACTCTTTCCTTTATTTACTCCCCTATTTCAGAAAATCGCTTTATACGTTCACCAATTTCATCACGAACACGTTGAAATTCGGACCACTCTTTTCCTGCTGGATCATCAAATCCCCAATGAACACGATGCACATCCGGCGGAGTAGATGGACAAACAGAATCCGCATGACTACAAAGCGTAACGACTAAATCAGCACGATTTAAAATATTTGCATCAATTATATCTGATGTTTGATTTGTTATGTCGATATTTACTTCGTTCATTGCTTTAATAGCATTTGGATTCACTCCATAATACGCAAGCAGTCATGTATAAAAATTTGCATATTTTAGGATGTTTAATTGTATTCCTTATTTTGTTAAAGTTACCCGTTAGTTCAATTCAAAATGCCTCAGTCAACGATTAACTCAAGTACCTGTTTCGGATAACCCCCATGTGATGAAGCTCGTGTCCTGCAATGCCGTACGCGAGGGCTCGCGCCGTAATGCTTAGGTTGTTGGCTGTGCCCTTACGGGTCCACGCCTCCGCTGGTAGCCCGCGCAGCAATGTAATCGTTGATTGCCGTACGGCCCGGTAGTCTTCGGCCAATTGCGCGGTTGTCCAGCTTCCGAAAGGAGGTATGAATAATTCCTGATCGAAACCGGTCAAAGGCGTCTGGTCCCCTCTTGCGAACCGGAGCAGGCGGTAGGTCATGACGCGTTCTGCGTCTGTAATGTGGCCCACGACTTCTTTCAGCGTCCATTTTCCTTCCGCATACCGATATGCAGCCTGGCTTTCGGTCAACGATGCCAGGAGCTCGGTCATTTGCTTTTCCTGGGCGAGCAGAATGTCGATGATGTTACCGTCCGGCACCAAACGGATATATTCGCCGGAGCTCCCGGCATATTCTACTTCTGACGGTCTTTGATTCATACGTAGTCACCTCTTTATGTAGATATAGAAAATTATAGCACTCGTCTATGTCTAATTAATTCGCGAAATGATAGAACTTCCCTTCTAAATAAATGAGGATAAACAACTATTTAGTCGGTCGCCACACTATCCTGATTCGTTAGCACAATAAGCAATGCTAATCAATGATGCATAAAAATTAGAAGTTATACAATATTTCAAAGTTATGAATATATATTAGATTATTCCGAAACATACATAAATATATTTTGTCGAAACTATTAAAAAAGGAGAATTTCTCTAGTTGGAGAATTAATAATTGTGTTACCAATATGTAAAAATCTCAATTTAAAACTAAAGGAGAACAAAATGGGACAAATAATTGTATCGATGTACCTCTCACTAGATGGTGTCATGGAGGAACCAGCTTGGACTGCTCCATACTTCAATGAAGAAGTGGCCAAGTTTCAATCCAATTTACTGTTTGAAAGTGAAGCTCTTCTACTAGGGCGAGTAACCTATCAAGGTTTTGCAGCTGCCTGGCCTTCTATGACTGATGAAGAAGGTTTTGCTGATAAAATGAACAGCATGCCTAAATTTGTTGCGTCAACAACTTTGGAAAAAACCGAATGGAATGCAAATCTTATCAAGGGTAATATTGTAGAAGAAATATCGAAACTGAAGGAACAGCCCGGTCAGAACCTTTTAATCTATGGCAGCAGTGATCTTACACAAACATTAATGCAACATGACCTCATTGATAAATATCACTTTATAGTCAATCCCGTTATCGTAGGAAGCGGAAAGCGTCTCTTTAAAGACCAGAGCAATACAAAAGCATTAAAACTTATAGAAACAAGAACGACCAATTCAGGTGTTGTTATTCTTTCCTATCAGCCGGAGAAAAAAGAATAATTATTGATAAATTATAAAAAAACTCATCAGAATAAATTGAAGTGCCCCCCGAAAACGGGACACCTATCAAAACACCTAAACCATCTATTCC
This sequence comes from Bacillus sp. CD3-5, assembly GCF_006349665.1. Lineage (NCBI taxonomy): Bacteria > Bacillati > Bacillota > Bacilli > Caryophanales > Bacillaceae > Bacillus > Bacillus sp. CD3-5. Next base: position 303,124 of record NZ_VEPX01000001.1, on the reverse strand, counting down.
CTAAATTCTTTAGGGAATAGATGGTTTAGGTGTGCATGAATTCGCACAGTTGTGTTGGGTACTTTTGTTATCTCTTGCGAGTAGAAAACTTCACTTTTTAAATGACCAAAGAAGCTTTCCATGACGGCATATATTTGAAACTCCTTCGCTGTATAAAACTACTTCAAATCCAGCAGTTTCGGGTCAAGTCTGCTTACTTTCACTAGATTTTCGCATGTTCCATCTGAAAGAATGCATTTGAGATACCACACCGAAGATGCATTTACATAAGCGATATAGTAAAAAGAGCCAATCCCTATACAATAGAAGATTGACTCTTTACTTTACTCACCTGTTTCAGAAAATCGCTTTATACGTTCACCAATTTCATCACGAACACGTTGAAATTCGGACCATTCTTTTCCTGCTGGATCATCAAATCCCCAATGAACACGATGCACATCCGGCGGAGTAGATGGACAAACAGAATCCGCATGACTACAAAGCGTAACGACTAAATCAGCACGATTTAAAATATTTGCATCAATTATATCTGATGTTTGATTTGTTATGTCGATATTTACTTCGTTCATTGCTTTAATTGCGTTTGGATTCACTCCATGTGCTTCGATTCCCGCAGAATACACATTCCACTTCTCCCCTAAATATTGTTTCCCCCATGCTTCTGCCATTTGGCTTCTGCATGAATTTCCTGTACATAAGAAATAGATTGTCTTTTTATTTTCCATGTTGTTTTCCGCCTTTGTTTTTAAATTATAATGGTTGGTCATTAAAATATTTACGCTTAAACCAAAAAGCGACGTTTACAAGTGCAATCATGACAGGGACTTCAACTAAAGGACCAATCACAGCAGCAAATGCTGCGCCTGAATGAATACCAAACACACCAACTGCTACAGCAATCGCTAATTCAAAGTTATTACTACCTGCTGTAAATGCTAACGTTGTTGTTACCGGATAGTTTGCACCAATTTTTCTTCCCATAAAGAAAGAAACAAAAAACATTACAATAAAATAGATTAATAACGGAATCGCTATTCTTACTACATCTAATGGCACGCTAACAATCATCTCTCCTTTTAAAGAGAACATAACGATAATTGTAAATAGCAATGCAAGTAGTGTAAGTGGACTAATCTTCGGTATAAACACCTTTTCATACCACTGTCTTCCTTTTAACTTAACGAGTACAAAGCGTGTCAACATACCTGCTATAAAAGGAATTCCTAAATAGATACATACTGATTTCGCTACTTCTATCATTGTAATATCAACAATAGCCCCTTCAATCCCTAACCATTCTGGAATGACTGTTACAAATACGTATGCATAAACCGAGAAAAAGAGCATTTGGAATACCGAATTAAAAGCGACTAAACCTGCCGCATATTCTTTATCACCATCAGCTAGATCGTTCCAAACAATTACCATTGCAATGCAACGTGCTAATCCAATCATAATGAGACCGACCATATATTCTGGTTTATCAGGAAGAAAAATAATTGCTAACACAAACATAAGTACCGGACCAATAATCCAGTTTTGTACTAAAGATAGAACTAACACTTTTACATCTTTAAATACTCGGCCCATTTCCTCATAGCGAACTTTTGCTAATGGTGGATACATCATGACAATTAAACCAACAGCAAGTGGAATAGACGTCGTTCCAACTTGTAATGTATTCAGTCCGTCTACTACACTAGGGAATACAAACCCTAAACCAATCCCAACAGCCATCGCTAGAAAAATCCATAGTGTTAAATATCGGTCTAGAAAAGATAAGCGTTTCATTTTATTTTCCATCTCCTATTAACAACAAGAATTTTTAGCTACCTCATTTGCAGTCGTGCAACATGATGACTCTTCAATTTTGTGAACATCACTATGTGCTTTCGTATAAAAGAATTCCCACTCATTCCCATCAGGGTCTGTTATCCAAAACTTATCTTGTACTGCATAGCAACAAGTCGTATCCATTTCATCACGCGCAAAGAAACCTTCTTTTTCTAATCTTTCTTTATGTAATGTAATTTCTTCAGCTGTATCCACTTGGAAACCGAAATGATTTACCTGATTTCCCTTCACTTCATCTCGTACGTTCAGCGTAAAATTAAGTCCTGGCGTCTCTAATAAAAATTTTGCATAATCCGTTTTCACTTTAACTGGTGATACACCAAATACTTTTTCATAAAATTCAATAGACTTCTCTAAATTCGTAACGTTTATACCGACGTGAACATATATCATACCTTATTCCTCCTCTTTACATATCATTAATCAAGTTTTTTTGATTAATAACTCAAAATTTTAACAGCAACTACCTTTCCCTGTTTTTCTAAAGATACAGCACAATTCTTCTGATAATAAATTATTCACTTCCGCATCATTTAAATCATAATAACTCCACGTACCTTTTGTTTCTTTTACAATCAAACCTGCATCTAATAAAATCTTTAAATGATAGGACAACTTAGATTGTGTCATTTCAAAAATCTCTGTTAAATCACATACACACGTTTGGCCTCGCTGACAAAGTTCATACATGATTTCTAAACGCTTTTGATCCGCTAATGCTTTGAATTTTTTCTCATAGAGCTGGAAATTTTGCGCCACTGTAGTTCACTCTCCCTTCATCAATTTTTTTTGATATTTATAGTATATACGTTGATTCAGTCTTTATGCAACTTATTAATCAAGTTTTTTTGATTAATATAACATTCCCTTCTTTCCCATAACAAAATTTAAAAGTTATCGAATAGTAAATGGAGATGAACTGCTTTCTATTAAACGCTTCATCCTTCTATTATCTCAGTCCCCTCTTTTCCTATCTTGTAGATAATATACTTGTAGTTCCTTAACAATCAAATCATTGTATCTGAATGTATTTACATAATAGAAAAAATAGTACGTTATCCTTACTATGGTTCTCGTAAATAGGATAACGTACTATTTTTATACGAAATAAGAAGTATCAACTCTAACCGAAGACTCTTTGAAACACCTTCTCATTTCTCTATTGCTTTAACATAAAACACTGTTATGGAACTACATTTAGATTTTCAAACGACCATATTACTACTTCTTCATCTGGTGAAGTAGTATTTATCATCAATCTTAATATCATACAGTCCAATTGTAAGGCTTTCCTCTCAAACATTATCCTTCCCTCATATCTGTAAGGAGGTCATTTTTCCATGCAATTGTATGCACATAAGAATCTTTAACTCTAAACATACCTAGTGTGTAAAAAATATTGTATTTATCTTTGCTTATGAACTCTATGTCCAATTTATTAAAGTGACTACCGATATGAAAAGCAAGAAAGTACTCATGCCAATCTGAATAGGAGTTTTGAGCAAGTTTTGCCGCTTGTATCATATAATGTTCCGCTTCTTTTTTAGATAAATAACCTAATCTTTTACCAATTCGACTTAAACAAATACACCATGCATAATCAAATGCAGCAATCCCAGCATCAGGTAACATGTGCAATGAGTAATTCACAACGTACATTTTTTCATCGTTTGATTGTCTTGGAAGTAATAGCTTTCGCTGTGCTTCTGAAAGAGGGGTTAATTGATTGTACATCGTTTGAAATTCTTGACGTGATCCTTCTGTTAATAACCACTCAATCATTTCTTTCAATTGTGCTGGTTCGTTACAATCAAATCTTTGTAATTGTTTCTTCAAAAACTTTTTCCCAAGTATACGGTCTCTTATAAATGTAAATTCATATTTTGTAAAATAATGAATAAGAAAATAAGTACCCATACATATAGTAGACATGCTTCGTAAATATTGTTTTACCTGTTTTTTCTTTCTTGAAACGAACACCTAAGCTCCTCCTTACATTTTGATTTTCAGTCTATAAAACTTCCACGCTTCCCAAACAACCGGAAGAAGAAGGATATATTTGAAAGGTAATCGCGTAATAATAGCAAGAATAAAAAATAAAATATACACCCAAGTACGTCTTAAAAACATGCCAATATACATCAATATCCAACCAAATACATAAGCCATTGTAACCCCTGGTTTATTTGGTTTCTTTCCGCTTTGTGCCAAAAACGAATTGAAATATGATAGAAACTCAACATGGTTCCTATCTATTTGAAAAGCATCCTGCACTATTTTTTCAGCTTTCTCTACTTCTCCCGCTTTTTCTAAGCATTTTGTCATCATGAACATCGCATCCATATGCTCTGGGTAGACAGAAAGAAGATGTTCACAATCTTTGATAGCATCGTGAAATTGCCCAAGATTATGCTGAATACGGGCACGATATAATAATGCATCTGGGTCGTCTTTATCAATTAACAGAATATTGCTAAATGCTTGTAATGCCTTCTCCTTATTGTCTATACGTAAATAATAAATACCTTGCATACGTAATAATTCAGGGTCCCTTTGATACATTGCAAACGCACGATCCAGTTCTTCTTTTACATCTTCTAATTCATTCGCTATCAGTTTCCTTTGTATTTCTTCTCGTATATAGAAATACAACTCAAAATCTAAATCAGCAGTTTTTTCAAAAATATCATAACGCATTTCTTTTTCGCCGCTAATTCTTTCTAATAAAAATTGAATTGTATTTTCTCCATATTCATTTACTAAATCATTTCTTTGCTCGCTGAATCGAAATACTTGATCGATTAATTCCCAAATCGAATGTGGGAAGTGATAATGATATAAGAAAAATTCAATTAATTGATCTTGTAGTGCTGCTGCATATTGAACATCCCATATCACATCTGAACGCAATATTTCCTCCCAATTCCCCTGCTCTATCCGTGCAAAGAAATTATCATAAAGCGTCTCAACACTTTCCATGAATGTATAGACTGGATGCTCAGTAATTGTAGTAGTAGCAATTTCCGCATCACTGTCAGTCCATGGAGAAAATACATGTTCCCTATCAGGGGCATTCATATCATCTATTTGAATCGACGGATTATCTTTCATATTTTTCGCACTTTTCACTGCCTCGTCAAACGCTTCTCTTAATTTTTGATATCCTTCTGGATCATCTTCTGGATGATGTATTTTCAGGAGTTTTGCATAAGCTTTTTTAATGACTGAAATATTGTCAGTAGGTTCAATCTCCAATGTATTCCAAATACTCATTAGCGATTTGCCCACCTTTCCATACTTTCAATATGTTCTTTTAATATACTGGAAGCTTCTTTAATCTTTTTATCATTTTGCGTTGTAAGCACGCTCTCAAATTGTTGCAGTAATATAGAAATCTTTTTGCGTTCATCACCAAGTAACTCTTCATAAAGCCTTTCGCACTTTGCAAGAAGAAGTCGATTTTCTTCTCTATCTCTCGGATGAATTTTAATATGTCTTAACTCTAAAAGTCTCTTTTCTATTTCTGCATCTGTAAGATTTCCAGCGTTTTGCTGTATGATCGTTCTTTTCTTTTCTCCAGTTGATGTACTTATTACCTCAACTTCAAGAATGCCATTAATGTCGTATGTATAACGAATATCAACCGACTCATTTCCAGCAGGAGCAGGAGGAATCTTAATTTTGAGCTCACCCAGTTTTAAATTATTTACTACCTTACGGTTTTCCCCTTGATATACATCAATAGTTATAAATTGTTGTTTATCCTTTACTGTATAGAGTCGCTCCACCTTACTTACAGGAATTGGTGTATTTCTCTCTATAATAGGGAAGAAGTACCCAGACTCTGACTTACCATCTCCAAATTCTTGAACAACACTTGTTCCTAAAGAATATGGACAGACATCGGTTAAAATCACTTCTTCTAAAGCCTTATTTCGTTCTTTTAAGGCAACTTGAATTGCAGCACCTAAAGCAACTGTTTCATCTGGATTTATATTTGCATAAGGCATACGCCCAAACATTTTAGAAATAACAGATTTCACAAGAGGCATTCGAGTCGCTCCACCAATTAAAATGACAGCGTCTAAATCATTCGGGTTTAACGAAGCATCACGAAGAGCACGTTCAATCGGATAACGAAGACGTAACAGTAGCGGCGTTACAATCTTTTCGAATTCACCCCTATTTATACTTGTTTCATATGTTTGATTATGAATCACAACATTCATAGTTGCAGCTGACTCATTACATAAAGCAAGCTTACAGCGTTCTGCTTGTGTATAAATTAATGATAATGTTTTTGAATCAAGTGACTCTGGATCCAGTTGATGGGATTCTAAGAAGAAGGTCATTAAACTTTTCGTGAAATCTTCACCACCAAGATAATTATCACCCGCAATAGATTTTACATCCATTATCCCTTCAAACAATTCCAAAATGGAAACATCAAAAGTGCCTCCACCTAAATCAAATACGAGAAATTTTGTTTCTGATTGTTCTTGGTATAAGCCATAAGCAATTGCCGCAGCTGTCGGTTCACTAATGAGGCGTTCTACTGTTAATCCTGCTATTTCCGCTGCACGTTTCGTTGACTTTCTCTGCGTATCATTGAAATAGGCAGGGACACTAATTACAGCACCGGTAACCTCTTCATTTAAATACACTTCTGCGTCTTGTTTTAAAGATTTAATAACAAAAGATGATAATTCTTCAGATGAAAAAGTATATGTACCCAGCTCATATTTTTTCTCTGTTCCTATAAAACGTTTAAAAGTTGCTGCTGTTAGTTGTGGATGAGTAATTAGTCGCTCTTTCGCAATACGCCCAACTAAAACTTCCCCCGTTTCATCAACGCTAACTACCGATGGTGTGAGAAATTCACCTAAAACATTTGGAATAAGTGTTGCACCATCTTCCGACCATGTTGCTACTAAACTATTAGTTGTCCCTAAATCAATTCCAATTATCGCCATACTAATCCCCTCTCTTTTTACTATATTTTACTATACCATTATAAATAGGAAAAGTATGTAAGAAACTAATAATATCAAACCTTCAGAATATAGAAACTCTATTTCAATCTAGTTAAATGAAATACTTCGTTAAGTTATAATAAGTATGCTCCAACCTTATCCCATTCTTTTTTGAAGAGAATTTTTCGTTCTCATATTGGCTGCCCGCTAATAGTGAAAATCTCTCCTTCGTAAGGGCACTAAAAAAGATCATTGAAAAGTCAATGTTCTTTTTTAGTATGCTTCTGTTTATTAACTACACTATTCTTCAAATAAAGCGAAACTTTAATCAGTAGGAGGTTCTTCATCCCCCACTGATTATCAGCCTCACCAATCGGGCTTTTATGGGAAGAACAATTCTTGTTATGTTAAATGGCTTACGATTATAAAAAATTATTAAATTGATTAAAAATACTAGTTTTACTGGAAAACACATAGCTATTGTTAAGAGAAAAAGGAGTGGATCATCCACTCCCTTCAATCACCTACCCCTGATTCCTTTGCGCCTCTCTAAACTCCTCCTTCACCTTCTCTAACAGCCCTTCTTCCGTAATTAATCGATACGCCGTATTTGCTAGTGCTTTTGCTGATGTAATTAGAGCTTTGTCTCCTAATTCTGAACGTGCTGCTTCTCTAAATTCATTCGTATGTGCAATTAAATCATCTGGGCCGATTTTAATGTACGGATGAATGGTCGGTACGACTTGGCTTACATTTCCTGCATCTGTTGAGCCGATGCCAAATCTTTCTTTCCGATTTACGTCTTCACCTTGTAATTCTAGTTCTTCGGCTACGACTTCATTAAATGTTTTTGTTACGAGTAGTTCATCGATTTCATTTTGGAATTGATGGATTTTCACTTTTGCGCCTGTTGCTAACGCTGCTCCCTGAGCAATATTTTTTACTTTTTCTGTTACTTCCGCACATCTTTTTCGCGTCGCTGCACGGATGAAGAATCTTGCTGCGGCGTAGTCAGGAATAATGTTAGGTGCTTTTCCGCCTTCTGTAATAACACCATGAATCTTCACATCTGACGGAAGTTGTTGGCGAAGTGCGTTAATACTGTTGTACAGCTGAATCACCGCATCTAATGCGTTAATTCCTTCTTCAGGTGAAGCTGCAGCATGAGCTGTTTTTCCGTAAAAATGAAAATCAAGTGGATCGACTGCTAGTGAAGGACTCGTTGTTGCTGTTTTTCCGCTCGGATGAATCATAAGCGCCGCATCAATGTTTTTAAATAAACCCGCCTTTACATAACTCGATTTTGCGCTACCGTTCGGTCCTCCTTCTTCAGCTGGTGTTCCGAATACGACAACTTCCCCGCCAATTTCTTCAAGCGTTTCTGATAATGCAATTGCTGCTGCAACACTAATTGTGCCGATTAAATTGTGACCACACGCATGGCCAAGTCCTGGTAAAGCGTCGTACTCCGCTAAAAATGCGATTGCTGGTCCTTGTTTTCCTGAACTTTTTCGCGCGATAAATCCTGTTTCGTGTCCAGCTATATTGTGCTGCAACTGAAATCCTGCACTACCTAGTAATAAACTTAACGTTCTAGATGCATAAAACTCTTGGTTACCAATCTCCGGATTCGCATGAATATCATGACTTGTTTCTATGTACTTTTCCTTATTTCTTTCGATACTCTCTTCAATTATTTTTCTTTGTGACGCTACTCCTGTCGCTCCCATTTTTCTTCCTCCTTTTATTTTCACGTAAAAAAGCCTCTTTCTAAAAGATAGAAAGAGGCTTTTGTATATACAGTCAAAATGAGCTTCTTTCTTATCTTTCAAGTTACCTTGCTGGAATTGGCACAGTATTCATAACGAATCCGCTGCCGAGGTTTCGTAGGGCCAGTCCCTCCACCTCTCGTGATAAGAATTTTCATAAAATTATATTAAATTATTTTCATTCTAAGTTCATTTCAAATAAAAGTCAAGGAATTCCTATCCGAATTTACCGAATATCTAAAAATCCTTTTAATACACCAATTGTCTCAGGTGCTTGCAGTCTTGCACATATGTACGGGAATTCCGTACTACCTTCAAACATCATTTGAGATGTAAGCGGTGCCCCTGCCCAAAAGATTTCATCATCGATTACGATAAACGGGAATGCTTTATTTTGCCTTTGTAACTTTACATTTTTCAGTGGAACTGGTCCGTCACTATACACTGTTATTTGTGCATTTGTGCGCATTAACGCTTGCCATACTCGTTTATCTACTTGTTTCGTACTTGGAAGCGAAATAATGATTTTTCGTTTTGCTGCTAAAATATCTTTTAATAGCCCTTTCGTTTCCTCAAGATTCATTTCCATAAACCAGCGTAATCGTTTCGATATTTTCCGTTCCCACAATTGTCTTGATGTCGTGCGATCATACACATCTCCGTGGCGTTCTATATGAGCCGTTAATTGTGACAACGCTTGTTTTCTAGAAAGGTTTTTTCGCATATAATGACAATCTGATAATTGAATGAACTTCCCTCTCGCCCTTGTCACAGCAACGTTGACGAGACGATGGTTTTTATGGTCAAAGAATAAAACGCCAGGTCGTTCTTGCGGATAACTATCTACTGTATCAAAAATCATCATATCTCTTTCAGATCCTTGGAACTTATGAACTGTCGCTGCTAAAACAGGTATGTTTTGATATTTCGTTCTCTGCAACATTTCTCTAATACACGTTGATAAAAAGCGAGACTGCGCTCTGTAAGGCGTCACAACACCAATGGATTGCACACCATCTAACAGTCCGATTAACATCATTTGCATCGCTACTAAACCAGACATAATATTAAAACGAGACCCTGAAGCAGCGTCTTTTAACGAAAATGCTCCCATTAAGCTCGTATCAAATAAAACACTCGCCTCATTTGCGAACGGCTGCAATTGCGCAAGTTCTTTACGCTCTGAAACAGACGGATGATCGTATACTCTATTTTTATAAATAAACGAGTTTGTAAACTTAGATATATCCGCATGCATACGTCTTTGTTCCTGCAGCATAAACAGGTTCGGGTGTGCTTCTGATTTATTAACAGACTCAACAATCCCGGCATGGTAAAACATATCTTCCCCAAGCCATTTTCGAACGAGTTCATGGTTCGCCATCGCAATTGGAGGTAACTGTAAAAAATCACCACATACGACGATACGTTTTCCAAGTGAAGCAGCTAATGCAATTTGCGGAACATATGCCATACTTACTTCATCTACAACAACTAAATCAAATGTACGCTCATAAATAAGTGAATCAATGGCACATTTCGATAAAGTTGCGCCGATTACTTTCGCATTTTCAATGTATTCTTTTTCTACTTCTTTAATTTTCGCTTTTTGCTTTCGAAGATCACTTTCAATCTCTTGTATACGCTTCTTATCAGCAGACGTCGCTTTATATGATAAAATCTTTTCACGAAGCTCTTGGCGTGTCTCTTCTAAATAGAGTCTCTCTTCTCCCCAAGATCCGTTCGTCGTTTCAACTAATTTCGATGCAAGTAACGTTTCATGATTTCGTATATGTTCATGTTGACTATAACCGTAACGAACAATTTCACCAGGCGTCCATTTCTTTTTCTTTTCAATTTGCTTCGTTACTTCGCTCATTAATACGTCTACTGCCGCATTACTATGAGCTAATACAAGTACCGATTTTCCTTTTTGATAATGCGCCGAAATAATACGTGATAAGTTGTAAGACTTCCCTGTTCCAGGCGGTCCCCATACGTACGTTGTCGGATTATAAAACGAGCGATACGCCAATTCATTTTTCGGATTTTTCATCTTTTCAATATGTTTCGGACTGCTCGTCCCATCAACAAGACGCTTTATACGATTACGTTTTAGCTTATCTTTACGTGCTTCTTTTAATCGCTCTTGTAGTTGCTCTAACAATTGCCACGGTTCACTATATAAAACCGCTTCTCGTATCTCACCTTGTATATAATCATTTAATTTCAATTCTATTTCTAATCCATGTACAGATAATACTTCTCCGGTCGCTTCCTCACCATCAAACTCAATTCGAATCGGTGAACCTTCCGGTAAGCTTACTTCCGAAATAAGCTGAAATACGTATACTGTACTTTCATAATCTGTATATAAAAAACGACCATTCATGATAGAAATTTTACTACCACCTATCGTTTTCCAATGTTTAATTTCATACGCTAATGCATAATGCCACTCTTTCATCGTTTCCGATAATGAAGGAGTTTGAGTAGGTGTATTCATCGTATAATCTCCTTCCTTCTCCCCAAACATACTTTCTCACTATACCATATAACACGCTAAAATTTGTAAGGTTTTTATCTTGCTTATTTTCTTAATTTTCAATAATATATTGTATATAATTTTCAGAAAGAAGGAATCTACATGCCAGTTAGAAGAATCGAACACGTCGGACTTATGGTTGCAAACTTAGAAACATCTATCGCATTTTATGAAGAAGTAGTTGGCTTACAGCTCATTAAGAGAATGGGACACCCGAATCCAGACTTAAAACTCGCTTTTTTAGGTGTGGAAGAATCAAAAGAGACGATACTCGAATTAATTGAGGGCTATAACTCTTCCCTTCCGGCAGAAGGAAAAGTACATCACATTTGCTTTAAAGTGGATTCATTAGAGGATGAGATCGAAAGACTAAAGAAACAAAAAGTAACCTTTTTACTAGGAGAAGAAATTGAAACATTACCAGATGGAACACGTTACATATTCTTCGCTGGTCCTGACGGAGAATGGATTGAGTTTTTTGAGACGGAGAGATAAAGTAAAACTTTAATCAACCCACAAATAGCGGGGGATCATAACTTTATTATCCACAAAAGGAGTAGAAACTGATGAATACAGTTTTTATTATCGTTTTTTGGGCACTTATACTATTTCCACTTCTTTATATAATCCTCATAAAGAAGTGGAATATAAAAGTAGCTGCTTTATTTGTTGGAAGGATTCTATTAAGCATTGTCTATTTCATAAATGGAATGATGTTAGGACTGCAACGAAATTGGGTAGAACCTCCCCTATGAAACAGAATGGGATTTCTTTATAAAGTCTTTGCAACATGGGAAAACTGATGCACTTATAGAAGTATTTCTTCTAATTATTATCATTACTTTAGATTTAACAGTTATATTTTTTTATAGAAATAAAAAGAAATAGGATATTCTCTCCTATTTCTTTTCTTCATGTTATAAAAATCTTTCCAATAGCTCTAACTTGCACAATGCTTTCCGTTAATATAATACGCTGATTCTGTGAAAACCGTAAATACAACCTCTACTTCTGGAAGTCCAAAATCCATTACATATGTAGTAATGGCCTTGGCAAATCGATCACGAATTTCCTGTCCACGCTCGAACCATTTCACTTCAATAAGAGGAAACGCTTCTATCTCTTCTCCATTGAATACAAACGTAGAACTTGGTAGTTCCAAGGTGAAATTATCCGTACCACACTCACAGATTTCTGCGAGCTCTTCTACTAATGGCTTGCTTATGCTCTTTAATTGTTCAGTAGTAATTCCACGAAACACAACATGCGGCATGTTATTCCCTCCGTTACATAGCTTTATATTTCCTCATATCATAACACAATTTATTTTGCTGCACTAACATCTATTCGTACATTTCAATGACTCCAGAAAACATCGAAGCAGTACGTCGAGTAATTGATGAAAGTAATAGTGGAATCTTACAACATAAAGAACAGTACCTCAAGATTTTGGTTCGTTGGTATGAAGGCGATTTCTCTCAATCCGTTGAGGAGCATAATTTATTATGGGAATTGGATAATAACAGCACTGGTCAAGCATACGAATTAGCGACATCGGAACAAGAAGAAGCATACATTCTAGAACAAGGGAAGTCTGAAAAACAATAATGAGGTATTGTCACATCGGTATTAAACTATCAAATAGAAATGCTCCTATAATTAAAAAAACGCTATTCTTTCTGTAGCATCAATTCAAAAAAAGAAGGGCTTATCCCCTTCTTTTTTGAATTCTGTGTCCCTTATTATTTACTATAACCACGATTCAGTTTCGTTAGCTTTTCATTGATGGCAAAAATTCTTACTCTAATATCTTTAACACCAAATGTTTGAAGTCTGTTTTTGTGCATTTCTGCGTATTTTTCAGCATCTTGTTTTTCTTCAAATACATAGATACCTCCAGCCTCATTCGTTTCTTCATTCTCCGTCCATATTTTCCAATGAAATCCTTCTTCTTCATTAATACTTTTGGCTAAATCCAAAAATGCTTTTTCCATTTCTTCACCATAAGGACCTTCAAATGGAAAATCAACTTGTAATACATATGCCATCTTCACTCACTCCTATGTTCAATATTTTCAATTCGAATGCATACAGTTTAACGGCTGTTTTCATAATTCAATAAAATCTCCCAGATTGCGGTAGATATTTTTAAATATTATTTTGTTTTTTTGACTTGATTATAATAAAAGATGGCCTTCGCGATTCGTTTATTAAATCTGGCATTTTCTCTATCCCTGCCAAAGTTGATTGTGGTTCGATTATTTTATCCAGCGAAAACCCGTGTTCAATTAAAGTATTTATTAATGTGGCAACTGTTCGATGATAAATAACCACACTATCGTCAACAAACCAGTTGTGTACTCTGATTCCTTCTTCTTGATAATTATCTAATGCCCAGTGTGATTTATTACCATCCTCATTTTTTATCCAATGGTTGCTCCCTTTGCGAGCTGTTGCTATTGGGTGTTCGGTTGAAAAGATAAATTCACCACTGCTTTTTAATAGTTCATTAATCTTTTGAATCATTGCCGAGTAATCTTCAATGTAATGTATAGAGAGGGAACTTATAATCAGATCAAACTTTTGATTGGTTAGTCCCATATCCTCCATAGGAAGACACATAAATTCTATGTTATCATCCTGATTTAACTTTTTAGCACGTTCAATCATATTTTTGGATATGTCTACACCTACTACGTTTTTTGCACCATTTTCTATACAATACTTTGAAAAATGACCATCACCGCAACCCAAGTCTAATACCGATTTTCCTTTCAAACACAGAATTAATGATTTGATTGCTGGCTGTTCTATGAAGTCATTAGCGTTTATTCCACTTTCACGCAACGCTGTATAGTTTTTGAAGAAATTCGGATTATCGTAAACATTTTGTTTCACTTACATCACTCCTCTGATAAGTTTTTCATAGATTAAGCTGACTTCTGTTTCCAAATTATCATACTAACCATAAAAATTTTGTCATCCTTTTATTATAGTAATGTTTTTTAGGAAGATATCCCGAACTCAATACTTTCACAATCCTGCCCGTTTGCTGAATAAACTGCTGGAGATACTATACTGTATTAAGAAAATTAACTCTTATTTTAATTTTCAAGAATCTTACATAAAATTAAACTTATATAATGTTAGCTTGATGGGCATAGAGCACCGCCCACATTTTAATTATTTTATGGGCCAAGCAATTCTCAAAAAAGGATAGCATGATTTTAATTATGATTTTGATTTAAACAATGCGTTCTGAGACACTACTCGCCTTCTAAAATAGCGTAATAATATTCATCCCACCATTCATTTCCATGGGGTATACACTTCCTGAAATATCCTTCTCTTTTCATTCCAATTTTCTCCATCAATCGATATGACGGGATATTTTGTGGCTGACATGTAGCTATAATTCTATGTAATTTCATTTCCTTAAACCCATATTTTAATGTAGCTTGTGCTGCTTCAGAAGCATATCCTTTATTGAAATATTTTGGGTTGAATACCCACCCAATCTCATAAGTATGCTCACCAAAATATTTATGAAAAACAATATGACCAATCAGAATATTTTCGTCTACCAGTATCACAGGAAAGTTCTCTGCATTTTCACCCATATTTCTATTTACAAAGTTTCTTGCATCTTCCTCAGTAAAAACCCCTTCGGGTATGTATTTCATAACATTGCTATCTGATGTATACTCATGGACATCTCGCCAATCTTTGAACTCAAAATTTCGTATTAATAATCTTTCTGTTCTTATAAACATTTACTTTTCTCCTCTCAAAAAATCGTTTCTTTATTTCAAATCCACATTCAACCCTTAAACTATCTTACAGATTCATCACAGAAACTACATGAATAATAATTTGATAAATATATCATATAACAAATATTAGCATTCATACATTTCGAAAATTATGTTAATTAAGAGCAAAAGTAGCTTTTAATTAACTATTCTTAATTTCGTTTACTACTAACTTTATTTTAATTAAATAAAATGCTCGATCTGATTTTTTTGCAACTTCTTGTGAATGAGTAACAACAATTACGCATTTTATTGAGTTTAAATTAAAGTCTACTTCTCCCTGATGTTTCCCCTTTTTATTAAGTATTTCAAATCTAACATGTTGTGTATATAATGCATAAAGATTATTGGATTTTGAATCAACATATACGCCCCTTTTATTTAAAAATAAGAAAACCCCATATTCAGTAAAAAATACAGGGTTTTTATAAAGCAGTTTATTTTGTTTACAGTTATACTTAGTTGAAAGAAGTTCGTGAATGAAATATTACTTATCTAATTAAGAAGAATTTAGATTCCAGCCCAAACATCTTTTCCATATCGTCCTTCATCTTGCACACGTTCCAACCAATTCCTTGCTTCTTGTTCACTAACTTCATGAATTTCTTGATAGGCTTCACAAAGGGTATCTTCTACGTCAGGAGCCATTTTACTTCCATCACCACATATATAAAGATGGGCCCCATTATCTAATAACGCAATTAAATGGATTCTATCTTCTTTTATTACATGCTGTACATATGTTTTAGGGTGTCCTTCTAAGCGAGAAAAAGCTGTGTGTAAAGAGATTAATCCCTCTCTTTCATCATTTTCTAATTCTGTACGATAGAGATAATCCTTTTCAGGATGACGACAACCAAAGTATAGATGTGCTTCTCCTACCTTCATACCTTTTTGCTTTTGCACACGACGCGCTTGTAAGAATCCACGGAATGGTGCAATTCCAGTGCCTGGTCCAACCATGATAATTGGTGTTTCTGGATTTTCAGGTAATTGAAAGTTTGATTGTGGCGTTCGAATGAAACAGATAATCTCATCTTTATTATGACGCTGAGCTAAATAATTAGAAGCGACTCCTTCATATGTTCCTTCCCCACTCCATGCAGGCGCATTTACAACACCAACCGTAATGCTCAGACGATCCTGGGCAACAAGTGGAGAACTTGAGATAGAATAGTAACGCGGTTTGAGCGCCGGAAGAAGTTCTAAAAAGCGTTCAAATCGGATTTCACAAGCCTCATACTTTTCAAGAAGATCTAACATTGAAATACGTTTCTTTAATATTTGTTCTTGATAAACTCCCTCTTCCAATAATGATTCCAATTCCTTTTTATGAGGAGGGCATACTGTGAATGTCACCATTTCTCGTATTTGTGCTCGAGTGGCTGCTTCTTGCACTTCGACACTATAACTAAGAAGGTCAAATAAACGAACAGGACTGTCTAAAGGTATGTGATTTACACTCCGTCCACTTGCACTCAGTATGACTTGATCCTTCCCGTTTAATCCAAAGCGTTTTAAAATTCGGTTGACATTTTTCTCACTATTAATTGGCAGCACCCCAAGGTGGTCACCTTCTTTATACGTAGCGCCTTCCGGCAAGGATATCTCAATATGTCGCGTGCTTCTTTCACTGCTAGATGATTGAAGTTCACGATTTTCTAATATAGATGCATAAACTGCTTCATATGTTCGCGCAAGAGGAGATCCTCCAAGACGGCTGACAAATTGAAGACTCAAAGTACTGCGTTCTTTCTCCATGTTTTTGTTAAGTTCCAATCCAAATGCCTTCATCGCATCAGACCACATACTTTGTTTCCATTGCTCGAGCTGTTCCTCGAAATCACCACTTGCATCCGCTTCCCCGCGTGTAGAAAATCTTGTTGCTCCTTTTTGAGCCATTTGCTCATCAATGTATCTTGGAATTCGCTGATAAGTACTAGCCCAATTATGATCTCCACAACCAAAAACTGCGTATTGAACACCTTTTAGCTCATCTGGTTTTAATTCCTCCAACCATTGCACAAACTGTCCTGCATTACTTGGCGGCTTTCCATTATAAGAAGAAGTTACAATAAGAACCGCTCCTTCTTTCGGCAAACTTCCAATTCGATCGTTAAGAGCTGCCACTTCCGTTTGAACACCTTCTAAACTAGCTGTATCTGCTAGTTCTCTTGCAATACCTTCTGCTACCCCTGTATCCGAACCATACAGAACAAGAAGTGAAAGATTATCGGCTCCAATAATGGAAGGAGTCTTCTGAACTTGCTGCTTGGTTTCATGGTTTTTCAGTTTCTCCTCTGTAGGCGCAAGAACAGTAGTATGGCTAATAGTTTGATTTCGAGGTACAATCCTAATTTTAAAATCACCAGGCTTTAGCGTTAATGTTTGTTTTACGTCCAGCTTATAGTCTTCATAATCGATGAATTCAAAATGTTGAAGAAGCATTCCCATTACGAGTGTGGCTTCATGAAGTGCAAACTGCATACCGATACATGCTCTCTGGCCATTTCCAAATGGCTTATAAGCATGGTGAGGAACCTTATCCAGCTCTTCAAATCGTTCAGGTTGGAATTCTTCCACATTGTCTCCCCACGCATCTTTATCCCTATGTAGCTGTGGAATAAGGACAGAAATACGATCTTCTCCTTTTTTAATTGGATATTTCCCACCAATCACTGTATCTTCTTTTGCATAGAGACTGAATGCTGGAGCAGTAGGCCATAGACGTAGCGATTCATTTAAAATCATCCGGATATACTTGAGTTTCATAACCTGTTGATATGTTGGAGTGGGATCTGTTAAAACCCGATCTACTTCTTCATAAGCTTTTTTCAATTTATCTGGATTCTTTAATAAAAAATAGATTGCAAAAGATAACAATCCACTTGTCGTCTCATGCCCAGCTATTAAGAAGGTAATAATTTGGAAACGAATATTTTCATCATCTAATTTTTCACCAGTTTCCGGATCCTGCACATGTAACATACGGGAAAGTAAATCATTTTCTTCCTGATTTCCACTACTTTTACGTTCAGCAATAATATTATCTACTAAAGAAAACATAGATTGAATATCATGCTGAAATTGACGTTTCGTTCTCCACATGAGTTTATCTTCTATATCCAGCCGCTGCAATTGGTGCATCGCCTCATCTAGAGCACGGGTCATGCTAGTGATAAAAGGATGAGAGGTCTCACGATAAAAGCTATTAAATCGATAATTAAAACCACATAGACCAATTGTATCTAATGTAAGGCGAGTCATATCCCCTGGGACATCTACGTTTTCATTCGGATTCAGTCTTGCCCATTTTTGAACGAGTTGCACGGCAATATCGACCATCATAGCATGATAATCTTTCATTGCCCGTTGACTGAATGTAGGCATCAAAATATTATGAGCTTTTTTCCAGTTAGGCTCGTGAGTCTCGCTTGTAAATAGTCCGTCTCCAGCAAAAGCACGAACCTTTGCTAAAGCACCCTCTATACTTTTATCAAATCTTGTTTCATCACAAACTTCCGCTACCAGTTCATGTCCAGAAACGACAATGATCGTATCACTTAAAGTTTGAATTTGAAAAATAGGACCATACTCTTCTGCCAGCTTAATAAACGATAGAGTCGGTTTATCTTTATCAATTAATGGGAGATTCCCTAGCGGTCCATATGTTTTCGGCTGAGGAATGGCAGATACTTTTTTATCCATTACAAACACCCTTTCAAAAAATACTAAAATATCCCATTCAATAAAAAGAAGATAGCAATGAATCACATGGGACAAAAGATATGTAATTGATTACCTTATTTTATCTTTTCCATAACTATTCACGATTATGATATTGCTTATAAGGTTGGTAATCTAAGTCGTTTGTTGCTATTAGATTTATAACTTGCAGAAAAAATACGAAATTAAAATGAAGCGTATTAGTATAATGTTTATCAGAAATTGAAAACTAAAGATTGTAGTATTTGGCAAGCCAATAGTTTCTAATGAAAAAGGATCTGATATGAAGATCAGATCCTTTTTTCACTATGTGTAATTATTTCACTGTTTCTTTCAGTTCTTTTCCCGTTTTAACTATCAGCTTCTTAGTAGCAAAACAACTTGTAGGAATCATTATCTCGAGTTTTATTTTGCTCTACCGATTTAACCTCTCGACAGCTTCCGCACTTGTATCTACACGTTTAACGAAAAAAACTAATAGTAGTGCAACAACATTCATGCCAAGCGCTACATAGAATGAATGCTGAATTCCGGATAACAAAGCCTTCTGCGTTAACATTGCCTTCGTAGCTTCTGTGAAGGTTGTTGGATCTAATTCAGACATTAGACTTTCAGCTTTTGTTTTTGTTACAGAATTCATAATCGTAACAAGAATAGCAGTACCAATTGAACCGGACACTTGTTGAGCTGTATTATTAACAGCTGTACCGTGCGGATTTAAGCGAGTTGGCAATTGATTAAGGCCATTTGTCATAAGTGGCATCATCACCATCGCCATCCCAAACATCCGCAATGTGTAAATAAGGATAATATGTGTGTGACTAGAATCGATTTGCAGATTTGCCAACATATAAGTTGAAACAGCTGTAATGGAAAGTCCTACTATACCAAGAAGCCGAGGGCCATACTTATCAAATAGTTTACCTGTAATGGGTGACATAACTCCCATTATTACCGCACCTGGAAGCATCATCAGCCCAGAGCTCAGCGGCGAAATACCACGGACATTTTGTACATAAGCCGGTGTTAAAATCATCCCCGAAAACATAGCCACCGCATTAACAATTGCAATTACAGACGCAAGTGCAAACATTGGGTACTTGTAAACACGTAAATCCAACAACGGTTCATTCATTTTTAATTGACGGATAATGAAAGCAATTAGGGCAATAGCGCCTATGATTAAGGTTGTTAAAACAACTTTATTCGTCCAACCATCGGAACTTGCAGAACTGAATCCATATAACAAACCGCCAAAGCCGACTGAAGATAATAATAATGAGAGATAATCAAGTTTTGCATTTTTGTTTTGTCTCATAACATTCTCAGATTTCCAAATCCCTAACAGTAAGCTTATGATTGCTAACGGTAAAATCATTTCAAAAAGCAAACGCCAGTCATAATACTCTACAATATAACCTGATAGTGTCGGTCCAATGGCCGGAGCTGTAATCATAACTAACCCAAAAATCCCCATTGCTGTTCCCCTTTTTTCTCTCGGAAAGCTTACTAGCATAATATTCATTAACAAAGGTCCCATCACTGAAGAACCTGCTGCTTGAACCATCCGACCAGTAAGTAATAAACCGAAGTTCGGTGCTACAGCCGCTAAAGCCGTACCAAGAGTAAAAATCACCATAGATGTAATGAATAAGCTCCTATTGGAGAATCGGGTTATTAAAAATGCTGATGCCGGAATTAATATACCACTTACAAGCATATAGCCTGTAGAAAGCCACTGGATCGTTGAATAATCTTGAATTTCTAAATCCTTCATTATTGATGGTAAGGCCACATTTAAAAGCGAGTTATTTAGAAATGAAACAAATGCCCCAATAAAAAGGATTACAAGCATTACATATGGTGGTTTTCTTTTATGTAACGTTTCACTCATATATTTATTTGCCCCTTCATTATCAATTCCATTGATTAATTTAACTCGTTTGCATATTTGCACGAGAATTTATTACCCTTGCAGTATTTTGCCAAACTCTTCGAATGGATATTCTCTTTTTAGCAATTCTACTTACCCAACTTAAGATTTTGAATGAATATGTAAATACGTTTGTTAACTGAAATTACATTAGGCTACAATAAACAAAAGAAGCGACTGAAAATACCCTTCTAAAATAAAGGGAAACTTTAATCAGTGGGGGTTTTGTTCATCCCCCACTGATTATTAGCCCACACCAATCGGACTTTTGCAGGTAGCCCACAACAAATGGCAAGATAAATCAAGAAGACCACACACCCATTCCTTTAAATACAGGCTTGTAAATCTAGTTATGTAACCATCCATAAAAAGGAAGGTTACATAGGCTAAGTCTAACATTACATTTTTAAAGTAAGGGGAATAAGCTTATGCACCAATATTGGTATGTAAATTCAAAGGGAAACGAGGAACAATATAATAACCAAAATTTAATGTCATCATTATATTTACAGCCCCAAATAACTAATGCTTACGAAATGAGTGGTTTGAAGATTTCTGAGAATTGGGGTTATCGCTTCTATCCAATTGGTTGGGATTCACCGGTCAATTATACGGGTTTCAATCCCCAAACCCTTCCTTTCTCTTCAGGTCAGCCAATCCATTATGCAGGGATGATACCCCAAGGACAGCCTGCTAATTGGACTCCATTCCCAGGGCATACAGGTTTTAATTTTCAAAAACCTCCCTTCCCCTGGGCTCAACCTTTCAATCATACAGGAATGTTCGCACAAGGGCATCTTGCAGCTTTACTATCGCCGCCAGCTAAGGCCTTTAAATTTAATACCAATAACGGGGGTATTTTCGGAAACTCTCCAGGATGGGGAGGACAGATAAGTCCCATGGGATGGGGGAATAACGGAGGTTACGGTCAGCCAGGAATGCTTGGAAACTTACTTACAGTAGGAAAAGGCACTATGAATGGAATTGGAATGCTTAGTAGTCTAATGGGTATGGGGAAGTTCTTTTTTTAGTGGATTAGAACGAGAGGATAGGTCCATAGTCCAGACTTAAAAACCAGTTTCTCCATTGATTTCATTTTCTTATACATGCTTCTAATACTCCCTACAAGTTCGTTTCCTCATCTTTCAAATTATAAAAACATCTATTATCTTGTATCTAATAACTTTATAGAGGTGTGGTAGCACTAACAAAACGCAAAAACCCGGTTCCTTTACGAAAGAACCGGGTTTTTAATTTTAATTTATTTGAAAAGTATTCAAATCTTTATAGAATCTTTTTCCTGTTCATCCAAAGTCGACTGAAAATCCGCATGTAATAGCATCTCATTTAACGAAAGAAACTTGTTAATTACATAACGCTATTCTAACTTTCCTTGCGAAGCTTAGCGGATCATCAACGTCTTCAATATTAACGTAAATTAAATTTGGATCATCACATAACCACTCATTGTGTATAGACGAAACGATTATTCCTTGTTTAATAATTGTAGCAACAAATCCAGTGACTTCTTTTTGTAAGAGCGCTACCCGTCCTAGACATAATGCCCGTCCAGTTTTTTGATCTCTTGATTCGAATGAGAAAGAACTTGTTACTCTAAAACGTTTCCCTAAGATTGTTGCCTTTATTTCATCCCGGTTTATCGTTGCCACGCATTTTCCACCGGCAAATCCTTCTTGCCCACCAATAATTCTTGCAATTTGTTGACAAATTAATTCATCATTACACGCCATACCTTTCATCATTCCCCCTTTTACTATTAGGTTATGAATGAATACAAAGGCCTGAAACAGTAATGAATCTATTCTATTATAAAAAAGATACTGGGAATCTTTTAAAGAGCAGAAAAAATACACCCTAAGGTGCCATCCTCCGACTTGAGAATCATATCTATGTATGAAAAAAATTTAGAAAAGGCCAATACAAAAGAGAAAGTTCTAACTGTAATGTATGGAGCGCTTATGATATTAAGAATCCACGTTATATTACTTTCTAATCAGTCTCGTTAAAGCCATCCCAAGAAATCCAACACCCATTCCTATGAGCCATCCAGTTTGGGCATTACCTAACATAGATCCCACTCCTCCGCCCAGAAACATGCAGCCAACGAATACTAATCCTCCAATTCCCCAATTCGGCCGTTCCATAATTCAATCACCCCCCTTCAATAAAGCATATGCTTTTAGCTATCTAAACTTTCTTGCATAGGATGGTTAATTATTTTGCTTAGGTTTAGCACTATCAGGGAATTCAAAAATTCCTCTCTTTATATAAACCAGTCATTTGCCACATTTCTTTTTACATATATTTTTAAAAGAAGGTTTCCATTCTGAGAAATCCTCATAAACAAACGTTATTTTGTTACATATTTCCTCTGCAACTTCATACATATGTTTTATATCATTAGCCGTAAATAATATAGACCCTTTGCGTTGCGTACTATCTACAATAGTTGGTATGGTGTCGCCCTCTTTTACTACTAGATCAATTAATACGATCTCGGATATGTTAGTTAACTCTTTATACTTGATTTCTTTTAAGCAACCTGGTTTTGGAATCAAGCTTAAAGACATAGCTTGATATTTTGAAGGTACACATCTAAATTCATCTATAATCTCAGTAGCTAGCGCATCATAATAGTATCCAAATTGAGATATGCCAGTTGTTAGTTCCACCATCTTCCAGATGTTTCCACCACCTATTCTAACTTGAGACTCTATAATTATTGGCTTATTTTGTTTGTCTAACTTTATTTCTGTATGAGTAATGCCATTTTCCATTTTTATATCGTCTAAAAATAACATTACTTTCTCCATAATGAATTGTTTTTGAGATTCATCTATAGGTGCTGGCATAATCGTATAGTTTATTATAAATGTATCTTCTTTACATACTTCAGCTGATATAGCAAGTATAGAATGTTTTTTGTTATAAGAAACGGTTTCAACCGTATAAACTATATCACCTTCCACATACTCTTCCACTAAAACAGGTAGTTGAATACCATTTTCTTTAATAAACACCCCTACATCATCTCCCGAGTTTAGCTTACATACTCCTTTCCCCCCTGCCCCAATCGGCGGCTTTATTATAACACTATCTTTTTTATTCAAAAATTCATTAATGTCTTCAGTATTATTACAAACTGTCGAATCTATCGAAAAGTCCTTACCTGCTAGAATTTCACGCATCATGTCTTTATTGCGAGTTATCATATTAGCATTGTAAGAAGGTCCTTTAACATTAAAAATCTTTGCAATTATGCAAGCCGTATCTAATGCTGTTTCGTTAAAAGACACAACCACATGAAAGGGTCGCTCTTTAAATAATTCTTCAGCATAGTATATAGACAAGGGTATGTTTGTTGTGTCTAATTCTTTTTTATAGAAACATTTTTCTAAGATAACTCCATCAAAATATATGTGTTTAGCGTAAGAGCCTATATACGAAACAGTATACCCACTGTCTAATGCATCTTGTATAGGTTTTGTCCATCCCCCTATAAATAAAATGTGTGGTCTATTTTCTATGTCAGTTCCTTTTAATACCTTATGCATCATAATCATCCCCTCTAAAATGAACTCGTATATTCAATGTCAGTTCCTTTTGATACGCCTCGTCTTAACAACGCAACTAAACACAATGTTGTTCCGAAACCTCCTATAAATAACGTAGTTTGAAGCCCGAATATAGAAATTAAAAATGCACTAGCAAAACTTCCCAATGCCCAAGCTCCCCAATTAAGCGTGCGCTGTACAGCATTTACTCGGCCCAGCATGTGATTTGGTGAGGCAAGTTGTCTTATAGTTGCAGCGTAAGGGCCAAATACACCTTCTCCCATACCATGTATGATACTTGCGGCTACTATACCGTAAACTGTTCCCATATATCCCATTATCGGTATAAAAGCCAAACCGGTAACTGATACAGTAGCGCTATAAATAAGCATTTTTGTATTATTAATTTGTTGACTCTTTTTCATGAGAACCGTATTACCTATTAAAAACCCTACCGCTGCTGAACCTACAACAAATCCTATTTCAATTTCAGATAGCCCCATTACCTTATAAAGGAATATTACTAAAATGCTATTTAGTATGTATTTAAAAAAACCGTAAACAGCACCACATGTCACAATTGCCTCTAATACAGGGTGTTTTTTGAAATATATCAAACCCTCATATATGTTTTCGTATATGGATTTTAAATTTACGTCTTTTAAAGAACCCTCTGTATGCGGTTTAAACTTTGAAATAAATAATACAAACATAGAACAAACAAAATACGTTACTGCGTCAACAGTAAACGATCCTGTTAATCCTACTAGAGTAATGACGATTCCAGCTAGCATAGGACCAATTACTATAGAAAGAGACTCCGAAAGTGCTAGTTGAGCATTTCCTTTTTTTAAGTTGTCTTTATCTGTTACGATTTCCGGTAAGAAAGAAGGAATGGCAATGTTGTAAAACGTGGTGAATATTCCATTTAAAAACATGATAAACACCAATAAAGGGAACGTTATTATATTTGTTACAGTAAGTATGAATACTGATAAAAACAATATGCCTTGACATATACTACAAATTAGCAAAACATTTTTCCTATGAAAAATGTCTATTAAAGCACCGGCTACTAACCCAAAAATTAGGTAAGGGACGAATATAACCCCACGAAGCATAGCAGCATTTGCTTCACTTGTTTGTAACACCTCTAATGCAAAAAGTGGCAAAGCTACTATTGTAAACTGAGTACCTAACAAACTTATAGACTGTCCTAGCCAAAGCTTGTGAAAATTAAAATGTTTGCTACCTTTCATAATATCCCCCCGTTAAATCCATCTTTATAAATTATCAAGTTTACGATATAAGTCAGAGTAGGCAAAAACTATCTTTCAACTAATGTGTGTACCACATAAAAATTCGAAACCTGCTATACAAGCGAGTTTAGTTTCAAAATGAAAACTTGATGTTTAAAAATTACCTGGCTAATGAAAAGCTCACCTTCCGAAAGATACTTCCGCATTCATTTATAAATCAATTGATATACGGATTGAATTTGCTTGTAAGAATCAGTTTATTAATTAGTTTGTTTCGAATTCATTTTCCGATTGTATGTCACTTTGAATCACCTCCAGCATCAGTATAACCTTGCAGGCACGCTGTTGTACGCATTTTGGAATGTAATAGCAAGATAACGAAGCTACGATGACGAACTGAATGGATTTAACCTTGTTATTGGAGGACACATATATACATGACAATTGATTAAAATACATCAAGCCCTATGTGATAAATTTTTAGATAAACCAAAATAACAAGCAAAAAGCCCCTTCAAATTTGAAGGGGCTTTTTAATATATAGAAATTAACTTAAATTAAAAATAACATCTCTTAAAAGGGGGGCATTTTTTTATTATTCATGTTTATTGAGGAGCCTTCGTTTGAAGTAACTTTAACCCCATCCCAATAAAAATCAGTCCTGTTACTTTATTTAGAATCATTCCTACCTTTTGATTTCCTCTTAATTTTTTGGTGACATAGGAAGAAAAATAAGCAACAAATAAACACCACAATAGTCCAGTTACTGTAAAAGTAATTCCTAAAATGATAAAAGGTATAGAACCTGAAGCCTTTGTATCTATAAACTGCGGCAGAAATGCAATAAAGAATAAAGAGACTTTTGGATTCGTAAGACTTGTTAAGAGTCCTTGTAAATATATCTTTCTTTTGATTTACAACCGATAAAACTGATGGGGTGTACCATTCGTATCACGGAGCCAAAACTCACTATTGAATAAATAAAACCCCAGAAATCCAAAGGTCTCTGGGGGTTCCTTATATATTTAGCTCTTTTTGCTTTTTGTTTTGTTTATGTCTATACAGTAATTTTCGACTTATGAGAGAAATCAGTAATAAGATCAATATTAGTACGAAAAGTTGCATAAATGACAAATCAAAATATTTAGCACCTGTAACGATTAAAAGTGTAGAAATTGTGCCTTTTACAACGAAAAAAATAATAACCCATAATCCGCCTTTTTTCCAGTTCATTTTCTATTACCGATACGATAAACTTAACTAAATCTATACAATTCAATCAAATTTACACGAGTTCGTGCTTCATCGTGTTCTCGCAGCCCCAAAGGGACGAGGGGTATAACACTCCACACGAGGCAGTATCGTTACCTCCTAGTATCAAGCATTTATTTTACCCATCTTGATAAATTTATCGCAGCATTTACATCCCTATCGTGATGGCTATTACATGAAACACAACACCACTCACGTATTTTTAAACTCCACTGCCCTTCTGGTTGAACTGAATGGTCGTATTTTACTCCGCAACATGAACAAATCTTGCTTGAGGCGAACCATTTATCAGCTTTTACATACGCAATGCCATACTTCTCGCACTTGTATGATAAGCATTGAAAGAAGAAGTTTAATTTTTGAAATGAAAATGCTTTCGATAGTTTTTTGTTTTTTAACAGGTTTGAGATAGGTAAGTCTTCCACAACAATCCTCATTGGTTTGGTTTTCACCAATTTAGCTGTCGCTTGATGGATATGGTTATTTCGGATATTTGTAATTTTCCTAGATAACCGCAGGTGCTCAGCTTTCGCTTTTTCATATCCGGCAGACTGAATTTTTACACCTTTTTTAAATCTCCTAGACATACCTCTTTGTGCTAACTTTTTCCTTTTCAAAAGTTTTTTAACCTTGGCATCTTTGTTTATATTTCGTTCTTTCATACCATTAGAAGCTACAAACAGCTCTTTTAAACCAACATCCACACCAATCGACTCATCGGTTAGTTCTTGGGATTCAAAATCTTCTTGGAACCCTACACTAATCCAACAGTGACGACCATCAAAGGTAACTCTTGGATTGGATGGTTTTTTGTTTCTTGGTAGTTGTTGGCTTGTTTTCACTTCTCCAATAGACTGAATATGAACTACTCTCTTTCCTATAATCAGTCTTTCATAATTGGCATAAAATCCTTGAATCAAATCTTTTTTGGATTTATAAGAAGTGTGATAACCATTTTTGTACTTTTTGAACGAATTTTTTCTCGCCGTATCAAAATCTTTTGAAGCCTGTTTAGGAACTTGTGCATTGATGTCTTTTAACCACTCATATTTCTTTCGCTTCTTGATCTTTGTAAATCGTTTCTGTAAAGCTAACTGTGAAACAGATTTTCCAAATAGCTTATAGTATCTATCACTCATTCTTTTACAATAGTTATAAGCAAATCTTGCAGCTCCAGCATGATTTCTAAGCACTTGTTCTTGTTCAGGCGTTGGAATCAGTCTAACTTTCTTCGCCAATATCATCAGAATGTAACTCCTTTAATGAAAGATTTGTTCTTCTGAATCGTAGCGTGTTCCACCAGCATTCTCCCGAGACTACTCGGATGCAAACCTGTTAATTCTGATACTTGACTAACTCGTAAAAATTTCATTATTATTCTTACCTCATTGAACCCATCATAGTACGTACGTTCGGTTCGTTCAATGAGGTTTGATAGATTTAATTAAATGTATCTCGTTCAACTAAGGGCGCAATTCCTTAGCCAGTTCTCTTATGAACTTCTCATATTTTCACATGAGCGCAGACTATATGTTTATCTCTTTAGAGATAGAGGATTTTTCCACCACCATAGGCTTGTGGTGTACTCTCGTCAGTTATACGAGATAGTCGTTGAACGTTCATCTTATCACTTTTGACTTAGATGATTCGATGCGGAAGACCCATTGTTCTAGTGTTTAGGATTTAACCTTGCACCATCTGATTGATTTTTTCTGCTTTCGCGACATTCACGCTCGCTATTTCTAGCCACGTTGTAGTTTAATCAGCTTTAGGGATTGCCCGCAGTTAACCCTCACTACTAGCCAATCACTTGACTAGCAGGGCTTACTGATATATTTAATTAACTTTCGTTATAATTTGTTAAATAAATCGTAACAGTTAGTTACCCTTTCCTATGTTTAAATTCTTAAAAAATTTAGTGATAGTTCTTGAATGTGAGAGCTTAATAGAAATTTATTATATTAATAAAAAAGTAAACTTTTTCACAAAATCCTATCCAATTACATACGACGATTCCATCATAAATGAAAATGATATTCAGTGTCAATTTTATTGATTATTTGTACACCTAGTTTTCCATCTCAATTTCTTCCCACTTTGTTTCTTATAAACAATGAACTCTTGCCTTTAAATAAAAACACCTCCATTGCATTTGCATACTTAGTATGCGAATGCAAGAGGTGTTTTTCATATATTTTCTGCTTTGTTTATTCGTATAAGTTTTTAATACATAGCTATTTTCTAGTACACAATAACTGGATCATACGTGTTCAAACTATCATATACAGTTTTGGCAACGTTAGGAAGAAGGTTCACACAACCGCCTGATCCTCCTGTTAAATAAGCATTACTTCCCCAGTCTTTTCGCCAGCCGGCATCGTGGAATCCTTGACCGCTATTTGTGAATGGAACCCAGTAATCTACTTTCACTGCATAATCAGCTTTCCCTACTGCGCTACCTCTTAGCGTATATGGTGTTCGTTTGTATAGAACGTACCACACACCTGGTGATGTATCTTCACCTGTGCTATGTTTACCCGTTACTACGTTTGTTGTGACGACTAATTTCCCATCTTTGTAAATCCAAATTTGTTGATCTGCAATGGAAACTTCTGCATATGTGTCTCCGATACCATTATTCGATGTTGTTTTATAACCGATCCCTTCCTTCTCCCAACCATTTCCGTGAATATTAGAAGCAGAAAGTGATTTCTCACCTTTCTCAAAGGCTTGCCCAACTTGTTTTGTCTCTTTTTCCACATCTAGTGCCCAGCCGTACCCTTGACCTTTTACTGATATAACCGAACCAGAATGTGTTTTAAAAGCGAAGTCTTTATGTAATGTAGATTTAGCCTTATTAATTTCAGCAATCTTATTCTTAATTTCGCTCGCATCGATTGTCACTTTCATATCCTTTGACATAGAGGCATTTTGAATTAAATCTTTTGCTTTTAATGAATACACTTCATTTTGCACTTTATAATCAACAGACTGCGTAAGAAGATTCTGTAATGCTTTCTCTTCTTTTTTAATAATCGGATCGTTTTCTTTAATAGGCTGTATGTATGCAGATTTTAAATGAATTTCGCTTTTATGCTTCTGCTTGTCGTAATCTTTTAGTAAACTCGTAACGTCGTACTGTTTTCCATCAACGCTCTTCGAAATAACAATTTTTCCTTGTTCAAGCTTTGCCATAGCATCTTGAGGTGCTTTTAATTTTTCATTCATGGAAACAAGCTTTTCTTCTACAAGTTTTTTCATCGTTTCACTACGATACTGCTCTGCCTTTTCTGGTAGCAATGAATACTCTTTTTCCTTTGAAGAAGGGAAAAATGTCCACTGGCTTTTTAATAGTTTTTTAACTTGCGGCAAATCTTTTTCCGTCAGTTCCGTTTTTGTCTCTTTTTCATCTAAAATTTGTTGTTGATCAATATAAACTTTGTTCGCTAGTCCAGATGTTTTTAATTTCTGTATTGCCTCATCAGCGCTCATACCACCGACTTTTGTATCATTAATCGTAACATTTGAATTGAAGTGAGTTGCCTGATAATAGCTCATTCCTCCAAGGAGAAGTGCAAGTACACCGCCACCTGCTGCGATAAGCTTCCAATTTGTAAAACGTTTTTTGGATCTTACCCGTTTTTTCTCAACTTGTTCAACAGATTCATTTACTGTATTGTTGTTCATCAATCTTTCCCCCGTATACATTAACGTCAATTGATTTTAAACCAAAACCATTGATTAGTGTACCTTATTTTTCCTGAAATTTCATTGTTTTTAACTAGGTTTTATCTCATTTAATCTATTAAAGTTAGATTTTTTAATACAAAGATATATAAAGATAGTAAATAACGCGAAAAAGGACCACATCAATCGAGTTATTATGGGACCCATCGCATTTTGAAGGATGATACTCTATAAACATTTTAACCTAGTAAAGTAATTTTTAGAAGGTCCAAGTTAGAGACAGGCAGCATAGAATATCTCTTATTTATGAAAAATATCCACAAAAAATGACCTACATGTAGACTCTTTTTTGTGAATATTTTAATGCCGCATATTTTATTAATTTAAATGCGAACCGTGCTTCCTGCTTGTCACCAGGTTTCACAACCTCTAATCTGCCTAACTAATTTCACCTTATGATATCTTTATCATCAACAATTTCAAGTTTCTTGAAAACTATTATATATGTTTATACCACGCTTTATTGATACGTTTAACCTTTACAGGTGTTGAATTTTTAGACTCATCCTTTGTTGTAACCCTATTACTAGAACACCCTGCAATAGTGAGACAGCATGTAGCCAATAACGCTAATAATATTAATTTCTTCAAATAGCCACTCCTATATAAGGGAAATATTATATTAAGAAAACTAAACATAACATCGAATCTTTATAAAAACAATATATTTCCTAGTTTTATTATCCGTTGGCAGATTAAAGCACACCTTAAGGAGCATGGATCCAATGTCTAATTTCCATTTTATCCGATTCTCAATGTTTATTCCAACATAAAAAGATAGCTATTATTGTTGAAAACTAATTATCTCTCAAAATGAAAAATATGAACTGAATCCCTATAATCCAATATAGTTTACTCAGCTAACTTTTCCCCTGTAACAATCCGAAACAAAGTAGCTGCATTTTTTTCTTCTAATTGAGCGTACCGATTACCACCCAAGATGATTTCCACTGTATCCTTATTAGAACTTATCCAAATTTGATACAACACAGCTTTCGCCTCTATTTTCGGATTTTTAAATTGAAAAATAAAATGATAATCAGCTGGACGAGACATTTGCACTTTTTTATTTTCAAAAGTAGTATCCTTTAATATTTTCTTTACTTGCATCACTTCATTATTATCTGTCACTACCTTAAAATCTTCATATTCATTATCACCAATATCTTTTTGCACTTCAATTCTTTGCTCTTCATTTCCTAGTATATTTCAACAGCCAGTTACTATTAATATACAGATAATAATAAAAACTAAAGACACATTTCTATCCTTCATATTCATCTACCTCATTTCATAACAATCCAGATTATTGTAAAATAAAGGTAATTAATTTATGGTTAAAAATATAAATAATATAAGGAAAGGAGTATGATCCATGCAGTTAAAAACATACACTTGGAAAAGCTATACGTTTCTCTTTGCAAGTATATTCGTTACGATTAATCTCTTTCTTTTCACACCTATTTTAGACAGGGTTGGAGTAGAATATGTTGTGCCTTTCGCTTACTTCATATTAGCTTCCGCTGTTATAGCAATCCTATTAGCGGTAATATCTTTTTGTAGTCGAAATGAAAGGAAAATTTTAGCGATTATCGGTTTATGTTTTACTCTATTTAATACAGCAATTATTTTATTCTTCCTTTGGTTCGGTTACCATTTCACTTAAGTGAAATATAAATAAACTCCATAAGCTACAAATAAAATTAATAAAATAAAAATACCGAGTATCGTGTATATCATCCATTTTAAGTTTGAACTCATATACTCCCCCTTCTGGCCTCCTAATAATTCCAGTATATAACAAAAAGCATTGGATACCCAATGCTTTTTCACACTTACGCGAATAAAGATGTATTCGCATATAAAGCTGGTGAACCACCTGAATGTACGAATAAAATGTTGTCTTCTTTATTAAATGTACCTTTTCTAATTAAGTCGATTAATCCCGCTACTGCTTTACCTGTGTATACTGGATCAAGTAAAATACCTTCAGTTTTTGCTAACAGCTGCACTGCTTCCACCATTTCTGGCGTTGGTAACGCGTAACCTGGCCCTACATATTCATCAAAGCATGTAACAGCTTCGCGCGGGATAAAGTTTGGAATACCAACGTGAGCTGAAGTTTCATCTACAAGTTTTGCTACTTTCTCTTCTTGCTCTGCTTTTCCTCTACTTACGTTAATTCCGATTACTGGGATGTTACTTTGTGTTCCAGCAAAACCTGTAATTAAACCAGCGTGCATGCCGCCGCTACCGCTTACGCAAATGACTGAACTGAAATCAATTCCTTGATCAAATGATTGCGCCATAATTTCTTGCGCACAAGCAACGTATCCCATTGCGCCAGTAGGATTTGATCCACCAACTGGAATGACATATGGTGTATTCCCTTTTTCACTTACTTCTTTCGCAACCTTATGCATCTCTTCCATAAGATCTGCTCCGTTTCGTACAACAATGACATTTTCAGCACCTAGTAAATGATATAAGAAATAGTTTCCATTAAAGTCTGGCTTCTCTTCTGGCTCAAGCCCTTCTTCTAATACAAGAATACATTTCATTTTCTCTTTCACCGCAGCTGCAAGTGTCAGACGGCAATGATTGGACTGAATACCACCAGCTGTAATTAACGTATCTGCACCCTTTGCCTGTGCATCCGCAACTAGAAACTCTAACTTTCTCGTCTTATTACCACCAGCTGTTAAACCAAGTAAATCATCTCGTTTAAAATAAATAGTCGGCCCACCAAGTACTTCAGAAAAATTGTTTAATTTTTCAATTGGTGTATATGACTCTGTATATTTTTTTCTCGGGAATTTAGCTAAATTCATAAATAACGCTCCTTTTATACTTCTTTCACAATGTATGTAACGTTACTATTATTGCATGTAAAAATGATGAAGTCATCTTTCTGGGGTAAAAATGTGTTGGAATTCGGTTTTGGCGAATGGAATTGTATTAAAGGTTTTATCTTCAATACGGTACATGAAATTATAATAATGATTTTAACCATATTACGGTACATGAAATTTATATCGACGATTTTTCAAATATATCAGCGATTCTTAATTTATATCGGCGATTTTTCAAATATATCGACTTACCGACAAAAATCGACAACACAAAAAGACCCACTCATTAGAAAGTGGGTCCTCTCCAATCACTTATTTTCCGAAAATCGAAGAAGCTGCGTTAATCCTGGTTCTAAATTCATTTCGCCTTTATGTCGTACGTATACAATCTTGTTCCCATCAAATTTTGGAGGATTTCCTGGATTATACGTCAGCCACTCGTCCGTTCCTTCTACATTATACTCCATATACTCCGTTGCACCGACGATTACGTTTTTACTATCATCTGCCGTTACATTTGGTGCCATTTGTGCAATTTTCGAATCACTAATTAATAATTTCTTTATTTCCTTATCACGTTTGTAATCGTAAGCTGTCACCATTACATCGCTACCATATGCTTTCACTTGCAACCCTTGTTTGAATGAATAGCCATCAGGAGCAGTCTTCTCTCCTCCATTTGGTCCAGCCGACATCCAGCCCGTTTCAATACCACCTGTATTTACAACTGTAAATCCTTTTTTATCTCCGCCTGCAATTTTCTTTTTACCAGCCCAGTCTGGCAAGTTTAAATCCCAGTGCGTGTGACTCGTAAAGAAAACAACTTGTGGATAGTCTTTTAATATATCATACAACTTATCGACATTTAAATAATCTTGTAAGTACGGTGATTGTCTTGATCCAGACACCGTATCAGGTAAAACGTGATGAGAAAAAATGAAAATTGGTTTATTTTTATCTTTTTGGCTGTACTCTTCTAAATTTTGTTTTAACCAACCTAGTTGCTCATCACTCATATATACTTCGTCCCACATTTTTGAATCGTGGTATTTCATATATTTTTCAGTTCCTAAAAATAAAAGCGGATAACCGTCTAATTCTTTTTTATAATATACCTTTTCTTGTCCGCTAAATTGTAAATAGCGGTTAAATAGCGTTTCCTCCGTTACACCATTTGGCCATGTACTTTGAGATAGCTTCCCATCAGCTGTCCATTTACCAGCATAAAACTCATGATTCCCAACAGTTGACCATACATTCTCTGGATGCTTATTTTTGTTTAATACTCGCTTTACATCATCATATTGGGACTGTTGTCCAGTTGGCGTTATATCCCCATTCATAATAAGCGCTCTAGAAAGCGGCGTCACTTTGTTCATATCTTTTAATACGTGATCAAAATCTCCTAAATCACCTTGAATGTCACTAATAACGTTAAAAGTTGTAGCTGATTTTCGAACTTGCTCTTTCCCTTCCGCATGTGCTGAAAATGTCGGTAATAATGCCGTCATAACCACTAACGAAGCAACTGTCTTTTTCATACAAATTCTCCCCCTAATAATAGAATGTACAAACTGACATATTCTGCTTTCTCTTAGGTGCTTGTCCAATTCACATTATAAGGAGGGATTGTAAAGATAGATGGAGTAAAAAATTAAGTGTTTTTTAAAAGATTTTGTTGTTTTTTGCACTCCACAATTAGTGATTCACGCCAATCTAGCTTTCTAGCCTTTAACATTACATACATGTAAATTTTGATGTTAATTTTTTTCGTTTCATACGTTGTTTTTTATTACTTTTAATTTAAGGGTTTACTGATTTTTTATCCGAGGACAATGAAATTCATCAACAAGATAGACATGAGGTTATATTTATGGTTTCAGTTAATGTCCCTAAAATACTAGTTCGGTTAAGCAATTCGATATATTCCACACTACAAATATTTATTTTATAAAAAGAAGAACCCCAAACATTTTGAGTAAAATGTTTGGAGTTCTTCTGGCCTCCCTAAGTTTTTATGAAAAAGATTGATTATTTTATGTAGCCTACTAAAAAAACATTTTGTTCAATCAACTAACAGAACAAGATGAAACACTTATAACTCCTACAATTTACGAATCTTATCCTTTTTTGCTTAAAAGCGATGTTTTTTTGCCATCGGTTCTATATATGTATTTAATATCCACATTAATACTTTCCATACCTTTTGTTGGCTAGGTGGTAAATGAGCGTTATATACATAACTGTATTCAATTTGCTGTGTTGCACCACGATTTCGTTTGAACTCTCCAGCCCCAGCACTACAATGACAAATTAAATCTTTTTCAATAGAATCCATTGTAATAAGGAGGGACAGTATACGGTATAAACCTTGTTGCTGGTCAGTGTTTGTATGATAACCAAGGATCGGCGTTGTCATAACTCCATCCCTAATAAAATAAGCAATGACACCATCAATTGTATTCCCTTTTTTTATGGCCTTTATCTCAAATAAACGATGCTGAAGAGCATTCCATAAATAAGCGGGTGTAAACATTGGGTTATGGGCAGAATATTTTTCTATATATAGTTGGTTGTATAAATGGGAAATTTGTAAAATATCTTCTTTTGTTAATTCTTCATTCGTAATGATTTCATAATTGCTTTTCTCTAATAAACTTTTATCATTTAGTAAATCTTTTCGTTTTTTTCGATTCATTTTTTTATACTGTTTCGGATCAAATAAGTATATAGAACGAGACATAATTTTATTGTAACCGACTGTAGATAGTGCTTCTGTCGTTGCGGGATATAATTTGTTATTTAAAGAGCGAAATAGAATAGTATGCTCTGGAAATTTCTCAACTAATAATTTCGTTATTTGTTCGATTTGTTGTTCGTTGATAGAGTGATACAGATTTGTTGAAAGCATCCAATTATTTACGACAATGACTTTATTTATATTCGTTCGTCTTAGCCAATTTCCCATAAAATGAATCGGATAGGTTAGTAGCTTCTCAAGCCATGGTTTTTTCAACTCCCATAGCTCTTCTAACGCATAAGATATGTAATGTGTATAAGGAGAACATACATATGAATTTTCGAACTCTGCGTTATTAAGAGTGACTGGTAAGATGAGATCATCAATTTCTAATAGAAAGAGCTGCGTGTTCACATTTTCAATAAATGCTGTAACGCCCTGTTGAAAAAGAGGCAAGAAACTATCTCGTACATACGCTCCATCTTTTTTGGATTCCCAATCAATGCTATGCAAGGAATGATCATCATGTAACTGAATCATTTATGTTCACCACGCCTTACAAAACTTTCTATTCTTTTTAATTTTTTATCATATACTTGAATATCGTAATGCGAAAAGAAAACATGCGGTATCGCACACTTTTTCGTAGACCATAGTGTATGTAATTCTTGCATTACCTTTGATTGACATAATTCGAGATTTTCAGGTAGTGCTTTAAGTTTAATTTCAATTTTATCTACGCTATGTTGTATTACTTTAAATTCTTGGATGTCACTAGATGCAAACAAAATTGCTCTTCTAATAAAATCTGGAAAAATAAATATTTCGCTATGATCCACTTCACTTATTCCAATAAATATATCGTCACATCGACCATCAATACGTTCTAATGCTAAGAAAGGTGAGCCACAGCTGCACGGCGTTTTTTTCTCAATTAATATGTCATTGAGACGATAGCGTATAATAGGCTGTGTTTTCCTCATGAAATCAGTAATTATGGGAACAAATATCCCTTTCTCTTGATCTAAGTATTCTTTTTCAATATGAACGAGGTCTTCATTCATGTGTAATGTCCCCTGCTTGCAGGTGGTAGCAAGAAAACCTTCTGTACATTGGTAAACTTGGTGTACTGTCTGCTTGAAAGTTGCAGAAATAAAGTCTCTATCAATATCTTCAAGCACTTCTGCTACAGAGATAATTTTCTTAGGACAAATTGTAATCAGTCCTTCTTGCTGCCAGTAAGCAATTTTCCGTAACATAGACGG
Organism: Bacillus sp. CD3-5; assembly: GCF_006349665.1. Lineage (NCBI taxonomy): Bacteria > Bacillati > Bacillota > Bacilli > Caryophanales > Bacillaceae > Bacillus > Bacillus sp. CD3-5. The sequence continues at coordinate 265,799 of NZ_VEPX01000001.1, read as the reverse complement.
AGGTGCAATTAAAATAGATGGCTTTACTTCATTTAATCGCGTGATATGCTGTTGAAACGAATCTAGTAAATCAAAAAAATGAAATGAGATTCGCTTATTTTTTGTCGCTTCGTATAAGTTGCTATTTGCACGTAAGAAAAAAGCAATCGTGTGTTTATGTAGAATGCTAGAAGGAAGCACCTTTCCAATAATCGAGCCAGCCCACAACGTTTGTTCTTCCTCGGAAACGAGAAAAACCCCACGATTTCCACTAGTGCCTGATGATAAACCGACAGTTATATTACGAATGGTTGGTGAGAAATTCCGGGTCTTCTCTGCTTCAAATGCTATATGAAACGCTTCTTCCTTTGAAATATGGACTGTATTTAATGTATCAAAATGTTCCATCATTACTTCTTTATCAATAATGGGGAGTGCACACAAATTTCCCTTTTGAATTTCATGTAAAAACGGCTTATATAACTGGCGATAAAAAGGCGACGCCTCTATCGTGAACAAAAGTTGTTTTTCTATTTGTTGTTTATGAAACTGTTCCAATTGTTTGCGATTTGAAAATCTCAAGCCATATTTTGTTTTCAAGTATTGCTTGAGAATCCGTAGTTTATTCATAGTACACCTCTGCTTTAATTTTATCCCATGTATGTTCACAATGCGTTGGTACAATTTCAATCTCAGATGATGTTTGTGATAAATGGTGTAACTTCTCAATATTCTTCCGGTAAGACTTTGGGTCGCTCGTTAAAAGGTTGGCAATCTTACTAGGAAATACAAGGTTTTGATACGTTTTACTTAGCCACACTGCGTCTGCGCAAAGAAAAACAATTTTATTACTCTGTAAATGGACGAATATACCAAATTGACCAGTTGCATGTCCTGTTAAGTCAACAGCAAATAATGAGCCATCATCAAATACATCATAGCCCTCTTCAAACTTTCCATATGTAGAAGGTAAGTTAAGAGATGGAGTTCGATCAATGAATGTCATCCTCTGCTCTAAATCCACTGGCAATGTATCTTTTAGGCACCCTTTTAATAGAGCACCAAATTTACTTCTCTTTTTAATATCCTCATAAGCTTTTGCGAAGGTTAATATTTTCGCTTTTGGAAAATCGGGTAAACCCGCTGTATGATCGCCATGAAAATGAGAAAGAATAATATATTTAATTTCTTCTGGCTGAATACCATCAAGAAGAAGTTGCTGTTTAATAGATTGCTCTTCCGTAAAATGAACAGGCGTCAGTTTTGCATATACAGAGTAAGGGAATTTTTTTGTCGCTTCTTTAAAGTGTCCTGCATATCCAGTATCAAATAAAATATATCCTAATTCTGGATGCTGGAGTAATCCTACTGTTGCTGGAAAACAGATTTGTTTCCAACTGCCCTTGGAGTATGCGATTTTTTCTGGATGTGTACAATATCCTGTATCATATAGCTTTAAAGATTTGATTTTCATTGTATTTTCCACCAGTCTACAAATTTTGTAATTCCTTCTTCTATACTGACCTTTGGAGCATATCCTAGTTCTTCTTTAGCTTTATCAATACTTAACGTCTGGCTTTTTGAAAGGACGCTAACAGTATACTTTGTAAGAATAGGTTCTTTTCCGAATAAAATAGTTTTTGAGACTCCTTCTAATATAGCCGCTAGTGTAAAAGCAGTTTTGTAGGAAATTTTTTTATATCGTACTTCCTTATCAAGGCGCTTCATTACATTTTCTATGACCTCATATAAATTGATACGTTCATCATTTGTTATATTGTACTTTTGCCCTAATGTATGTTTTGGGGAATGCATACAAAGAAGTAAAGCATCTACAACATTCTCAACATACGTAATATCAACAAGAACATTTTCTGTACCAATTCTCGGTAAAGCCCCTTTTTCACATACTTTAATAAGACGCGGAAGAATTGCGTTATCCCCTGGTCCGAATAAAGCACGCGGGCGTATTGTGATAACTGGTAAACCATGTACGAAAGCTTGATCAATCGCTTGTTCAGCTATGTACTTCGTTGTTGCATAATGATTTACAAACGTATCAGGAAGTTTCGCATTTTCTACTACATTTTGTCGCTCATCATAATAAAAATAAATACTTGGCGTTGATACGTGGATAAGGCGTTTTATACCATACTTTTGACTTCCCTCGATAATATGTTTCGTTCCTAACACATTCGCATTATAAAAATCTTCATATTTGCCCCAAGGGGAAGAAAGTGCGCCACTATGAAAAATATAATCTTTATCTTTACAAACTTGTACCACACGCTCCCTGTCTTCAAGAGGACAATGAACAAACTCGATCCCATTTTGTTCTAATACCTTACCGATTGTTTTATTTCTTCCCGTTGCCGTTACTTCATAGCCCATATTTTTCAGTCGAAAGGCGAGTTTTTGTCCTAGAAAGCCCGTTCCACCAGTTACTAGCATTTTCATAAATCTTCACCATCCCACGATATGTCATATGTTGTTTGCTCTAAAATAGTCCGTTCATGTTTATAACTTTCACGCCATAATTTATACATGCTAAAAAACTGATAAAAAAATGGTTTCCAATCATTGTGACGATAAACGATATCTGGATAAGAGCATAGAACTTTTAACCATCGTTTACGTTTTTCTTTACTTTTTAAATAAGGAAATCCATATAGAAGCATCGCTAACCGAATTGCACACTCCGAATTTTGTTTTGGAACGAATGAATTGTTTACTTTTTCATTAAAAAACGCGGGCAATATTTCCTCATCGAATAAATGTAATCCACTTGTACTACGTGGATTACATTCAATTGGAATCGCATCTCCATTCTCTGTAACGATAAAATCAAAGGCAATTTGTCCTGAGAAATTTAACTCTTTTACAATATGCGTAACAAACTGATCAATTTTAGGATGATTCATATGCTGAAACGCAATGGTAGCACCTAAGCCTGCCGTGAATTCCGTTTTATACGTAGAGTGAGCCAACACTTCCCCAGATTGTGCAATACTGTAGGAACAATGCTGCGTTCCTTGTATAAACTCTTGCATAATATAATTCGGCTTACGTATCATGCTTTCTTTTAGAGCAGCCTCTTTTGTAATAAATTCCACTTTATCAGAAAACCGGGAGTAAATCGGCTTTAATACAAAAGGAGTATGAGCTGGTGTTTTGTGCATCATTGACCTTATCGCTTCTTCATTATTTATTCTATATGTTGCAGGTACTTGCCACCCTAAATTTTCTACGAACTGAATAAATACCCACTTATTATGCAGTAATAAAAGTTTTTGAAAATCATCTACTAATACATGACAAAATGCACTTAATTCCCCTTTATATTTAGATATATAAAATACTTCTTCACAAGTAGGAATAAGCAAATCTACATTGTGACGTTGAATAATGGATAGTAGCGCACGAATACTTTCATTTGTTTTCCACTTTGGAGATGGGATTTCATAAAAGTAATCCGTACTTTTTGAAACTTTACTTAACGGATAAGGAATACTATCTGCAATAATAACGGTATGTCCAGCGTTATGAAACAGTCTGCATAAATGCAAAGTTGCTGGTGCACGTGCCCCTGTCAGTAATACTGTTTTCTTAGTATTCAAGAAGGATGCCCCCGATAGAAAGTCCCGCAGAAGTGCCTAATAATAATATTTTATTTCCACGTTGCACTTTCTTTTGCTTAATCGCTTCGAAAAGAGCGACTGGAATAGATGCGGAAATCATATTGCCGTAGTCTTCAAAAATAGTCATAAAACGTTCTTCATCTACCCCTAATTTTTTACGAATGAGTCTCATAGCTGGTCCACTTGCTTGGTGAGGAATAATTAAATCAATATCGGCTAGAGAATAACCAGTATCCATAAGGAGCTTGTCGATAAACTTCATTAAATACTTAGAAGATAGTTTAAAAATGGCTCTTCCATTCATATCGAACAAGAAGTCTTCTTTTCGTTCCTCACTATACTCCCTAGGATGAATCATCGTTCCACCGCCACGAATTTCTGATAAATGCGCACCAGAGCTATATGTTTCCATATGAGAAGCAATAATAGAAGATGAATGATCGCCTTTTGTTATGACAACAGCTGCCGCACCGTCACCGAATAAAATACTGCTTTCATTTTGTCCCCAATTTAATCCAACAGAAGAAATTTCAGAAGAAATAATAACAACATTTTTGTATCTCCCGCATTCAATTGCGTATGAAATTGTATCAAGTGCTGTTATGAAACTTAGACATGTTGAATTGATATCAAAACATGGAATACCAGAATGCTGTAGCCCGAGCTGTTCTTGAATAAGTGATGCAGTAGAAGGAATCGCCTGTTGAATCGTTCCGCTTCCGCAAATAATACAATCGATATCATCCCATGTTAACTTCGCATCTTCTACAGCTTTTTTTGCAGCCTCAGCCCCCATATAAGAAGACGTTTCCCCATCAACAAAGTATCGTGTTTTTACTCCAGCTTTTTTTAATGTCCAGCCTTCTGGTACGTCTAACATACGATCTATTTCAAGAGAATCTACTTTTCGTTTTGGAAGATATGTGCCAATTCCTTTTATACTAATATATCTTTTCATTTTCTATCGCCTCTTAATCTTTTTATAAATTTTAAAATTCCGTCATATATAACTACTGTTGTAGATAAATACAGATTTTATTGTAAACTTCTGCCATCCCATTATGTACATCTAATCCTACTTCTCTTCAAAAAAGAGCCAGTTCTCTACTTGAGAACTGGCTCTTTTTGCATGAGAATTCTTCAAATACATACTTTAGAAAAACACTTTTATATCAATTTAATTATATTATAACAATTATCCGAAAATAATTAATAGTATTTTTTGTAAATAAAAGTGAATATGTGGTATGAACTTACGTGAGAGGATCGTTTATTGAGCAGCAAATATAAACATATGGAACGTATATACATCTCATTTAAACATCTTCTATTTTCTCTTTTGTTTAAAAAAAGACACAGAGATTCCTCCCCATGCCTACTAATTCCTACTTCTTCACCGCATGCACATAATGCACCGTCTCAAAAGCTTCTAAATAATCGTTTCGTCCTTCAAAATATAATGTATGAATATCCTCTGGCGATAAATGTTCATAAATGAGTAAGCCCATCTTCTCTAACAGTGCTTCCATTTCGGCATAAGAAAAACATGATTTCATCGGTTCTCCGCCTACTGCAGCCATTTTCACCATATTTTCCACTCGATTGGACAACCCTTTTTCCGTAAATAAGTTTTCATCTGGATAATCAAAAACGATAGAGCTCCCTTCTGGAACCATCTCGAATAAACATTCTATTAAACTAGAAAGCTCCCCTTTTGTTAAATAATACGACACACCTAAAAGGCTAAAGAACGTTTTTTTATTTTCAAATCCTTCATTCTGTAACTGCTCATAGGAAAATCCTTTCGTGAAATCCATCGAAATAAAATGAAGATTATTTGGAACTTCAAGTTCTGCTTCTTTTATTCTCTCCTTCTTAAACCCTTGTGTAGAAGGATGATCCACTTCAAATATTTCTATATTACTCTCTAATTCTCGGTGTCTAAAACTGAATGTATCTAATCCCGCACCGAGTATAACGTATTGTTTCACTCCCAGCGTAATCTCATGTAGTAATACTCTTTCACAATATGCCGCACGTGCTAAAGGTGTTGGTGATAATTGAACTTGCGTAATCCATTTTAATATTTCTTTCGGATTATCTTGAAACTGCTTTGCAATGTCTGTATTGAAAAAATGTATTCCTTGAACCATGTTCATTTCAATTTCGTTACGTTCTTTTTTTGAAATAAAATCTTTAGCTACATAATCATCAAAGATTTTAGGACGATCAAATTCACTGTGATACGCCCTTCCGAAAGCTGATACTAACGACGTTACACTTGCTTCACCTTGTTTCACGCACATACACTCTCCTTCATTTTCACAAAAAAATAGGGTCCCCCCGGCCAGGAGAACCCTATTATACACTTTATTTTTATATTGGTAAATTATAGCATAAATAAGTTTTTTTGTCAAGTTTCCAGCCTACTATCACTTCAGCACTTTGTATATTCTCTGGCAGGAAAATATTCAATCTACATTGAATATTCCAGACTATAACAACACACATGGAGGCCAATATGAAACGATTCGTCATTATTACGGTAGGAAAAACACACAGCGGTAAAACTACATTCGCAAAAGCTTTAGAAAAAGAGTTACCCCACTCTTTCGTTATGGATCAAGATAACCAAGCTGAATTTATTAACACGCATTACGAAAAATTACAGCCGGCTGAAGGCCCTAATACATTTAAGCACGGTCTTTCTAAATTCATTGTTGATTATGCGAAAGGACATACAAATTTACACCTTATTATTAGTAACTCCAATCGCAGTAAAAACGGAAGGTTATATTTACTAAACGAATTATTTCCACAAAATGAATATGTACGCATACTCGTTCATTTTGACATTCCAGATGATGTACTTTACGAAAGAGTGGCTCGAAGCACGCGAAATACGAATATTTTTAGAGGTGGATATGCTAGTTTCAAAGAAGTACTTGATCAACAACAAGCTGAATCACTTCACGAAGATGTCGTAGATCCTGTAGAAAACGAGGCTGATTATTTGTTTGTTATTCGCAATAGTAAAGATGTAAGCTTTACTATTGAAGAAATTGTTCATCTAGCTAAAGTTTTGTCCCCTACTCCAAAATAAGAGACTATAAGAATTACATAATGATAGATTATTATGCAAATCCTTCCTCTAAGCGCCTAACATAGTATATAATGATAAGATAATCTACTTCTATATGCTCATTTTTACACAAAACAGTTCATGCATATGAAAGAAAAGAGGTACAAAATATGAAAACAAAACAAACAATCGCTGCGTCTACACTAGCTTTAGCAATGATTGCTGGCGCAAACTCTGCTCATGCGGAAGTAACTGATGCTACTTCTCAGCAAAGTACGGGAGATCGATTAGCTGAAATTAAGCAACATAAACAAGAGTTCGATGCGAAATTGCAGCAGCACAAAGAAAACGTGGATCAAACATTGAATGAACTTAACCAAGTTAAGGAAAATGTTGATACGAAAGTTAATGAACTACATGAGCGTAAACAAGTTGCTGATGAAAAAATTAACGAAATAAAACAACGTAAAGAAGAGTTCGATGCAAAACTTCAGCAAGACAAACAAATCGCTGAAGATAAAATCGCTGAAATTAAAGAGCATAAAAAGCAAGTAGAAGATAAAGTTGCTGAAGTGAAAGAACATAAGCAAAATATCGATAACAAAGTAAATGAGATTAAAGAACATAAACAAACTGTCGATGAAAAAGTGAATGAAATTAAGCAGCATAAAGAGAACATCGATCAAAAGGTTAATGAACTTAAGGAAGTTAAAAAACAAGTCGATGAAAAATTAGCTGAGTTAAAGAAAGCAAAACAAACTGCTGAGGACAAACTTGCTGAGCTAAAAGAAAACAAACCGAATACTGGTAACACGTTAGAGGAACTTAAGAAAATTAAAGGTAATTTAGATAGCCTTTCCGCTAACTTAGAACTAGCTAAACAAGATGTGAAAAACAAACTAGCTGCATTACAAGAAGCTAGACAAGATTTAATCAATAAAATTAACGAAATGAAACAAGCGAAACAAACTGTTTCAGACGATTTATCAAAGAAAAAACAAGACTTAGATATTAAAATCAATGACTTTAAACATACTGAGAAAAAAATTGATGACAAATTAGCTGAGATACATACAACGAAGCAAAATGTAGATAACAAAATTAATGAAGTATCTCAAGCAAAACAAACTGAAACAAAGACTGATACTACAAACACAAACACTAATACTAAAGAACTTCCTAACGCTGGTAGTGAGCAATCAAATAATATGGCTTTAGGTATGTTATCTGTATTAGGCGGGATTTTATTAGTAACACGAAATAAAATTAAAACGTTATTCTCAAAATAAAGCTATTATACAAAGGCCAACCGCATGTACGGTTGGCCTTTTTCTTTATATTAATTGTCCATCTCGAAGCGTCAATATACGATCACATACATCAAGCATTCTTTCATCATGCGTAATCATAATTGCTGCTTTTTGGCTCTCCTTCACTTCACGTTTCATCATTTCAACAACTTCACGTGCGCGTTTTGAGTCTAAGCTTGCCGTTGGCTCATCCGCTAATATTAAATCTGGGTTATTCATGAACGCACGAGCAATTGCTACCCTTTGTTTTTCCCCACCAGATAGTTGATTTGGATAATGATTTTTTCTTTCTCCTAATCCAAATGCTGCTAATAAATGATCCGCACGCTTTTCTGATTCTTGTTTACTTTCTTTTTTCAGCTTAGCAATGTAAAGTAACTGTTCCTTCACATTTAAATATGGAACAAGGTTTGCAAACTGGAAAATGAAGCCGATTTTTTTCAAACGAATGTCTGTCATTTCCTTTTCTGATAACTGTGTAATATTTTGCTCACGAATATAAATATCCCCTTTTGACGGTGATAATAGTGCACCCGCGATTGATAATAACGTACTTTTTCCTGATCCAGAAGGACCGACGATTCCGATAAATTCTCCAGCTTTCACATCAAGTGATATCGGATGAAGGGCTGTTACTTCCGTATTCCCTTCTCCGTACACTTTACTTACTTTGTCTAATTTTAATAATGAAGTCATTACATCCCGCCTCCAATTGCCTCTAGCGCATCAACTTTTAATACTTGGTATAACGAAATAAGTGTTCCTAAAATACTAATTAAGATAAAGATTGCTGCATATTGTGCAATCATCGGTGTTGTTAATAAGAACGGCATACCTGCTGGTAAAATTTGTTCTAATCCTTGTACAAGAACGATACTGATTACCATCGCAACGACTGATAAGAATAACGCCTGCACGACTAAGCTATTTGCTAAATACGAATTCTTCGTACCGATTGCTTTTAATACACCTAATTGCTGTGTTTTTTGCAGTGTAATAACGTAGAAGAATACACCGATTAGTAACGCAGCGATAACTAGTAAGAATGCAATAATCATCGTTAATGTTCCTTGCTCTTCTTTAAATCCTGGAATACTTTGCAATACTTCTTTTTTGTCAATTACGTGTGCATTTTTAGTCTCTTTATCTGTGTTAAGTGCAATTGCACTATAATCTTTTTGGTTTGGTTGTGAAATAGCACCCCATACGTCTTCATTTACATAAACGACTGGTGTATGGCTAAACATTTGATCTTTCGTAAATCCAACGATTGTAAATTCTTTCTTTGAAACAGGATCAATAATTGTATCCCCAATATCGATTCCTTTTTCTTTAATTGATTCGTCAGCAACCATTTCGTTATTTGCTGTACCTAATTTCTCACCTTTTACAATGTTCGGTTCTAAAAATGTATCGCGTTCACTTGAGAAAATAGCGATATCAACCTTTTTTGAACTATCTTTCTTTTCATACGTTGAAACTTTCACACGAAACGGAACGGCCTCTTTCTCGCCTACTTGATTTACTACGTTATCTACATCATCTTTCTTAATTTGTGAACGAAGTAATTTATTTTCCGCATCATCTGCTAAAACGAACTTGTTTGCCTCCATATTTTGAATCGATGAAGCATTATCATATGATAATCCATTTGCTAATCCTGAAATCACAAGGACTAAAAATGATAATAACACCATAATCAATCCGATTAATCCGTATCTTAATTTTGATTGTTTTAATTCACGCAGAGCTAAAAACATTTCGCTCGCTCCTTCCTCTTTCTTTCTATGCACTTATCATAAAAAAGAAATATGAACGGAATATGAACAGAAGATTACAGAGGAAAGATTAAATTTTCAGAAAGTATTGAAAATAAATAGAATCCTTGATACAATTCAGTCAAATAATATTGACCGAGTAATTTTATTCAAGGAGTTGATCATTTTGAAGCCCATGTTCACACTAACTACTTATAGCCAACTAAAAGCAATGAGCGATCCACTACGTGTCGAAATGATGATGCGTCTATGTGAACGTCCTTATACAGGACAACTACTATCTGAAAAATTCGGCATTTCAAGGGCGAAAATTCATTATCATTTAAAAGAATTAGAGAAAAATGGCTTTATAGAAATCGTATATACAGAAGAAAAAAATGGCATCGTTCAAAAATTTTATCAATCTGTCGCTAGAGGCTTTACCCCTGCTGCCGAACTATTACCTCATTTAGAAATAGTAAGTGAATCAGGTCGCCAAATCTTTTTACAAATGACGGAAAGAACGAAAAGTCATATTCTTGCTGCACCCGAAGAAGCTTTTACATTAAGAAAAGAAAGTGAAGACCCGGCTGAGTGGAATTACGTTTCATCTTGCTGGGAGTTTGATGTTACGCCAGAACAATTTCAAGTGTGGGTGAAAAAATTTCATCAATTGATGGCTGAATTAAATGAAATCGCAAAAGACGCGGATAAAGATCCAAATAGTAAATCTTATTACATTTCTACCACTGCACTTCAAATCGCAGAGAGAACAATGCAGCAATTTATTAAAGAAGAAGAAAAATCGTAATACGATTTTTTTTACATAAACGGTCAAATTTATTTTACCGAATAAATTTCTTATAAAGGAGTAGATAAAGTGGACATATTAAAAAACCGGAATTTCCTATTATTATTTTTAGGAAGAATTTTTACCAACATAGGAGATAGCTTATATTACGTAGCAGCAATGTGGCTCGTATATAAGCTGAGTGGTAATCCTTTTTATTCTGGATTGGCTGGTTTCCTTACGTTACTACCTTCTGCATTACAATTCCTTACCGGCCCATTCGTTGATAGATGGCCAATTAAAAACACTCTCGTCATCACACAAGTACTGCAATGCATTCTTATATTAATCATTCCTATTACACACTACTTCGACCTACTAACCGTCCAATTACTACTCATCATTATGCCAATCGTAGCTTTTATCGAACAATTTGCCTATCCCGCACAATCAAAAGCTTTACCACTTCTACTGCATAAAACACAATTATTAAAAGGAAACTCACTCTTCTCATTTGCGTATCAAGGCATTGATTTAATTTGCACGACGCTTTCCGGCATATTAGTAGCACTATTTGGCGCCATTACTTTATATTTGGTCGACTCCTTAACATTTGCGATTACAGCTCTTTTGTTCTTTTCATTGAAAATGCCACAGCAAACCGATACGGGCACATCACTTTCAACTAAACAATATTTCTCTGATTTAAAAGAAGGCTTTTCAATCGTCTTTCGTTCCTTAATGAGCGTCTTCTTAATCGGTTCAGTTGTTGCCAATTTTTCTATCGGTATGACGATGGCAATACTCCCTTCTTTCGCTGATTCTTTAGGAGGCGTGAAATCATATGGCTTCTTCTTAGCTGCTATATCAGCAGGTAGTCTCATCGGTGCATTATTCAGTTCATGGGTTGGTAAACGTAATGTTGGCCGCGCTTCTATTATTAGCTTTGCGACTGGCGCTACCTTTTGGTTCCTCTCTACGGTTGTACCGTTTCAATGGCTATCTATTCTCTTATTCGGCCTAGCTTGGATTCCAATTGGTGCAACCAACATATTATTTGCGACAATTAGCCAAATTGTAATTCCAAATCAATATATTGGCCGCATCAATTCAGTCATGCGAAGTATGAGCACAATTGCTATGCCGTTCGGTTCTTTAATTGGCGGATATGCTGCAAATGTATTGAATAGCCAAATCATTTTCGCACTCGCTAGCATCGGGATTTTATTTATTTCTCTCGTATGGCTACTTCATCCGAAATTACGGGCATTGCCGAAAGCTGATGAGATTACAGCGGATACTTTTGGGGTTCGGTTTAAGGAAGAACGTGGGAAAGGTGCGGCTTTATAATAGGAGTTAGGGTACGTGAAATTTATATCGGCGATTTTTCAAATATATCAGCGCAACTCGAATTATATCGGCGCAACTCAAATTATATCAGCGATTTTTCGATTATATCAATTTACCGACAAAAAACGACAAAAAGAAGAGGCCGTTTCCAAACAGCCTCTTCCCTCTATTTCGGAAGCTCCACCCGAACAGTCGTCCCTTCCCCTTTCGTGCTATAAACCGAAACAGTTCCTTTATGCAGTTCAACAATCTTCTGCACGATCGATAACCCTAAACCGCTGCCTTCTACATTTCTTGCTCTTGCTGTATCTACTTTGTAGAAGCGATCAAAAATACGTTCCATTTCTTCTTTTTCCATGCCGATTCCGTTATCGGATATAGAGATTATAACGCTAGACTCTAACTCTTCGACGAAAAACTCAATAGTCCCACCATCATTTGAAAACTTAATGCTATTCGTGAAAATGTTACTCCATACTTGATGAAGTAAGTTTTCATCGCCTTTTATGACGATATCCGGCACATCAAATTCAACAGCGATATCTTTTTCACGCCATTTCCATTCAAGCATAAAAATGACATCTTTAATTTGCTTCTGCAAATTGAATTCTTTTATTTGTAATACTTTCTCTTCTTTATCTAAAGAAGCTAGCGTAAGTAACTGTTTACATAAACTAGACATTCGCTTACTTTCGCCCTCAATAATTTGTAAGTAATGATTTCTTTCTTCCTCACTCATCTTTTCTGTTTGCAACGTCTTCGAAAAACCTTGTATAGAAGATAGCGGCGACTGAAATTCATGTGAAACGTTCGAAACGAATTCTTGTCTCATTTCATCTAATTCTTTTATACTTTTCGTCATCTTTTGGAAGCTTGTAGATAACGTTCCTATTTCATCTTTTCGTTTTACATCTAATTCGATTTCATATTCACCACTCGCAATTTTTTGCGTAGCCTTCGTAAATTTACGAATCGGACGAACGATATATCCTGCTGCAATCGCTATAAAAATAATACTTAATAGTACGATAAACCCAAGTAATACCGCTAAGAAAATTCGCATCTCGCCAAATTGGTTTTGAATATCAGGACGAATAAATAATGCGTACTGTTTATCACCGTGCTTTAGCGGTACACCGACACTATTTATTAATTCATTATCGAAAAAACCGGTAATAAAGAGGCGAGTCGGATATGTAGAAACGCCATTAAACGTTTCCCCTTGCAGTACTTTATGAACGGTATCATCACTAATAGACGTCTTACGAAACGCATTACCAATACGCTTTCCATTCTTTTGATCATCGACAATATAAATCTCATATCCTAACTTCGCAATAGAATGTAAATACGCCTCTTGATTTTCTTCACTTTGCTTTTCATATAACGATTTAACTTCCTCAGCATACTTTAAAATCTTTTCGCTGTTATACGGTTTTAACTTCACTTGATAATATACGTTCGTCAATAAAAAGCCGATAATACTACTAAGTAGCATAATACCGACTGTCATAAAAACAAATCTAGAATATAGTGATTTCATCTTATTTCAGCTCCAACTTATAACCGAGTCCGCGCACTGTTGTAATTTGAAAATCATCCGTTCGTTTTGAGAAACGATCTCGGAGCCTTTTCACATGAACGTCAACCGTTCGTTCATCCCCTTCAAAATCCATTCCCCATACTAGCTCAATTAACTCTTCTCTTGAAAATGTTCTCCCAGGATAACTAGCTAATTGTGATAATAATTCAAATTCCTTTAATGGAAGCAAAATCGTCTGCCCGTTACACTTTACTTCAACACCTTTACGATCAATTGTTGTTCCATGGAGTGTAATTATGTCAGCGCTCAGCATTTGATAACGGCGCAATAAAGCTTTCATACGGAAAATGACTTCAGCTGGTTCAAATGGTTTTACGATATAATCGTCCGTACCAGAAATGAATCCTTTCTCTTTATCGACTAACTGATCCTTTGCTGTTAATAAAATAACAGGTATATCATGATACTTCCGTATTTCTTCACATAACGTATAGCCATCAACGAACGGCATCATAATGTCTACGATCGCAAGATGAATATTTTCCTTCTCTAATACGTCTTGCGCTACCTTTCCATCTTCTGCTTCAAAAACTTTAAACCCCTCTTTTTGTAAATGGTAATGTAACAACTCTCTAATATGTTTATCGTCATCAGCTAATAAAATATGTATCATCTTCATTAAACCCTCTCTTGTTCATCCTTCTACATCACTACATTAAGAAACAATTGGATTTTTTGCAAGAAAAAGAATCTATTTTGAAAACAGATGATTCAAAATAGATTCTTACGTTTTAGTATTAAGATTATTTTAATTAAAAACAATTTTTAAGCCTTCGAAATATCAACAAATCCTTCCCCGAATACATCACGAACATCGTGTATAGCGATGAATGCAGCCGGATCCGTAGTTTGAACAATCCTCTTTAGCTTCACTACTTCTTGCTTATTAATAACAACGTAAAGAATGTCCTTCGGCGTTTTCGTGTAATAACCATGACCTGAATACACAGTAACCCCTCTACCCATTAAAGAAGTCACCTTCCCGGCAATTTCATCTGGTTTATCAGAAATAATCGTAATGGCCTTTTTCGGATTTAAACCTTCAATTACAAATTCCATTACTTTCGTTCCTACATATAACATAATAATTGTCAGCATCAACTTTTCTGCACCAATGATGAAATAAGATGAAAACGCAACGATTAAATCAAAGAACAGTAGACCGTAGCTAATGCTCCAACCTAAGTACTTATGTGTCATCCTCGCTAAGATGGTAGTACCTGCTGTCGTTCCACCAACACGAATAATAAGACCAATCCCGCACCCGATAAATATTCCACCGAAAATGGCATTTACGAGCATTTCATCGGAAGCAATCGTCCATCCTTCTGTTAAATGAAGGAATAGCGAGTTCGTAACTACAGCTATAATCGTATAAATTGTTGTGATCTTATTTAAAAATTTATAACCGACTATTAACAAAATGGCATTTAAAATTAAGTTAACTAAGCCCGGTGACCATTCAAATAAATAGTACGTAATAATCGTGATACCTGTTACTCCACCCTCACCAAACTCGTTCGGGATAACAAACAAATTGACACCTAACGCAAAAAGAAATGCACCAATAATAATAAAAATAATGTCTGTCGTTCTTTTTTTCATACAGTACCTCACTTCTTATGTAAATATTTATTCTGTCATAAACTCTCACCATTATATCGTGGAATATTCAAATCGAACAGTGGTTTATTTTTATTTTAATATAGGATGATAAATCAACTTTATCCTATATCCACATGTAATTAAAAAAGGATAACAACTGTATTTATTATGTACTACACATAACGTTTTGATTTCACATACAATTGATGCTAAAAAATGAATATGAACCGTGAATTGCTTCATTTGTCTCAATAGCAGAATAAATAAAAAAGTACCCATCAAATGATTACTTGATGGGTACTTTTTTATTTACAGAAGTCTAATTAAGACCAAATCCAAACATCATCATTATTTTCAACGTTGCTCTTTACTTCATAAACCTTTTCAATATGATCGGTTGTGTTCCAGTTAATAGAAATACCACCCCATCCCACATACTTCATATCAATTTTCACTTTCTCACCCGTATGAAATACTTGTCCCTTTGTTAAGAAAACATCAATAATCACTTTCTTCCCGTTTAGCGATGGATACTCCACTACGACATATTTATTAGCACCGTCTCCCTCATCTTCCATCGTTCCTACTTTTGATACTTCACCAATTACATAATCAGGTGAGCCATCTTCTTTCATGTGCATGCCTAACTTGTTTGTTGTATTTTCAATTGCAGTTGCAACCATATATTCTGTAAAATTACGCATCATAGATCCAGTAGCTTTTACTTCATCTCCTACTTTCACATTTGAAAATGAATCTATATATACACTAACCGGTTCTTCGTATTGCTTAGATTGTACGACAATTACACCGTTATCTACTTCTACTACTCGTCCTTCTAATGTTGAAAAATTCGATTCTATAGAAGCTGCATTCGCTTTTGTTAGTTCTAACCCTGGTAAATTCGTTCCTGATAATGCTGCGATTCCTAAAGCACCTGCTAAAATTAATTTTTTCATACCCATTATGAAACATCTCCATTCATGATGATTTTATTTTTGATTGGATACGACCAACCTGTAACTATTATAGTTACAAGTTATATAAAATAGCAACCATCTTTCTTATGCAATGTTGCATACTGTAACTTTTAAATATATTCAACACGCATGCTAAATTCTTGAATACCAGCAGGTAAACGGAATGATGATGAAGAAATAAATGTGATGCATCATATTTTTCAATGCTACAGTTTGTATAATTGTAGTCCATTACATTATGTAGGAGAAAGAAAAAGTAAACAAAAACATAGACAAAAGTAGGCAAAGTAGTTATTTACGCAAGAGTATCAAATCCAGGTCAGAAAGATGATTTAGAAAATCAGGCTGAGTTTTTAAAAACATTCGCAAATGCACGAGGGATGATTGTAGATGAAGTTATCAAAGATATTAGTAGCGGATTAAACTACAAAAGAAAACAGTGGAATAACCTGATTGACAGTTGTATGGAAAGAAATATTTCGACTATCATCATCGCACACAAAGATAGATTTGTACGTTTTGGATATGATTGGTTTGAAAAGTTTCTTCGTAAAATGGGAGTGAAAATTATGATTGTTAACAATGAAAAACTATCTCCTCAAGAAGAACTTGTTCAGGATTTAATATCTATCATTCATATATTTAGCTGTAGAATATATCGGCTGAGAAAATACAAAAAGAAAATGTCGGGGGATGAAGATTTATGAAAAGAGCATATTTAATAGAAATCAAACCGACAACTGAACAAGTTAGTAAAATCCGTCAAACTATTGGGGTGTGTCGATATGTATATAACCTGTATATCTCTAAAAATAAAGAGGCATATGAGTCGGATGGGAAATTTCTTAGTGGCTATGACTTTTCTAAATGGTTAAACAACATTCATACAAAAGAGTGTGACCAGTGGATTAAAGAAGTGTCGAGCAAAGCGGTAAAACAAGCGATTATGAATGGAGATAAAACTTTTAAGCGATTTTTTAAAGGGTTATCCAAATTTCCACGATATAAGAAAAAGAAGAAGCAAGATGTGAAATGTTATTTTCCTAAAAACAATAAAACAGATTGGACAGTAGAAAGACATAGAGTAAAAATCCCCACAATTGGTTGGACAAGGTTAAAAGAATATGGATATATCCCTAAAAATGCAACTGTAAAAAGTGGCACAGTATATCAAAGAGCAGGAAGATACTATATTTCTATACTCTGTGAAGTGAAAGAGGTAAAACCAAATTCAATTCTCAATGCAGTAGGTATAGGAATTGATTTGGGAATTAAAGACTTCGCTGTACGTAGCGATGGAAAAACTCACAAAAATATAAATAAAACAGTACAAGTAAAAAAGATAGAAAAACGGTTAAAACGTGAACAACGCTCTTTATCACGCAAATTTGAAAATATAAGAAAGAGAGGTGAACAATCTGTTACTAATAAAAGAGCGAATATAGATAAAAATATTCTTAGGGTGCAACAACTACATGCTAGGCTAGCAAATATTCGATTAGCGTATGTAAAGTCTATTGTAAATGATGTGGTGAAAACCAAGCCAATGTTTATTACAGTAGAAGATTTGAATGTGAAAGGTATGATGAAGAACAAACATCTATCTAAAGCTGTAGCGCAACAATGTTTTTATGCTTTTAAAACATGGTTATCAACGAAATGTAGGGAATATGGAATTGAACTACGGCAAGTGGACAGATTCTATCCATCTTCTAAAATATGTTCATGTTGCGGTCAAAAAAAGTCGGATTTAAAGCTGTCTGACCGAGTATATACATGTGATTGTGGCAATGTAATGGATAGAGATTTGAATGCGTCAATCAACCTTTTACAAGCAAAAAAATATACAATACTAACGTAAATAGATTGTATATATGTACGGTGGGCTACATCGGAATTTACGCCTGTGGAGTGTCACAGCAAACTGTAGTAGCAAGTGATTAGCGAGGCAGGGCACGTAGAAGCAGGAATACTCTAAGAATATACATTTGTCTATATTTTTAGTAGCAGCGGAGTTAACATGTTAATAAAACCAAAAAGATTACAGGCAGGAGATATTGTAGCAACAGTAAGTCCTTCATGGGGAGGCGCAGGTGATTCTGACATAAGATGGCGTTATGAACAAGGAATTAAAAGATTAGAAGAAATTTTCGGTCTTACCGTTATCCCAATGCCAAATAGTTTAAAAGGTAGCGAATTCATTTATAACAACCCACAGGCTCGTGCGGAAGACTTAATGACAGCATTTCAAGATACGCGCGTGAAAGCAATTATTGCAAATATTGGCGGTGAAGATAGCATTCGCTTACTTCCTCATATAGACTTTAATGTAATACGTGAAAATCCGAAAATTTTTATGGGATACTCTGACGTTACCATTTCACATTTATTTTGTCATAAAGCAGGTCTTTCCTCTTTTTACGGTCCAGCAATTTTGACCGACTTTGCTGAAAATGTAGAGATGGATCCATATACGGTTGAAATGGTAAATCGAACTCTCTTTTCAAATGAAACAATTGGCGAGATTCAACCAGCTCATAAATGGACAAGTGAGCGTTTAGAATGGATTGAAATAAATAAGGATACAAGACGTACGATGCAGCAAAACAACGGATATGAGTTACTTCAAGGCTCTACTACTGTACAAGGGCGTTTAATTGGTGGGTGTATCGAAGTATTGGAATTTGCAAAAGAAACGGAACTTTGGCCTGAGAAAAAACATTGGGAGGATAGTATTCTCTTCTTTGAAACTTCTGAAGATCATCCAGAACCAAGTTATATAAAGTATTGGTTACGAAATTATGCAGCGCAAGGCATTCTGCAAAAAGCAAAAGGTATCATTTTCGGTAAACCGAAAGATGAACAATACTATGAAGAATATAAACATGAAATACTGAAAGTTATGAGAGAATATAACTTAGAAGATTTGCCGATTCTTTATAATTTAAATTTTGGCCATACCGAACCGAAGTTTATTTTACCTTACGGCGCAATGGCAGAAATTGATTGTGGAAATGGATCGTTCTCTATTTTAGAAAGTGGCGTGGAATGAATAAAATCACTCCTATGAGATATGAATGTGAATGGATACTTTTTAAAAGTATATAATTGGAGGGAGATTACGTGTATGGAAGTAACATTTACAGTAAGTAAATGGGATGAAAAACCAATTGATGATACTAAAAAAGATTTCCCTATTAATATTGCCCATGTTGAATATGATATTGATGGGGAATTAAAAGGAAAAGCTTTTGTTGAATACTTATTATATTATTTAGACTCAAATATAAATGATGGTCACTTAGCTACTGCTAAAATTTCTGGATTTTTACACTTTGAAGGAATTTATAAGGGACAACAAGGAACATTCACAGCTATAGAGCAAGGAATATTTGATAAAGGAAATTTAGATTCCCCAGGAACAATTATTAAAGCTACCGGTAACTTAGAAAGTCTAAGAGGATCCTATCATTATCAATTTACAGGTCAAACTAGTAAACTAATTTTAGAGTTTGAATGTTAGCAAAATACCTTATAATTTAGTGGAAAGGACATTTCTTGTAATACTAGGAATGTCCTTAAAATTCGTTCAAAGGTGATTTTTTCGCCTACTTGTAATTTCATCCCATGCGCCTCCTCAAAAACTCTTTTAAAATAAGAAAAACCGAAACTATAATCATTTCGGTTTTTCAAACTAATGAAGTCTATATTTATTTTAAAGAATGTACAAACAACCCGCTGCGCAGTTTCGGTTCAAACCACGTTGATTTTGGTGGCATAACTTCTCCAGCGTCTGCGATTGCTAATAAAGATTCCATTGATGTCGGATATAGCGAGAACGCCGCTTTATATTCACCGCTATTTACAAGGCGTTCTAGTTCTTCTAATCCGCGGATTCCTCCGACAAAGTCGATACGTGAATCAGATCGCGGATCATGTATTTCAAGTACTTGGCTTAATAAATGATCTTGCAGAATAGATACATCTAAACCTTTCACAAGATCATTCGCATCAAACGTTTCCTCTTTCACTGTAAGCTTATACCACTTCTCGTTCACATACATGCCAAATGTTTTGGGTTCATTTGGTTTATACGGAGAAACAGATGCTTCTTCTACATAAAAGTATTGCGTAATTTGATTTAAAAACTGTTCCCCTGACAAGCCATTTAAATCTTTCACAACTCGGTTATAGTCCCAAATGGATAATTCATCATGAGGGAATAAAACTGATAGGAAGAAATTAAACTCTTCTTCTCCTGTGTAATTCGGATATTGTTCTCTTCGCATAAGCCCTACTTTCGCAGCTGATGCGGAGCGGTGATGTCCATCTGCAATGTATAGATTAGGAATGTCTTCAAATACGTTTACTAGGCCTGCAATTACTTCTTCATCAGTTATTTTCCAAGCAACATGCCTAACGCCGTCTTCTGCTGTAAATGTATAGATTGGTGCATGTTCTTCTTTCCAGCTTGCGATGAAACGTTTCACTTCTTCTTTTGTACGATACGTTAAAAAGATAGGACCTGTATTTGCGTCACACACATCTACGTGACGAATACGATCTAGTTCTTTTTCATGACGCGTTCTTTCATGTTTTTTAATTGTATCATCTTCATACTCATCAATAGATGTACAAACGACAAGGCCTGACTGCGTTCTTCCTTGCATCGTCAGTTCATAAATGTATAGTGCTGGCTCTTCGTCTTGTATGAACACTTCTTCTCGTATAAAACGATTTAAATTTTCACCCGCTTTTTCATATACGCGATCATCGTACGGTGAAAGCGCTGGGTCTAAATCAATTTCTGCTTTATCAACGTGTAAGAAAGAAAATGGATTTCCTTTTACAACTTCTCTTGCCTCTTCACTATTTAAAACATCATACGGTAAAGCCGCAACTTGTGCTGCTTTTTCTTCTACTGGACGAATGGCCCGAAACGGTCGGATTTTTGCCAATTCCCTCTCTCCTTTACACAATCATTCGAACGGCTACAACACCTGTAATTTTGCTTATATTTTCCACAATGTTCTCTTTTATTATATCATCAATTCCGTTATCGATATCAATCATTGTGTACGCCCAAGAATGTTTACTACGATTAATCATATCGGCAATATTAATATGATGTTCTGCTAAACATCCTGTAATTTGTCCTACCATGTTTGGAACGTTTTGATGCATGATTGTAATACGTTTCTTTCCGATATACGGCAATTCTACGTTTGGATAGTTGACTGAATTACGAATATTTCCTGTCTCTAAATATTCACGTAATTGACGCGCTGCCATGACTGCACAATTTTCTTCTGATTCAGATGTAGATGCACCGAGGTGAGGCGTCGCTGTTACGTTTTTCATTTTAATCACATTTTCATTCGGGAAGTCCGTTACGTAATGTGCAATAATGTCTTCTTCTAACGCTTTTTGAAGAACCTTTTCATCTACAAGTTCTCCTCTAGAGAAATTGAATAAACGCATTCCTTTTTTCATTTTCTCTATAGCGTGTTCACCAATAATCCCCTTCGTTTGATTCGTAAGAGGAATATGCAGTGTAATATAATCACATGTTGCAAAAATTTCATCTAAACTAAATGCTCTTTGCACATGTGTAGAAAGGCGCCAAGCTGTTTCAACTGAAATGTAAGGATCATATCCGACGACGTCCATCCCTAACGCTAACGCATCGTTCGCAACTAAAGCACCAATTGCGCCAAGTCCGATAACACCTAGACGTTTCCCTGCAATCTCTGATCCAACGAATTGTTTTTTCCCTGATTCAACAAGCTGCGGTACTTCTTCACCTTCTAAATTTTTCGTCCAGCTTACTCCGTTAATAATGTTACGTGAAGACATAATAAGACTTGCGATAATGAGTTCCTTTACTGCATTAGCATTTGCCCCTGGCGTATTAAAGACTACAATCCCTTTTTCTGTACATCGCTCGACAGGAATATTATTTACCCCTGCACCAGCTCTCGCAATCGCCTTTAAATCTTTTGAAAACTCTTCTTGATGTAAAGAATAGCTGCGAAGTAAAATACCGTCTGGGTGGTCCATTCTCTCCCCTACTTCATAGCGCTCTCCGCTAAGCACTTGCAAACCTTTTTCTGCAATTTGATTTAACGTTTGAACACGAAACATATCCCCATCTCCCTATCTATTCTCAAGCTCAAATTCCTTCATATAATTTACTAATTGCTGTACGCCGTGTGCTGGCATCGCATTATAAATACTTGCGCGCATACCACCGACTGAGCGATGTCCTTTTAGTGTAACAAGTCCTCGTTCTTTCGCTTTTTGTAAAAACTCACTGTTCAGCTCTTCTGACGGTGTTGTAAACGGAATGTTCATAAGTGATCGATACGTAGGATCAACTGGTGAAGTAAACAATTTTGATTCATCTAAGAAATTATAAAGTAGTGAAGATTTCATTCTATTTTGTTCTTCAATCGCAGATACTCCGCCTTGCTCTTTCAGCCACTCTAGTACAAGTTTCGTTACGTAAATACTAAAGGACGGCGGTGTATTATATAAGGAGTTATTTTTACTGTAAGTTTCATAGTTTAACATAGTAGGACAAGAGCGATCTGCTCCCCCAATTAAATCTCTTTTTATAATTGCAATCGTTAAGCCTGCTGGCCCTAAATTCTTTTGCGCTCCCGCATATATAAGACCAAACTTCGAAACATCATATCGTTCTGATAAAATATTTGAGGACATATCCGCAACGAGCGGTACTTTATCTACATGTGGAATGTCCACATACTTCGTTCCCTCAATTGTATTGTTCGTTGTAATATGTACATAATCTAGTTTTTCATCGTCTAATAAACTATCCAGTTTAGGAATTGTAGTAAACTTCTCATTTTCAGAAGAAGCAATCACTTGTACTTCTCCAACTTTTTCAGCTTCTTGCAGTGCCTTTTTAGACCATGAACCAGTCAATACGTACCCTGCTTTTTTATACTTATTCATTAAATTTAACGGTATCATAGAGAATTGTAATGAAGCACCACCTTGTAAAAACAATACTTCATACTCATCAGGAATGTTCATTAATTCACGAAGCAAGCTACCCGCTTCATCTATAATACTTTGAAAATAAGAAGATCGATGACTCATTTCCATAATAGACATGCCTGTCCCGTTATAATTTACAAGCTCCTTTTGCACTTTCTCTAAAACTGGCAAAGGGAGTATTGATGGTCCTGCTGAAAAATTATACACTCTTTCCATCACCCAGATGACCTCCCTATTTCTCATTTTAATATTTTTTAAACTTTCTGAATTATAACCCACAATACAAGACACGGTCAATTTCTTTTCTAGTATTACGGCGCAAGAAGCAATGGAATCGCTTGCAAGTGCCAATGTTTTTATAAACACACAAAAAAGTGTTAAGTACATAATCGTACTTAACACTCTAGTAATAAAGTATAATTGCTAATTGTCCGTGAAGAACCGATCAAAAATTTGATAAATTGCAGAAAGACCAATGAGCCAATAAATAGTGTCCACAAGCGCCGGCATAGAACCAAACCATTTCTCAACTACATTGTAATCTAACGCTACAAATAACCAATTCAAACCGCCAAGAATCACCAAAATTACTGTAAGGTAAGACAAAAATTTCATGATGATTGCCCCCTAGGTGATAAGATGGTGAAAGGCCTTTCACTAGAAATATATGTGGTAAACTTTAAAACTTACCTATTTTATAAAAATTATTTTCGGTACCAGCCATTAATAACTGCTGCCGTTTCTTGACTATGTATTTGATACGCATGCGTACTATTATTAGATCCAATAAACCAAATTGAAAAGCCTTTAAAATATGGCTTCGGTTCTAATACGTCACGGTAAGCGCGCCATCCGTTTAATTGTACGTCTTTTGAAAACACATTAGAAACATCTGGATTCCACGGATTTTGTAAGCCTAGTTCACGCGCTGGAACGTTAAATCCACCAAAGTAAACTGGCTTTCCTGTTGCTTTATGTAATTGTTCTAGTTGTTGAACGACATTTTGCCCACGGTTATATACTGTCGTCGCAAATAAACTTTGCTTCACTTCTTCATATGATGGATTTCTTTTTCCTGAAACTTCAAACCAACTATCGATACTAACAATGTCTACCTTCTTTAAATACGGACGATTTATTTTCTCAACAAACTTCGCTTCATATGAAGGATCCCAGCTTGCTGTTAACCACCAATTCATTTGATACAAAATATTTCCTTTATACTGCTGGCGAACAAAATCAATTGTATCGCTCCAATATCCTTCTGCATATTCCATATTCACGAAATTAGATGCAATCTTGAGTCCATACACATTATATTTACTTGTAATCGAGTTAAAGATGTCTTGCAAAATAACCGTTTTCCAATTCCAGAAGAAATCATTAATATTACTTGGATTCCATTCCGTTTCTCCAACATTTCCTTGCTGAATATATGGGAACGGTTCCACTATAACTTGAATATTACGCTTTAATAATTCTTGAATTAAAATAATAGCCTGTTGCTTTTGCGCTTGATTAATTACCATGTTCGTAGAAGTCACATTCGGAATATCTACCTGAATTGGTACATTTACTGTATTTAAATTTAAGCGCTCTACATCAGCTAACACTTTCGCTACATTTCCAACTTCCCATACCGTTACATTTCCTGATTTGATTTTTCCAGATTGAACAGTATTTACATCTGCCTGTACATTTCCTTGAAAACAAAAAGAAAACAGCATAATAAACACTCCTAAAAAACTTATTAAACTCTTATTTTTCTTCACAACTTTCCCCCTATAATTTTTGGCTTTCTTGATTATTTTATACAATGTTTCATATATATTCCACAAAAAATCCAATAAATTTTTATTGATAAAAATGCGATTCATCCTTTATTCACATCTTATTCATACTAAGCTCCTAAAAATAGTAAGATAAATAAAAAAGGAACGGATTTCCGCTCCTTTTTTATCTTTTTACGATTATCAATCCATTTCCCTTTTAGGCTCTACCAACATGATGTGGGATTCCTTTTCGGTGAAAGGTTTATGCTCAACGCCTCTCGGGACAATAAACATCTCGCCCTTAGAAATTTTCACCTGTCCATCACGGAAATCGATGAACATCTCCCCTTCAAGCACAATAAATAGCTTATCCGTATTAGGATGCTCATGCCATATAAAATCTCCATTAGCTTTAAAAAGCTGAATTTGATCGTCATTCATTTCACTAATCACTTGTGGATACCAATAATCGTTAATTTTAGATAACTCGTCATTTAGTTTAATAGGTTGGTAATGGATAATGATCCCTCCTCATTTTCAACTTCCACTATATTACAGTAATCTAAGTAAAAAAGTCGTTATTATGCTTAAAAAGAAAATGCTCAGGCCAGAACTTTTCATTCAGATAGTACAAAGGAGTGATTTCAATGAAAGTACTTTCAATCCAATGTTTCCTTTAACTCTCCATAAGTATAGAACAGTGATTTTCAAATAAGAATGGACCCCTGTTGACATTAGTATGGATTATTGATGAACTTCTCGCGATATTTAGTAGGCGAAATGCCAACTCGCTTCTTGAAAACTCTACTAAAATAAAAAGGGTCTGCGATTCCAACAGCCTGCGCAATTTGTTGTACAGGCACACCACTTGTACATAACATTTTTTGAGCCATCTTTATACGATAGTTCAATAAATATTCTGCTGGCCCCATACCTGCATGCTTT
Source organism: Bacillus sp. CD3-5 (assembly GCF_006349665.1). NCBI lineage: Bacteria > Bacillati > Bacillota > Bacilli > Caryophanales > Bacillaceae > Bacillus > Bacillus sp. CD3-5. The sequence goes on along the minus strand of NZ_VEPX01000001.1, from coordinate 239,965 downwards.
CTAAACACGTAAGAAAGACGATTTCGATTAACATTATTTTGTTCTGTAAGCGTATGTATTGTAATATCTTTATAATAGTATTTATGAACGTAACTAGATATTCGTTCGAATAAAGTATGCGATTCATAGTTGTTTTCTCTATTGACAACACTTAATAAAGCTTCATTCAACGCTTCACGAAATAGCATTTCCGTCTGAAACATCGAAATGCCTCCTCGCTGATTATACACATCCCAAAGACGCATAAGTAATTCGACAAGACGAGGAGATTGTCCTGTTAATAATTCAAAATGCTGATGAGTAAAGCCAGAATCTTCTCGTTCTGAATTGCTTATCCGATATAAAACAAGAATATATTCCCAGTTTATTTCACCAAGCATTTTATGGGCTAATGTCATTTTTGCACCCCCATGTATAACTTTTCCTGGGGAAAGGGTATACGGCGTACCATTAAATTGAAATTCCGTCTTCCCTGTAAGTGGAAATACAAATCCTGGGAAAGAATCTGTAGACTCAGCACAAGGCACACCTGGATTTTTAGCATAACGATATACTCCTTCTACTCGGAAAGGAGTATTGGCAAGATACTCTGCTAACTCATTCACGTCCAACTTCACAATGCAAGCCTCATTTCAATAATAGTTTTCTTGTAATTCGTGAGATTAATTGGTGTACATTCTAGGCAACGCTAAACTAAAAATAGTACATACGACTTAACAACATCTAGTTATTAACCTATAAATATATTGTTTTTCATTTATTGACAAAAGTATCCTCCCTATATTATTGATAATGATTTTCATTGTAGTTTGATAAAAAAACATTTGTCAAGTTGGATGGCCTAGAAAAATGATGAAACAAGGGGTACAGATAGACGGTTCTGTTGCAAATAATACCTGGCCTTTGTTAACTAAATCTCTCAAAACTGGAATGATCATGTTAATAGTTTTATTAGTTACAGCACTTGCAGCATGTAGAAATAATCGTAATCCTGAAGAAGTTGCTACAGCGTATTTCGAAGATGGAAACAGCCTACTATCAAATTAAATGATAGTAGGCTGGCTGTTAAAATGATTTAAGAACTAGGTTATATTCTAAATGATAAGCTTTCATTATCAAAAAGATTATTACTAGTCCCCTCCACAAACAAAAACCCCCTATTACTTCGGCTCTAAATTTAACACCTTCCCCTCTATCCCCTCCGTATTCAATGTAGTCGTATGATACGTGCCATTTACCCAATCATCTATTTGATCATGATACCAATCACTTCTAAAATGTCCTGATTGTCCTGGCCCTACAATATGATAACCGTTTGACATATCCTTCGTATCAATAACGAATCGCCAAGACGCTCCATGATTGACAATACCGTTATCGCCGTAACTCGCCGCTTGAACGGTAACTTGACTTCCGCCAATTGGAACTGGTTTCTCACGATTAAACGCAAGTAGCGCTAACATACTAGATGATTTTGAAATTGGGTGTGTAAAAGCAAGTTGGTGATAATCCCCCCACTTCCACTCCGTAACATCTGGTCCATATTCCTTCTGTAATTTCTTCATTACATTTTCGTACGATGTATGCACAACTTTTGTGAATCCTCCATACTTCGTAAACCAAGTGCTCTTTTCTCCTGCTACTTCTTTTCGAATCAATTCATCCACAACTTGTGACTTCCCTTCAAATAACTCCATCACATCTTTCGGAATTTCTTTTGAAAATAACGTATTTGAAATCTCCTTCATTAATAAATGGAATATTAACGGTGCCGCGTCATCTTTACTATCGTAAAAATTCCACTTCGTTAATTGTTTTACGCCTTCTTTCTCTACTTCATGTAAAGACGCTTTATTTAACTCTTTTAACAATATAGGAGCAAATTCTTTCCCATATAAATTTTTTTGATCCATCTGTAATTCTTCTAAATCTTTCACCGTATACTTTTCCTTCTCTTGTAAAAACTCTTGAATACGCATTTGCCTATATGGCTGCGCCCACGTATTACTAATATGATACGGATAATTATCATCTACAATTTTATTATTCGCAGTTGAAATAAACCCTTGTTTTGGATTGATTACTTTTGGTAGCTGATCATACGGGATATACCCTTCCCATTCATATTCATCTGTCCATCCTGGAACAGGTAAACTACCATCACCTTTTTTACGCACTGGTATATTTCCATTTGCTTTATAAGCAATTGTGCCGTCGTTTGATGCAAATACAAAATTTTGAGTTGGTGTATGAAAATCTTGCAGTGCCGTTTCAAACTCATTCCAGTCTTTCGCCTTATTCATATTTAATACAGCCTTTAATTCAGCGGAAGGCTCCAAAGCAGTCCATTTCAAAGCAAATACTGTTTTCGTCTTCTCTTTCCCTTTATCCGCAAACTCTGAAATAACTGGACCATGCCTCGTAACGGTAACGTTATACGGTATTGTCTTTCCGCCTTTTACTTTAATAGACTCATCCACAACAGTCGCTTTTTCCCACTTATCGTTATATAGAAATTCATTTTCATTATTAGGATTTCTCTTCTCAATATATAAATCTTGCACATCAGGACCTGTATTCGTAACGCCCCATGCTATTTTGTCATTGTGTCCTAATATAACCCCGGGTACGCCAGCGAAAATAACGCCACTCACATGTAAATCTTTCATCTCAAGTTTCGATTGATACCAAATAGAAGGTGTCGCAAGTGATAAATGAGGATCATCCGCTAAAATTGGCTTACCAGACGCACTCTTCTCACCGCTTATAACCCAGTTATTACTACCATTAAACTCTGGTGGAATGATTGCTTTTGCAAAACTTTGTGCTACGTCTACATTTGTATTTTTCAGTTCAGCTAGCAATCTAGGGGCATCTTTCGGATATGTAGGAAACAGCTCATTTGCTTGCTCTTTCGGCAAATTTTTCAGCGCCCAATATCGAAACGCCTGTCCGTGCCAATGTCCGCCTAAATCAAACGCCATATACTTTCCAATCGTTAACGTATCCACAATTGACCATTCAGCAGGTTCATAGCCTAATATAGTAAACTCAACTGGCAATTTCTTTTCCACTTTTGCCTCGCGTATAAAGGCATTCACCCCATCAGCAAATGACTGCAGAGCAAATTTCGCTTCTCCATCATATTGGCTAACAGACGCTTCGGCTGCTCGCCGTAAACCGAGCGTTCGAAACAACTTATCTCGATCAATAGCTGCTTCCCCTACAACTTCACTTAACATCCCAGAAGCTTGCCTTCTACTTAAATCCATTTGAAATAATCGATCTTGCGCTTGTACATACCCTTGCGAAAAATATAAATCATGTGCATTTTCCGCTTTAATATGCGGTACACCTTTACTATCCCGCTTTACCGTAACAGCACGTTGTAAATCCTCTAGCTTTATCGTTCCATCTATCTTTGGCATAGATCTAAGTGTATATATGTTCAAAAAAATCGCTGTACAAATTATTAACAAAAGAACGATACTACTAGACCAAATGAAAATTCTCTTACCCCTAGTTCGTTTCTTCTTTATAACAACTTCCATATAACCCCTCCTTTCTCAAACTATTCGCTTCTATTTTGAAAGAACCTTTTAGAAAAATTGAAAAACCCCTTCATTTTCCTACAAATGAAGGGGGAATTTTTATCGTTTGTTACGCCAGCTTTCATTATGACCAAGATTTGAATCGGTCGCTACTTGTACATCATATAATATTTCACTAAAGAAATACTTATCTACTTCTTTTGGCACAATGCGTCTTTCATCATCAATTTCATCGTATTCATATGAACCACGATTCACTGTACCTGCTTTATAAAATTCAATGTCATACACACATATATCTTCTTCGTCTTCATAGCCAATTGGTGCTCCGCTAAATGACAGTTGTGCCCCTAATCCAGTGCGAGTATCTTCTTTATAAAACGTATAATACACACCGCCATCTTGAACTGATCCGCGAATCCATCCAAGTTTCGTCATCTTACCGAATAACGAGCGACCATTTAGTAAAATACCGCCAAATCTCTCAACAGTAACCTTATCATCTTCCTCTACTACAAACACAGGACGTTCAATTTGTAGAAATGGCTGGACAATTTTCGAGTTTTCCAGTTGCTCTTCCCACATTTCCTTTTCCGCTCTAGATAATTCTAACGGATGAATTAAACCGATTACAGTTCCAGATGAAACCTCATGTTTCTCTCCTATCATTGAGTAAAACGTACCATCTTCTGTATAACGGAACATTTTCAGTAACTTGCCTTCCGCATACTCACCCCAAATAAGTGAAGTGGAAAATTGCTTCATAATTGGATTTTCCAAAAATATCGATTTCCACGTATCATATGACCAATAGCGTTTTAATGATAGAGCAGCTTCCAGACGTTGTTTCTGCATGGAAAGAGCATTCCGAAGCTCTTTCTTTAAAGTGGCTAACTCTCTCTTAGCTAATTCAGCTTTTTCTATATCATCTTTTGTATTCGGCTTTGGAAGTGACTTCATACGTTTTCCTTCTTCTGTCTCTAATTCTATTTTTGAATCAGAAGTTAAAATAGCAGTAAAACATCTATTCCCAAAATCAATCTTCTTCTCCCCACGTATATTAAAGCCAAGATCTGGTACTAGTTGATCTTCCAGTTCTTCTTCCGTTATACCACGGGTTTTCGCAGCAAGACTTAATGCTTCTTTTGCCGCATTACGCACTTGTTTATGTTTATATTTAAATGCCATAGCATGAATAAACATAAGTGCAAGCTTAGATGAAGACAAACCTAGAGCACGAACAGCATCTGCTGCAATCTTTCCTCTCATATCTAGTACCCATTCATCGATTTGCTTTTTAAGTATACCGACCATTTTGTCATCACTATATATTCCATATAACGAAAGAATACCGCGTTTCTTCACATCTGCATCTTGAAAAATCCATATTGGATAGATTGCTTGCACATATTCTTTCAGGTCTTGTTCATTTAAAGTACTCCCAATTACTTCAGCTGCCTCTTTCTTTTCAATGACAGCATCTGAAATATACTGTTGTATATAAGCTAATGGAATTGTAGCATCCGCAATTTCATTTGAATGACGAAGACGGATTTGCGGTTCCTCCCCAATCAATTGCAGAAGTGAATTTCTTTTTTGTCCCGTTACGATACGGCTACAAAGTTCTTCTATATTTTCTGAGCTCCTCCCCACTTCAAGTAATGGAGCAAACTTCTCGGCTAAAGAGGCATTCTTCTTTTCTTTCAATGCTTCCTGTACGAGTTGTGTATATGTTTCAATCCTATACGCTAGTAGTATTTTCATCACATTTTCACGAACAATTTTCTTTTTATTATGAAGTTCAACTGCTACATCCTCTGCCGCTTCTATGTCTTTTGAAAGCAGTTCAACTATAGACTTACGTAATTTTTTAGATGAATCACCTAAGTTTTTAATTAAAACCGGACGTGTTTCAACCCTGTTATCTCTTGCTAATTCATTCAAAATATACGCTTTTGCCTCAGCAGAATACATATCAAATCGTTCCATTATGTATGCCTGTTCTTTTACAATGATCGTAACGAGCGCTTCCTTCGCTTTATTTCTCTCTTCTACATAATGTGAGACTTGCTCAACTGAATAATCAATCAGCTTTTCTTTACTTAGCCCGTAAGAAAGGAGATCTTCTATTATTTTTTCTGGTTCTATCCCTCTAGCCGAACATTCATACAGAAGTTCATATAAATAAACACTATATACATCTCCAAATTCCAGAGTGAGTGCCGCTTCTCTTTTTGCCACATCATCTATATCCCAAAGAAGTACAACTTCTAAAACTGGCATATCCCAATACATATTTCTATACTTCGGATTTTTAAGTATTTGCTTCATTTCATCAAATGACAATTTCCCGAGCAAATAATCACGATACGTATCCCGCACCGTAGACAACTTAAGTTGCAAAGCAGCGACAAAAAATTCCTCTCTCATTCTCCCTCTATTTAACTCATGTCCTTTTTCAGCTAACGTTCGGGCGATTATGAGGTAATTACTTTTACTTACATATTGTAAAGTACGTTGAACAAATTCAGGGTTTTCTTCCGCCACGGAGCATAACATTTCATATTCATACGTCTTACAGAATTCTTCATTATTTAAATCATGTTGCCTCAGACGGTGTGCAAAAAATCTTTCCTTAGAAATCCAAAACTGTTTACAAAAATTTTGAATTTCATCATATGTTTTTTTATTTACACTACCTGTTCGTTTATAGTTTTGAGGCTGATCGAGAGTTTGACACACGTAACGCGTAGCATGATTCATAAAACCCCAAACGTTTTTCTTCGCTACTATTTCAACATACCGCCTCGCAATATTTGAATACTGATGAATGCTAAATAATAGTCGCCAAATATATTCTGGTAAATTTCCACCTAAAAATAATTCCCTATCACTCTCACCTTTTATATATTTTTCAACTGCTTCAACCTTTACCTTTTCTCCATTCAAATTCAATATAAATTCAGCATGTTCTTCTAATCTCTCGTCCAATAAAGTGCTATATGTATAGAACCTCTCATAATCTACTTCAAACATTACGAGAAGTAACGATAATTGCTGCTGATTTGGTAAAGTGTGTAATTGTTCCTCTATATAGTTCGGTTTCTCTTTTGTTAACTCTTTAAGAAAACTATACGCCTCATTCACATAACTAGAGATATTAGTTAAATATTTACACGCAATTACTACCAGTTTATCCAATGGAAGTGCACTTTTCTCTAAATAAATCTTCATATTAGCAAAATCCACATACTTAAACCTTATTATAAGAACATTTAACAATTGCTCTCCTAACAAATAATAAAATAACCGAAAGAAAGCTGGATCTTGTTTATATACTTTCCTAAAATCATTTATAAACTGATTTGCAAAATCGCTTCTATTTTGATCTCTAATTGTCGTTAGTTGTATATGATTTAAAATCTCTTCATCTTTCGTTTTTAAATAACGCAATGATAATTGTTCCTGCTCTTCTGTCATATGGACATATTGAAACAACTGAGCTGTATTTGTAGTCAAACTTTGTTCCCCCGCATCTGTTTATGCTTTATAAAAATACCCTTATTTACTTGTAGTATAGCATAAAACCAACCGAAACGAACATATATTCTATATTAAATTAATGTAAATTAAAACACACTACTCAAAACACTTCTCCTTCTCTCTAAACTACCCATCACACACTTCTCTCCACCATACTTGCTACACCAATTCCTCAAAATCCCCTTCACATAAGCAAACGTTCGCTTATTATGTTCAAACGCAATTTTAAGTGCCTCTAATACTTTCTCTCCTGAAAGTCTTCGTATCCATCCCATCAATTCCTTCACGATATATGGAGATAAACTACTTATATTTTGTTCGTAAAATTTGTAAACTTCACTATGCTGAGTATCCTCTTCACCTTCCTCATCTTCTATTTCTTCAACAACTTCTTGTAAACTACTATTCCCCTCTTCTTCGGGCATACCAAAATGCTGTAACAACAACGGAATCTTCCATTCTTCTTCCAGACATTTATGTAAAAACATATGTATGAATTCTTTATTTTTTACAGTTTTCAACTCACGTAACACACATTTTTCTACATTCGTATTTAAAATAGGGTTATAGTGTAGCCAATTTATGATGTATAACTCTTTCGTTTCCGCATCATATAAAATCTTGCCGTATTCCACAAATCTACTTAACAATTTCTCAACAGTTTCCATACTGTAACCTGTTTCCAGCTCTGCCACACGCTTTGGTAATACGTAAATTCCGCATTGCTTCGTTTTCGTACCAGTTAACAAATATATGTAAAAATAACGCTCCTCTGGCGTTAAATCTAATATGAATTCATCTTGCCAAAAATTCACTTGCACATTACGGTACACCGCCATATATTTACCTCCCCCTCGCACTTATAAAAAGGCAGATTTCAATCCTTCAATATACATATAGGAGTGAGGGCTTGGTTTTTGCAGTTGAATTCCAAATTTTTTTAACTACTACAACGACGGTTTTATTTTTTCGCGCTTTTTTGTTATTGTAGTTGTTTTTGTTTTGTTTTTTCTTAGTGATTTATTACTTGGTAGGTGCTTATAAGGGGCTTGGAAGGGGCTTAATAAGGGCTTATATAAAAAGGAGCTGTTCCAAATTCTCATTTTGGATAGCTCCTTTATCATTCTTTCTATTTTTGACTTGCATCTAACATCTTCACTAAAAAGGCAGCTGCTTCACCACGAGTTGCTGTCCCTTTAGGATTAAACTCATTATTTCCAACACCAGTAACTACTTTTAAGCTATATAATCGTTGAACAGGCTGTTTATATGTGATCAAATGTTTATCCCTAAATGGCAATGCAACTAATTCACCTGTAACACCCTTATACTGTAATGCGTTGTCAATCATGATCGATGCTTCTTCACGTGTGATAGATGCGTTAGGATCAAAAATTCCGCCGCCACGACCGCTAATAATTCCTGCGCTTGCACTACGTTTAATACCACTATGAAGTGATGGATGCGCTTTGTTAATGTCTACAAATGACTTATCTCCTTCTGGTAGCTTTAGAGCATTTGAGATTAATGTTGCAAACTCAGCTCTCGTAACATTACGATAAGGCGCAAATACACCATTTCCTTCACCGTTCATAATTCCTAGGCTGTTCAGCTTACGAATGTTCCCTTCAAACCATCCACCTGTAATATCATCTTTTGGTTTTTGCACTTCTTTATGTGGCATATTATAGTTTATTTTAATCCAACTTGGGTTATAGAAAATCCACTCATCGTTACCTACTTTATACCAACCATTTTTAACTGCTAACACTTTGTAACGATCTCCGTTTGAAGCTTTACGAACGATATGATGTTCAAGTCCCGAACCACTACGTACGTTTATACCATCACCATTCACTACAAGCTCCATATTAGGTTCAGCTGGATTATATTCATTGGAATCAAATAACTCATTTCTTTCTTGTAAAGGCGAATCAATTTGTGCGTTAACATTTGCATACCATTGAATCCCTTGTACGAAGCCAGTCCAATTCCCACGGGAAATTAAAATATCAGGACAGTTTTTCCCGCTCCATTGTTGATGCCTATAAATGTGGTCCGCACTAATACCTTCTTTGTTCATTAAATAACCTGCAAGTCTCTTTGCATTCTCTAGCGCTTTATTGTAATCTCCATCTTGGTTAACCGCAATCTCGATACCGATTGATTCTCTATTTCCGGAACCATCGCCATCACCTGCATGCCAACCGTTTTCATTTGTTGGTAAGTGTTGATAAATTTGTTTATCGTCTACAGTAAAATGCCATGAAGCTGTTCGGAACGTACCTTCCGTTGCTTGTTTATACAAATATTTAGCATGATTTTCAGCATTTGCACCACGGGCGGTGTTTGCAGTCTCGTGAATTGTAATGTAGCGTGCTTTCATCGGATTTGCAGGGCGAATATCAGGATTTCCTGCTGGAACAATCCACTCTACAAACGGTGCACCTGCAAGTGTTCCATATTTCTTTGTAGTCATCGATGTACTATACTGAATAGCTCTTCGCTTTTCAACCGGCTTCATTTCACGAGTAGAGCCATCATTTCGACCGTCTACATGTTCAAATGCCTTTTCAATATTTGAAATAGCTTCATCTTCTGCTACTTCACCTTTTTTCGCTTCTTTCATTTTATGTAACTCTTCTGTTTCATTATGTTTATGCTTATATTCTTCTAGAAGAATTTTCTCATTCTCTGACACTTCTGCTTCATTAATTTGCATGTAATCTGGAGTTTCTAGATTGAAATTAGAATAACGTAATCCGTTCGTTCCACGTTCCCCTTGTGCAATACGAAGCTGGTCAGTATGAGATTTATTTAACTCTTCTGCTGATATTGATAAAGGTGCACTCCCTAACATTACTAGACTTGTTGATAGTGCGATTACTCGTTTTTTAATATTCATTGCTGTAATCGATACCTACACTGTTCGTGTAAATATCTCAACCTCCCTTTATTTTCTCATTCGTGAAAGACTATGAATCTACTATGTATAAAAATATGGTTATTCCGCCTTTTTATAAACACTGCATTTTATCCCCAGCAGGCGAATAATAGTTTCTAGAAAATCCCTTAACATACATTATTTTATAACCAATTGCAATCGCCGTCAAAAGTACTTCTTCCCTTACACACCACTACTTCTCAAAAATAGATTCGGATACCTTTTACTGATTTTCTTCAACAAGAAGGATCTTTATAATTTTTCATAACTATCAAGTATCTATTAAATAAATCCTGTTTCTTTGTACTTGTTCTCTTTAAAAATATTAACATTTTTACATTCTTACGATAATATAGATGTAACCTTTTACATTGAAAAGAGTTTTATTTGGCAAAAATCCCTCATATTGATACCTGAAATGAAGAAGACCAAAAAATGATAAAAAAAACGAGAGTACATACGATATTCAGCAGATGGGATATATTTTGAAGGGCTTGAAAACATAGTTAAACTATTAAAACAAAAAGTACAAGTTTAATAGATAATACGTTAGTTAAAGGGGATGAACTGATTGTTAGATACGATTGTTTACGATAAAGCGAAGTACCATTATCAAGGTGATTTTCCTGAGGACTTACCAATTGATCAAGCTTTTGTACATACTGGTATGTTTTTAGGATGGATACTTGAACATAATTTATTTAGTGAAGAATTTGAAGAAGAGTCCCTAGACGAAATTAAACAGTTTAAACTTAGACAAATGACTGGCACAGAAATTTATATGAACTGGGATGGCGTTTTGGCAGACGACATGTTAAATGACGAAGGCAATCAATTCGCGATGTATTACTTTAATGATGAGGAATGGAAGTATATAAGTGATTACTCAGACGTTTTTATAGACGAAGAAACTCTCTACCACGTGAAAGATACTTGGGAAAACTATTTCAAATTAAAAGAAGTTATTGATAATAGCTATAATTTTTGGAAAGACAACTTACAAAAAAGATAATTAATAAAGTCGATTTCTTATCTCCATAAGGAATCGACTTTATTAATAGTAAATTTAAATATTTTTTCATTTTAGCTTCTATTACAAATTCCCTTTAACGTTTTCGACAATCTCGTTTATCGTATTTCGATCAAACTTATCACTAATTTCGTATGGCTCACGATCTCCTACTAATTGTACGCCTACGATATCATTACGGTCCTTACCATATTGTACTTCAATAATCGATCCACGCTCTATTTGTTTCCAAACGAGACCCGCTTCATCTTTATTATCTAAAATAATACAGTCCTCAATATTTTCATCAATCCCAATTAACTTATTATCATCCATATATCCAACCTCGTATTGTTGACGTTCTTTCGCTTTTCCGCTTACTACTATACCTTTGCTTCCATACGAATAATCCGTATAGTCCTTTTTCTCTGATTGTATCGCTTTCGGTTCTTTTGCTTCAGTTTTTTCAGTATTTCCACACCCCACAATCATACTAATTGGCATAACTACAGTTAATACTACTCTAGTAAATTTCTTTATCATTTATAACCAACCTCACATGTTTCACTTTACATTTATCCTCTTACCAAATAATAACATAATAATACCGAGAAAGAGCCAAAGATACAGGGAAACTTTAATCAGTAGTTTTTCATCCTAAAAATCTAGACTTTCAAAATCACTATCTGCACTATCGACAAATTATAGAAAGTAGACATCCTACTCACATAAGATTTAAAATTAGAAAGTATGGAAACATGATAAAAAATATAGGCTAGTTGTTCGCAATTAAAATGGTTTTTACATGAAGAAAGGAAGTGCACAGCTTTGGATTTTAAAACAGTTATGCAAGAGCTTGAAGCTCTAGGCAAGGAACGAACGAAAAAAATATACATATCTAACGGTGCGCAGGAACCAGTTTTCGGCGTAGCTACAGGTGCTATGAAACCAATCGCAAAAAAAATAAAAATAAACCAAGAGTTAGCAGAAGAACTTTATGCCACAGGCAACTACGATGCTATGTATTTTGCAGGCATTATTGCGGACCCGAAAGCTATGAGGGAGTCTGATTTTGATCGATGGATAGACGGAGCGTATTTTTATATGTTGTCTGATTATGTGGTGGCAGTCACTTTATCCGAATCAAATATCGCTCAAGAAGTTGCTGATAAATGGATTACAAGTGGTAAAGAGCTTAAAATGTCTGCAGGCTGGAGTTGCTACTGCTGGCTTTTAGGAAATCGCAAAGACGATGAGTTTTCTGAAAGCAAACTTTCCGATATGCTTGAAATGGTGAAAAAGACAATCCATGATTCGCCAGAACGAACTAAATCCGCTATGAATAATTTTCTAAACACTGTAGCAATTTCCTATGTACCACTACACGAAAAAGCAGTCGAGATTGCAAAAGAAGTTGGTATAGTTGAAATAAAACGTGATAATAAAAAAAGTAGTTTGCTAAATGCTGCAGAGAGTATTCAGAAAGAACTTGATAGAGGAAGACTTGGTTTCAAGCGTAAACATGTAAGGTGTTAGATGATTAAAAGGGTGTGAATCTAAGTAAGATTGACACCCTTTTTTAATGAGAAAAATGAATGAATTCCCCCTGCACACCTTATCCGTTAAACATTTCTTCATTCAATTTATAAACCCTATCTCTTTTCTCATCACTTTTGACAAAAATAAGCTTTCCTTCTTTAACAAATCCTTCTAATAGTAAGCATACTTCTCCATATGCTTTCGGCTTATTCGTTGTGAATCTTTCATCTGATATTTTTCCAGCTCGTATTAATTGTTCACACAGCTCAAGTGCACTTATTTCTTCAGAATCCATTAATTCCAATATATCTCTTTGCAATGGTGATAAAGGTACTGGTATTTCAGCTACCTCCACCTTTTCTTTCGCGTTTTCTTCTTCAAATAAATCTTCAAATGAAATTTGATTCATTACTTCTTTTCCTTTCTAACGACTGATTTGTATAAAGCGTAGTTATTGTTATGTAGTACGTACCTTAATACATACATGTCAAACTCATGTACATCGTTTCATATAGTATATTTCGATTATACCAAATATACGTTCTGTTTTCTATCGTAGAATGGAAAACAGAACATTTTACTGTATGTATCATCATTAAATAACGCTGAATATCAATTATCCACATTTTTGGTTATATTATCAAAATTCCATCCACATTACGGAAATAAATGACAAATAATTATAACTTACATGTTACAATTACGATGCATGCATTTAGTTGTATTAAATGCATGCATCGTAATGAGTATATTTAATAAAGTTAAATGAAACTGGGGAGGCTTGCGCAAATGGGGAAGAAAACAAGCAAAGCTAAAAATTTTTTCGGATTCGTAATCACCGCAGCACTAGTAACTACAACGATGGTAGGTACAGCTAATGCACAAACAACTACGAATAGCTATAAGATAGCTAGCAATACGAACACTGTATTTACAGATGTACCAAAGGACCACTGGTCAAAAGATGCTATTGATTACTTAGCGGCAGCAGGGATTTATAAGGGGTATGGAAATGGGAAATTTGGTTTTGGCGACAATGTTACTAGAGGACAGGTAGCTTCTTTAGTCAATCGACATTTAGGTTTAAAAGTAGACGATAAACAAGGAAATATGTTTAGTGATATTAAAAATCATATGTTTGAAAAAGATATTAAAGCCATTGCGCAAGCTGGAATTATGACAGGTGATGGAACAGGTACATTTCGTCCAGATGATGTATTAACTCGATATGAGATGGCAGTAATATTACAAAAAGCATTTCATTTAGAATCAAAAGAACAAGGAAAATTTAAAGACGTACCAAAAGGTCATTGGGCTTATGAAGCTGTAAATACACTGCGTAGTAACCGTATAGCACAAGGTGACGAGTCAGGTAATTTTAACGGAAACACATTTGTGAAGCGTGAGCAGTATGCACAATTTTTCTATAATGCAATAGCAAAAAACAGAAATTATAATTTCAACATCAATTCAAAAGAAGAACTGAAACAAATGTTAACAACCGCTTTACAGAATGGAACGTTTGGTCCATTTACATTAAATTCATTGCGTAAAGATATATCTGAAGTAAAAAAAGAATATGGAGTGCCTGATGTTTTGAAAAAAGCACCATGTACAGAATGTGATGCACCTAATATAGCGGTATACGGCGATTATAATATTGATATGTACCCTTGGGACGCTAGATATATATGGGTGAAAATGGATATTTCTATCGATGAATTAAAAGAGTGGTTTGGTGAGCCCGATTTAATCGGAGAGGATATGACTAGTGAAGGATTTATATATAATCGAGGAAGCTATTCTCTTTATTTCAGCTTCTCTGATGGTTATATTCAACGGGCTGAAATATCTAAACGTGAAGATCGTTAATACGTTACAAACAATAAAAAAATCCTTCAAGAACATGCCTTTTCTTGAAGGATTTTTTTTGTCTCTATCTATTTAACATAATACACAGCTATAAAACCCCTACTGATTAAAGTTTCACTTTATTCTTCTTGGTGCTCCGCTTCCCATTCAATTAAATACGTTGCATATTCTAATTCATCTGGATCATCATATAACATAGAAATAAACTCTAATTTATTTCCATCACAATCTAGAAAATATACGCTTGCAGCTGGCATCCATCTTTGAACAATTGGTTCTTCATTCCCTTTCCCCTGACTCCCTACTACCTCTATTCCACGATTCTCTAACCATAATTTAGAAATCTTTAAAAACTCTACATCTACACGAAAAGCGAAGTGTTTCATCTCAAAATCTTCATTACTATGTACTTCCCATAATCCAAGCATTTGTTTTTTATTTTTTCCTATCCAAAAGAAAGCAACCCGCCTTTTTGATAGTTTTTTTGCTAATATTAAACCTAACTTATTTTGATAGAAATCTATCGCCTTTTCTAAATTTCTTACATGTAAATGAGTTTCATATATGCTTTGTATCATTATGATTCCCCCTCCCCTACATTCCAATTTTTTAAAAACATTTTGTTTTTATCATACAAATAAATACATTTGAAATCATCCTACTTTTATATAATTCCCCCTTACTACAAAGGTATATATCTAGCATTATCATTTATATCCCAACACCAAAATTCAATCAAAAACACATTTACATTCTAGTAAATACATTCTTAAATTTTTATAATGTAATAAGAGTAACATCTTAACAATAGAGGAGGAACCGTTCTGGATAAAACTAAAGTTATGGCTTATTTTAGTATAACGGGTGATATATTCCCTGTTGAAGCAATTACCGACGCCCTAAATATCGAACCTACAAGAACTTATAAAAAAGGTGATATTGTCGCAAGACGTGATAATCCGAATCTTGTATCCACAAAAAAACTATATAGAAAAGAGACGGATTGGAATTTAAGCACTGGCTATCAAGAATCATACGATATAAATAATCAGTTGTATGTTATTCTAAAATCACTTGAAGAGAAAACAGAACCATTAAAACAGCTTAAGAAAAAATATGATTTAGAATTTCTATTTATGGTAGTCATTCAAATTGAGAATAACGAATCACCCGCAATGTATTTACAAAAAGATATACTTGATTTCGCTAGTTCGATTCAAGCAGAAATTCATTTTGATCTATATATTTACTAAAAATAAAAACGCTATTAATATTGAAATCAACAGCGTTTTCTTATATGACTAGATGTGTGAATTATTTTGTGAGAACAAAACAGATTCATTTTTCATTTCATTCTCAAAAACTGCATAGAGAATTCGCTCATTTTGATTTGCTTCCATTTTTGAACTCCACCTCGTTTGCACACTGAATTTTGAATTAACAAAAATCCAAAGCTAGTGTAACAGCTCTTCCAGGAAGATTTAACGTTACAATTACGCATTTTCTATACAAAAAAATATAACTATTTATAGTATGCTTTATGATATTATTATTTTCTTCCAAATGACAAAATTGATGACGTACGGATTAACCAGCACTCGGCGTATTTACCTATTTCCCTTTGCAAAATTTTAGCTTCTTATAGTTTTAGCTCTATAATCCATACCCGAACAACTAACTTCATCCTCGCTAGAAAATATCCATTCATTCTATTCAATTCCTAATCTACCTATTCCTTCATTACTCAGCAACAAAACAAGCCACCCAATTCAAATGAATTGGGTGGCTCTATACTATAAAGAGAATTTGCTATTTGTATTACTTCAATTTCCCCTCAAAAACAATCTTCCTACCGCACGGTTCCACTACTGTTTTGCCGTCTTTCTTCACTTCATGAAAGATTGGCTCTTCCATGCGGCGAGACGGTGCGTAACCTTCTTGTTCCATACGTGCTAAGCAGTCTGTAATTGTTTCGTTTTCGAGTACTTCAAATTTCTTTTTATTAGGTTGTTTTGTCATGCCCTAACCTACTTTCTATTTTTCTTGATGCGAATTGATTCTTCATGTAAACCATATATAACATTGCGAGAATTCCCATTATAATCATAACCGCAATAAAAAAGCTTGTATACTGTATTTTTTCTATAAATACGCCTCCTAATACAGGCCCCAGTATACTTCCTAAACTAAAGGCGATTCCAGATAATATATTACCTGCTGGCAATAAGTGTCTCGGTAATAAATCTGTCATAAATCCAAGTCCTAACGAGAAGCACGATCCAATGACCATACCCGCTAACAACATGCAGGCAAAGACGATCCAATAATATTGATCAAATACGGCTGCAAGCAAGAAAATGCCCGTACTTATGCAGAACGTCCACGTTAAAATAAGATCCCTTCCGTATTTGTCACTTAATATACCGAGCGGAATTTGTGTAATAATGCCCCCAACTGCAAATGCTGGTAATAAGAAGGATACTTCTGAAACAGACCATCCTTTGCGAAGCGCGTATACTGGTAAGTTACTGTTTAACATTGCTTCCAGTACGCCATATGCAAGTGGTCCCAGCAGTGCAATCCATCCTAATCCAACAACTTGTTTATAACGAGAAAATGATGATTCATTCTTCACTTCTCTTTCATCTTGCGCCGGGAATGCATTTTTTGTTGGTAATAATAACAGCCAACCTATTAGACAAAGTATAGTAGATATAATAAATGGCGTTGCAAGACCGTACTGAACTGTGCTTGCTAAATACGGACCGACGGCAAAACCAATTCCGAAGAATACACCGTATATCGATACTTGTCTACCTATTTTACTCGGATCCGATGTTGTCGTAATCCATGTTTGTGTTCCGACATGTAGCATATGATCTCCCACGCCAACTAGAAATCTAAGGATAAACCATACCCAAAATGAAAATGTTTGTGTAAAAAAGAATAATGAAATAATAACGAGAAACCCACCAATGACGATAATTGGCTTCATTCCAAACTTTTGCATCGGTTTTTCAAGAAACGGTGAGATCACTAATATCCCAATGTATAGTGCTGTCGCATGAATACCGTTAATACTTGAACTAACCCCTTCTTGTTCAAAAATCATTGCAATGGCCGGTAAAAGCATTCCTTGTGACAAACCCGAGATTGCCACAATCCCAACCATAATCCAAAAAGTAAAACGCATTGACATTCCCTTTCCCTCTCCTTCTCACGCTTTCCACTTTTCATTATAAACTGTTTCTGCAAATGCGTGTACGAATATTCGCAATAAAAAAGAAGCTAAAAGAATGAATCTTTTAGCTTCTTATCCTTCCCAAACTTGTGCTTTCACATTGTTATGGAATTGCTTGAAATACGGATGTTTATAAAAAGCAGTTTCATACACGTATTGCTGTGTACTAGTGATTGGTGGCTGCGGGTATTGCAGTTGTAAAGGAACTACAGCTGGTGAAACTTGCATATACAACGGAGCTATCATCATTTTTGTATACACATGATGATTATATGGAGAATGCGCAATTAAGAACGGATGGTGCATGGATAATCTCCCCTTTTACTTACAATGTTATAGTATATGCAATACCTTTCATTTCGGGGATTATTTCTGTTCTAACCAATCCTCTACATGCTTTATAAATACATCTAAACAATCAATAAACGGCGAATGACCGCAATCTTCTAATACCTTCAACTCTGCATTTGGCAAATGTTTTGCTAACTCCTCACCGACTACTTGGGGTACGACATAATCTCTGTCACCTTGTATGACGAGTGTTGGCGCTTTAATATGATGAATTTGCTTACTTCCCTCTACAACCCCATTATGTTCATCTGAAATATTAAATGTAATGAGCGCATAATTCACATCTACGAAATTACGTTGCGTTAACATATCGTCTAAATACTTTTCATAACGGTCTGGTTCAGGTTGATTATGTGTATATATTAATAAATTCCATACTGTACGGTAATATAATTTATTCATATTTTTTATCGCATCTAACACTGGTGCAATCTGTACGGGATCTTGTGCAATTTCTTCTTTCGTCTTTACTAAGCTTGATACGATTGGTTGCCCGTTTATATCCTTTTTAAAAATTGGATATCCCTTCATACCCACCGATTCTACTAAAATTAACTTTTCGACAAACGTTGGATGATTCGCTGTAAATTGCATCGCAACACCACCGCCCATTGACCAGCCCATTAATGAAAATTTCTCTAGTTTTAATTGATCAATAAATAGTTTTACATCTTCTGCAAAATCTTGTATTGAATCTATCGCTTTATTATATGTTGATTGACCAAATCCTCTTAAATCGAGAGCGTAAATATGGTATTGATCTTGCAGCTTTTCAATAACTAAATCAAAGTGTTGTGACGATGTCATGTTTCCGTGAATGAGTACAAGAATTTCTGCATTTTGCCTTCCAACTTCCTGATACGCAATCGTTTCTCCGTTCGATAGTGAAACAAACTCCATTGTTGCAGGCTTAATCATCACAAGTTCCCCCATTCTTTTTAATAGAAAGAAAATTCTTTACTTAATTAAAGAATAACATGCAGAATGTATGTTCTCAACAAAAAACCGATACGAAATTTTTACATAAATCAACATGTCTATTACTAGACAATTATAATAAAAAAGTATATAGTTAGCTAGGTAACTAATTTGAAAGGATCAAAATACATGGACGAAAAACAACATTTTTTTCACATTGTCAGCCAGACTTCTCGCAAGTTTACGAAGAAATTTAATGAACGCGTATCTCCCACTGGGTTATTTAGTGCGCAATGGGCTGTTATTTTCCGCATCAATCAAACTGGTTCTTGTACACAAACAGAGTTATGCCAGTATTTAAATGTTGAATCACCAACGATGACTCGTACGTTAACACGTATGGAAACGATGGGATGGATTATTCGTACAGAAGGAAAAGATCGCCGTGAGAAGCTTATTTCTTTATCAGAAACAGCGATAAAAATGATTCCGGTATGGCAAGAAGAAGTTGATACTTTCGAAGAAAAGACGCTAGAAGGTATTAACGAAGATGATTTACATCAAGCATTTCAAGTGTTACAACAAATTATTAAAAACTTAGATTAAATTGGAGGGATGACGATGCAAAGTGAGAAACTTTGGACGAAGGATTTCCTCGGAACTTGTTTTAGTAGTCTATTTCTCTTTTTAACATTTTATATGCTTATGACTACTTTGCCTGTCTATGTAATAGACGGTCTAAAAGGAAAACCTGAGGAAATTGGTTTAGTTGCAACTGTTTTTCTTATTTCATCTGTTTTATGTCGACCATTCACAGGAAAATGGCTCGATGATTTAGGAAGAAAGAAAATATTATTTATTTCACTTTCACTATTTTTAGCCGCTACCGTTATGTATTTCGGTGCACAAAGTTTATTTTTATTACTAGCCCTTCGCTTCTTACATGGTATTGGGTTCGGTATGGCAACAACTGCAACTGGTACGATTGTCACAGATGTTGCGCCAGCTCATAGACGAGGCGAAGCACTTGCCTATTTCGGCGTATTTATGAGTCTGCCGATGGTAATTGGTCCTTTTTTAGGTTTAACAATTATTTCTCATTTTTCGTTTACTGTATTATTTATCGTTTGTTCCGTATTTTCATTACTTGCATTTTTATTAGGACTACTTGTCAATATTCCGCATGAAGCACCTGTAAGCAAACAAAAACGAGAAAAAATGAAATGGAAAGACTTACTTGAACCATCTTCTATTCCAATCGCTCTTACAGGATTTGTTTTAGCCTTTTCTTATAGTGGTATTTTATCCTTTATTCCTATTTATGCAAAAGAGCTCGGTTTAGCTGATATTGCAAGTTACTTCTTTATTTTATACGCACTTGTTGTTGTCATTTCTCGTCCATTTACAGGTAAGATTTTTGATCGCTTCGGTGAAAACGTACTTGTTTATCCAGCTATTATTATTTTCACAATTGGGATGTTCATTTTAAGCCAAGCACAAACTTCATTTTGGTTCCTTGGTGCAGGTATGCTAATCGGTTTAGGTTACGGAACATTAATTCCTAGCTTCCAAACGATTGCGATTTCTGCCGCTCCAAACCATCGACGTGGTTCTGCGACAGCTACGTACTTCTCATTCTTTGATAGTGGTATTGGCTTTGGTTCTTTCATTTTAGGTATCGTCGCAGCGAAATCAAGTTACCATAATATGTATTTTATCGCGGCTATTATCGTTGCGTTCACTTTACTTTTATACTATGGATTACACGGACGAAAACAAAAATTCAAGAAACAGCGTACAGACGGACAAATATCCGCTTAACGTAAATAAGGAAAGTAAACTTATCCGTTTACTTTCCTTATTTTGTATTTCTTTCAATTGGAGCGTATACTTATAATAGAAATAAAAAGGAGGGACCGATATGAAACTTAAAAAATCTCCCCTACTCTTACTCATAATCACATTCATATTTGTAATTACAGGGCTCGGTTTTACATACTTCAAACATAATAAAACAATTCCGTCGAAAAATAATGTGACGAAAAAAAATTGGTTAGATGATCCGTACTTACGTTGGTCGTATACACATATGAAAGAATTCACTTTAATTAACGAGGTAAATCATAACCCAGATCAAGTTTCCCATTTCTCTACCGCTTTGCAAAACTTAGATGATTTTGCTGTAGAGCGTAGATTGGGAAATACAACTCCTCTAAAAAAACTTTTAGACGATAACAAAACAGATGCGTTTGTCGTTGTACACAATGGAAAACTTGTTTATGAACGATATTTTAATGGATATAACGAGAGTGAACCGCATGGCATGGCATCATTAGCAAAGGTATTTACCGGAGCAATAATACAATCTCTCGCTGAAGAAAACCGTATTGATTTAGAAAAAACAGCTGACACATATATAAAAGAATTAAAAAATACACCATTTGGAAAAGCAACACTACAGCAATTAATGGACATGCAAGTTTCTGTGGAATACCCCACTCACGGCTATGAACACCCAGCGTTAGAAAATCAAGATGCACAACTATATTTAGCGAGCAATATTTTACCTCGAGGTAAAAATTACGATGGCCCGATGAAAATTTATGATATGTTACGAGAAGCAGAAGAAACTGCACCGCCTGGTTTCGATTTTTCTTACGATAACGGATCAGCAGAAACACTCGCTTGGGTGATTCGAACGATCACAGGTAAATCATTAGCTGAAAATGTTAGCGAGCGCATATGGTCTCAAATTGGTATGGAAGAAAACGCGTATTACGTAACAGATGAAACAAAAGTTGAACAAGCTAGTGCTGGTTTAAATGCAACTGCTAGAGATATGGCTAGATTCGGGCAATTACTATTAAACAACGGGGAATATAACGGAAAACAAATTCTCCCTTCTTCTATTACTGAAGATATAAAAAATGTCCAAGAAGGTGAACTTGCAGTTGGCCCTGGCGCTTCCATTTCTTATCATAATCAATGGTGGATTCCGCACAATGAACAAGGTGCTTTCGAAGTGTTAGGTAGTTACGGACAAACACTTTACATCGATCCGAAAGCAAATATGGTAATTGTCCACTTCTCTTCTAACGCTACGCCAAGTAATGACATACATTCAACATACTCAAACATGTATGTTGATATTGCACATCATTTAGAAAAGGTTCCACATTAGTAGCAGCAGGAGTTTAAACCTTACATGTATGACTATTTGATTGAACACGCAATCTCTTGTGCTGAAACATCAATATATCTAACAAGGAGCTCTCTTCATAAAGAGAGCTCCTTTTCCTATTTCTTCTTTTCTGTCGGTTGACTTTGTTTAGCGAAATTAGATGAATCATCGAAATTTGGTTGCTTTTTACCAGCATTATTACTTCTACCTTTTCCCATATGTAATGCACCTCCCCTCCTCCTTACTATTCCCAATAAAAATATCCAAATGCTGATGTGCAATAAATTAATAATGAAAACTGATAACATTTAAAAATATGGTGACAAGATTTGCGAATTGATTATGATATATTTAAGAAACGCCGATCTACTTTCACTTAAGTAAAAAAATTGCCCTATAAACAGGGCAATTTGCTCCAACCTAATGACTAACATTAGCCGTTGGGTATAATGTTGTTCCTCCAATTGAAACCTTTATTTCATTTGTTAATGGAACATTTTGTTCATTAATAATGGTTCTCCACCATTCCCATGCAAGACCTGTACATTCTCTTGCTACGATTTTTATATTTTTTGAATTTGGTGGAAGAGGGATTACTGTAGAGTAATGGGCTGTTTTGTCTTTGCCACTACCTTCCCATGTTTTATGTGTTAGTACTTCTTTCCCATTTTGATCAAATGTGAATTCATCCCAAGATACATCAAATTGCGCAACGTAAGCACCGTAATGATCAAGTGTCATTTTTGCACTTGAATATTCTGTAGTTGTCGTCTCGATATAATCTGTATTGTTATGAACAGCAGCAGTTGCATTATCTTTTAAGAACGTGCTTGTATATGAAATTGGGTATGCTGGATTTTTAAAACTTAATTCAGCATTATCTTTAATAATATTTCGGATTTCATTGAAATCTTTTGTAACAACCTTGTTATGCTCTTTCGCATCTCCACCTAATACGACAGCAGTAAAGGTACTTTCTTCAAAAATATCTTTGTACTGTCCACTCGTTTCGACGCTGTTATTCTTAAGTAAAGCTTTAAAAGCAGCTTGTACATCTTTACTCTTAGATGTTGTTTCTAATTTTACATAAACCGTTCTACCATAAGCTACATTTGAAACCATAACAGGTGGAGCCGAATTACTTACTCCTTTACGAGTTAGCTCATCAAAAGTAACACTATTATCAAAGAGATCAGATGGATTATTAGGTAGTTCAGCACTTACAGTATAAAATATTTGTTTATATGCCGCCACCATCACTTTCTTTTCTCCATTTGCAACTGCATTAAAGTCAATACTTAGACTGTTATCAAGATATTTAGCATTAACATTAAGAGCACTTGCGATTTGTGATTTACTATAAACCATAGATTCTGTATACTGCATTCTTGCAGGTAACGTATGTGTTGCGGAATACTTTTCATTCCAAGTAGATACTAAATCATCTACTGCTCCAGCTACATTACCATATGTCGGATTTTGGACAGTGATTGTATTTTCTTTTCTCATACCAGGTAAGTCTATACTAATATTCAAAGGCTTTCTCTTAGCCACTAATAAACTCGGTTGATTGTCTGCAAAAGCTTTATTGGCAAGTTGTACAGCTCCTGGATACGTACGATTCGCTACAGAATCAATAATCGAAATATCGACTGGTGACGTTGTAAGTGATTTTTTCTCACGTTCCACTACTACAAATTTACCATTTGAATTGATACTTTCTTTCGGAACAAAACTCTCTACTTTATCACCATTTACAGCTAAAACCTCTTGATTATTATATGTAAGATTCCCTATACCAGTATCAATGCTACTAGCATTTTTAGTAATATCAGTTGCATGACCGGCTTGTGTTTCTGCGAAAGAAATAGATGAATAATTAAGAGTGCATAGACTAACTAATACACATGTAAGGAACTTTCTTCTCTTGGTATTTTTCTTAATGTTCAGAAAAATCACCCCATTCTTTTTTTAGTAAGATATAATAATGATGGATACATGATAGCTAACGAATAAACTTACATAAACGCTTTTAAAAGTTCTTGAACTAAAGGAATTACTCCACTTAAAAATTTTAATACTGCCATTGCGATTTCCATATTACTTCCTCCTCTTTGCTGTATTAAGATGTGTTGTATATTTATGCTTTCATTATAATAAGCTTTTGCATTTGCATCAATTCATTTTCATATGCAATATTTCATATTTGAGAAAAGCAACTTTTTCTATCAGGGTGATGATGCTACCACTCTTCTTGAACATATTTCAATCCCTCTAAAAATATCAGAATTTTCTATCTTTAAAAAGGTTATGAACGAAACAACCTCGAATAATTGTAATACATATACATAAGGAGGTTGATCTATTTTGTTTCGTTCTTTTACAAATGGTTGCGTCGCTTTAGTGCAACGCTTCTTGCCAGAACCGTTTATTTTATCATGTTTATTAACTGTTTTTGTTATTTTCTTTGGCATGTTTGCAACGCATCAAACACCTGTGGAAATGATTAATCACTGGGGTAATGGCATTTGGGGACTTCTCGCCTTTTCTATGCAAATGGCACTTGTACTCGTGACAGGATCTGCTTTAGCAAACGCTCCTCTTATAAAAAAAGGATTAACAAAAGCGGCAAGACTACCAAAAACGAATGGACAAGGTATTATTGCCATTTCAATCGTAAGTTTACTAGGGGCATACATAAACTGGGGATTTGGTATTGTTGTATCTGTTTTATATGCAAAGGAAGTAGCAAGACAATTAGAAGGATTAGATTATAGACTGGCAATTGCCTCTTCTTACTCTGGATTTCTCATTTGGCATGCAGGACTTTCTGCTTCTATCCCTCTTACGTTAGCAACAGGCGGAGAAACATTAATGAAAACGACAGCTGGAAGTATTAAAGAAGCGATTCCAATCACTGAAACGTTATTCTCATCATACGCCCTAGTTCCAGTTATTATCTTTTTAGTTACGATGCCTCTCATTAATAAGGCGATGCATCCAGATGAAAAACATACGATTACAGTAGACCCTAGCGTGTTCCATGAAGAAGCTGCCGCTCAAGAAGTAGGAAATAATACGTTCGCTGAGAAAATGGAAAATAGTATCATTATTACACTTTGCATTGGATTGTTAGGTCTCATTTATATTTTCAACTACTTTTATACGAAAGGCTTTAACCTTACGCTAGACATCGTTATTTTTATGTTATTAATTGCTGGACTCGTTTTCCACCGTACTCCGATTCAATATATTCGCGCTTTTTCAGACTCTACGAAAAGCGCTTCTGGCATTCTACTTCAATTTCCGTTTTACGCAGGAATTATGGGGATGATGATTGGAGCAAATAGTGAAGGCCTTTCACTTGGAGGAGCTATTTCAAATTTCTTTATTAGCATTTCAAACGAAACAACTTTCCCCCTCTTTACTTTTTTAAGTGCTGGCATCGTTAATATTTTCGTTCCATCTGGTGGTGGTCAATGGGCTGTGCAAGCACCCATTATGATTCCAGCTGGCGCTGAACTTGGTGTACCTGCTGCAAAAACAGCAATGGCCATTGCGTGGGGCGATGCTTGGACAAATTTAATTCAACCTTTCTGGGCATTACCAGCATTAGCGATAGCTGGTTTAGGTGCTCGTGATATTATGGGATTTTGCGTTGTGAACTTACTATATGCAGGATTTATCATTAGTCTATGTTTCTTATTTATTTAAACGAAAAGCTAGTTTTATACTAGCTTTTTTACATAATAAATTATTTATTTCCCATGCAATTTATTATGACCTCCCACTCTATCTCCGTAAGATGTAATGCCTCAAATGCAAAAAAGTCTTCACATACTTTTTCAATTAAATTTGGATTGTTTTTAAGAAAATTCCACTGTAGCGCTTTAGGAAGAAAATATGT
Organism: Bacillus sp. CD3-5; assembly: GCF_006349665.1. Taxonomy (NCBI): domain Bacteria; kingdom Bacillati; phylum Bacillota; class Bacilli; order Caryophanales; family Bacillaceae; genus Bacillus; species Bacillus sp. CD3-5. The sequence continues at coordinate 213,909 of NZ_VEPX01000001.1, read as the reverse complement.
TTCATATTCTTTACTTCCCTTTACTACTTCATCCACTTCTCTTTCACAAATTCCTCTTATTAAGTAATCATTTCTTAATTGTATTTGAATTTGCTGAAATGTTTCGCTACATTTCTTCAATTGAAGTAAACATGTAATATACGTTCGAAAAAGTTCATTATCATACCCACAACAGTTTATAATTCGATCGATTTCATTCATAATGTACGAGCCTTTTCTTCTATTTGTAATAACCACTTTTCCCGCTTCTCTCGTTTACTCGTTTTCACAGATTGAAAAACAGATCGTTTTATATCTCGAATGCCGCAAAAACGTAACACACCTCTCTTCATTATAATCCAATCTGCTGATCGATATAGTAATGCGACGTACCATAACGGTGAGTCTAACGTATTAATTACCCATGCCTTCTTACCTTTCAATAAGCCTTTCGGCAGGGCCCCTTCATATTTATAAGCAAATCCAGCTACGAAAATGCGATCAATAAACCCTTTTAAAATAGCTGGCATCCCCCACCACCATACTGGATATATAAAGAGAAGCGTATCTGCTTCTTCCACTAACGTTCTGTACCTGGCTGTTTCTTCTTCATTTACTAAATCACGTCTTTTCTTCTCTTCATTAAATACAAGGACTGGATCAAATTGCTCCTTATATAAATCAAGTACCGTAACTGAATGATTTGTTTCCTGTAGTCCTTTTTGCACATGATTTAAAATTGCCGCGTTAAAACTTGAAGGACTAGGATGAGCGTATACAATTAGTACATTCACTACAAAACAACTCCCTCTATAAGTTAAAGTTTCCCCTTCTTTAACATCTTCTCTACAATTTGTACGTTTTTTGAACTTTGCAATAAACGATTTAATACTGTGAGTAACTCTTCTTTTTCTAAATCTTTCAGTTTCTCCTTCACCGTACTCTCACCAGTGCCTTGAATATCATAAACAACTGCGGCCATATGTTTACAATAGTTTTCATATGGGCATTCGCAGCTACTTTCCGAAAAATCTTCCAGTTCAATCACTACTTCATAATTCCCTGCATTACCAGTCACAAACGCAAATACTCTATTATTATGTATTTCAACATCTTCTACATGTCCTTCTTCATAATATTCATAACCTCTATCAATAATGTGTTTCGGAATATACCTATATAACTCTTTTAATAAATAAGCGTACATAACAACACCTCTTCCTTTAATTCCCTTTTGACTTCTAGAGCCACTGCATGTTATTCTAATAACTGTCAAATAGCAAGTCTATATGACAAAACGACTGACACCTATTCGGCGAAGGTGTCTCTTTTCATTTGCAGCCGATATGAAGTGCCTCTTTCAGGCACATTCAATCTTTGACACTACACACTCAACACCATTCCCTGTATCAGGCTGCTTAAGCAGTCTTTTACTCTACATACTTCAAAAAAAGAGAGCTTAGCTCCCTTTTCTCGCCTTATAAAATACCCCTTTTTCCGTATAGAGATATTCATCAGCTAATGTAATTTTCCCATCCAGTTTCAGTTCATCTAATAGTCTTGATAAATAAAATTGATGTAACATCTTTTTCGTGAATTTTCCTTCATGATGCGAAACGATATGTTCTTGAATATCTAACAATGATATTGGCTTATCTTGCTCTATCATATATTCATAAACTGTACTACGCAGTTTTACGTATTTTTCGAGTGTCACAGTAATGCGCAACCCCTTTCTTCTTAATGTAAATTTTCGTAATCGGTTTTTTTGCAATAAAAAAACCTCTCCGATAAGAAGAAGTTACGTATATATCTTCGTCTTATCTCCCAGAACAAATTTGTTCTGCTGGAATTAGCACCTGCATCGCGGTTGCTGGGTTTCATCGGGCCAGTCCCTCCACCTCTCTGGATAAGAAAATATTCACTTAATTCTTACTATACGTAATTTCATTTCAATTGTCAAACAAATATAACAAATTATATTTTCTTCTTTACTGTTCATACTATACATATATGAATATGCAAGGAGGATTATGAAATGCACGAAAATGCCCGCGGATATGTCCAAGACTCTTTTCAATCATTACAAGAAGCAAAACAATGTTTAGAAGCAGCACTACAGACTGTTGAAAAAGATTTTAATCGCGCTCGTATTGAACAATCTCTTTATGCAATCGAACAAGCTATTCAACGCTGTGACTACACCGTTCACATTTTAGAACAAGATTGAAAAAACTTCCCATCATAAGGTGGGAAGCTTTTTCAAATGGCATACTTCATAATTATTGCCGTTATGATTAAAAAATATACAGAATTCACAATTTCTAAAATCCCTACTTTTATAATAGAAATTTTTTTGCCATACAATATAATGGCTCGAATGACACTTGGTATAAAAATAAGGGAGCACCACGGATTAATAGCAAATACGATGACTGTTAACACGATATGATAACCCCAAGATATAAAGCGATACTTCGGATTATTTTTCTCACGTATCATCGTTTTCACATAAAACGTACTTCCTAAAAAATATAAAAATGAAATAAGCGCAATAAATAATGCTGTTTTATCTATCAGTTTCATTGAAAAATAATAACTAACTAAACCACCTATACAGAAAACAATAATTGCACTAACGTCATTTAATAATGCTCTTTCATTTTTTTGACGAGCGTAATACATATTTACTATAAAGAATGGAATCATGACTATTACGAATAAAAGAATGCGCCATTCATATAATAGAGAAATCATCCCAAATATGAACGCAATAATAAAATATAAAATTGAAGCATGTAAATACTCTTTTTTCCGTTTTTGTTTTATGTACATAAGAAATGGATACGTAGCTAAATAGATAAAGAACCAAGCTAAAAACAATGGAGTATGATACATAGTAGGTTTCCCAAGTATGACACTTAATAGAAATGGTATAACAAGCATCGCCCATGCACCATGTTGCTTCGGAATAACTAACTTCATTAACTATACACCTCCCTTTTGAAAATAATTCTCACCTACTATTATACAAATAATTTTATATAGTAACGGATATATATTGGACTATTTTTTGACAATAAAAAATGCTCCTTACAATATGTAAGAAGCATGAAAGAGGCAAACGAATATGTAAGTCGCGACCCTACCTTATATGAGTATGCTTTTCTATACCATGTTATGCTTATCCAATATGCCATATTTCTTTTTAAATCTTGTAAGAATCGTAATCCAAGACGTACTAAATAATAGTAAGAAAACAACATTCGAAATTGCATGGCTCAAATCGAAATAAAAACTTGCGATATAATACGAAATGACTGTTTCCCACGTTGCCTCTCGTATAAAACCGAGAAGCCCCCAGAAATTCATGATCCAGCCAAATAAAAATCCAACAAACAATCCGTATAGTAGTCTTCCCCATAGCTTTTTCATTAAAAATGTATTACGTAATAATCCAGCTATAAAACCAATCATACCCCATGAAAACATTTGCCACGGCGTCCATGGACCTTGTCCTAAAAAGATGTTAGATACGATAGCTGCTGTTGCACCGATCATAAAACCAGTTTCACTTCCAAATACAATTGCAGAAACGATAATGACAAAAGAAGTCGGCTGTACACTTGGTAAAAGAGAAAATGGTACGCGGCTAACTGCTGCAATTGCCGCTAACACAGCAACGAGAACAATTTCACGTGAAACAAATGCCTTTCTTTCAAAGCGGATATAGAAAGGTAACATAATAACGACTAATAAAAACAAACTACTTAACATGTAATACCCATCCATGATAAGTGTAGTAAAGAGTAATGTGCCTATTATTACTGCAAAAATGCATATTATGAATGCAACATATCGTTTGGACACGCTTCGTACACATCCTCCCACGTTAATGCATATGGCAATTGTTTTCGAATGAATCGATTGATAGATGTTGTATAAAAAAAGTTGCCACTAAAAAATTCTTTCGGTGCATCATTCATAATAACTGCTCCGTCAAATAACATCATACATTGATCAACGTATTTCGCCGCAAACTCAATATCATGTGTCGCCATTACAATTGTTGTACCTTCTTTTTGCAGCTTCCTAAATAGCTCCCCTACTCTTTCCTTCTTCCACGGATCTAGCCCCTTTGTCGGTTCATCTAGTAATAATAACGCCGGCTTTGATAATAACGTTGTACATAATGCAAGTAGTTGTTGCTCTCCCCCGCTACAATCATGCGGATGGCGTTCTTTAAGCGAATTCAACCAAAACTGTTTGAGCATATCTTCTGCTATTTCTTTTCCCTGTTCTCCGTATAACTCTCGTGCACGTTCATACACTTCTTCCCACACTGTATCAAATGTAAAATGATAATACGGATGCTGCGATACATACCCAATACTTTTAAATCGTTCTTTCGAATCAACTTTATGTATCGCTTTCCCATTCCACTTTACTTTCCCTCTTCTCGCTTTTTGCAATCCAGCTAAAAGCGTTAACAGTGTAGACTTCCCTGTCCCATTTTTTCCAACGAGAGCTACCCATTTTCCTTTTTCAATCGATACTGTTAAATCTCGTAAAATGAGCGGACTATTTTTTTCATATTGGAACGAAATATGCTCGGCACTTAAAATGACTTCTTGCTTTTCACTTTGTGCTATTGGCTCACTTACATATGACATCGCTGAAAAATCATTCATTTTCATTTGCGCTTCTCGCACTGTAAACGGAATATCTTTCGTATTCCACTCTAAAAACAACCTTGGAATTTGCGGAATAAATGGACGGAACTTTTCTACTTCCCACATATTTGCTACAACCGTTTTCGGACTACCGTCATACACGATTTGGCCGTTACTCATACAAATAACGCGCGTTGCAAGTGGTATTACTTCATCTAAACGATGTTCACTTAACACGATCGTAATTCCAAGTTCTTCGTTAATACGTTTTAACAATCCTAAAAACTCTTTCGCAGCAATTGGATCTAATTGTGCTGTCGGTTCATCTAATAATAATAACTTTGGCTGCATAACTAATACCGCAGCTAAATTGACAAGTTGCTTTTGTCCACCAGATAACGTATGAACAGATTGGTGCAATAAATCTTGAAATCCTAAGAAGCTAATAAGCTCTGCTATTCGTTTTTGAATAATATGTGATGGTAACCCGATATTTTCTAAAGAAAATGCTAATTCTTGAATGACCGTATCCATTACGAGCTGATTTTCTGGATTTTGAAATACCATTCCAATTTCTTGGGCAGATAACAAATCCGGTACATTTTCTAATAAAGTACCATCATAATATGTATCCCCAGTACGCTTACCAATTGGAAGTAATTCCTTTTTAAAATGTTTTAATAAAGTCGTCTTCCCGGACCCTGATCCGCCGGCAAGTACAATAAACTCTCCTTTTTGAACAGAAAGAGAAATATGCTGTAACGCATATTCATTTTCATCAGCATATACAAATGATAAATTGTTTATTTCTGCATGCGCCACCATGTCCATTCCCGTCCTTCCATTATAATTGGTAAACTAATAAACATCGTAAATACGACAAACATCATCCCATCGAACTGCTGAAATAAAATCGATTCGACTTTCGGATAAATAATTAATTTTCCTCCGCCATAATTACTACATATAATAGCAGCTATAAGTAGAATACTTAAATAACTGAGCGTGTACCAATCACGCCTTTCCATTCTATACCGAATATATGTCGTACGTTTCGTTACACCAAATCCGCGAGCTTGCATAGAATCTGCCGTTTGCAGTGCATCTTCTAATGAACAAATTAATAATACTTGCAATAGTTGCATACCATTTTTCACCCGTTTCACAATGGAACCTGCGTCTACTTGTACACCTTTTGTTTTTTGGACGAGTGTTATTTTCTGTAATCGCCTCATAAACAAAGGAACAAACCTCACTGTAATCATCGTTAACAATGCTACTTTCGGTGAAATTCTAGAAAACAAATATAAAAATTTATGACTCGAAATAATATCATTATACGAAGCAAACGTAAACATAATCGCAACTAGTAATAATCCCATTACTACTCCAAACATAATCGCCTCAAGCTTAATGCGGCTATCACCTAACCAAAATAACGTAGTTCGACCTCTATGCGTTAATAGCGAATTAAATAAAATGACCATAAAAAAGAAAACAATTGTGCTTGGTAACATCTTTCTTACCTTTTCGCTATTTCCTTGTATTATATTTATTATAACGATCAATAGTATTGCTCCAATTAAAAAAAGAGGATGAAGACACATCATACATAGTATCATCACCCCGATATAATAGAAAAAATTCACAAAAGGATGTAAAGAAGAAAAACTTATTTTCATAGTCCTTTACCGAATGCCTTTCTTAATTTAGTATACATACACCCATTCGATTGTATCTCCTGGCTTCACTGTAACTACACCCGCACTACGGTTTGGAAACGATCCGTTTACACGATATTTCCATCCGCTATTATCATTTACATCCATTTCATATAAATCATTAATACCTTTTACGTAAATATCACCTTTAGATCCACTCGCATCTACATCTAAACCTGTACGTTGCAATACTTTATATACTGTATCGCCTTCTTGTACATCAACCTTTTTCGCACCTAATAAGTATCCTTCATTACCTTTTACTGAGATAGTGACTTGTTTTGCTTTAGGTTCTGGTGGTACTGGTGGTACTGGCTTTGGTGGTGGTACCGGTGTTGGCGGAGTTGGTACACTATTGTTCTCTTCTGGATTTTTCTTTTGCTCCTGCTTCGGTGTTTCTTTCGGCTGATTCACAACCTTAGCTTCTTCTTTTACTTCTGGTGCTTTCGGTTGTTGCTGCTGTTGTGGTTTTTCTTCTTGTGCTTTTTGTTGTTCTGGTTGTTTATTAACAGCAGGCTGTTCCTCAGGTTTCTCTTCTTTCTTTACTTCCGGTTGTGCCTGTGGCTTTTCTTCTTTCGGCTTCTCTTCTACTTTTTGTTCTTGTTTCTCTTTTTGCTCTTCTTGCTTATTTTGCTCTTGTTCAGCTTGTTTTTCTTCCGGTTTTTCTTCCGGTTTCGCTTCATCTTTTTTCTCTTCTTGTTTTGCTACCTCTTCTTGCTTTGGTTCTACTTTCTTCTCAGGCTTTACAGCTGCCTCTTCACATCCGGCAAGTAGCCCAAGTGAAAGCAGTAAAGAAATAAACCATTTCACCTTACTCATGTTGTCTCTCACCTTTCATATTAAAAATTAGGAGCAAATGATTGCTCCTAATTTTTGTTAAGCTGCTTTACGTCTCCATAATACATATGCAGAAGCAATACATAATACACCCATACCTACTTCTGTCGCTGCACTATGAGAAGATGCTCCTGTTTTTGGTAACGTGCTACCGTTTCCTGACTTTTTGCTTTTAACCGGTTCGTTATCAACAACAACTTTTAAAGTGTCATCTTTCGTTTCTTGTTGCACTTGTTTTTGTTCTTCTGGTTGTTCAGTAACTTCTTTTTCCACCACAACATTTTCTGAATCTACATTTGGTTTTGGATTAATTTCAGTAACAGATTCAGTTGACCAATCATAAATCGATTTTCCAAGGTCTCTAAACTGAAGTAAAGCTAATAATGCTTGCTCTGTTGCCATTCCGCTACCGGTTTGATCGCCTGGTAACCATTTAAATTCACCATTTGGAAGTTGATATGATAATAGGTTTTGCACTGCCTTATGAAGACGGTTTTGATCTACATCTTTCACAAGGGATAATCCAATAATAGCTTGCGCAGCACTATTAGAATTCTCTTGTCCATCAGCAGAGAAACCGCCATTTTCTAGTTGTTCATTATATAAGTATGCGACAGCCTTTTGCACTGCTGGTTTCACATCTGCTCGGTCTTGATAAGGAGCTAATGCTGATAAAACCATACCTGTTACATCAACGCTACTCGCACTATCTTTACTGCTTGCGCTATCATAAGTCCAGCCGCCATCTGTATGTTGCGCGTTTAAAAGTGCATCTACTAAAGCAACTCGATTCCATTTTGAATCTACTGGAATTTCATATTTTTTCGTATCAAATGCAAGTAAAGCAAATGTATAACCTGTAACAGAATTCACTTTATCTGATTCGTACAATTTTTGAACTAAATTATGTTCGCCTACCATTTTTGGGTCTGCATTCATTGCATTCATCATAATAATCGTTCTAGCTAAATCTGTCGCTGAAAAACGATTAACGCGCTTTTCTACCTTTTCAGTTACAGCCTTAACATAATTTAATTTCGCTTCGATTGGTATATCCTTTCCAGAACGAGAAAGACCTAACGCTACCCAATCACTTTCAATTCCATCTTGTAACATCTTTTCAGATGTCTTAGAGATCGCGTCATTTACTTGTGCTGCTGGAACTTGAATGTTTTCTTGCTTTGGTTGTTCTGGTTTTTCTTGTTTTGGATCATCCGTTTTTGGTTCTTCTGGCTTTTCTTGTTTTGGATCATCCGTCTTTGGTTCTTCTGGCTTTTCTTGTTTCGGATCATCTGTTTTTGGTTCTTCTGGTTTTTCTTGTTTTTGATCATCTGTCTTTGGTTCTTCTACCGTTTTACACGTACCAAATTTATCTAATGTTTGTTGTAATGTTTCTTGACTCATATTGTTCCAATCTGAAACAAATCGGAAAACAACAACATCTCCAGATTTTAATTTATAACTATCCGCTCCAACTTCTGCAGATTGATCATTTACATCATATAGCCAGCCGCTTGTAGCCCCGGCCATTAAGCCATCAATGCCTTTTACATACGTTCCAAACGACATCGTTTCAGCTTCTACTTTGTCCCCCATGACTTTTTGTAGCAAGCTTAAAGCTGTTTCCCCATCTTTAATTTGCTCTTCTTTCGGACATAACATAATGCCCTTTTGTGATTCACCAATAATTGCAAGTTTTGCTGTATTTCCTTCAGCAAACGTAATATGTACTGTATTCGCAAAAGAAACAAATACAAGTGTAACTGCCATTAACGACGTAAGCAGCCATTTTTTTAACATTGCCATCCCAAAATTCCCTCCCTTACTACTATTCACACAAAAAAAGGCCCTTCAAGGGCGTGCAATTGACACTCTTTTTTTGTAAGTGTCGAACAAACTGTGCAACACCTCCTACCCGCATCATTCGCGGCTATATTTGTATAGGAAAAATAATTTTGTTCATGAACGTATCATTGTGATAACATTCACTTTTCTAGGCAAAACTGACTTCCATTTAAGTTATCGTAAAACGATAAACCTATACATTCTCTTAATTTTAAATTTCTGTATTATTTTACTATTGACAAAGAATTTTGTCCATGCTTTATCGGATTTATTTTCTAAGAATAGTAACTTACTAGCCTTTAACGATGCAAACTCTTTTCACTAATAATGACGCCATCTTCATCCACATACACATATTCATTCGGCTTCCATTCAACTTGCCCAAATTGCAATGAAATATTTCGTTCTCCTTTCCCTTCTTTTACACTTCTATTCGGCATTGTCCCTAACGCTAAAATACCTATATTTATATTCTTTAGTTCACTAGAATCACGAACGTATCCATATACAATAATTCCTGCTAGCTTTCTTTCCTCCGCAATAGCTGCCAAATTATCACCGAGTAACGCACAATTCGTAGACGCTCCCCCATCAACAACTAATACCGTTCCTTCTGGCAGTGTTTGCAATCCTTCCTTCACTAGTACATTATCATCCTTCACTTTTACTGTTGCAATTTTCCCATAAAATTGTTCTTTCTTCCCAAAAGATCGAAAAGACTGGCGACATATTTGTAATTCCTTTTCAAACTCATCACATAAATCCGTAGTTTTCCACATCTTTTTCCCCTCTTTTCCTTATTCTTTCTATATAACATATTCTTGGATTCTTTTCGTTTCCCTGTCTCATGTTGCAAGAATTTGTATTGCGGGAAAAGGATAGAAAAACTATTGCCTTAGGAAGCTACCTTTATTATAATCTATTTCACAGATAAGTTTCAGAATATTAAAAATTAACTAAGTGAAAAAGGAGGTTTTTTATGCAATTACATACCGAGGTAAAAAAGCAGCCGAGTAAACGAAAGTTTAAAATGCCTGACGCGTACGTACTACTATTTTTTATTGCTTTACTATGTGCAATAGCTACTTATTTCGTTCCTGCTGGAGAGTTTAAAAGAGTTACAAACGGTACTGTTACAACGACAATACCAGGAAGTTATCATTCTGTTCCACAATCGCCGGTAGGATTTGTTTCTTTTTTTACCGCTATTGAAAAAGGAATGACACTTGCTGCTCCGATCATCTTCTTAATTTTATTTACGGGCGGGGCTATTGCCATTCTTGAAAAAACAGGCGCTCTTGACGGTTTAATCTATCATGTTATTAACAAATTTCGTAATCAGCAATTACTTTTCATTTGTATTGTCGCCGCACTCTTTTCCATTCTCGGAACGACTGGCATTATCGTTAACTCAGTTATCGGCTTTATCCCCATCGGCATCATCGTTGCACGCACATTGAAATGGGATGCTATCGTCGGCGTAGCAATTATATATTTAGGCACTTATGCTGGTTTTAATGCTACTATTTTATCTCCCTCACCTTTAGGCATTTCACAAAAAATCGCAGAACTTCCGATGTTTTCGGGAATTGGTTTACGTACGGCAATTTATATCTCTTTTTTATTGGCTACCATTATATATATTAATTGGTATATAAAACGCTTAAAAAAATCGAATAAAGGAAGCATACTCGGCGACAACTGGTTTCCAAGTAATGCTCTTTCAAGTGGAAAAGAGGCACAGAAAACAGAAGTTCCTTGGACAATACGTCATAAATTAATTTTACTCGTTGCAGCTTTATCATTAATTGCATTTTTAATAGGCGCTTTTCGTCTACATTGGACGGACGCAGAAATGACCGCTACCTTTATTTTCATCGCAATTACAGCGGGAATAATAGGTGGTATGAAAGCAAACGATATCGCTTCTACTTTTCTAGCAGGCTGCCAAAATCTCATATACGGTGCTTTGATCGTCGGAATGGCTCGTTGTATTTCAGTCATTTTAGAACAAGGAAAATTACTTGATACAATCGTTAACCAACTCGCACAGTCTCTCGAAGGACAAAGCCCGGTATTTGGCGTAATCGGTATGTATGTAAGTAGTGCCGCATTACATTTCCTTATTTCATCCGGTACAGGTGAATCTGTTATTTTTATTCCGATATTAGCTCCGTTAGCTGATTTCATGCACATTACACGCCAAGTTACAGTACAAGCTGTTATGCTCGGCGAAGGTGTAGTGAACTGCCTCAATCCAACTTCCGGTGTTTTAATGGGCGTTCTCGCAGCGAGCGGTATTTCTTATGGAAAATGGATTCGATTTATGGCTCCACTTGCATTCATTTGGTTTATTATTGGACTTATTTTTCTTATTGTTGGCGTGAATATTGAGTGGGGACCGTATTAAAACTATGAAACTTTCTCCCTATTATTTCACCGTTATCTTATAATAATGAAAAAAAGGATTGATTATAGTAATCAATCCTTTTCACTTGCATCTCTCAAAGCTAAATCTCTGCAGCTAATAAATTGTACTCATTGTCAAAAGAAGCATGGATTCTATGGCCACCAAATACATCTCCATCATTGTATTCACAATATATATCATTTTCTCTCATTACAATGTCCATAAGAGTAATAGATTGCTCAAATGTTTCTTTCGTCATATCATATTCTCCTGCATCTACAGCATCCCAATCTAAATGTTCATCATTCTCATCATATTCAGGCCAAAAATCATTTTTATACTCTATTAATTCTTCCGCTATAGCAAGCTTAGCTTTTTTATCAAATTCCTCTAAACATACATAAAGCTTTTCTGCTCTTTTCAGCATTTCATGTACTTGTACACGCTCATTTCTAACATCCAATTCCCAATGTACTTTTCCTTCGTTTTGTTCATATGTATGTAAAGTTTCATTAAAGATAAACATTCCAATCAATTCACTATTTATTGATTTTTCCATGATTTCATTTCCTTTCTATCCCTGAAAAAGAAACTTTAATTAGTTTGATAGACATGGGACTGAACTCCTAATGCTTTATTTTTATGCTGACTTTTTTCATGAAATAAAACTCAGTTATCAGTCTAAACCATTTTTTAGATTTAACAATAATATGTGTGCATTTGTAAAATTCCAATTAAGTTTGTTAAAAATGAAAAATTCTGAAGTTAGTATTTTATTAAATTTTATTTCAACCCAATAGCATTTTTATCCTTCAAATAGCCCCTTTCATTCTAATTTCTGCATTTCTTTCAGCCGTTCTATATCCTTTTCTGAAGCCTTTTCTATTTTATACAATTCATAGCTACCCTTTATCTCATTTATCACTACAAATTCGATTTCATTCCGAACATAGCTTTTCGTTTTTCCTTTTTTATAACCAATAACATTATCTAATATAGTTTCCCCACTATCTTTTTTATATAAATTATAGCTAACAGGTGGACGACCAATTACATACTTATTATCAGAAAATCCGACTATATCATCCCTTCCTAATCCTGTCGAAGCACTCCAGACAAACATAATCTGAAATATAGAATAAACAACAATACCGCATAAGAAAAAAAATAGGATTGATTTAAAAAATAACTTTACAGGCATGCTTCTCAAAAGACATTCCCTCCCATTTCACCTCAGGATAGCAAGAACAATACGTGAATTTTGTATGCTAAGGCACCAAAGTTTTTATAATGTTCCACAGCTAGTTTAAATAGTGCATCCTTACCTCAAAAACTATCGTAGAGAGTAGCTCGGCTTATGACCTTTCTCCCAAAATAAATACATAGCTTTATTTAAAGCTTGCTCTTTATTAAAACTAATCTTTCTACCCATTAACCACACCCCCGTATTATATATTTTAGTATAAATATTTTGGAACGATAAGCCCGCAAAATATTTTGAAATTAATTCTTCCGTTAGAGGGCGCTTTAAAGGTTTATATAACTGTATTAATAATAATTAAAAACACTTGAAGTTGACGTTGGGTCATTTTATATACTGTTAAGTAGCTACTATTTCGCAATTTCATAAAAGAAATTAGAAAAATAGGAGGTTTTCATATGAAACAGGGCGATATTATTATTTATGGATGTGTCATTATAGGTGCAGGTATTGGACTGCTACTGGATCATGGATTTCCTGGTGCACTAATTGGATTAGGAGCAGGCTACTTACTTAAAAATCTTCTTAGTAAAGAAGGTTAGAAGCGAAATAAGAAAATAATCGTTAAAGATAAAATCTTAACGTACAGAAAGGTAGGTTTATCAGTTGATACACATTAATAAAGTTGCAGAACTGACAGGCGTTACAGTAAGAACACTGCGTTATTACGATAAAATCGGATTATTAAAACCAGCATCCAAAACAGAGGGTGGCCATCGTTTATATACAAATGAAGAAATAAAAAAACTTCAGCAAGTTCAATTTTTAAAAAAGGTTGGATTTCCGTTACAAGAGATTAAACATATGCTCGACTTCAATGAGTGGGATTGGTCGGATAGTTTAAAGAGCCAATTATCTTATGTAATAAATGAGCAGGAACATTTAAAGAAAATAGAATTATCCTTACGAGAAATGATAAATGGAATTGCGTTAGAGGGAGAAGAAAGCTGGATCGCGATTCAAAAAATCATGCAATTATCCAGCAAAGATAAAGAAATACAACAGTATTATCGCGAATCTGTATTTAAAGAAAAAGAAATAAAACTATTGGAAAAGGTTCCTAAAATGGCAAGTGACTGTTCTGATTCACTCGAATGGATTGCTCTCATCGGCCAGTTAAAGCGTTATATGAAGGATGGCCCAAAAGCAACGAAAGTTCAAAATATCATAAGACGAATGGAGGAAAAACGCTTAGAAGAATTTGAAGGTGAGGATGAATTTCTAAATAAGCTTTGGGAGATAAGGATGGCTCCCGAACAATCAGAGAAACTTAGTTTATATCCAATCGATCAAGATGTGCTTCAGTTTATGAACGAGGCATATGCCATTTTTATGACTAAAAAAAATAATCCTGAGCCGGAATAAGGGGGAAAGCACAATGGGTACAGAGCAACTTCTCCTAATAGGCGGATTAGCTATATTAGACACGCTAAGCCCTACTACAATAGGAGTAACAATATATCTACTTTTAACAGATAAAGAGCGTCTCACGAAACGTTTATTCGTTTATTTATTGACGGTAGCAGGATTTTATTTTGCTGTTGGCGTTTCACTCATGTTAGGATTAGATTTTTTGTTTAAGTTTATTTCTAGCTTATTTCAAAACCGAATCGTAAGCTGGTCGTTCTTCATTATTGGTGTCATATTATTCATTGCAAGCTTCTATATTCCACCTAAGAAAAATTCAGAGATCCCTTCACCAAAAACAAAAAGTATTTTTTCAATGATTGCACTAGGATTCACTACTACATTAATTGAAGCGGGTACTGCATTTCCTTATTTTGCGGCAATTGGTATACTGACTACGTCTAATCTATCATGGGTAGAATGGTCTTCTATTTTAGCTGGATACAACTTGATCATGGTATTGCCCTCTCTCTTGCTGTTTCTCTTCTATCTCCTGTTTGGTCGATGGATGCAAAAACCTCTCGAGAGAATTCGAGTGAAAATCGCTAATAGTACAGGATCAGCTCTGTCATGGATTATGTGTATAGTTGGCTTCCTCCTAATATTAAATAGCCTGGATTATTTATAGGGTATTTATAGAACCTACAATCAGGGGAATATGTTTGAAACTACAGAAGTACTTACACCTACCATTCCCCCACACCAGTCCGTCTTTTATAGGCAGTTACTCTCCCTTCCATCTTCCTCATATTCACCTAATTTTGATGTAAGAGTCCTACTACCTGGGATAAAATATGATGCCATCCAATTTATAATTATTTCTTCCAGCTCTGGATGAAGTGGCTTTCTTGCTCCTTCTTCATAATTCTTTTTAAAATCTAATGCTTTAAACTCACCTTCAAAAACTTTCAAACTATGATCCATATTTTTTATTACATATACTTCAGAATCACCTTTCACATAATCACTGATCCGCTTAGCTCTTTCAGGGTCAGCCTGAATATCTTTATCACCAGCGATAGCTAGCACTGGACATGTTACTTGTTGTAAGTCTTTATAAATGTCATGCTGAAAATGCTCTCTAAACCATTTTGCATTCATCGGTTTAAAACCAACTTTAATCGTATCTTTTTCTGTATTCATCATTTTCTCTTTTATTTTTTCCATCTGCTTTTCTCCACGTTTCTCCACATTGAGAAGGCGCATTAGTTTTCCCTTTATTCCTTTTTGTTCTTTTAATTCTTTATAAGCAATCTCTCTTTGTCTTTTCGTAGCTTCTTCTAACGATTCCGCAGCTCCTGTAAGAAGGATGAGTCCATTAACTGGTGTTCTTGCATTTACTACAGTTGCTAACATACAGCCTTCACTATGACCAGCTAAAATGATATTTTCCGGATTAACAAATGGTTGTTCTTTTAAATACGTAATCGTAGACTCTATATCACTAACTAAATCCCACATTCCAGTCTTCAGAAATTCTCCGTCACTCTTTCCTACTCCGCGTTTATCAAAGCGGAGCGTCACTACCCCAAGTCTCGCCATTACATGCGCTAAATCTTTATATATGTTCGCCTCAAGCTTTAGTGGTACGATCGTTCCATCACGATCAATCTCTCCAGATCCCGCGATAATGACAATAGCCGCATACTTCCCGTCAGCTTTCGGTTTAGTGAGTGTACCTTGCAAAGTAAACTCACTATTGATCGCTACTTCATATTCATCAAAAGTCATCATTTTGTCCCCCTATTCTTTTATATCCAATTTAAATTTCAAACTCGTTATTATATTTTTATACTCTCTTACATCTTTCATTGGAGCAAAAACTGGATTCTCTGCAATACTTTGTAACATACTTCGCTTTATAATCTCTTCATTTCTAACTGTTTTAGCGCCGAGTGGAAACTCTGCAAACCATCCATCAATCGCATCAAAATAGGAATCACCGTGTAAATGCAGACTATTTACTGTGAAGCTTGCCGCACAAACCGTTACATATTTACGTAACATTTCTAACGCCTTTTCAAAATTCCCTTGCATACAATATACTTGCGCAGCAGCATAGTATACTTTTAAAGTCATATTAGGATGTAATGTTTCTATTTCATATATATCTATTAACATAAAAGCTCTATTCAAAATCACCTCTACTTTTTCAACGCTTGAGGCATTTACTACTACATAATTCGGTATTGTCGCAACGAGTTGTATTAAATGTTGATACATGCTAATTTGCATTATTTCATTCGCCTTTTTAGTATTTCCAAGCATTTGATACGCCTGTGCGATTAAATCTTCCTCTGGAACGTTAGGACGTATCGTTTCACCAAGCAATTGCAATGCTTCATTCGGTTTATTGAGTATAAGATAGCAAGTTGCTTGAAACGATACCGCCTCTTTTACAAGAGAAACATCATCACTTTCTTCCTGAACCCTGCTAAAGAGATACATTGCTTCTTCTAACATTTCAATTCTTTTATCCGTGTCCTCCGTTAACATGTGATGATTAATAAAAAGTATTCCTATTTGAATTAATAATGGAAAACAAGAATAATATTTTTTTATGATTTTCCTGCACTCCATCATTACTTCATCAAATGGTTTTTCACTAAAAGCTTCCGCTAGTCTATGATATAAATCCTTAATATCTTCCTGCTCCATTTGTGGTGTATAACTAATTAGTTCATCAATACTTATGTTAAAGTACGATGCTAACAGTGGTAAAAATGTAATATCCGGATAACTCTGCCCTGTCTCCCATTTGGAAACAGATGCCTTCGTAATACCAATATACATCGCTAACTCTTCCTGCGTAATTCCCTTTTCTTTTCTCTTATCCGCAATTATTTTATGAATGTTTATCTCCTTCACATCATCACCTCATACTTTTATTATATGCTTTTATTTCACACAAAATATGGATTTAAAGTCGACTTTCGTTAACAAAATCAACTGTTAGGAAACATCTCTCTAAAATGAAAGGCAGGAACATATTTGATATGTTCCTGCCTTTTTATTGTGGGGTACCGATACTAGCACTCTAGTTAAGATTTTGAAGTGCTGCAAAATCAAAAATTTTATCTCACCACAGTTTTCTATGAGAATCTAGTGAACAGCTTATTTACATAACTTTCGTTAGCGGAAGTCATTTTAAAATTCTATGTGTCGATTTTTTCTTTGTCCTTACGGATAAACCACCATATTAAAGCTACAAATAGCACGAAAAGCGGTATTATTTGAATAAAGAAAAATCCTTTCCAAAAATAAAGTGGATTATTATATGTAAATTCTGTTGACGCCTCATGTGTATAAGAAACAAACGAACCTACCAAATAAGCCATTGGAATTGTAATTAGATTTATCCCTAGAAAGATCATTATTAATGATAAGTTTTTATCTTTAATTTTTGGTGAACCAGACTTGATAAATAAAAATGTTGCAGTGCCAAATATAAGAAAAAGTGGTATTACATAAAAAATTCCCATAACATCCCTCCGTGATTTTAATTGTACCATCAGGAAAGACAACTTTGTGCAAATTTGTATGAATAGGGTATTCATGCGGGGTTAACATAACGCATCATTATCAGGATTCAATATATCTGGAATCCTATAAAACTCCCCTCCAGTAAAGCAATCTGGAGGGGTTCATATTCACATAATCAGTGAAAACGGAAGTTATGAGGTAATTTAACTGTGCTAGTATTTACTTTATGTTTGGTGGTTTTTTATGGGACAATAGACTTTTAAAAATTTCTTTATGTTGAGGAACTAACTTTTTTGGTAGATTTTTGAGTGAAAAAAAGTGATTATTTAGGGATTCGCTACTCGATTCTAATAGTTCTCCTTCAAATTCATAACAAGTGAACAAAACTTTGAACACGGAAACTTGATCGCCATTTGAAAGTGTTCTTTCGTATTTAGGTCCAGAGTGGATATCGAAAAATTCCAGTTTCCCTAATTCAAGTCCTGTTTCCTCAAATACTTCTCTTCTTGCTGTATCTTGTATGGTTTCTCCTAACTCCATAAAACCACCTGGGTGACCCCAATATCCGTTATCTGTTCGTTTTTGTAGTAATATGCGATTTTCTCTATCGAATACAATTACTCCCGCGGAGACCATAATCACTTTTTCATGACCCACCATATTTCTTAAATAGTTAATGTAATCCATATATGTCCCTCCCTTATTTTTTTCTTTCATTTCTTTTTCCGGCAACATCTATGTAATAAATAGTAGTTTCTAAAGGCATTATTTAGAAACTACTATTTATTATTTTACTATTTAAAACAAGTAATTTATTGTTTGATTTTGGTTGTATATTCTATACATATCAGGTTAACATAACGTCTCATTATCAGTAGCATGGAAAAAGGAGAACCTTCTTTTTTAGTTCTATGAATCTATACATATTCTATACATTCCTATTCTGGTATTGTTTTATGGTTCTTGTTTGTTACTGGATTAGCTAAAAAACTGTATAAAATCTTGCATACTCTTATGCGTGGTTTTTTTTAAAAATACTAGCATCCCCAATATATGCTTTCTTATGGGTATTTTTTGAAACCTCATTAAAACACTCTCCAGACCTTTGGCTATCTTTAAGGGTAACTCTTGTTTATTTAAATTCCTTGTAAGGAGGCATTGTCCTCCTCCCAAAGCCAAACAAATGATTCATATTATAGTCTATTTCAAACTGAATATTCGATCTTTATTCATTTTAATATAGGTATGTAAATAAAAGGGATAATCAGCCCCATAATGGACTAACTATCCTATAACTTCTTATCTAAACTTAATAAAACTAAAACTTCTTTCCCTATGTATCATTACTTCGTTACCTCACCAAACTGCGCTCTCGTCACTTTCGCCAAGTCATCTACTTTAAGCTCAATTTGCACGCCAATTTTCCCTCCACTTACAATCATCGTTTCAAGTGATTGGGCACTTTCATCAATACATGTAGAAAATAGCTTTTTCATTCCAACTGGTGAACAACCGCCGCGAATGTATCCTGACACTTTCGTAATATCTTTAACAGGAATCATTTCAATTTTCTTTTCACTTACTGCTTTTGCGGCAGCTTTTAAATTTAGTTCCTCATCTACCGGGATGATAAACACATGATAATTTTTACTATTTCCTTGAGCGATTAACGTTTTATATACTTCTCTCACTTCTCGTCCAATTTTCTCGGCTACTGATACGCCATCAATTTTTCCATCGTCTGGATCATATGACATCATCGAATATTCAATTTTTTCTTTATCTAATATTCGCATCGCATTTGTTTTATCTTTTTTCATAACGTTCTCCTTAAAAAGTTATTTCATATTATTAAGTTTTATTATACACCCTTTTCCATTTCTCCTACATAACTTCACGTATTTTTCAAAACTAAAAATATTGATAATTCAAAAATCATCTGATATAATTTGGAAAAACTTATGTTAAGGAGAGATTTGTAATGCAAAATTTTAATACTTCTTTCCAACTTCATCATCATACGTAACGCCGTGTATCCGAAGAAAAATTTTTCTTCGTGGGTACAGGGCTTTTCCTGTTGACCCACGAAGCGTTCATAAAGCTATGTGGGTATTTTTATACCTGCATAGCTTTTTTTAATTTAAAAAGGAGTGATTATGATGGAAATGAGAAATGTAAAAGGAACGAAAGACTATTTACCAGAAGAACAAGTGCTGCGAAATAAAATTAAAAGAGCGTGCGAGGATACGTTTGAACGTTATGGCTGTAAACCGTTAGAAACGCCGACATTAAATATGTATGAGCTTATGTCTTACAAGTACGGAGGTGGCGATGAAATATTAAAAGAAATATATACGCTTCAAGATCAAGGAAAACGCGCACTTGCCTTACGTTACGATTTGACTATTCCATTCGCAAAAGTTGTGGCAATGAATCCGAACATCCGCCTTCCTTTTAAACGGTATGAAATTGGGAAAGTATTTCGAGATGGCCCTATTAAACAAGGGAGATTTCGTGAGTTTATACAATGTGACGTTGATATTGTCGGTGTTGAATCTGTCATGGCAGAAGCGGAACTTATGAGCATGGCGTTTGAACTGTTCCGAACGTTAAACTTAGAAGTAACGATCCAATATAATAACCGAAAATTGTTGAACGGTATTCTCCAGTCTATTAACATCCCTACTGAACGAACGAGTGACGTCATTTTATCATTAGACAAAATCGAAAAGATTGGGATTGATGGTGTACGGAAAGATGTACTTGAGCGCGGAATTTCTGAAGAAATGGCTGATACGATATGTAATACCGTATTATCTTGTCTACAGCTTTCAATTGCTGACTTTAAAGAAGCTTTCAATAATCCACTCGTTGCAGATGGGGTAAACGAATTACAACAATTACAGCAATATTTAATCGCTCTTGGAATAAATGAGAATACGATATTTAATCCATTTTTAGCACGAGGACTGACAATGTACACAGGTACTGTATATGAAATCTTTTTAAAAGATGGCTCGATTACATCTAGCATCGGTAGCGGTGGTCGTTACGATAATATTATTGGAGCATTCCGTGGCGATAACATGAACTATCCAACAGTCGGTATTTCATTCGGTTTAGACGTTATTTATACAGCACTATCGCAGAAAGAAACAATCTCATCTACAGCGGATCTATTTATCATCCCGCTTGGGACTGAGTTACAATGCTTACAACTTGCCCAGCAATTACGTTCCACCACTTCCTTAAAAATCGAACTCGAACTAGCAGGACGCAAATTAAAACGTGCCCTGAATTATGCCAATAAAGAAAATATCCCTTATGTGCTTATTATTGGAGAAGAAGAACTTAGTACAGAAACCGCTATGCTGCGGAATATGAAGGAAGGTAGTGAGGTGAAGGTTCCGCTTTCTTCTTTAAAAGACAATACACTAAATAAGTATTTTAATACGCCTGCTACGTTATGATTGTGAAGTGTTTTCAAAATGTAAATGTTAAAATAAAAAACTCCATTAAAAATAATGGAGTTTTTTCGCACAATTTAATTTTGTTTAAATATAAATGTCTGTTTATACTTTCTTTCCGCCTCACAGTCTTTTTGTCCATTTTCCAACACTTTAGAAGGCTTTTCTTGCCAAGTTATAATAACTTCAAGTTCATTAGACTGAACGGATATAGGAAAATTCGCATGATTAAAAGCAATTTCTTTACTTAACACATGATCTTTTTTAGAAGTGAAAAGTTCATACTTCGTTTGAGAATCTGGTTCATTTCGAAATACTTCAACGGTTACATGATAAGCGTCCTTCCCAATATCTTGAACCTCGAAACCATACGTATCAAAAACATCCTTTTTAGATGTAACTAAACCAGTTTTTTTATCAGGTTGCTTAATTTCTATTTTCCATCGATCTGACGTTTGAGAAATCGGTAAATGCTTTGGAGAAAAAGCATGAACAGTGAAAGAACTTCCAATTACGAAACAACATATGCATAAGAAAGAAAAAAGTACTTTGTTCATTATGATAACCTCCATTGTTTTGAGTTTTGAATTACTGTTCCCTTAAAACTATGGATGTATTATGCCCTAAACGAAAATCCCTTTTATACCTTTATAGAATCACGTATACAAGTTTTTAGACAACTGCGATTAACTCAATAATCTGGTTACATGTTTCTTCCTTACTATTTAATTAATATAGATAAAGCCCCTCTCCTCATTGAATCTGTTTTTCTATTTTATAGATAACGAAACAATTAGTTAACATAAAATAATTATATTATACTAAAACCAAAATTATTTAATTATCCAATCACCTATTATTTTTGGTAATATATAGATATGAACTATTTTAGGAGGATTCACTTTGAAAGCCTACATACAAACACTAAAGTGGACTACAGGGATCTATCATCTTTTATTACTTCCTTGTTATTATGTATTTCCAAGTCTTGTTAACCTATATGGGATACCTTTACTACTATTAATTGCTTTACATATCACTACTATTTTATTATCTAAAAAAGCATCGATGAATACGTACCCTCATTATATCGGTATTATCGTTACTCTAGTTGCCTTCTTTCCTTATATAGTAATCGTTCTACATATGATAGCAGCTGTTTTCCTTTTATTAGATGCAGCTTCTACAAATGCAAAAGAAGTGTATGATTCATAGCTGGATAAAATGAAACTTTAATCAGTAGAGTTTTGAAGTCAGTTAGCAAATTGAAAAATTTACACAATAACTTTATTGCTAACACCCAAAAAGGATTTACTTTTTAAGTAAATCCTTTTTTAAATTACCCTCCTTACTCCAGACCAATAAAAGAATATTCTGTTTAATTTTTATAAATTTCTAAACATTTATAAAACATTCAAATTATCATACATTTTAGTTATGTAAAAAACTAAGTGTAAAGGAGAGGAATTCATGCTTAAAAAATGGATAGTAGGTGCAGTGGTAGCCATTTCAGCATTAACTGGCGGAATGGGGTCAGTATCAGCTAGTACCGAAAAGGATTATTCAATTACCTCTTTCGAATATGTAACTGTAGATGAAAAGACTGTAGATTCGTTTAACCAATTGGATGCTCCATCAAAGGAAGACATAAAAATAACTTTAGTTCTACCGAAACAAAATCAAAATGGAGACTGGTTATCTTATGGATTTTCGAGCAAAGAAAGTCTAGAAGCTTTTATTGAAAAAGATAAACAAAGGTTGAATCATACAATCCCTCTCCTTGGGGTTGAAGGAAGCGGCCCTGGTAGTACAGACTTCTATAAACGTACAAATCAAGGTAGCGAGTATTTTTCTCTAAGTAGCGGTTATAAAAACTTGTCTCCTAGTTGGCAAAATCAAATTTCTTCCGTAAGTACAGCATCCCCTACTGCTAGCTATTCAACAACGCTATGGGAACGTACTTCAACTGAAGGATATGGAAAAGGTGTTGTTTTTAAACATGCTGATTGGTATGGTAAAACTGCAAACTTGGCTGCCATTCCAACTTCAGCAGTTGAAGTTAAAAAGTAAAAATACAGAAATAAAAGGTGTCTTCACGTATGGAAGACACCTTTTATTTCTACAACTCTTACCTATTATTTTTCTTATTTCTACTCTCCAAAACTTTCTCCATATTATGAGTCGCCCATTCCATCATTAATAGAATGATTGGACGTAGTGATTCACCAAGCTCTGTTAATGAATATTCTACTTTCGGAGGCACTTCACGGTACACTTCACGATGTATGATACCATCTGCTTCGAGTTCCCTCAGCTGCAATGTTAACATTCTTTGTGTGATATTAGGTTTTAATCTTTTTAATTCATTAAACCTCTTTGTACCATCTAATAAATGATACAAAATAACTCCTTTCCATTTTCCGCCAATAACCTCAACCATAGCTTCCACTGGACAAGAATATTTATTTAAAAACGGGTAATTTATATTATTTTCGTTTGAACAATCCATCATAAATCCCTTCCTCACCAATAGTATCTTTTTTGATACTATAACACATAAATGTGCGTACTTGTATCTATGTTACTTTAAAAATATAATTTACTTACAAAATAAATTAATGAAAAGAGGAACTTTTATGACAAATACAAAAGAAATTACAAAAGAGAAAATTATGGAGGCCTTTCATTTCAGACACGCATGTAAAGAGTTCAATCCCATGCACAAAATTTCAGAAGAAGATTTTCATTTCATTTTAGAAACAGGCAGATTATCTCCCTCTTCTTTTGGATATGAACCTTGGAAATTTATTGTCGTACAAAATAAAGAATTAAGAGAAAAACTACAACCGTATTCATGGGGCGCTGGTGGGCAACTTGCAACAGCTAGTCACTTTGTCATTGTTCTTTCAAGAAACATTAAAGATATGCATTATGATGCAGAGTATATTAAACATATGATGAATGATATTATTGAATTACCTGAAGACACTCAAAAAATTAGATATGAATTTTTCAAAAAGTTCCAGGAGACAGATTTTAACTTATTACAATCCGATCGTGCTGTATTTGATTGGGCATCTAAGCAAACTTATATTGCTTTAGGTAATATGATGACGAGCGCAGCTCAAATCGGTATTGATTCTTGTCCAATAGAAGGATTTGATAAAGAGAAAGTAGATTCTTTACTTCGTCAAGAAGGCATTATAAAAGACGATAATGTTGAAGTATCAGTTATGGTTGCTTTTGGTTACCGTAAAGAAGAGCCAAAGCGTGATAAAACAAGACAGACTATGGATGCAATTGTTGAATGGATTTAATAAGATAACATGCGCTCCTTATAGCTGCATACCCATACGAAAGAAGTAGAATTTAATTTTTCCTATGTATGAAATTGGTTTTTCATGGAAAACTATATTAGTATGTATGCAGTTTAAACACTCTATTTATTAGAGTTGGACAGGAGGAGAATGAATATGTCTGATATTGAAGTTGGCGAAGTGTTTACGCTTAGTGATGAGAATAACGAAGAGCAAGAAGTAGAAGTGCTCGGAGCGATGGATGTCGAAGGCGCAGAATATATTGCCGTTGCCTTTGTTGAAGATATCCAAACAGAAACCGAGGAAGACATTGATATTTTCTTTTTAAAAGTAGAAGAAGATAGTGAATTCTCATACATTGAAAATGACGAGGAATTTGAGAAAGTATCTGCTGCGTTTGAAAAGATTTTGGATGAGCAAGAGCAAGAATAGAATGAAACACACGAGGACGGATACATATCCGCCCTCTTTTTATTTTTCACTCACCCAAAGATTTATGCAGCAATTCCAGTACATCTTTCATCACAAAAGGACCGTCTTGTTTCACATGCTCAGCAAATTCAGAAACGAGACGTAGTGTACTCACACTTTCAACTGGATGCTCTCCTGAAGCACTTTCAGCAGAAAGCATAACAGCATTCGTTCCGTCCAGTACAGCTTGAAACACATCAGTTACCTCAGCCCTTGTTGGAATCGAATGATCTACCATAGATTGAAGCATTTGGGTCGCTGTAATAACATATGTATTCGTTCGATTGCATTCCTGAATCATCATTTTTTGCAAGAGCGGAATAAATTGAAACGGTAACTCAACTCCTAAATCTCCCCTTGCAATCATGATTCCATCTACTTCTTTACATATATCTTGAAAATTCTCGATCGCTTCCATCGTTTCTATTTTTGCAATTAAATTAGGTGACGTTTCTTTATACTGTTGTATAAAATCTCGTATTTCTTTTATATGACTAGGTTTTCTTACGAAAGAACATGCAATAAAATCAACACCTTCTTCTAAAAGAAACTGAATATCTTTTTTATCTTTCTCTGTAATAGCTGGTAAACGAACGATTGCGCCTGGTAAGTTCACCCCTTTATGAGATGAGATATTACCACCTGTTTTCACCTTCGTTTCTATTTTATCCGTACTTACTTTCTCAACGATTAACTCAACTTCACCATCATTAACTAAAATTCTACTTCCAACTTTCACATCATTCGCGATTCCTTCATAATCAACACTTGCTTCCGTACTACTCCCTGTAACTGGTTGCGTATGCAAAATAAAAGAATCTCCCGCCTGAAGTGTAATTTGTTCTCCTTTTATTTCACCTAACCTTATTTTAGGACCTTGTACATCGCCTAAAATTTTAATAGAATCATCTAACGATTTCACTAAACGAATGATATCTTTATGACTTTCATGCGTCCCATGTGATAAATTTAGCCGAACAATTTTCATACCATTGCTTATTAACTGCGCTAACGTTTCTTTATTATTACTTGCTGGCCCAATTGTACAAATTCGATCGATTGTCATTTTTATCACCATCCTTTTTCATTATGATTCCCATAAACCTTCATTACACTCTCCACATAAAAAAAGCCTACTCCCACAAGTAGGCTTTTGAAACTACGAAAGTTTTGTTAATAATTGATTTAAATCTTTTTTCGTTTTCGTCGTTAATGATTTCATTTTATTAATATCTATCTTTTCTTTCTCCGCTCCTACAATTAACGGATACATACTTTGTCCAATTGTTTTAGATTCAGCTGGGTGTGATGTTTCTAACTCTTTCTCAATTACATCCCACTTTGCATTAATTTGTTTTCCAAGTTTATTTACTGTTTCTAATTTCGGATTAGCAGCTAATTGCTTGTCTAAGCTATCAATTAATGCCGCAACTTCTTTTACATTTGTTTTCACCGCTACGTTTTTCTTCGGATCTTTCGTTGTTTTTCCGTCTGAGTTTGCACTTGTACTTTGATCTGTTGTTTTCCCACTAGTCGTTTGATCATTTGTTTTTCCTGTCGTCTCTTTTTCTTTTGTTTTTACATTCTCGTTTTGAGTTGACGTTTTACCGTTACTTTCTGTTCCTGATGATTCTTTCGTATTTTTTGCACCTTTATCTGTTTTTTCGTTGGAAGAAGTATTTGTTTCTTTTTCAGTATCTTTCGTTGTTTTTGACGCTTCATCTGCACTTGTCGTTTTTACTTCTCCTTCATTTTGCGCTGTTACTTGCTCTTTCTTTTCTGTTTCTTTATCTGCTGATGGACTACAAGCTGCCATAGTAAGCATTGTACCAATTGTTATCGATGCGATAGCGACCTTTTTCATTTTCATATAAATCCCCCTATGTTTACGTTTTTATCCTCCCCTTTACGATTCGATTTCCCCTTAAAAAATCCCTTTTCATACGAATCACCATCTTTCCGACAGTAATCTTCATAATAATACGTACAAAAACTGATAAATCAATTTGAATATTCGAGTTTCTTCTACTTCATTTTCCTTCTCTTTACTAAAAGAAAAAGAGTATATTGTCATATGAAGAATTACGATCCTTATATAACGATATACTCTTCTATCAAATTTTTATCTTTCTTGACATTTTATTTACACAAAAAAATAAAATTTTCTTTCGTTTTTTTGTTTCTCAATAATTGTTAACATAATATATTTATGAGTAACCACCATTCGAATGAATAACTTGCCCCGTAATCCATTTTGCTTCTTCACTGACTAAAAAAGAAATTAAGCGCGCAGCATCCACCGGTTCTCCTACTTTACCTTGTGGAAACTTCCATACTAAGTGATGCTTCAGCTCCTCTGTAATCCATCCTGTATTCGTCGGTCCTGGATCAACAGCATTTACTGTAATCCCCTTCTCCATCGCAACTGGTGCTACTGATTTTGTAAATGCTTCAATTGCCCCTTTCGTCGCTACGTATGCTAGTTCATCAGGCATTGGCCCGAGTGACTGCCCTGAAGTAAGATTAATAATACTGCCACTCGCCTTGCTTGCATAATGTTTTATAAATAATGAACTTAATAACATAGTAGCTCGAACATTTACTGTATAATGTTTATCTAACTGTTCTACATTTAATTCTTCAATTCTCGTATGAGTAGCATACGCTGCATTATTAATTAAAATAGATGGATCGCCTAACCGTTCTGATACCATATAAAACAAACGATTGGGCGAATACGACTGCGATAAGTTGATTTCTGCCATTTCACATCGAACACCGTAACTTTCAATCTCCTCTTTCAACAAAAAGGGCTCTTTGTCATGCATTCCCCACGGCATCGCTTTATCATACTGAGACCAGTACGTGAAAAAAATGTCTATCCCTTCTTGAGCAAGCACCTTGCATACAGCTGCACCAATTCCATTCAGACGAGTTGCCCCTGTTACAATTGCTATTTTCTTCACCTTTTCTCCTCCATCTATGGATAAATCCTCTGCACGAATACAGAGGATCTATCTATTTATTCAATATTTGACAATATACGTTCTGCACCTAATTTTAAAATTTTAATAAAGATATAATTTACAATCGTAAACATTACAAATAAAACGATAAACATAACCCACAGTCCTACTTGAAGGAAGAAGTATAATAAACCTACTCCCGCAACAATAACTAAAGCTATTAAAATATTAGCTAAAAAATTCCACAAAGTTGTATAGCGACTCTTAAATAATTTCTGCTCTGTATCCCAATGTATATCTGCAGTTTGTGCATCCCAGCGTGTGCCGATTAAATTAATTAACAATAAACCGTTCGCACTTAATAAGAACCAAAGAACCATAAATACTGGAGAAATTCCCGCTACAACTGCCATCGTAATACCGAACACTGCTAAAATAATTACATTAATTAACCAAGCAGTGATCGCTTTCGCAAAAAAGATATCCGAAGCTTTTACTGGTAAATAACGATTCACAAACCAAGAGCTTCCATCACGTGAGAATGAAGTTGTTGCGATGACGTTACTTCCCATTAAAAATAGAGAGGCACAAAGGCCAACACCAATTGCAAGACCTGCTGATTTTGGATTATCAATATATCCCGTGATCCATTTTAAATTCCCATCTTGCACGAATAAAATGAAGAACAACATAATCGGCATAACGAAAGTTTGTACGATACAATTTAAGAAAAATTGTGGTGTACGGAATAACGTTTTAAATTCTTTTTTCACATATGCTTTCAAATGTGAACTTTGTACCGTAGATTTCTGTAAGCCTTCTGCTGAAATGACTTCTTTTTTTGCTGTACTCGTTGAAAGTCCAATAACCCCTTTTAAATATGTACGCTCTGCAATGTAATAAAACAACACAAAAAATACAAATGAAATAACTGCAAAGATGATTACGTATAAAGGACCCTTCCAATTTGCATTTTCTACTAATGCTACTGCTCCAAAATATGTAGTTGGAAAATAGTTTGTCATTTGTACTAAAAGAGAAGACTGGTTGTTTGCAAGGTAATCCGCAATTGCATCTTCAGAAAACGAGCTTTTATTTTTCCACTGTAAAAACACATTAATTCCTACAATAAATAGTATACTTACGATTCCAATAAATATATTGCCTCGATCTTTATTTTTCGCTATATTTGTATACCTCATAATAACTGTCATCAGTAATGAAGCTAATACTAATGGCACAATCGGGAAGAGTAAGTAAATAAAAATCATATATATGTAATAGGTAATAAATGCGCTACTTTTTAACCCGTACGTAATAAAGATTGGTAATAAAATGAATGAACTCATTACGTATTGTGTAATTAATACTGTTAAAAATTTTGCCGAAATAATCTGGGCTGGTTTCAATGGTAACGGCAATAACATTTCAATGTCATTACTATAGTAAAATACAGTTAAAATGTTCGTTATACTCATTAAAAATACCCATATACTCGCAATCGCAAGTCCCATCGCGATAATCATCCCTGGGTCTTGCCCTAAATGCTTCATACCTTCATACATTCCGTGCGTGATAGAACCAAATATTAAAAAGCCGACAAATAAAATAGCTGCAAATGAAAATACGTACGCCCATCGCTTCTTCTTATCTGTTATAAAATCTGCATAATTTAATTTCAATAATACTTTCGTTAACGCCCAAATTTTACTCATTGCCCGTCATCTCCAAGAACATTTTTTCAAGTGATTCATTGGATTTAAAATGATCTCTCATTTCATCTAAATTCCCTTTGAACTGCAAATTCCCCTTATTAATAATCGCGACGCGGTCACATAATTTTTCTGCCACTTCTAATACGTGTGTAGAGAAAAATACAATCTTTCCTTTATTCGCATGTTCTCTCATCATTTCTTTTAAAATATATGCAGATTTCGGATCAAGCCCTGTTAACGGTTCATCTAAAATCCATACATCTGGCTCATGCACGAGCACACCAATAATAACGATTTTTTGTCTCATACCGTGCGAGTAACTTTGAATTTGATCCGATAACGCATTGTAAAGATCAAATTTCTTCGCTAAAGACTCAATTCGTTCTTGTCGTACTTCTTTCGGCACTTCATACATATCTGCCATAAAGTTTAAATATTCAATTCCCTTTAATCGCAAAAACATATCTGGGCTATCTGGCACATAACCAAACGTCTTTTTCGCTTCCATCGGATTTTTCATAATATCTATACCGTTAATCGTAATCGTCCCTTTGTCCACCCCATGAATACCAGTAATCATCTTAATTGTCGTTGATTTACCCGCACCATTCGGTCCTAAAAATCCAAAGATTTCTCCGCTAGGCACTGATAAACTTAAATCTTTTACTGCATAGGTAGACCCATTATAACTTTTTGACACATTCGTAATTTCAATCATTACATCCAATCCCTTCCTTAATTACCAAATAACTATATTAACATTATAGCATACTTATATTTTTTTATTTTTGTATTTTTCAGTTTTTAACCTTTGAAATAAATATACAGACCTAATCCAACGATTAAAACGACAGCTAGTATAATATAAATCATCGTAAGCCTTCTAATATTCCCCTTTGTCGCTTTACTATAATTTGCATCACCCTTTCGCCCAATTAACACCGTCGCCACTACAGTAATGACTACAAGTAATACAACGATCATGATCCAAGTTAGCATACCTTCCTCCCCCTCCTTACAACCATTTTACAATATTATCCTCTTTATTTCGCAGTATATTTCCTCTTTTTACTATTATTATGAAAAGAATTGGAAAACTATTATTACTATACATTTTTATATGTGATATATTTATAACATAACGTGAATTATTTCTAACATTGAAAGGAGAATCTATCGTGAAAACAACTTGGATTAAATATTTAGGATTTCTCGGTTTCTTTGGCTTCCTCGGCTTTTTTTACGACAAAGGATTGTTTACTATGTTCTGTTTCTTCTCTTTTTTCACAACGTATAGAACGGTTCAACACGATGAACTATTTGAACAAATCGTCAATAAATCGTGCCGCAATGCCTTTATCGTTACATTACTAACTACCGCTATTATTATGTTTATTGAAATGCTGTTTCCAAACCCGGCACTACAAGAGATTGATATCGCTCTTATTTTCGGCACACTCATTCTTACGTTCGGCTT
The DNA here is from genome assembly GCF_006349665.1 of Bacillus sp. CD3-5. Lineage (NCBI taxonomy): Bacteria > Bacillati > Bacillota > Bacilli > Caryophanales > Bacillaceae > Bacillus > Bacillus sp. CD3-5. Next base: position 182,880 of record NZ_VEPX01000001.1, on the reverse strand, counting down.
CTCTATGTTCTTTTACGATAAACCTGTTGATGAAATGGAAGATGCGCCATGGCGTTCGTAACGAAAATAAAAGAATACCGCGCCAAATTGAACATGACGCAAGAAGATTTAGCGAAACAAGTTGGTGTACGTCGTGAAACAATTAACCATCTCGAAAAAGGAAAATATAATCCTTCCTTGCAGCTTGCTCACGATATTGCGAGGGTACTTCATAGTACGATTGATGAAGTTTTTATTTTTGAGGATGAATAAAAAATACCGGCATTCTTTTCACAAAGAATACCGGTATTTTTCATTTATCACCCATACAAAACCGCATGAAATACGCCCAATAGTAAATATTGATCCTCTATATAATCCTCATCATATACATTCATCTCAATATCATACATATCTTCCTCAAGACGAATATTCCAATCTGCGGTTACATAGCCATTTCGTAATAACTTTCCCATCCCAAAAATAGTTTTATGAACAACAAATTCTTCTCTCTTATATGTAAAGGTAAATAAGAAATTTGCATCCAATAACTTTCCGTCACATACAAGTATTTCATGCTCTGCATCATGATTATCTTTATATGTTACTAAAATCCTTCTTTGGCGCTGCCTACTTACATCCTTTGCAATGACGCGAATATTGTCCTTACTATCCTTTATTTCATAAATAATATTACTACCGACTTTCGGAATGAAATCTAGCACTCTCATCAACGTATTTTTATAATACCCCCGTACTGTGCCTACTCTGTCGCTTTCATTGTAAACCTCAATAGGCACCGTATCCGCTTTACTATCACACAGTCGTTTGTAAGAAAGCTGCATCACCCGCTCTCCTCTTAAGTACTGATCAAACGTCACAGGATATTCTAACGCGCGCAGTTCTTTATTTAACTCATATAAATAACGCTGAACACTCTCCACTAATGCTGTAGTAGAAATACATTCCTGAACCTCAAATTGTTGCCAACTGGAAGAAACTCTCCATTGATTGTCCTCTTCATAGGAGAAACTAAGAATTGTCTCATCACGGTCAGGCGTTTCATAATTCATATGTACATTCTGCCCGTGTTGCACTTGCTCCATCCACTGTCCTAAATAAATACCGAGCTCTGCGACCTTCATACATGACTTTTGAAAAAATACACTGTTACTCGCGTGAATCGTTACATCCCCTTCGATAAAGCCCTTGGAATAGGCATCATACCGTGGCTCATCCTTTTGTGGGATATTCTTGTCTAACTCAAATAAAAACTTTAACATTCTTTATTCACCTCTAGTTGTTACACAGCTCTTTCCTAAATTGACCGCAGCAATTCAAAATATATCAACGATTTTTTCGATATATCGACGATCCGACAAAGAATATCGATTTATCAACAAATATCGACACAATTAAAATGAAACTACCTTTTCTTCCGCCACTTCTACAAGTTCTAAAATTTGCAGCAGACTCTCCACTTCATAAGTCGGCTTAACACTTGCCTTATTCTCTTTCAAACTCGGATTATACCAACACGTATCAATGCCGTAATCTTCTCCGCCTTTCATATCAGAAGTGAGCGAATCTCCAACCATTAGTACACTTGATTTATCCGTAATCCCAAACTTTTCAAACGCATAATCAAAAATCTCACGTGCTGGTTTTTGATGGCCAACCTCTTCAGAAATAATAATATGATCAAAGAAGTTACTTAAAGGCGAATTTCCAATTCTAGATTGTTGTACCTTCGTATACCCATTCGTAATGATGCCTAGCTTGCAATCTTGTAGATTCTCACATAATTGCACTGCACCTTCAATAAGATGTACTTCTTTCCCTAAGTTTTCAAGATATACATCACTAAATTGCTGCGCATCTACTTCTATATTATGCAGTGCAAACAATTGTCTAAATCGATCTACCGCTAATTCACTTAGCGTAATCATTTTATTTTCTAAATCTCTCCATAATCCATTACTAATCTCTTTATAACTTGCAAGATAATCACTATACCCTGTAGGCATACCAAACTGTACAAACGCATTATGTAGTGCGTATTTTTCCGTTTCAGGGAAATCTAATAATGTATCATCTACGTCGAATAATATAACTTTATATTTCATTATGCTCTCCTCAACTAGTACGTTATTTACAACTTGTATTTTCTCATTAATCAACTCTTAAGTCGAATTTTTTCTTTTACGAACAGCTACTATCCAGAGATCTTACAGTTGTTTAAAACACATGAGTCATGTTATTCAAAAATAATTAATTGGGAAAATACTATAAATTTGAGATAATTTGGATAATAGATTCAAATTATAAACTGGCAATCCAGGAACTGTATTACTCTACTTATTAGGAAGGGAGCGGAAAAATATAGTAAATTCATGGGAAAGACCTAAAATAAAAATTCGAAAAACAAAAAGTGAATGGGTTGGAGATATTATTGGATATTTATTGTTCTTTTGATCCATCATTTTTTTGATTATCATTTGGGGAAGATTACCTGAGGAAGTACCCGCACATTATAACGCATATGGGGCTGTAGATCGTTGGGGATCAAAGTGGGAGCTTTTACTTCTACCAGGAATAGGAGCATTCATACTCCTTCTCATGCAGACTTTAGAAAAGTTTCCAGAAGTTCATAACTATCCACAAAGACTGGATGAGTCAAATGCTAAAGAATTTTATTTAAATAGTAGAAAAGTGTTAAATCAATTAAAAAATGTCTGTTTACTTATTTTTGCTTTCATCCAATTTGAAACCATTTCAATAGCTTTAAAATGGAGCGGCGGTTTCGGAAAATTATTTTTACCGATATTGTTAATTGGGACAGTTATTCCAATTGTCATAGGGATAATAAGGCAACGAAAAATTTCATAATAGAAACAAGAGGCTAATCCAATTAGCCTCCCCCCTCATTATTTATCCTCTAGCAATAACACTTTCATTTCCTCTAACGACTCTTTCGAAAAGCCAAGTGCTTTTTCAGCATATGCTTCAACTGAACCGTATTGCTTTTTCACTTCATCAATTGCAGCTTGTAAATATTCAGCGCGCGCTTCAAACATTGCACCTAATATTGCTCTGCTTTCGTCGTTTTGTAATTTTGCACCTAAAAAGGCCATCATTTTCTCGTTTAACTTTTCACGGAAACCATTACTTAGTAAATAGTCTTCCATTACTGTTTTTTCCGGTACGCCTAGTAAAAGTAATAACAGTGCCGATCCAAATCCAGTACGGTCTTTTCCAGCTGTACAGTGATTTACTAACGGTAAGTTTTCTGGATTTTGCGCTAAGTTTAAGAAACTTACGAATGCTTCATTACCACTTACGAAATCTTGATTCATTTTCACAAGATACTCGCCTGGTTTCCCTAACATAGAAAGGTCACCAACTTGGAAAAATTCATTTATATTCAAGTCTTTCGCTAAATCTTGCATAACTGGTAAGCACACTTGACGAGCACCTGTAATCTCAGGGTTTGGCTTATGCTTCACTTCAAAGTCTGTACGATAGTCACAAATTAACTTTAATCCAGACTTTTGTAAATAGTCGATATCCCACTCTGTTAGTCCTGCTAATTCTTCAGAACGGTACAACTTGCCCCATTTTACTTTACGGCCTTCAGTCGTTTCATAGCCTCCCATATCACGGAAGTTAAACGCGCCTTGTAATGGCAATCTACGCTCAGCTACTGTTACTGCTTGTCCATTACTTCCTACTATTCTAAAATATGGACGCTCATTTTCACTCGGGTTTTCAATTGTACATGATGATTCTCCATTTACTGTTGCAAGTAATTCTCCATTTTCTTCAATATGATCTGGCGAAGTACTCCAGTAAATGCGAACTTCCTCTATATTATTTTCCCACTTTATTTGTAACGTATTATCTTCATTTCTTTCTACAGTTGCTTGTAACCAATGTCTTTGCTGCTCCATTCTTTCACCAACGCTTTCTCATATAATCGAATCTTTCCTTATTGTATTATAGGAATATCTATTTTGTCGTTCTCATTTTTCTTTTTATCTTACAAAGAAGCAAAAAGTTCTTTTACTTGTTCATAAGTTGTACACGGATTGCCTCGAAATGAGTTCAAGAAAGTACATCATTCCTCCTCCTAAAACACCCTCACATATCGCTCAGTACAACTAAGCAGCTGACATCCGTTCTTTTCAAAAACATCCTTCATCCACTCATTTTGTACATTTGTCTCACCGATATAATAAGATGCTCCTATTTCTTTTAAGACAAACATTGCTCCTGCAAATAATGCAGCTTCATATCCCTTATTACGCATATTTGGAGTAACTGCGAAATACATAAGTTTTCCTTCTTCTAACGTACCTCTCTCAATATGCGGGATTACAATTCCGATCGGCTCTTCATTAATACTCGCAGTTAAACAATGTTCTTTCCATTGCTCCCCAATTTCCTGTAGCATCATATTTACAAATTGATCATAAGTGACTTGTTCTTCCGTCATCTCACTCCAAAGAGAATAAAAAGCATCTTCACCTACTTCTTCAATCAACTTAAAATCAATGTCACTTTCTACATCTTCTACTTCATATATATCCTTACATACAATCATGTTTTCCGTAACATATTCAAATGAATACGTTTCGAAACATTTCTTATACACATCATAATTTGGGCTTTTTGAAGAAATCTCAAAATGTATGTTTTCTATTCCCTCTTTTTCAGCCTCAGCAACACAATACTGCATCATTTCCTTTAATTGCTCTTCTGTAAAAACTTCTGCATTATTTTCTTTTATCATGATTGAAGAATCATTTCTTCTTATTTTAAAATGTTTTTCTAACTGTTCTATAGTCTTCATATACTTCCCTCATCTATGTCATACTTGAATTTCTACTTGTTCTCCTTGCATGAGCAGGATTGTCCTTGAATATATAGAATACTAGAAAACATCGCATCTTTAAAGTGCGGAGGAGGTTCTCCATTGGATATTACAGCATTGCAACAACAGTTAGAGCTTATACAACAAAATGACTATACGCAACTGCAACATATAGATATTAATGAGTTAACTTTGAACATGCTTCAGTATATCGGAACGACTGATAGTTACGTTCGTTACCAACTTATATATAAATGTTTTGCACATTTTATTCATCATGAATTCCTTATGGACGATCAACTAAAATTACTGTTGCAAACTTGTTTAAGTGATGAGTATTTATATTGTGACATATACTCCCCGCATTCAGATGGGGTTTTCACACGTTCTTACACTGTTTCGTTAATTGCGTTAATACTCCAATTCGCTAATTCGCACTACTTTTGTACGGAGGAGGATATCGAAGAAATAAAAAACAAACTCATTACATACACAAACTTAGAAACGGATTTTCGGGGCTATATCGAAAATAAAGGATGGGCTCATTGTCTTGCTCACGTATCTGATGCCTTTACGGAAATTGTTCATAATACGTATACAACTTTTGAATGGTACGAAGAGTTAATTCATTGTTTATTAAATAAAATCTTCATTCCATCTGACCTTTTTCATAATAACGAAGATGAACGCATCGTTACTCCTTTACTAGCGATGTTGTATCATGACTTTCCGCAAGACGAGTTAATTTCTATTATTCATAAAAAAATAAAAAGGCTTCCCCAAATTAGAAAACGCCTTTCGTTAAATGAATATTGTATTTTATGTGCCAACATTAAAACCTTTTTACGCACTTTATTTTTCAGAACGAAAGATGATCATAACTTAGCCTTTACAGCACGGAAAACAGAAAGAATGTTAAAAGAACTTCCTAATTATTATTAGCTATAAGGAGAACAACTATGGGGTATATCGAAGACATGAGAAATTTAGTAGGAAATCATCCACTGATTTTAATAGGTTCACACGCTATTATAGTAAATGAGAAAAATGAAATATTATTGCAGCTCCGTACAGACTTCAACCGCTGGGGCATCATTGGCGGCGCCTTAGAATATAACGAAACGTTAGAAGATGCTTTAAAGCGAGAAGTATATGAAGAAACTGGACTTATTATTAAAAATCCAGAACTATTCCGTACATACTCTGGACCAGATTACTTTCAAATCTATCCAAACGGCGATCAAGTACACGGTGTACTCGTTGTTTATATTTGCCGAGAATTTCACGGTGAGCTTGTATGTGATCAAACAGAATCAAAAGAATTACGTTTCTTTCCGCTTGATGAATTACCTAGTACTCTTCATCCAGTTATTGAGGGGATTCTTCGCGATTTTCATCACTCCAATTAAAGATAAAAATAAAACAGCCTCATCTCCCGTCATGATAATGCGAAATGAGGTTGTTCATGTTAGATCGTTATCTCAATCTGATTTCCTTCAGGATCACTTACTACACTTTCATAGTAACCATCCCCTGTAGTTCGTGGGCCGTTTAACACAGGGTATCCTGCTTCTTTTAATGTATTCGTTAATTCGTTCACTTTTTCTTCACTACCTACAGAAAAAGCAATATGTGCATATCCTATTGTTTGTGTTTGTAATGCATCATCTAACCCTACCTGCTTCATAAGTTCTAGACGCGCACCACCTTCAAAAGTTATAAAATAAGATTTAAATTGCTTTTTCGGATTATCATATAAGCTATTTTCTTCACCATTAAAATACTGTTTATAAAAATCACGCATTCCTTCTAAATCATTCACCCAAATTGCTACATGTTCAATTTTCATAATCGACACCTTTTCTTTTATGTTATTCAACTGACAATTGGATGCTTCATTGCCAGGACATTTAATTTTCTTTATTCGTTCTCGTAATCATAAGATCAAGTCCTAGACTTTTTAATCCATATAAATAATCTTCTTTCCAATTACTCACTGTTATTTTCGGAATATGTTCCGCCGGGATGTACTGCGGACAACTTTTTACAATTTGATCTATTACAAATTGATTCACTTCATCATCACAGAAGATAAAGGCATGAGGGTTAATAATAGCTATACATGTAGCGATTAAACGAGTAATAGCATCTATATTATATTCCTCTGGATTATTCGAATCTTCACTTCTCAAAGCTTGCAAGAAATTTTTATTATTATACTGCGGGACGAAAGATATCTCTCCTGAGAAAAATGTGCTTCCGCGTACGACATCTCCATTTACTATAATACCTGCACCTGGACCATTTTGACCGGAATACAAATATACAAGAGAGGAATTATCATAGTTTCCAGTGTTTTTATAATAACCAAGCACTGCAGCATTCATATCGTTTTCTATTACTACTGGTATAGAAAACTGTTCCTCCAAATGACTTTTCAAATTAAAATTTTGGAACTTTTCATATCCAGGAATATAAAAAATACGACCATTATCAACCGAACCAGGCACACCAATTGATATAGAGCTTATTTTCGGGAAGGTAGCGATAAGACCTTCAATATGTTTAGATAATAGATTTACGCCCGTATCAATTAACATACTTGAAGTACTTCCTTGTTCTTTTACTTCCCCTAAACAGTTGAAAATTGTATAGTTTGTTTCATTTTTTTCTAAAAATATCGCTAAACCTAACATATATTCTGGATTATATTCATATCGTTTCGCTCTTCTTCCACCACTTGAATCATCTAAACCAGCTAAAGTGACTTCACCGTCTTGTTTCATTTTTTCTATAAATTTACTTATCGTTGGAAAACTAATTTCTAATGTATTACTAAGCTCAACTTTCGTTGCACTACCTCGCTCTAGAAGAACTTTACGAATGCCGCGAAGGATCGTCTCTTTAATCGATTTTTGAGTAACAAATTGTTCACTCAAATCGCTCACCACCTTAATCAACATACTTATTAAACCCTTTTAATAAGTTGCGTTGACAATATATCATACATCATTTTCTAAAGCAATAGAGATGATATATTTCCGCTGCACGCACTCTCTGTTTTGCTTGATGCATTCATACAATTCCAGATAAGAGAACAAATAATAAAACAGCTAACAAGGTATTACGTATTCTGAATGATTCCCCTAGTATACCTAGCCGACTAAAAAGGCTGTATAACCGATGAGAGAAACTTACAGCAAACGAAAAAATCGGCAAAACAAATAAGAAAAAGAGCGTTTCAAGAAGTAAGTAATGTCTTCGTACGATTTTCCGCACTATTTTTCTTTATATGAAACATCTTTCACCTTTTCTATACGATACGACATCTGTTTATTCATGCACTCATAAAAAACGATTTCTACAAGTCTATCGTTTTAATAACTTTAGCTGGGTTACCTCCAACTACTACATTATTAGGTACATCTTTTGTCACAACCGCCCCTGAAGCAATTACAGCGTTGTCTCCAATTGAAACACCAGGGTTAATAATAGCGCCCCCGCCAACCCAAACATTGTTACCAATCTTTACAGGCTTCCCATATTCTTTGCCAGAATTCCGCTCTACTGGGTGTAAAGGATGTGTAGCAGTGTAAATGTGGACACCAGGTGCAAACATACAATTATCACCGATTCGAACTTCACAAACATCTAAAATCACACAATTGAAATTTGCGAAAAAGCTCTTTCCAACATGGATATTGTAGCCGTAATCACAACGAAAATCAGGATTAATTTGCGCTTTCCCATCAGCTGAAGAACCTAAAAGCTGATTTAATAATGTAAAACGCCTCTCATCTCCTGTCTCCATCGCCTCGTTATAAAGGCGTGTTAAACGTTTTGCCTTCACCCTATCAGCTACTAATTCTTCGTCATCCGCAATATACATTTCTCCCGCTAACATCTTTTCTTTTTCTGTTTTCATAGAATCATCTCCTTCGTAATCAAATGAACCCTACTTATTAAACATCTTTATTAAGTGACTTTCATTATACTTATTAAACACGTTTAATAAGCAACCCTATAGTAGCATACTTTTTAATATATGCAACTAATAAGTTTCAAAAGAATATGCGAACTCCTTGCTTTACTCATCGATATGACGAATAAGTTACAGAGAAAAAAGAGGGAACGCTCAGTGCTCCCTCTCAAATCCAATCCGTTTCTTAATTTCTGTTAAATTTACCTTCGCAATAGTCCGCGCCCGCTCAGCACCTTTTTCCAACGCTTCATATAATAAATTCTGTTCATTCATATACATAGCATATTTCTCACGTGGCCCAGCTAATTCACGGTCTACAACGCGGAATAACTCTTTTTTCACATCGACCCATCCGATTCCAGTCTCATATTTTTCACGTAACGACTGCATTTCATCTTCTGTCGCAAATTCTTTATATATTGTATATAACGTTTCTAGTTCTTTCGGTTCATTTGGAAGTGAAGAATCTGTTTTGATTTTAAATATTAACTTGCGTAGTTTTTCTTTCTCTGCAAATAATGGGATCACATTCCCGTAACTTTTACTCATCTTTCTTCCATCAAGCCCTGGTAATATTGCACCCTCTTCTTGTATGACATACTCCGGAAGTGTAAATGTCGTGCCAAAAGTATGATTAAAATACGTCGCAATATCACGCGCAATTTCAATATGCTGAATTTGGTCTTTTCCGACTGGCACATGCGTAGCCTGAAATAGCAATATGTCAGCTGCCATTAAGATCGGATACGTATATAACCCCATATTCACTCCGGCATCGACCTCTAAACCCGCCTCTTTATTTTGCTCTACCTTTGCTTTATATGCATGGGCACGGTTCATAAGCCCTTTCGGAGTTAGACAAGCTAATATCCAAGCTAATTCTAGAATCTCTGGTACTTCTGTTTGCCGATAAAAAATAACATCTTCCCCAAGTCCAAGCGATAACCAAGTAGCTGCTACCTCTTTCGTATAACTACTAAACTGGCTCGGATCATGCACAGCATTTAACGCGTGATAATCTGCTATAAAATACAATGCTTTTCCTTCATTCTTCTTTGATATTTGCAACGCAGGTTTAATTGCACCAATATAATTTCCTAAATGCGGATAACCTGTCGGCTTAATTCCTGTTAACATTATTTTGTCACTCATCCTAACTCCTCCTTTCTCAAAACAAAAGAGCCCCTCATCCTAAAAAAAGGACGAGAGACTCCCGCGGTACCACCTTAATTAGCTATCTTTATAGCTCACTTCACACTTCAATAACGGGAAGTAACCGTCTTTACCTACTCATTTCAGTTAGAAGCTCCAGAGCCCATTCCATATTCATTCCTTGCTGATTCCCACCACACATCAGCTCTCTGAAAAGTTTCGAATATGTACTCTTCTCTTTCATCGCTTTTCGTTATTTTTTTACAGTTTATCACATTTCACTTCTGAACAAACCAAAATTTTCTATTTTATATAGCAGGAATTTCCACTTCAATTGTCTAATATTATATAGGTTTGCAGAAATACTCGAAACAACTTTGGAGGTTTTTTCATGGTAAAATATATATCCATTGAAAAATTAAATTTATTAAAAATAGGTAGTTTACATTTTGAAAAACCAGATTTAGAGAAGTTTCCTTGTCTACAATACGCATATGAATGTGGCAAAATTGGTGGTGCTACTCCTGCTGTATTAAACGCAGCAAATGAAATTGCGAATGCACTATTCTTAAAAATGAAATTGCCTTTTTCGATATTGAAAAAACAATTTACAAAACAGTTGAAGCCCATCATAACGTAAAAGATCCTTCACTAGATGCTATATTAGAAGCGGATCAATGGGCACGCCAATATGCACATCAATTGTTAATAAAAAAGAGCTAAAACAGATAATACTGTTTTAGCTCTTTTTCCTACGTATTCAACTTAACAAATCGATAACCGTGCGTAACTAACACTTTTAGTATCGCATATCCTGGAATTGCTAAAATAATCCCCATAATTCCAAATAAATTTCCGGCAGTTAAAATAATAAAAATGATAGTAATCGGGTGAATATCTAGCTTTTTCCCCATGACTTGCGGAGAAATAAATTTACCTTCTGCTAATTGTACAACCATCATTACAATAATTACCTTTAAAACCATCCCCGGCGAATCAATAAACGCAATAATTAACGCTGGTGTAATTGCGATAATTGGTCCTACGTACGGAACGATATTTACAATCATCGCTAAAATAGCGAGTAGTACTGCATATTTAATACCGATAATAAGGTAACCAATTAATAGCATAATACCGATAAATAAGCTAACGATAATTTGTCCTCTAATATACGAGCTAATCGCATAATGCATATCGTCTAGTATTCTCATCGCTGCTGGTCGTCTTTGTTCTGAAATAAACTTTAAAAAGTGATTTGGTAATTGCTCACCATCTTTTAAAAGATAGAACAATATAAACGGAACCATTACAAACGTTAAAACGACCTCTGTAATAGTACTTAAAAATCCAGTTACATTTCCTGTTACTGATGATAAAGATTTCGTAAAATCAACTGTATAGTCTTTTACCATACTCGCTACATCAATATTTAAATTCTCCTGAATTTTTCCTAGTAAATTACTTTCCCCAAATCTACGTGCTGCTCGTTCAATTTCATGACCGAAATACGGTAAGTTATCTATTAATGCATCAATTTGATCTTTAATAATTGGAATAACCGTTAAAACTAAAAACACAAATAATCCAATTACGATTAAGTATATCGAGGCTATTGATACGATTCTTGAAACACCTTTCTTTTCTAAAAGCGAAACGAATGGATGCAAAATGTAAAATAGTACGCCCGCTAATAATACTGGGAAGAAAATTGTTTTTAAAAAGACGATAAACGGTGTAAAAACAAATGATATTTTTGTTAGTAATAAAATATTAATGAACAATAATGCAAACCCAAGTAACACTGCTAAATAATTGTGTTCTCTAAAAAATTTTTTCAACTTATCTCGTTTTCTTAAACTTACTTTCTCCAATAAAACCACCTCTTCGAATGATGAAAAGCCCTTATATAGGGCTTTTTATCATAATATAACTCTTTATTTCCTTGCAGCTTTCACTACAAATGATACAATAAGAACGAGAACAATTGATCCTAATAAAGCTGGTACAATATGAATACCACCTAGTGATGGACCCCAATCTCCAAATAATTTACCGCCTAACCAAGCTCCTAATAAACCAGCAATTATATTTCCAAACATGCCAGCAGGAAAGTCTTTACCTGTAATAGAACCTGCAATTGCACCTATAATAGCACCAACTATTAATGTGATAATCCACCCCATCTTTAGTCCTCCATTTCTATTATAGTGTAATTCAATTTAGCTACTAACTTATTGTGTAACTATGTAATTATTATATCCAAAAAAGAAAAATCTTGTCAAATCTATGAAAATACAGCCAACAAGGAGGTTTCTATTCTATGATTCAAAAATTAATAACAACTTCTCACAAAACTGCAACTTCTATTTTAAGCATTCAAATACCCGCTTATGAAATTGAGGCGAAATATATAAATAGTACAGCTATCCCTCGCCTTTATGATACTGTAGCCGATATTCAATCTTGTGATGAAATTTTTTACGGCTATTTTTTTGAAGATACACTTGCTGGGTTTATTTCTTTTAAAATGGATGAAGAGGAAGTAGATATTCATCGTTTAGTAGTATCCCCCGATCATTTTCATAAAGGGATTGCAACAAAACTACTACTTTATGTATTTGACATGTTCTCCCCTTCCAAAACATATATTGTACAAACAGGAAAAGAAAATACCCCTGCTCTGTCTTTATATAAAAAACATGGCTTTATTGAAATAAAGGAGATCATATTACCCGATGGAGTGGTTTTAACTTCGCTTAAAAAATCAGAAAACAACAAATAGTTTGACTCATTGGTTTATTTATGTTATCTTTTACTTTATAAAACCTTTTGCTGAGTCCAAAATTTGGAGCGGGGGAACCATTTTTGTAGCTTTGCTACTTGGGGCGAATCTTATTTAAGTAGGGAAACTCTCACTTCCCGAGTCCGACAGCTAACCTCGTAAGCGTAATGGGAGAGGAAGGTGCTTTTTGCCTATGTTACACATTTTGCCTCCTTAATAATAAATATGGGATCGATACCAAATAAGTCACCTATATTTATAGAAAAGGAGAAATGTATAATGTTACGTTTATCTGATCACGCAATAAAAATGATGGAGCAAAGACTTCGACTCGAGCAACATCGCACATATCAAGCAAATAAAATTGTAGATAACTTACATCACAAATACTTCTTTCAACATATTTTTCAGCCGAAAAGATAAAGAAATGGTTCATTTAACATCAAAAACACAAGGTGTGTCTAAAAGGCATTCCTTGTGTTTTTGATGTTTCTTATAAAATTCTCACTACATTTAAACTTGCCGTAATTGCACCTGCTATGGTCGTTACATGCCCTACCCCTAACGGACCATTTTGTAATATTAATGTTGAATTGGCACTCGTTACATTCACAAGAAGCGTATTTGAAATGGTTGGTTCGATTACTACAGTTGATGTCGTTACATTTTGTATAAAACTCCCTGCTACTTGTGTTCCGTTTAATAGTAATCTCACAGACACCGTTTCATTCCCAGCACTTGCATCCCCTTGAAAATAATAACTTACTAAATATATCCCTGTCGTAGATACAGTAACCGTTGTAGGGCTAGTTAAAGATACTCCTGTTCCATACACTGTAGATCCACTATTAATTGAAATATTGGCATTTGCGGCAATTGCACTCGTTGAAGTAGAAAAGAAATAGCCTCCACCTGTTGATATAGCAGATGATCCTGTTGCTCCCGTTAAGCCGGTTGGACCCGTTGCTCCGGTTGGGCCTGTTACTCCCGTTCTCCCTGTTGCTCCTGTTATGCCTTGGATTCCTTGGATTCCTGTCGGGCCTGTTGCACCTGTCGCTCCTGTCGCTCCTGTTGCGCCGGTTGCTCCCGTCACACCTTGTGGTCCTTGGATTCCTTGGATTCCTTGTGGGCCTGTTATTCCAGTCACTCCGGTTGCTCCCGTTGGACCCGTTATCCCTTGCGAACCTTGAATTCCTTGGATTCCTTGTGGACCTGTTGCTCCCGTCGCTCCTATTGCTCCGGTTGCTCCTGTTACGCCTTGTGGTCCTTGAATTCCTTGTGGACCTTGAGGGCCCGTTACTCCCGTCGCTCCTGTTGCTCCAGTCTGCCCCGTTGGTCCCGTCGAACCGGTTATCCCTTGAATTCCTTGCGGTCCAGTTGGGCCGGTTGGACCAATAGGCCCTTGGATTCCTTGGATTCCTTGAATACCCTGTGGACCGGTTGGGCCTTGTAGACCTTGTATACCTTGAATTCCTTGTGGTCCTGTTGCCCCTGTTGGACCAGTTGGACCCTCTGGACCTTGCACTCCTTGGATTCCAGTCGAACCGGTTGGACCTATATTTCCTTGAGGTCCCTGTATGCCCTGAATTCCTTGTGGACCGGTTGGGCCTGTTATGCCGCTTAGCCCTTGTACTCCTTGGATTCCTTGGGGGCCAGTTGGTCCCTGTATGCCTTGAATTCCTTGTAACCCCTGTAAACCAGTTGGACCCGTTGCTCCCCTTACGCCTTGCTCACCTTGTATGCCTTGAATTCCTTGTGGGCCTGCCTGCCCGATTGGCCCCTGTACCCCTTGCACACCTTGCGGGCCGGTTGGGCCGGTTGCTCCTACCGGCCCCTGGATTCCTTGTAGACCTTGCGGACCAGTCGGACCGGTTACTCCTTGTATCCCTTGTGGACCTTGAATGCCTTGATCACCCGTTGGACCCGTTGCCCCCATTGGTCCCTGTACTCCTTGCAAACCTGTTACACCAGTTGCTCCGGTCGGTCCCTGGATTCCTTGTACCCCTTGAATTCCAGTCGCTCCTGTTGCTCCGGTCGCTCCGGTTGCCCCTGTTGCTCCAGTCGGACCAGTTGGACCCCCTGGTGATCCTGCTGGACCGGTTGGACCAGTTGGACCTCCTGGTGGACCAGTTGGACCGGTTGCTCCAGTCGGGCCTGTTGCAGAACCTGTCGGACCAGTTATCCCAGTAGCTCCTGTTGGGCCGGTTGGACCTGGATCACCTTGTAAACCGGTTGGACCAGTCGGACCGATTACACCTTGCACTCCTTGTATTCCTTGTATTCCTGTTGGACCTACCTGCCCCATTTCTCCCTGGGGACCTTGTAAACCTTGAACACCAGTTTCCCCTTGTGGACCCATTGGTCCTTGCTCCCCTTGAATTCCTTGAGAACCAGTTGGCCCTGTTGGACCAATCGGACCCTGTATTCCTTGTATTCCGGTTACACCTTGTAAACCACTACCTCCTAAATTACCTTGCACACCTTGTATACCAGTATTTCCAGTTGGACCAGTCGGACCAATTTCCCCTTGCACTCCTTGTATTCCTTGTATTCCTGTTGGGCCGGTTGGACCGATTTCTCCTTGCACTCCTTGTACGCCCTGTATTCCTGTTGGACCGGTTGGACCGATTGAGCCAGGAATTCCTTGTATTCCTTGAATACCAGTTGGACCAGTCGGACCTCTTTCGCCTTGTATTCCTTGAACACCTTGTATTCCCTGTGGGCCTCGTTCTCCCATAGGTCCTTGATTACCTTGAGAACCTTGTGGTCCAGTTAAACCAGTTGGGCCGGTTGGACCATTTTCTCCCTGCACCCCTTGCACTCCTTGTATTCCTGTCGGACCCGTTGGACCAATTGGCCCTTGTACGCCTTGTATTCCTTGTGGTCCAGTTGGTCCACCTAAAGAACCTGTCGGACCTGTTGGACCTGTTGGCCCCGTAATACCTGACGCTGGAAAAGGAATAGGTGCTTGAAACTTACTACACTTATCTTGATCCCTCACAAGCATCTCCCCCGTTATAACTAACATATCAAACTATTTTTAATACATTTAAACTAGCAGTTATCACACCAGATAATGTCGTTACATGACCAATAGCTAATGGGCCATTTTGTAAAGATAAAGTAGCATTTGAAGAAACAACATTAATGACCATCGTATTAGAAATCGCTGGTTCTAATACAAAAGTACCTCCTGTAACATAAAAAATAAAACTCCCCGCAACTTGCGTACCATTTAACGTGAGCCTCACTGAAATCGTTTCATTTCCAGCAGTTGGATCACCTTGAAAATAATAGCTTACTAAATAGATTCCCGGCGTACTTAACGTTACAGTTGTTGCATTTGTTAAACTGACACCCGAACCAAAAACTGTAGATCCGGAATTGATTGGTATGAACGCATTCGCTGCAATTGCACTCGTTGAAGTAGAAAAGAAATAACCGCCCCCGCTAGGTAAACCAGTCGCTCCAGTCGCTCCCGCTATTCCCAAGAAACCTATTGAACCTGCACTACCAGTGGCTCCGGTAGGTCCCACAGCTCCAATAGGTCCTTGACTACCTTGCGCTCCGGCCGGTCCTACACTACCGCTAACCCCTGTCGCTCCTCTTGCTCCAGTTGGTCCTTGTGGGCCTTGTATACCTTGAGAACCTTGTATCCCGGTTACTCCCGTTGCTCCAGTTGGTCCGGTCATTCCTGTACTTCCTTGTATCCCCATAATCCCTTGAACGCCTTGTATTCCTTGTGCTCCTGTCGCCCCTACTTCTCCTGTCGCTCCTGTTTCTCCAGTTACGCCCGTAGCCCCAATATTTCCTTGTGGTCCCTTGGGTCCCTCAATACCTTGTGCACCTTGCACCCCTTGAGGACCTGTTATCCCGTTTTCTCCTAGATTCCCTTGGGGACCTCTAATTCCTTGCGCACCTGTCGGACCTGTTATTCCTTGTATGCCTTGCATTCCTTGAGAGCCTTGTGCTCCTGTTGGGCCTACTATACCTTGTATTCCTTGAGGTCCTTGCAAACCAATAGCTCCAGTCGGCCCTATTATTCCTTGCACTCCTTGAGGACCTTGTGCACCTTGAGGACCGATCAATCCCGTTATCCCTTGTATCCCTTGAACTCCTTGGATTCCTTGTACTCCAGCTGCCCCTGTTTCTCCTCGGATTCCTTGTGCACCTTGTATGCCTTGTGCTCCAGCTGGCCCGGTTGCGCCTTGTATGCCTTGTGCACCTTGAGCTCCTGCAGCTCCTGCCACTCCTGTTGGACCTTGTATACCTTGTAACCCTTGCATTCCTTGTGCTCCTGTTGGACCTGTTACTCCTTGTATACCTTGCTCTCCTTTAGGACCTTCTGCACCCGTTGGACCGATTTCTCCCTGCGGGCCTTGTATTCCTTGTGGACCTTCTACACCAGTTGCCCCTGTTATGCCTTGGTTACCTTGAGAACCTTGTGCACCTTGTACTCCAACTGCTCCCACTACACCTTGAGCTCCTTGTGCGCCTCTTCCACCTTGAGGACCAGGTGGACCAGTTATTCCTTGTAACCCTTGTGCTCCTATCGCACCAGTTCCCCCTGTTACACCCCGCGCACCAGTTTCGCCCGTTGGACCTGTTGGCCCCCCAGGTGGACCGGGTGGACCTGATGGACCAGTCACTCCACTAGACGGACCAATTGGACCGGTTGTTCCAGTAGGCCCACCAGGCGGACCTACTGGACCTTGTGTACCAGTGGGTCCGGTTGCTCCTGTTATCCCTCGTATTCCTTTTTCTCCTTGAAAACCTGTGGATCCGGTTATCCCTTGTATGCCTTGAATACCTTGCGGACCTTGCGGACCTATTACACCTGTTATTCCCTTTATTCCGCTTATACCTTGAGGGCCTTGCGGACCAGTAGAACCGGTTGGGCCTACTACACCTTGTATCCCTTGATCACCTTGGTGTCCTTGCTCTCCAGTAATTCCTTGTATTCCTTGTGGACCTTCTTCTCCTTGTATACCTGTAGTGCCATCCTCCCCTTGTATTCCTTGCGCTCCTTGGGAACCTTGAGGACCTGTTACACCTGTAATACCAGCTTCACCTATCACACCTTGCATTCCTTGTGCTCCCGTTTGTCCTCGCTCACCTATCTCTCCTTGTATCCCTTGGGGACCTTGTATACCTTGACTACCAGTTGGGCCTGTAATTCCTTGTATTCCTTCTAATCCTTGTACTCCACTATCACCCGTTGGACCTTGGTTTCCAATTAATCCTTGAGGACCTTGGAGGCCGGTTGGACCTGTTACACCTTGCTCTCCTGTATCACCAATAGCTCCTTGTATTCCTTGCGCTCCTGTTGTTCCTCTTGGACCTTGTATTCCCCTGATACCTTGAGGACCTTGAGGCCCAGTTGCTCCCGTCGGGCCAGTCACCCCTGTAGGACCAACAGGACCTTCATGCCCTCCAGTTGGACCGATTGGACCACTATTACCTGTTGGACCAGTTGCTCCTATAAGTGGAAGAGGCAGTGCCACTCCAAATTTTTTGCACTTTCTATGATGACGCACAACAATCCCCCTTCCCCCAAAATAATTACACCTTTTATATGAAATGCATTTTTATAAGAAAAGTACACCTTTGACCTCATTTTCTTAAAAATAAAGAAGCCTATCATTTCATTTATTTGAAATGATAGGCTTCTTTTTATAAAACACTTTACTTTCTCGCCTTAATAATAAAAGTAGTTGGCACCATTCTAGCTTTATATAAAGAATAATATTTCGTAGACGGCTCAGCTAGTTCTTCATCAAACAAGCTCGATGGTTCAGGCTCTTCTATTCTCTCAATTGTAAATCCAGCTCTATGTAACTCATTTATGTATGTACTCATTTTTCTTTTATATAACGTTGCTTGTACATTTTCCCCTTTAAATGTTTCAAACGTAATAGGAGTTTCTTCATGATAAGACGAGCTGAAAGCAATCTCCTCTGTTCCATACATTAAGTTTGAATATACGGGATGCTCCCAGCTAAAAACAAAGCTTCCTCCTGGCTTTACATACGAATAAATCAATTCCAACGTTTTTCTTAAATCTGAAGTCCAACCTAATGCATAAATGGAATATACAATATCAAAATACCCTTTCGGAATATCCACTTCCTCTTCCATTGCTCCACATATTAACTTTGGATTCCACGACTGTAATGTTTTATGTGCCTTTTCGATTTGTGTGCTCGAAAGATCGAGTCCCCACAATTCTTCTGCGCCATGTTCCGCCATATATTGCAGCGAATGCCCACTTCCGCATCCAATATCAAGTACCTTTTACCTTTAATTGAATCGAACAAATGAATCTCATCTTCAGACGCTGTATACGGGCCATATTTCGGTAAACAATCCACTTGAAAGAAATAAGGTGCAACTGTATCCCAACACTTTTTATTTAAAGCTAACATTTGTGTACCTTTCATATGCTACATTCCCCCATCCATTTTCTTCCCCTACTATTAATTACACATTATAACCCGTTCTTCCTTTTCTCTTCGCTCGGTAATTTTTCACTTTTGCAATTGTACCGCATGCTCTGCCTCCTTCTTCACCAGCATACATACCGCACCATCTTTTGCTTCCGTTTCGCGAATGATCATAAAATACCCAGCGACAATCTGGACATGCTTTTAACCTTCCCCACAAATTTTCTTGAATCGAGATAAACACAATGCTTAATATTTTTGTATACACATTCTCTTCGTATACTGGTTCATATGTAATACCTTTCATATCTTCCTTTATATGTACATGAAATGGGTATTCCTCTAACCACTTTTGCAATGATCCCTCACCTTCAATTGCCGCCCGAATATCTTCTCGAAAACTTTTTAATTCTTCTATCGTATGAAATAGAAGCTCTTCATGAAAAGTTTCTTTCATAAATTTCTTTATATCCTCTTCTGTTTGCAGCAAATCAATTGGCTCTCTCGTATCGTTTGGTATTCTCCATGTATTTAAAAATTCCCGAATATATTCTAGTTCATTTGGAGCGTTTTGATTCAATTCGATCCACCTTCTTCTTAAAATTTACTTTTTTCTGACTTTATGTATAATTATAATATAAAATAGTTAACCACCAAATAATTTTACTGGTTACATAATTAGGAGGATTTCTATGAAAAGTTTCTCAACACCGATACGTTTCATGCTTATTTCTTCATTTTTTATGTCTTTTGGTTATTTTGCAGTATACGCATTTTTAGCTATTTATCTATTAACCTTTCTTCATTTTTCAACTTTTCAAGTCGGAACAGTGTTGACAGTTATAATAATTACATCACGAGTTATCCCTTTATTCTCAGGATTAATTGCTGACAAAATAGGCTATATCATTATGATGGTAGCCGGTTTATTTTTGAGAGGAATCGGATTTATCGCTTTAGGAATATGCTCTGATTTCTATACAATTTCTATTTCTTCTGCACTTATTGGCTTCGGAACAGCATTTTACGAACCTGCCGCTCGCGCTATATTTGGCTCACAGCCAGCTCATTTGAGAAAAAATTTATTTACATATTTAAACCTTAGCTTTAATTGCGGTGCAATAATCGGACCAATTGCAGGAGGGTTTTTACTCTTACTCGATCCAATCTATGCTTTCTCTCTAACAGGATCTCTTATGCTGATATTTGCTTTAATCTTTTACTTACTTAAAAATCACTTCCAAGTCACTACTGAAAACACGTCTATTACATTAGGAATACAGGCCATCTTACAAAACAAGTCTTTTCTTCTGTTTTCCTTTATCATGATTTTCTTCTATATTATGTTTACTCAGCTTACTGTCGCACTTCCACTTCATATGAAAAACATTAGTAATAGCAATCAACTTGCTACATTAGTCATTACGATAAATGCAATAACAGGCGTCATATTTATGGTGTTATTCCGAAAACTATTCCACAAATACAACACGCTTTCATTTATTAAATACGGTATTTTATTAATGGGTATTTCCTTTTTACTCATACCTTTATTTCAACACCCATATTGGCTATTTATTTGTGTAATTTTCTTTACAATTGGTGAAACACTCGTGTTACCTAACGCTGATATCGCTATTGCAAATTACAGTAATGAATCATATACAGCTACATTCTTCGGATTTTATCAACTATCACTCGCATTTGGTTTTATCATCGGTAATTATACCGGTACATGGTTTACATCCAACTTAAACGGAATGTATACAACCTGGCTTATTTTCGGCGGAATAGGGCTTATAGGTTTTATTTCACTTCATATTTTAAATATAAAAAAGAAGGGCTCTAGAGAAAATATAGACCTACTAGAAAAATACTGATACTCAACAATAAGTAAACTTTTCAATCTCTCTTAAATTGGATAGATAACCTGTTTTAATTTACATATTATGGTACAATTAATAAGAGTACGATCTAAACATTTACACTCCACACTAGCAGTCTAACAATGCCAAAATCAAAAATCACATAGAATCGGGGGGATGTTATGAAAAAGAAATTAATTGTTCTTCTATTCACCGGAATCATATTATCCGGATGTTCAGCTATTGCAGAACATTCTTTAGAAACTGGAAACGGCAGTATAGAATTATTAACACCAACGATTACAACAAAAGATAATGAATTAGAAATTAAGACCGAGGGCATTGATGAAAATAAAGTGACTTTTATTTATGTTGCGAATAAAAAAGTGTTGGAACAAAAGATAAAGAATGATGAATCCTACAAGCTTAACATTAAAGATATCAAACACGCTCATAGGACGGACTACAAACCAAAAGTTCAACTTTTGCAAACGAAAGATGATAATGATGATGGAGAAATAGTCACCTTCAAACAAGTTAGATATACAGTTAAAAACTAATTTTAAAGTTGTTTCATTATAAATGTAACGAACGAAAATATACTTTTAACAGTGGATACATATAAGGAGTGTTAACATGAAAAAACGATGGATTTCTTGGTGGATTGGTAACCTATTTTGGATTATCGTTTTTGGAATATGGGCCGCTATTATTTGGCTACGAGATGTTGATGGTGCTGGTGTTATTCAAACACCCGAAATTAAATCCATATCACTTATCGTTATATTAATCGCGTTTATCATACCTGTATTTTTTCAAATTATTTGGCTAATCATTAATTTGAGAATGAGTAAAAAAAATAATTATACGATTTAGTTTTTCAATTAACAGTAAAAAAGAGAGGAATCTATATCAAAATAGATTCCTCTCTTTTACATTTGGACTTATACTGCGCTTTTCATGCAGCACTACTTCTCTTTTTACGATGCATGTTCATCTTTCTTCTTCATTAACGCTCTTTTCTTCATCGCCTTCGTTAAATATCCGCCTTTAAATGAACGGATTTCATAAGAAGACATAAAGGCTTTCGGTGCAATTTCATTAATAATTTCTAACAGTTCTTTTTCTCTAGAGCGCTTTGCAACGATATCTAAGCGATAACGTATGGAATTAATACCTTCACCTTCAAATACGGTAACGCCAAATCCAGAGTGACGTAATTCATCTACTAATTCATTACAACGGTCTAGTAAACTAACTTGATACGTAATATAACCAATTGCTAATTTATTCTCTATATAACCGCCTAATAACAGTCCTGCACTAAAGCCAATGACATAGGCAACGATGTTCATCCAATTTGATAAATCTTGAAACACAATACCTAAACTGACAATGTAAATAGCTCCTTCTAACAATCCTACGCCAGCAGCGGATCTTGTTTGATTCTTTACAAGCAAAATCGTACGAATTGTTAAAATGGGAACGTAAATAATTTGAAGCACAAAAATAAGTAGCGCTTGTAACATTGGTATCCACCTCTTTCAAAAAGTCTTTTGTCATGATAACATACATAACCTTTAGAAATCGATGGGTTTTTAAAATTTTTTTTATTATTTTTCATACTATTGAAAAACGTAAAAAAGAAGCGTATTATATTTGTCGTTAATTTGGTTACTTGTATCATTTCAATAAAATAAAAAAGGAACCGTATTAGGTCCCTCTCATCATAGCTCTATGTTTTTCGAAGTATGTTCCCTTTTCTTCTCTTCTTCTTTCACTAACTGCATATTTGCATAAGCTAAATTCGCAATCATTAAAAAGTGACCACCTAAAATGCCTGTACCAAATGCCCACATTTCCATTTCATGCTCAATTTCATACATGATGATAGCTCCTAAAATGGCAGCTGCAAATCGGTTTAAAACTCCTAATCCAGGAGCCTTTTCTTTCATTACGATACTTTTCCCTATTTTCTCTATTCTGCGAGCTAATAGCCAAAGACAATATGCACTTACAGCTAATCCAATTCCAAACCCTGTTACTTGTTTTCCAAACGGAGTAATCGTCCACATAAGTAGTAAACCACTAAAGATCACATACAATTGTAATCGATATACACGTAAGGCTTCTTGAATCAAAATATCCGCTCCTAAGTTCTCATTTTTTGTACTTTAGAAGAAAAGCAGCAACTTACACAGTTGCTGCTTTCTCTTCTTCTTGTTCTTGTTCCATCTTACGAATTTCAACACGTTTAATTTGGTAAGCGTCTTTTTCTAACACTTTAAATTCATAACCTTCCGCCTCAACGTGTTGTCCTTCTTCGATTTCATGATTTTGCATCATAATCCATCCACCGATTGTATCCACATCATCTTCTTCAATGTGTAATCCAAATAAATCTTTCACTTCTGAGATAAGCACTTTTCCATCAACAATGATATGCTGCTCGTTCACATGTTGAATTGGTGGTGCTTCATCTTCATCATATTCGTCACGAATTTCGCCGACGATTTCCTCCAAGATGTCCTCAAGCGTTACAATTCCAGCTGTTCCTCCGTACTCATCATATAAAACAGCCATCGGAATTCGCTTCTTCTGCATTTGAAGTAATAAATCGTGAATTGGAGTTGTTTCCATCACTTCAATAATCGGACGCATATACGAGCGAATTGATGATAAATCTTTTTGATCCTCGGTCATATATCGAATAAAGAAATCTTTTACGTTGACCATACCGATAATATCATCTTTATCTTCTCCAAAAATCGGATAACGTGTGTATCGCTCATTTTGGATTACTTTCATGTGTTCTTCTACTGAATCTTCCAGGTAGAAACCAACGATTTCTGTTCGCGGTACCATAATCTCTTTTGCAATACGATTATCAAATTCAAAAATGTTATTTACATACTTGTATTCAGCCTGATTAATTTCGCCACTTTCATAGCTATCTGAAAGGATAAGGCGTAATTCTTCCTCTGTATGAGCTACTTCATGTTCTGAAGCTGGTTTTAAACCGAATAAGCCAGTTACAACACGCGCTGAACCGTTCAATACCCAAATAAATGGATACATTACTTTGTAGAACATCATTAATGGACCTGCCAATAATAACGTTACCCTTTCAGCCTTTTGAATTGCCATCGTTTTCGGAGCTAATTCTCCTACTACAACGTGTAAATACGTCATAATCATAAAAGCAAGACCAAATGTTAATACTGATGAAATAGAAGGGTTTAAGTTCCATTTCTCAAATAACGGGTGTAATAACTTTTCAATTGTCGGTTCACCTAACCAACCTAATCCCATAGCTGTAACTGTAATACCTAATTGACAAGCAGATAAATATTCATCTAAATTTGTTGTTACCTTTTTCGCTGCTAAAGCACCGCGTTTTCCTTCTGCAACAAGCTGATCAATACGACTTGAACGTACTTTTACAATCGCAAACTCAGCTGCTACGAAAAATCCAGTAAATGCGATTAAAATCGCAACCATGACTAAATTAAATATTTCCAATGAATCCCCTTAGTTAAAAAACTAAGGTGTCCACCTCCTGTATACTATAATGTTTTCTTATTTCTTTCTTAGAAAACATAGCCCGATACAAAAATTAAAGAGGTCGGATTTCACTTTTTCTATAATAATAGAGCAAGTGTCTGTATTAAAGCTGTCGTTTGACCAGATAAAGATTTCGATATTTTTTCACGTTGTGAATCAGTCAATCCATCTAAAAGCGGCTTTAACTCTGTTAACTCTGCTTCTAATCGATGAATATGGTCTGTCACTTCATTCACTTGTTTCGAAACGTGTTCATTGATACCGAGCAGCTTCTTCTTCTCCTCGATTTTCTCTTTAATCTCACAAAGCGGCATATGCATTTCTTTGCACTTCTCAATAAATTGTAATGTTTCAAATGCTGTTTCGTCGTAATAGCGATAATTAGATTGAGATCGCTCCGCTTTTAAGATACCTAGATTCGTATAATAATCAATCGTTCGTTTCGACACGTGAGCCATGAGAGCCAACTGTCCGATTCGATACACCTTCCCAACGATCTTCCCCCCTTGTTTATATTACTAACATCATACAATACATAAACTGTACAGTCAAACGTGACGGTTTATTATTCATAATTTATACAAAATTCCAAGACCCGCCCTATTATTATTCCATACAAGTAATCTACACTTATACAAGAAAATTACTAAACTATTACTTCATCACTACATTGTCTGCAACTTTTAACCTTTCTTATTAAAAAACATATCCTATTAATAATGATTGCTTGTATAGGAGATGATTAACATGAGAAAGACACTTATTTCTCATTTTTATAATGAAGAATACCTACTTCCATGGTGGCTTATGCATCACACGAAAATATTCGATCACGGTATTTTAATTAATAGAGGTTCTACAGATCGTTCAGTTGAAATTTGTAAATTATTTGCTCCCCACTGGGAAGTACGAGATTCAAGATTCCTTGAATTCGATCCCACTAATACTGACATTGAAGTAATGGAAATTGAAAGAGAAGTTTCAGGTTGGAAGATGGTATTAAATACTACAGAATTTCTTTGCTGTAACAATGTAGAAGAATTTTTCTCATCACTTCATACGTTAGGCCAAAATATGTATGCGATTAGAATGATTGTCATGATTGATAAGCATGATTACAATTATTCAAAACTAAGATATTCCATTCCTTTAGTAGAACAACGATACCATGGTCTTTTTCCTTATAAACCAGAAATCGGCTGCGCCTGGAGATTTATACACAATCATCTTGATGGCGCATATTTACCAGGCAGACATTTTACGCGGCATCAACATGTCGTTTATAACTCCCCTTCATTCATTTTCAAATTTTATTTTAGCCCTTGGAACGAACATACAAAGGCAAGAAAATTACAAATTACACCCACCCTTTCAAAAAAGGGCGTTCGAATGGGACTTCAAAAACAATATGGTCGGTCCTCTGAAGAACTCGAAGCTCGATTTTTAATGTTAACTAATGCAACACAGGATCTACGTAATCACCCTGAGTATCAACAATTATTCCCTAAATTCAAATCTTAATATTTCTCATCCGATCATGCTTCACACATTTTTACGCACTTAGTCAAAAACAAAACCATTTGTATACAATATGAATACTGTATATATTATAAATTTTTATTTTAGGAGGAAAAAATGAAAGCTGTTATTCTTGCTGGTGGATATGGGACAAGGATTGGGGAAGAAACACATTTAAAACCGAAACCTATGATTGAAATTGGAACAAAGCCTATTTTATGGCACATTATGAGTTTGTATAGCCATTACGGCATTACAGAGTTTATTATTTGCTTAGGGTATAAAGGATATGCAATTAAAGAGTTCTTTCTAAATTACAACTTACACATGTCAGATTTCACGATACATTTAAAGGATAATACAATTACTAGCCATTCTCATCGTGTAGAACCGTGGAAAGTTACACTAATCGATACTGGTGTAAATACAGAAACGGGAGGACGAGTGAAAAAGATTCAAAATTTTGTTGGAGACGAACCTTTCTGCCTCACTTATGGCGATGGATTAAGTAACGTAAATATAAAAGAACTTATTGCATTTCATAAAAAACATGGAAAAATGGCAACTGTTACCGCCGTACAACCTCCTGGTAGATTCGGTTCTCTCATATTAGATAAACAGTCTGTAACATCTTTTCAAGAGAAGCCACTCGGGGATGGCGGATGGGTTAACGGTGGATTTTTCGTTTTAAACCCTGAAGTTTTCAATTACATTAGTGGAGATAAGTCTGTTTTTGAAACAGACACTTTAGTTCAGTTAGTAAACAAAAACGAACTATCAGCATATCAACATACTGGTTTTTGGCATCCGATGGATACATTGCGCGATAAAAATAAATTAGTCGAGCTATGGGAAAGTAATAACGCTCCGTGGAAGGTTTGGTAATATGGCTTCTTCATCTTTTTGGAATAAGAAAAAAGTATTTATCACGGGACATACTGGATTTAAAGGCTCTTGGCTCACCCTTTTCTTAACTTCTTTAGGTGCAGAAGTAGTTGGCTTTTCTTCTCATCCCCCATCGATTCCTAATCTTTTTGAACAATGTAACGTAGCAAAAGAGTGCATAACAATTCATGGCAACATTACAGATTACGATTCTTTATTACACGCCCTAAAACATCATAACCCTGACATACTATTTCATTTAGCTGCCCAGCCAATCGTCACCACTTCATACAAAGATCCTATCGAAACATTTAAAACGAATGTTTTAGGCACTGTTCACGTATTGGAAGCTGCAAAACATATAGAAAGTATACGTGGCATCATTAATGTTACAAGTGATAAATGTTATGAAAATGACGGGAGCGGTAACCGGGCATTCGTGGAAATTGACCGGCTAGGAGGTTTCGACCCTTATAGTGCTAGTAAAGCTTGCGCTGAAATAGTGGCAACATCCTATCAAAAATCATTCTTCCACACTAATACTCAGAAACTCGCCTCAGTAAGAGCAGGTAACGTCATCGGTGGTGGGGATTGGGCAGAAGACCGATTATTCCCAGATGTCATTCGTGCATATTTACAAGATGGTACATTAACGATTAGAAACAAAAAGGCTATTCGCCCGTGGCAACACGTATTAGATCCTTTACACGGCTATATCCTTTTAGCTGAAAAACTTTGGACAGACGCTGCATATGCAGAAGCATGGAATTTCGGCCCGTTGAACGAACCTAACAGAACCGTTCATGATGTCATTCAATCTGTAATAAAATTATGGAATAAACAACTAACAATCACTTCCCCCCCTACAAACACTCCTTATGAATCGCCTGTTTTAACACTTGATAGTACAAAAGCAGTAACTAAACTCGGCTGGACTCCTAAGTTATCAACAGATAAGGCTATCACTTGGACTGTTGATTGGTACAAAAAATATGCATCTGGTGAAAATATCGAATCTTTCACGCGACAACAAATTGATGCATTCAAAAATTTATAAGGGGGCTATAAAATGGAACAGAAAAAATGCCGTTTTTGCCACTCATTACTCAGCAATACTTTTTTAGATTTAGGTGTTTCTCCTCTCGCTAACTCATTTGTTTCTCCAGAAAACTCATATAAAATGGAACCATTTTATCCATTGCACACATTTGTTTGTCACTCTTGTTTACTCGTACAATTAGATGAATTTGAATCTCCGCACAATATTTTTCATGACTATTTATACTTTAGCTCTTACTCATCAAGCTGGCTACTGCATGCTAAACAATATGTAGAAATGGCGATTAAGCGCTTCCGCTTAAAGAAACATTCAAAGGTGGTTGAAATTGCGAGTAACGACGGGTACTTATTACAATACTTTCAAAAAGAACATATCGAAACGTTAGGAATTGAACCAGCAAAAAATGTAGCAGAAATCGCTATCCAAAAAGGAATTCCTACTGAAGTGAATTTTTTCAGCAACGACTTAGCAAAAAAATTACCGCAAGCAGATTTAATCATTGCTAATAACGTATTAGCACACGTTCCGAACTTACATGATTTTGTGGCAGGTTTAAAAACGTTATTAAAACAAGACGGAACAATAACAATTGAATTCCCGCACTTATTAAATCTCATATCCTTTAAACAGTTTGATACGATATACCATGAGCACTTCTCCTATTTCTCACTTATAAGCCTGCAAAAAGTTTTATCTCACCATCATTTACAAATTGTCGATGTAGAAGAACTTGCAACGCACGGTGGTTCCTTACGTATTTTTGTAAAACATCATAGTGACGAATCAACTATCCATTCTAGTGTTACAAAATTAATCCAAAAAGAAGTGGATCACGGGCTAAATACATTAGATTGTTATCTCCTTTTTTCTAAACGCATCGAACAATTGAAAATAAATATTTTACAGTTTTTTATCGAAGCGAAAGCTTTAAACAAACAAATTATCGGTTACGGTGCGCCAGCTAAAGGAAACACCCTTTTAAATTATTGCGGGATAGGAAAAGAATTTCTAGCTTATACAGTAGATAAAAACCCTCATAAACAAAATCTCCTTCTACCAGGAACCCGCATTCCAATAAAATCTCCAGAAGAAATAAAACGTACAAAACCTGATTACATTCTTATACTTCCTTGGAATTTAAAAGACGAGATTATGAAAGAATGCTCTTTCATTCGTGAGTGGGGCGGCAAATTTTTAGTAACAATACCAGAAGTTGAGGTAATTGAGCCATGAAAAAAATCCTTGTAACAGGCGGTAGCGGATGGATTGGTAAATATGTTGTACATTCTCTTATTCAAAAGGGCTATGAAGTGCACGCCACTTACAATACAAATAAGCCTTCCCATCTTTCTTGCCATTGGCATAAAGTCAACTTACTTTGCGATGAAGAAGTAAAAAAACTCATTTACGACATGAAGCCTAGTCATCTCATTCATTTAGCTTGGGAAGCAGTGCCGCCAGCGTGTTATGTATCTATCAATAATTACTATTGGCTTACGTCTAGTATCTCATTGATTCAACACTTCACAACATGCGGCGGAAAGCGAGTCGTCGTTGCCGGTACTGGCGCAGAGTATGAATGGTTTAACGGTGTATTGTTTGAAGATTCACCGCTTCTTTCTTATAAAACCCCGTATTCATTATGTAAAAATGCACTACACTCCTGGCTACAAACGTACGCTGAGCAATCAGGCCTCAGCATGTGTTGGAGCCGTATTTTTCATATGTATGGCCCTCATGAACAAGGGAACCGGCTCGTTTCTAACATTATCACTTCTTTATTAAAAAATGAGGAGGCACTATGTACACATGGAAAACAATCAAGAGATTTCCTCCATGTGAGCGACGTCGCTCATGCTCTCGTAACGATATTAGAACACGACGTTACAGGCACAATCAATATCGCTTCTGGTCAATCTGTACAAATTAAAGAATTAGCATCTATCATTGCGAAAAAGATAGGAAAAGAGCACTTAATTAAACTGGGTGCAATCCCTTTCTCTAAAGATGAACCTTTATTTGTCGGGGTTCATGTAGAACGTTTAAAAACTGAAGTAAACTGGAAACCGACATACGATCTAAATACAGGAATCGAAGAAACAATTTCATGGTGGGAATCATTTATACAAAAGCATAACGGTACGCATCACTAAAACGTAAATCCTTCGTCCCTCTTGCTAATTCCTTATACCATTCTTCTAATCTTTCCAGCGTAATAATATGGTGTGTACCCATTCCCCCATGCTTACTAGCTTCAGAAAGAGTCGGACCAATTTGTAACTTTCTCTTTCTCATCGCATCGTTCCACGGACTAAATCCAAACCATAATATACAAGCAAGAGGGGGATAAATCATAGATTCATGCGCGGATAAATGTCTTCCAACTGTATAACTTCCGTGTTCATGATTATGAATAAATCTACCTCTTCTCCATAGCGGCCAATCTTCTGGTAAATAACCATGAAATCGCTGTTTCATTAAAGGGAGTCCAAAGTTAAGGTCCGGATAACTGTAGTTAGGATCATCAACCATAATAAGCCCTTCTAGCCAATACATCCTCCCTCCCAATTCATTTAGTAATTTCCAAAACTGATTTTTATCTTGCACACAAAGAAACTCAGTCGTATTTAAAATCATTTTCCATCCTTGTATTTCTTGTTCTACCCTCATCACTTCATGATCCGTCGCATATGCATCAAACTCTGGATTTACAGAATCTCGCACTTCCCAATGCGGTGCGAATTTCTTACAAATCTCCACCGAACGATCTGTTGAGCCTTTATTAATTAAAATACCATGATCAAACAGTTTCGTATGATGAGCAAGCCACCACGGTAATAAATACTCTTCGTTATAAAAATGAGAAATAACGGTTGTAGTTATAATAATCTCCTCTTTCTCTATTAATCTATTTTTCATCCTACAACCAATATACTCATAAACTAAAAATATGTTTCCTATATTAATAACCAAATAGTATTACTAATATTTTGTAAGTTTCCCTTCGGTACCCAGCCATCCTCACCACCTGTTTTTTCACACCAAACCCATCCATTCAATTCTTCTAATCCAATCAATCTTTCTCCAATACTTACATTTAATTCTTTGGCAGTATATTGTTTCGTAATGATTCCTACATCAGTTGTATTTTTCATTATAAGTTGCTCCGGAACCCATCCTTTCCGGTCATATTTCTCTTCGTGACAAAACATCCAGTTTCCCCAATTTTCAGGACCATCGTAACTCTCTATCATTTTCACTACATCCCCCTCTTCTAAGCGAATTGGATCAGGATAATTGCTAATATGTGATTTTATCACGATATATTTCATAACAGCCTCCAATAATCAGAAAATTAAGTTATAATATCATTATAACTTAAGAAGGGGGAATACACATGTACTACAACACTTCATTCGAAAACGATCAACCTGTAGGCCGTCTATAAACTAAGACGGGCATTCATATAACACGTGCACTATGCCTCGTCTTAGGGACTCATCATACCCTAAAAATAGACGGAGGTACTTTACATGAAACAAACAATTTTAGGAGCTATATGTTTATCACTAGCAGCTAGTATATGGGGCGGTATGTATGTTGTTAGCAAATATGTACTCGACTTTATCCCACCACTAACACTCGTTTGGCTACGCTTTATCATTGCTTTTGTTGTTTTGTATATGATTTTAAAAATTACTGAGAAAAAGCAAAAGAAAATAGTAACCATTCGTAAAAAAGATTGGCTATTATTCGCTTGGATTGGATTTATCGGATATTTCATTTCGATCACTTGTCAATTTATCGGAACAAAATTATCCGACGCTCATACAGGATCTTTAGTAACATCAGCTACACCTGCATTTATCGTTATATTTGCAGCGATCATTTTAAAAGAAAAACTAACCGCTCGTAGATTACTATCTACCATCATAGCGACAATCGGTGTCATTATCGTAATCGGATGGGATATTGAAATTGGCTCCTATTTTATCGGTACAATCATATTAGTTGGGGCAGCTATTACGTGGGCTTTACTATCTATTTATGTAAAAATTGCTTCAGCTCGATTTTCATCTTTAGTGATTACAACGTACGCTATATTCTTTTCACTCTTTTTTATTACACCTTTTATGGTATGGGAATTTCAATCAAACCCAATTGAACATATGACCCTATATGTAATATTAGGCGTACTTTATTTAGGAATCGTCTCAACTGCAGGTGCCTTTTTCCTTTGGAATAAAGGATTAGAATTAATGGACGCCAGCATTGGTTCCTTATTTTTCTTCTTCCAACCTATCGTCGGATCGTTGCTTGGTTGGTTACTATTAAACGAAACATTGAGCAGCAACTTTTTTATTGGTGGTATTCTTATTGTATGTAGTGTTTTTATTACTACTTTTGAAAAGAAATAATAATCTCATTCGAAAACACGATCATGCTATTCAATAATTGGGTCATGTTCTGTAGTAAAGAAATAGAAAAGAGAAGGATTACCGAATCAATAATTATAGGGAGGCTATGCAATGAGAGTAGGAATTATAGGAGGTGGCTTTGGTTTAACAGTTCAAGCACCTATAATAAATACTCATCCTAAGATGAATGTTTCTGCTGTGAGTACAATGATGCGTCATCAATTGCCAAAAGATTTATCTACCGGAGACAATTCTCCAGTTCATTATACAGACTGGACTAAAATGTTAGATTTAGAAGAGTTGGACCTTGTATTTGTTAGTTCTCTTCCGATTTATCATTTTGAAATGGTTAAATACGCATTAAACAAAGGTATAAACGTAGTATGTGAGAAACCTTTTACAATGAATAGTGTGGAATCAGAAGAGTTGCTAAGGCTATCTAAGGATTCTAACGCAAAGGTATTTATTGATTTTGAATGGCGCTATCATCCTGCTCGCCAAAAAGTTAAAGAACTTATAAGTGAAGTTGGTGACATCCTTCATTTTGAATATCATATTTCCGCCTCTCAATATCAAAAACTTCAAACTAACAAAAGTGGGTGGATGGGAGAAAAACAGAAGTTTGGTGGAATGTTAGGAGCTCTTGGAACACATATGATTGATTGTCTTAGATGGCTCATTCAGGACGAAATTATAACTATCAATAGTATCATACACACTCATGTCCCAGAGGGGCCAGGAGAACTCAGAGACTCTGATGATGCCTTTTTTATTCATGGTAAAATGGAAGGAAATTGTACCTTTTCAATTCAACTTATCTCAGGAATTCATCACGGATTTGGTTCAAACTTAAAAGTATTTGGAAATCTTGGAACCATTAACTTAATTGATGATAAAACATTGTTTTTTGGCAAAGCACGTGAAAACCTAGAAGAAATAAAAGTTGAAACATATGCCCAGACCATTCCAACTTTATCGTTAGAAGCAAAAGCTTATTATCCAGCATTTTATCCTTTTTTAGACAAAGTTTACGAGAATATTATTTTTAATAAATTAGATAGGGATTTACCAACCATTGTAGTTGGGCATGAAAATCAAATGATTATAGATCGTGTACTGTCAAATTAAATTTATTATTCAATAAAATGAATTAACTAATATAAGCTGAAAATATCTTATATCAAAAATTAAATAATATTATTTTAACCCCGTTCTAGATATAGGACGGGGTTATTATTGTATTAGGTTTTAAAAATTCCGTAATCTTTTTATAATTAAGAATCTCTGCCTGTTCGTATAATTGGGTCTTGATCATGAAAACCAATGCAAATTGGTATACTACTTTGCACAACACTACATGCACTTATAAAACTACATACCGTTCTAGCAATTAAATATAAAGTGATACCCATTGCCTTTTCATTTGTATCAAAACCGTTTTCAGCATACACATCTGCTAATTCTATACACTTCGGTCCCTCCACATCATATATCCATTCAGAAGCCCAATCATCATCCTCTTCTTCAAGCGCAGCATACTCCTCACAAATATAAAACTGACTATTCCACTCGTTATCAAGATCATACTCAAAATAAATCGCTTTTGCTTCTTCGTCAGTAGTCATTTCTACAGCTGCATCCAAACCTCCTCGAATACCTTCCTTATATGACTCTAAATCAATTGCTTTAATTCGTTCTGCATATTCTGCAGACGCTAACATGCTACAAATTTCAAAATACTTCAATTCTATTCTCTCTACTGATAACAAAAATATATCTTCTTGCATTTCTTCTAAATACTGAAACATATCCAAACTATTTCACTCCACATTCTTTACGCACTCCAATGCGATGGATGGGACAACACTTTCGGTAATTTCGTATGTGTATCCCCTTTCGCCGCGTTAATTTGAACTTGCGTCAAAAAAATACTATTTGTAAAATCAGCACCACGAATATCTGCATCTCGCAAATCTGCTCCGATGAGATCTGCACCGCGTAAGTTAGCACCATTTAAGTTAGCCGCAATTAAATACGCTCCTCTTAAATTCGCTCCTTGCAAATCTTTCTTCTTCAAATTTGCTCCCATAAGATCTGCTCCGCGGTGAATGATTCGTTTCTTACACGCAGTATTCATTCCCTTCCAAACTAGCTCACTCGTTTCTAAAAGTAAAATATTCACTTCTGCACGATGTAATGGGATATTTACTTTCATTAACTCGTCCGCATGTAAATTCGAAAGTCGCTCCGTCTCTTCAATTGCTTTACTTAATTCTTTATGGATTGACTGTGTCGCCTTCAATAAAATAGCCTCATTTAAATACCAAAGCATTTCATGAAGCTGATGCATAACTGGAAAAGCATCATACATTTTCCTCGCGTGCTTAGCATCTTTCCGCCAATCTACCCCGTTAAATGTAACTTGAGAAATTTTCTGCCCAGCGCCAAAACATTCAAATACTGTACAACCTTTATAACCTTTTCCACGAAGATTTTTATGTATACTACATTTAAAATCTGATTGTAAGTTGGAACATGGTTTCCCGCCATCTTTATTCACTGCAAAATCTACCGATGCTGCGAACGGTAATGCAACGCAACATAGACCGAAGCATTTTTCGCAGTTTGCTTTTAAATGATCGTTATGATTAGTCAAAATGTATACCCCCCGTTGTCTTTTGACTATTTCATACTATTCTAACTGCATGAAATAATCAATTTAAAAATAAACGAGCATCTTTCATTTCAAATCACAACTTTATCATTCGATTTCCTTTCAATTGAAAAGGACTAACTCTAATCAATGAATTATAATTAAATTATAAATTTTCAAACTAAAAGGAGAATTACTATGGCACTACAAATGAAAACAAACTGTCAAATTTGCGATCAATCGCTAGAACAAGATTCTGAAGCATACATTTGCGTATATGAATGTACATTTTGCGCACCATGTACAGAAGAAAGACATAACGTTTGCCCAAACTGCGGCGGCGAGTTAGTACGTAGACCGAAAAAGAAACAATAAAAGCAAAGCGATATCGCTTTGCTTTTTTTAGGCATCTGAAATTATATATTTAAAAACTTCACACAAACAGGCTCTGGCACAACAACATCAGATTGTAAAAGAGTTAGCTTCCCTGTCGTTTCATTTCTTGAAAATAGCACAAGATTATGCGACTTTTCATTTGAAGCAATAAGGAACTTTGCAGTAGGATCTAATACAAAGTCTCTTGGCCAATTTCCTTCTGTAGATGTATGTTCAATAAATGTAAGCTGGCCTGAGTTTTCATCTACGCTGAAAACAGCAATACTATTATGACCACGATTACCTGCATATACAAAGCGACCATCAGAAGAAATATGAATCGCACTTCCTTGATTATTTTCATCAAACTCTTCTGGAACAGTAGAAATATACTGTAATTCTGTAAATGATCCTTCTGCCGGATTATATGTTAACACAATAACCTCTGAACTAAGCTCCGTCATCACATACGCATACTTTCCATTTGGATGAAAAGTAATATGTCTTGGACCGCTCCCTGGATTTACAGATAAACGATTCACTTCTGTTAATGTACTATCTTTTATTTCATACGTAATTATTTTATCTATCCCTAAATCAACACCAACTACATATTTTTCATCAGGAGTATATCCCGCATAATGTGCATGTGGTTTTTCTTGTCTTTCTTTATTCGGACCTGAACCTTCATGTGCCATAATCGATGCGGCAGGATTTACAGTTCCATCTTCTTCATTAACTACAAAAGACTCGATCGTTCCTTTATGGTAATTCGCTGTAACTACCGCACGATTTCTACTATCAACACTCACATGACAAGGAGAAGCCCCTTCTACTACTTGTCTGTTTTGTTCCGTTAGCTCTCCCGTTTTACTATCAATCGAATAAGCAGCTACACCACCAGATTCGCCTTCCTTAACAACAGAGTAGAGATATTCATTATTTCGATTAATCGTTACATATGTAGGGTTATCCAACTTGGCCGCAAGTGTTACATTACTAATTTTCTTTGCTTCCGTGTCTAACGTAAACTTATATATTCCTTCACTATTTTCTTTCGTGTATGTTCCAACATATCCAATAAACTCTTTGTTATCCTTCATTTTCATAACCCTCTCTCCCTATATTTTTCGTTCATCGTACTTCTTAACATATTTTATGTTGAAAGAGTATCCTAAAAAAATTGGAGTACCTCTTTATACGTTACCATATTTTCTTGCAAAATAGCCTTTAAACCCACTTTTTTTGATACGCTGCTATACTTTCATATTCTTCTTCCAATTGACGGGACAGACGAATATAGATTGGTGTTAAATCTTTATATTTTTCCACACTTTCCATGTTTGGTTCATGGTGGAAATTCGCACCTACCATTTCAGAAACTACATGCAACGTATCTACTTCACCTAAACTATATAAACCGAGGATTGCAGCTCCTAAGCAAGAGCTTTCAAAACTTTCCGGAACATATACGTCTTGATGGAAAATATCTGCCATCATCTGTCTCCAAAGTTCCGATCTTGCAAAACCACCTGTCGCTTGAATTTTTTTCGGTTCACCAATTAGCTCTTTTAAAGCAAGAAGAACGGTGTATAAATTATAAATTACTCCTTCTAAAACAGCACGGATAAGATGTTCTTTCTTATGATGCAATCCAAGTCCAAAGAAAGATCCTCGCGCATTTGCATTCCATAAAGGAGCTCTTTCTCCTGCTAAATACGGGTGAAATAATAAACCGTCGGACCCCGGACTCACTTTTGCTGCTATTTCAGTAAGCACTTCATATGGATCTTTTCCTAAACGCTTCGCAAGCTCAATCTCTGAAGTGCCCAATTGATCACGAGCCCATCTGAAAATCATACCACCGTTATTAACTGGTCCACCAATTACCCAATGGTCTTCAGTTAAGGCGTAACAAAAAATTCTACCTTTTGGATCTGTTACAGGACGATTTGTTACAGCACGTATCGCACCGCTTGTACCAATTGTCACAGCAACAACACCAGGATCTATTGCATTTACACCTAAATTGGATAGGACTCCATCACTCGCTCCTACTACAAAAGGCGTAGAAACAAGTACATTCATCTCTTTGGCAAGCTCTTCATCTAATCCTGTTAAACTGTGCGTTGTTGGAACGAGTTTAGAAAGCTTGTCATCTGTAATTCCCGCAACATGTAAAGCCTCTTCATCCCATTTTAAAGATTCCAAATTAAACATCCCTGTTGCTGATGCTATAGAATAATCAATTACATACTCCTTATATAACTTATAAAACACATATTCTTTAATAGAAATAAATTTATAAGTTTTTGCGAACAATTCTGCCTGCTCATTCTGTAGCCAAACTAATTTCGAAAGTGGTGACATCGGATGAATTGGTGTTCCAGTCCGTAAATAAATTTCATGACCATTCATATCACTCTTTATTTTCTCTGCCCAGCTTGCACTTCTATTATCTGCCCAAGTGATACATCTCGTTAGCGGTTTTCCCTTCTCATCTACAGCAATGATACTATGCATTGCCGAACTAAAAGAAACACAAAGAATATCATGCGGCTGTACACTACTTGTCTGTACAGTTTCTTTAATCGTATGTATTACTGCACGAACAATTTCTTCTGGGTCTTGTTCTGCTGTTTCCGGCGTAGGAGAATATAAAGGATATTCAATTCCATGACTTGCAATAACAGATCCATCTGTAGAAAATAGAACTGATTTTGTACTAGTTGTCCCAATGTCTACACCAATCATATATTTTGAACTCACCATTTCTTCCTCCTAGCAAAAAATTACTACAGTATCCCACCATAAAAACATCCTTATTTTAAATAAACATATCGAGTAGTAAAACTCCTCCAAAAGCGATAAATGAAAGTAATGTTTCTAATACTGTCCATGTTTTAAATGTTTCTTTCACTGTTAAACCTAGGTATTCTTTTACCATCCAGAACCCAGCATCGTTTACGTGAGAAAACATTAATGCTCCTGCACCCGTTGCAATGACGAGTAACTCTAAATTCACACCTGTCGTATTTTCAATGATTGGTGAAACGATGCCTGCTGCTGTTGTTAAAGCGACTGTCGCTGACCCTGTCGCAATTCGAATTAGTCCCGCTACTATAAATGCTAATACAATTGGAGATAGAGCTAAATGCTCAGACATTTGAGCAATAGCATCGCCTACACCGCTATCGATAAGAATTTGCTTAAATCCGCCGCCAGCACCAATAATCGCAACGATTAAACCGATTGGTAATAAACTATCTTCTGTTACCTTCTTAATAGCCTTTTTATCGATACCTTGACGAAATCCAAGAAAATAGAAAGCTGCAAAACATGCAATCAAAAGCGCAATGATAGGACTACCGATTAAGGTGACCATCTTCATCAAAGTAGTAGAAAGCGGAACATAAGGAGCTGCTGCAGCTAACACCATTAACATAACTGGTAACAATATGACTAAAAATGAAACTCCTATTCCTGGTAATTTCGTTGATTTTGTATTTACACGAATCAATTCTGGCTCATTTTCAGGAATTACACGTTTATGAATCCATTTAGCGAATAAAGGACCTGCAATAATCGCTGCAAAAAATGTAATAATGAGTGAATACAATAATACCTTCCCAAGATTCGCTTTATAAATACCTATTGCAACGATTGCCCCTGGATGCGGAGGAACTAGGCCATGTACGACAGATAGTCCAGCAATTGCTGGTAATGCTATCAATAAAATATTTTGTTTCGTAGTTTTATGAATTGAAATTACTAACGGCAACAATATTAAAATACCTACTTCAAAAAACACCGGAATTCCAATAATAAAACCTGCAATTAACATCGCCCATGGTAAGTTTTTTATTCCGAAGGATTTAATAAAGAACTCTGCCACCTGCATTCCAGCACCTGAATCTGCCATCATTTTCCCTAAAATTGTACCTAATACTAAAATACCTACTAAATGCCCAAGAACACTTCCGACTCCCGTTTCATAAGCACTCACTATTTTATCCATTGGCATTCCAGACATAATTGCTAAAAACAAACTTGCAATCGTTAAACTAATAAACGCATGCCATCTCCACCACGATACCCCTAAAATAACAATTACAATTGATAATAATGTAATCATTAAAAGGTACATATTCATACGCAGTTCCACCCCCTTTATGTAAACCCTTTCAAAAATACTGTACAATGAAAAGAACCTATATAGTTCTTTTTTGAGTAAAAATTTATATATCGATATACAACTCATCTTCACAACATAATAATTTATATAAAAAGAATCTCCCTTATCAGAGATATACTTTAACTCATCTCTCTGATAAGGGGATTTCTCTTTTATCATTATAATGTTATTGTGATAAACGTTTCGCGTAAGCAAATTTTCCTTTTTTAAAAGTGAATGACGCTTTCTTCTCTTGCTATTTTCACATAGTAAGACTCCAAACTCGGGATCCAAGTTAAACGATGAAGTTACCTAGGAATCTTTCCTCTCATGAAAAGCAATTTTCGGAAATCCTCTCACTTTTATACATTATAATTTAGGTGCTTTCGCCCAATCTGCAGCGAACTTTTCAATACCTTGATCTGTTAATGGATGCATAGCAAGTTGTTCAATTACTTTATAAGGAATTGTTGCGATGTGAGCCCCTGCCATCGCTACACGAGTTACATGATCTGGATGTCTAACAGACGCCGCAATAATTTGTGTATCTAATTGATGAACATCGAATAATTCAGCAATTTTAGCAACTAATAATACACCATCTTCAGAAATATCATCTAAACGTCCTAAAAATGGAGAAACATACGTTGCACCTGCCCTGGCAGCTAAAAGTGCTTGGTTCACCGTGAAAATAAGTGTAACGTTCGTTTTCACACCTTTTTCAGTAAGATAGCGACAAGCTTCTAATCCTGCTAACGTCATCGGAAGTTTAATTGTAACTTTTTCATCGCCGCCGTTAATCTTAATCAGTTCCTCTGCTTGGGCAATCATCTCTTCAGCTGTAACAGCATCTGGCGTTACTTCTGCCGAAACAGATTCAACTTTAGGAACTGCCTGACAAATTTCTGCGATACGGTCTTCAAATTTAATGCCCTCTTTTGCTACTAAAGAAGGATTCGTTGTAACACCAGCTAAAACTCCAAGTTTATATGCTTTTTTTATGTCCTCAAGATTTGCAGTATCAATAAAAAATTTCATGATCAATTCCCTCCATTTTTTAAACGTTAATGAGTTAAATTTTTAAGATGTTTATTTCTTTTCTACTGCATGTCCGCCAAATTCATTGCGCAGAGCTGCTACTACTTTTCCTGTAAATGTATCATTGTCTAATGAGCGGTAGCGCATTAATAACGACATTGCGATAACAGGAGTTGCTGTTTGAAGGTCTAATGCTGTTTCTACTGTCCATTTTCCTTCACCAGAAGAATGCATAACACCCTTAATTTCATCTAGTTTTGCATCTTTAGAAAATGCATTTTCTGTTAATTCCATTAACCATGAACGGATTACTGAACCGTTGTTCCATACTCTTGATACTTTTTCATAATCGTAGTCAAATTCACTTTTTTCTAGAATCTCAAATCCTTCACCAATAGCAGCCATCATACCGTATTCAATTCCGTTGTGAACCATTTTTAAGAAGTGACCACTACCAGCTTTTCCAGCATATAAGTATCCATTTTCTACAGCAGTATCACGGAAGATAGGTTCAACGATGTCCCAAGCTTCTTGATCTCCTCCGATCATATAACAAGCACCATTACGAGCGCCTTCCATTCCGCCAGAAGTTCCTGCATCCATAAAGTGAATACCATCTTTCTTTAGTTGCTCATATCGGCGAATAGACTCTTTATAATGTGAATTACCCGCTTCAATTAAAATATCTCCTTTTGATAAAAGTGGTGTAACCTCATCGATAACAGAATCTACAACAGCGTGTGGTACCATTACCCAAAGAATTCTTGGTGATTGTAATGACTGAACAAGTTCACTTAAACTAGATGTACCTGTAGCCCCGTACTCTTTCATTTCTTCCACTGCACTTGCATTCAAGTCAAATGCTGCTACTTCATGTTTATGATCCATTAAATTTTTCCCTAAGTTTAATCCCATTTTACCTAAACCAATTAATCCTACTTGCATAATATAATTCCTCCTCAAATCATCTTTTATTACAAATTCATATCACTACAATCTGGAATACCTTGCAGCACTGATATGTACGGAAAGGTATTCACAGTCATAGCTTAAGAATTCAATACATTTTTTGTAATTTGAACAACATTTTCTGTCGTAAATCCAAATAGATTCATGACTTCAGCCCCAGTTCCTGAAGCTCCAAATGTTTCAATCGATAATATGTTTCCTTCTTGTCCTACATAACGCTCCCAGCCGAGAGATACGCCCATCTCAAGAGATACTCGTTTCGTTACAGAAGACGGAAGAACGGATTCCTTATATTCTTTCGATTGGCGATCGAATAACTCCCAGCTTGGCATTGCAACGATACGAACAGAAACTTGATCTTCTTCTAATTTCGCTTTCGCACTAGCAGCTAAGGATACTTCAGAACCTGTCGCAATGAAAATTACATCTGGATTTTCATTCGTTTGTGTTAATACGTAAGCTCCTTTAGAAAGATTCTCTATGTTCGCTTTCGTTTCATGAAACACCGGTAAATTTTGACGGCTCAGTACTAAAACGACTGGACCTTCCGTTTGCTGTAAAGCATACGCCCACGCACTTGCTGTTTCATTTGCATCTGACGGACGGATAACTGTTAAACCAGGGATTGCCCGAAGAGCTGCTAAATGTTCAATAGGTTCATGCGTTGGACCATCTTCTCCTACAGCAATTGAATCATGTGTAAATACGTAC
Source organism: Bacillus sp. CD3-5 (assembly GCF_006349665.1). Taxonomy (NCBI): domain Bacteria; kingdom Bacillati; phylum Bacillota; class Bacilli; order Caryophanales; family Bacillaceae; genus Bacillus; species Bacillus sp. CD3-5. The sequence goes on along the minus strand of NZ_VEPX01000001.1, from coordinate 140,436 downwards.
GTAACAGGTAACTTTTGCAATGCAGCCAGTCGAATAGATGGACGAAGATAGTCATTAAATACAAAGAATGTACTCACGAACGGTTTTACTCCTCCATGAAGAGCCAGTCCATTCGCTGCTGCGCCCATTGCATGTTCACGTACACCGAAGTATATATTTCGACCAGCATACGATTCTACTGCATACACTGCTTCACCTTTTATATCTGTCATCGTAGAATGAGAAAGATCCGCACTTCCACCGAAAATAGAAGGAATCGATTTCACATAATGGTTAATAGCTTCCCCACTTGCAACACGAGTAGAAATCGTTTTTTCAGTATCGAAGGACAAAATGTCTTTCGCTTCGATTAAAACCTCGCCTGTAATCGCTTTTTCTAATTCATCTGCTAGTGTAGGGTTTGACTCTCTGTATAAGTTGAACTGCTCATTCCAGCCATTTTCTTTTTCAATACCTTTTTGTTTCAGTTCATTAAAATGAGCTGTTACTTCTTCAGGCACAAAGAAGTCTTCTTCATAATGCCAACCATACACTTGTTTTGTTGCTGTCGCTTCTTCTACTCCAAGCGGATTACCATGTGCTTTGTTCGTTCCAGCAACTTTTGGACTTCCATAACCTATAACGGTTCTAATTTCTATAAGAGTAGGTTGATCCGTATTGTCTTTCGCTAATTGAATCGCTTTTGTAATCGCATCAACATCGTTTCCATCCTCAACTCTTACATATTGCCAATGTGCAGATTCTACCCTTTTCTGCATATCTTCAGAGAAAGCAATGTTTAATTCACCATCAAGTGAAATTTCATTTGAATCATACAGCACAATTAACTTGCCAAGTTTCATATGTCCTGCCATTGACATCGCTTCATAAGCGACACCTTCCATTAAATCACCGTCTCCAACTAAAGCGTACGTATTGTGATCAATAATAGAGTGACCATCCGTATTAAACTTCGCTGCTAAATGCGCTTCTGCCATTGCCATTCCGACAGCATTGGCAATCCCTTGTCCTAACGGGCCTGTCGTCGCTTCAACTCCAGAAGTATGACCAAACTCAGGATGTCCTGGTGTTTTACTATTTAACTTTCTGAAGTTTTTCAAGTCATCAATTGAAACGTCATATCCAGCTAAATGAAGTAGGCTATATAATAAGCTAGATCCATGTCCCGCCGATAAAACGAAGCGATCACGGTTAAACCATTTCGGATGATTAGGATTATGATTTAAATGATTCGCCCATAATGCATAAGCCATTGGCGCTGCTCCCATCGGAAGACCTGGATGACCTGAATTTGCCGCATTAATAGCATCAATTGATAACGTACGAATTGTATTCACTGCTAATTGATTTATGTTTTGTGTCATAGTAATCGTCCCCCTACATGCTTTCATGAAAGAAAGTACTTATTTTTTCGTTTCTTGATCTAACCACCATTTAAATCCACTTTCTTGCAATAATTCATTAGATGCCTCTGGACCATATGAACCAGACTCATATTCATGAAGTGGTAATAAGTTTTCTTCGAATGCTTCAAGAATTGGTTGTACCCATTCCCATGACAATTCAACTTCTCTCCAATGTGCAAAGAATGTAGCGTCTCCACTCACAGCATCATGAATGAGTCTTTCATACGCTTCAGGTACTCCCACATCCGCTTGCTCACAAGTAAAGTTAATACGGATCGGTTCAATTTCTCCATTTTTCAATGGATTTTTACTATTTAACTGTAATGAAACGTTCTCACCTGGGCTAATTTCAATTATTAACAAGTTAGGTGCTGCATTTGGATTACTATCTTGATATTGCTGTTTTAACGTATTTTTAAATTCGATTACAATACGAGTAGACTTTTCTTTCATTCGTTTACCTGTTCGTATATAAAAGGGAACGCCAGTCCAAAATGGATTATCGATCCACAAGCGAGCAGCAACAAATGTGTCTATATTAGAAGAAGGATTTACTCCTGGCTCCTCTTTATATGCTACAACTTGCCCGCCATTTATCTCACCTGCACCATATTGTCCGCGAATGATATGGTTTTGAACGTCTTCTTTTTTCACTTTACGAAGCGCCTCCATTACCTTTCGCTTTTCCTCTCGAATTTCACATGCATTAACCTTTTCCGGCAAATTCATAGCAGTCATCATTAATATTTGTAACATATGATTTTGAACCATATCTCGAATGGCTCCTGCCTGATCATAATATCCTGCCCTTTCTTCAACCCCAACTGTTTCACTCGCTGTGATTTGTACATTCGCTATATGTTCTTTATTCCAAATCGATTGTAAAACAGGATTTGCAAACTCTAGTGCTTCAAGGTTTTGAATCATCGGCTTACCTAAATAATGATCAATACGGTATATCTCGTCTTCTTCAAACGTGCGACTAAGCTTATCATTCAGCTCACGAGCAGATGTAAGGTCGTGCCCGAACGGTTTCTCAATCATTAGGCGTTTCCATCCATCCGTTTTATCAAGTCCACTTTCCTTAATATTTAAAGCGATTGTCTCAAAAAATTCAGGAGCAACGGAAAGATAGAACATTCTATTCCCTTTTATATGTAGTTCTTCTTCCCTTTCACGAACGACTTGTAATAATCTCTCATAATCTTCCGGCTTACTCACATCTAATGGACAATAACGAAAATTATCTAAAAAACCTTCGAGTTCTGGAGTACCTTCTTCTCTATGACGAGAAAACGTCTCTATTGATTCTTTTATTCTTTTTTGAAAATCTACATGAGATACTTCACGTCTCCCAAGCCCGATAACGGATATTTGCTTTGGAAGCTTTTGATCTCTATATAAGTTATATAGTGCGGGGTAAATTTTGCGTTTCGCTAGGTCCCCTGTCGCTCCAAATAAAACAAAGGTCATTGATTCCAATTTCAGTCCCCCTCTTGTTGTATAATCCTGGTCAATATATTAAAAATGAATTGTACAGAAGCTCATGTTTTTATAAAAAACAAAGAGTTATCAAATTCCAATTCTTTTTATACCTTTCGCTTTCTAATTGTCCCCAATATTAATAGTGGAAATTCAAAGCGTTTCTACCACGACTTACTTATTTATAATATTTTACGAAACAACATATATTTAATTACTTTTAGTAATTAAATAATATTATGTATAGTATATTAACCACATAAATTATTATCGTCAATAAAAATGTCTTACATTACATACTATTTATTTCGTAATACTTTTCTAAGTTTATCCTTAGTTACCACTCATTTTCAAAGATAATGATCGATATAAAAAATATCAGTTTCATCGAAATCTTCAATTAATTTTTCGTTAAACTCGTTAAAGGAAAACTTCGTCCATTGCTAGATTCGAAAACTTTCACGTTTGATGAAGTTGCACAAGCACACGAGTATTTGGAGTCGAATAATGCAATAGGTAAAATAGTGTTGAAAAATGTTTGGTAACTATAACTAGATAATATACATAATAATTTATGCTGTTTAGCTTATTAAGCGTAATGCGTAGATTAATTGTACAAATGTCAAACAAGGCGATCAAAAATGATCACCTTGTTCTTTTTAAAAATATAATAGTATTTTTCCGATTTCATCAATAGCATAGTCCTATCCCGAAAAAGAGCGAATAACTCTACTATAACTAAATTGTATTATTACATTTGAATATTACTTATGAAATTTCACACGTTCTTCAAGCGGTTGGAATTCTTTTTCACCTGGAGTAGCAGTTGGATTACCAAATGGCATTTGTGCAATTAGTTTCCAATTAGCAGGGACATTCCATTCTTGTTTTACCTCATCGTCAATTAATGGATTATAATGTTGTAAAGATGCCCCTAATCCCTCTGCTTCTAAACCTGTCCACACGACTAATTGGTGCATACCTGATGCTTGGTGTGACCAAATTGGGAAGTTTTCAGCATATGCAGCAAATTTCTCTTGAAGCGATTTAACGATAGCCTCATCTTCAAAGAATAGTACTGTTCCATAACCAGCTTTAAAGGAATCCATTTTTTGTTGCGTTCCTGAGAAATCTCCATCTCCAACTACTTTTCTTAATGTTTCAGTTGTAATATCCCATAATTTATTATGAGCTTCACCAAATAATACAACTAATCGCGCAGTTTGAGAATTGAAAGCTGATGGAGTATATTTCACAGCAAACTCCACGATTTCTTTAATTTTTTCATCTGATACTTGTACCTCTTTATTAATCCCATAGTAAGTACGTCTTTCTTTCAGTGCAGTATAGAAATCTTTTGTCATAATTCATTTCCTCCCAAGTTTTAATATTCTTCAAAATGATACATCTCGAAGATAATATGCGTTTAAATGAGTCCATTTTTAAATCATTGAACTCCATAACACCAATTGCCAGTCATTCTGAATCTAAACACACTACTTCCTTCGGTTTCTCTAAAAAATCTTATAACATCATTAATAAAATCTAGTGATCATTCGGTACTATTTTACCCATTCTCTATTCATGTATCCTGCGTGTTTCATATTTACACAAATATGAAATGTAGCTACTTTCCCCAAAAATTTCCTCTTAATTTGGAACACCTTCAATTACAGAAATTTCGCAGACTTGAAAAAGATGATGTAATCCAAAGAACAGTGCATAATTCAAATACCACCTATAATAGAACCCTCTTAGCCGACTATAAGAAAAAATAATAAAAAGCCAAAAACGAACAATAATATGTTCATTCTTGGCTTTTACTTAACCATCACATTTACTTTTACTATTGCTTCAAATGATTTTTAACCGCTCTTACTACCAATTCGTGATCTTCTTCTGGTGGTAATCCTGAAACTGTTATCATTCCAATAACCCCTACGTTTTTTACTCTGATAGGAAAGCACCCACCAAACGCAGCATATTCCGAAGTATTTAAAAGATATTTTTCATTATATGAGATTCCAGTTATTTCACTTTGTATCTGCATATAATACGAGCTACGATCATGCAGGGAAACGACTCGTTTTTTACGCTCAATCCATTTCGTATTTTCCTCATTTGTCCCTGTCATCTTGAAATGAAATAATTGCACACCGTTTTTTGTTATATCAACAGCAATCACTTTACCCTCTTGCTTTGCTGTTTCAACGATAAATAAACCTAGTTGCAGTGCATCTTCATTTGTAAAAGAGGAAAATTGAAGTGTTTCCTCTTCTTTTAAAATTTGTTTACTTATTTCATTCAAATTTGAAGCGCTCATATCTTTATCCTCCTTAATCACTTTATGCCACATTCATATTTTTAAATTTATGTGACTCTATCGTACGACCTTTCAATATTACTAATAGCGTAAAGCGTATTCTCTTCTTCTTGGTGCTAATATGAATTATATTTAACGCATTAAAAATGTATGTCCTTTAGTACGAAACATTTCATATAGAAGTTTTCTACTTCCTTGATTCCGAGTGCAGAGACAACGAAAGCATTACATGCATAAAAAAACCAGTTGATTGAGCAACTGGTTCGCTAAAAGTGTCATATGGGATATTCATTCAACCAAACTACTGATTGTTCATAATCATCAAAAATTTTCACACATTCTTTTGTATTGGATTGTTGTAAATAATTCAGTATCTCCCCTTCTTCAAGGAGAAAGGCAATTGCCTTACTGTGATTCAAAATCGTTTCATTGAAAAATTTATCTTTCCATGCTTTTTGAACAGAAAAATGATCTGCCGTATATCCTTTTCTATCCACTAACAATTTGTATTTCCGTCCCTCGGAAATGAATTGCTGACATACCTGCTCGAAGTCATTAAACCATTCATAAACATCATCTGTTTTAATCTTGCCAATAAGACGGGTAACAATTATATCTCCTGAAACTGTTGTACTTATATTCGGCTTACTCAACTTGGAATCATCTCCCTTAGTTACAATTATGCGTAAAAATCTCATAAAATCAATAAGATAAAAATATTACGCAATAAAGCAACCTTTTGTACAAAAAGAGCCTATGTGAAAGATGACCTTTTATCACTCATTTAAAAAGGGACAAACTCTCCAAACGGAGAAGCCTGTCCCAAAATCGTTTTATTTTATTTTGTACTAGAACTAACAATCGTGAATTAGAATAATGACTTAATACTTGCTAAAACAGTAAGTACACCTACAATAATAACAAATACGTTACTCATTTTCCCTTTGTATTTAGCTAATACCGGTACTTTTTGAATCGCATACATCGGTAATAGACATAAGATAGCAGCAACTAAAGGACCGCTTAGAGAATCAATAAGTCCAAGAATACTTGGATTTGTATAAGCAACAAACCAGCATGATAATACAACGAAAGTAAGGATTATTGTCTTAATTGTTTTTTCTTCAATATCTTTTCCACGTGATTTACCAAACTTAATAATCATGTCACGCATTACTTCAAATGCTCCGATATAATGGCCAAGGAAAGACTTTGTAATAGCCACAAAAGCAATAATTGGAGCCGCAATCGTGATTACAGGCGAATTAAGCTCATTAGCAAGATATGAAAGAATTGATAAGTTTTGTTCTTTTGCCATTTTTATATCATCTGGAGTCAAGCTCAATGCGCTACTCCAAACGAAGAACATAACAACAGCGAATGTCATAATATAACAAACCTTTTGTATTTGCGCACATTTCGCATCAGTGGCTTCGATTCCATACGTAGCTCTCTGTTTCACAACAAATGATGAAATCATAGGTGAATGATTAAATGAGAATACGATGATTGGTAGAATCATCAATATCGTCCCAAAATAGCCTGTTCCTGTTGAAGCAGTTGAAACAGCTGAAAAACTAAGCATTGACGTATTCCACTGTGGAATTAAAGATATTGCGATAAACAGTAAAGAAACTATGAAAGGATACACTAACATACTCATTACCTTTACAGTAATATCTTGACCAAAATTCAGTATAGCGATAAGACCAAGAACTAATACAAGTGATAAAATAGCTCTTGGAGGTTCTGGCATGTGCAATTGATGCACGATAAAACTACTTGCAGTGTTTGTAAGCGCAACCGAATACATTAGTACGATTGTATAAATTGAACCGAAATATACGATGTTAAAAATGATACTCGCTTTATTTCCGAAATACTCTCTAATTGTACCTGTGATCCCCTCATCAGCAGAATTAGAAGCGTATATCATTTTAGCAAGCGCCCTATGTGAGTAGTACATAACTGGATATGCAAGCAATGTAATTAGTAGTAAAGATAATAAACCACCTGAACCTGCATTAATCGGTAAAAAGAGCACCCCTGCTCCAATTGCAGTTCCAAATAGACTCAGTGCCCATGTAGTATCCTGCTTATGCCACTTTTTCGGATCTGCATATTGCTCATTTTTTCGTGCGGTATTTTCAGCTTGAACTTCTATTTTCTTTGCAGTATTCCCGTTCATATAATAACTCCCCCTTGTATCTATTCCTGCATCTCTCTTTGCACCTAACAAATATTCCCTTTCTGGAAAATGAATTCCTTACAAGTTGCCCCACATTGTATGTCCTTCATCATAATGAATCCAAATTGAAACATTCACTAATTAGCGTCCTAATATAATTGTTAGCGTTCACAAAAAAGTTTACTCGTAATATCCGCTCTTTATATAAAGACCCCTTAAGAGAACAATATGGAATAGACTTCATAAATACGTTGCAACATTTCTAATAACAGTGTATTACTTTAATGGTTTCTCTTTTTTACTTTTAACAGTAATTTTAGCTAAACCGGCCTCTCTTCATTTGCGAGGCGTTTCTTTCTCAATTCTATACATTACTTTCATAACTTCGGTAGCACTGATGATATTGCTTACACAAGCCACTGAAGCACATTACATACATTTCGCCTCAAATCACACACCTTTCTTACTAATAATCGCATTTTTTATATTTTCTCCAGAGATAATAAAATTTCTCTCGACGCCCTCATTATAACGTGTATATTTATAAAATTAATATTTTTATATTTTCAGAAATATTAAAGGGGAATAATTTTATATAGATAATATTTTACAGTTAGCATGTAGCCATTGTTTTTATCGCTTAAAGCTGAATTAGTTAGTAAAAAAATACAATAATACATTGTTTTTCTAGGTGACTTATTATAAAGATACTTATATCCCCTTTTATCAAAAAATCTTATTTTAAACATAAAAGATATTCTAATAAATAATTAATGTAGGTAAAAAGAAAAAAATCCCAAAATACAAAAACCAAATTTTAGGATATATATTATTAATATTGAATTCATATACAATTTAAAAAGCTACACTGAGCAAAAAGCAAAAAAGCTGCCCCATATGGACAGCTCATTTACATAATTATCGTTATCAGGAATACACAAACAAATCACTTCAATATCATCTTAATTGTAGTTTGTTCGGCTCTTCTTCAGGGATATCTCTATGTTTGTAATGAATCGTTTTTACATCATTTCCTTTTATGCGAAAAGTAATTGTGTCCTCCCCATAAGGCGGATTGTGTGCCCCCTCAAAAGTTTAAATTTTAAAATCCCTCATTAACTAGCTCTTTTATCGAGTTTAATTTTGAAGAAAGCTCGATAAACCATTCTTCATCCCCCGTTAATAATGCAAGATCTATAAGATAGAGGATTTGTTCCTTATTTATTACCTTTGATTCAGGGAGTTTGTTAACGTGTTTACTAAAGAGTAAAATCGCTTCGTTTATTGTGTACTGGCCGTCACGTTTCACAATACTAACTGTAACTATATCCTCTACATCATCAAGTGATACAATATAACCAACTATTAATTCACCTTCATTTGATATTCCACGAACCCAATCTCCTACTTTTAAAACATGATTATTATTTGACATCATACTTTTTCACCTTCTTATAAATATTTTTTGTGCTGATAAAAAAGAAATAAAAACGAAATTAAACTGTAATATTTTTCATTACATTTAAATAGAAAGAACTTACGGCTCTATATAACAAGTAAGCCGCTTAACGCTCTTGATTGATAAGGTCAACAACTTCTTTCATTGTATAATTCTTTAAGTATTCACCTAGATGCTCTTCAGCACCTAAGAAAATAGCGAAAAGAACTTTTCGCATGTTCGAACCTACAACACACTGATTGTTTGATTCTGGACACTTCGGCTGCAAAGCACCTTCAGAGGTTATTTGATAAATATGCCAAAGGTTAACTTCACTTAAATCTCGAGCGAAAATAAAACCGCCACCAGTCCCCTCTTTCGATTGTATAAACTTATGTTTTTTTAACAAACTTAGCACTTTGCGAATACGCACTGGGTGAACCCCCGCACTTTCTGAAATCGCATTACTTGTTGACATCCGGTCTGGCTGTAAAGCTAAATAAGTTAAACTGTGTATGGCCAAAGTAAAGTCGCTGCTCATTGTTTTCCTCCTACGATCAAAAATATTATTTCTCCTATATTAACATACTGTAGCCATAAATATTACAGATAGGTTAGTTGAACGTTAAAATATATAAGAACCACTTAGCATAAAGAAATAAATTCCTTAACTTTATTTAGCTTTTTAAATTAAAAATACATTAAACACTCCATTGTTTCTTCACTTGTTCTTCTGCCAATTGTTTAATTTTTGTCCATATCGTATCTTTACTTACAATAACATTTGTTTGATAATTTCTATCGTTATAATTGACTGTAACACATACTTCTATCATTTTCTGCTTCCTCCTTTCATACCACTTTCCCTAAAAAATATTACTTATTAATTAGCCAACTTTTGCAGTTCAATGTTTAAAAATGTTCGGACGCTACGTGGTAAAAATTTACGAATTTCTTCTTCGTTAAAACCAATCTGTAATCTTTTCTCATCCAGCATAATTGGACGACGTAACATTAGTGGATGCTCAATTATTAATGTATAAAATTCATTTAGCGAAAGCTCTTCTATATTTATATTTAAGTCTTGAAAAGTTTTGGATCTTGTTGAAATAATTTCAGTAGCACCCTCTTCTGTTAAACGAAGAATGGACTTAAGTTCATCCACTGTCATAGAATTGGATACGATGTTTTTTTCAGTATAATCAATTTGATTCTCCTCCAGCCATGCTTTCGCTTTTCGGCATGAACCGCAGCTTGCTGTTGTATATAAAACCACCATATTTCACTCACTCCTTTAATGTTCTTTATAAAATGTACACTTTAAATATCGTTTATTGAAATGTATTAAAAAAAATTACAGTTTAGAATCAAATTCACGTAATGTTAGTTATTCGGCAATGTTTCGTTTATTTTTACTACTCGTTTCTTTGCATGCTTCTTTTATAAAATAGTTGAAACTACATTTTACAGATGATGATAACTCACTTCTTAAATCTATACTGTAATTTTAAACCTTACAGTTCTATTAATCAAATGTTAAGTCTTGGATTAATTAATCATTTTTTGTTAGAGTATTCTTTAACAGATTACGGTTCATCTTTAGGAGCCATACTTGATTCGCTCTGCACTTAGGGAGAAGTTCATCTTGAAAAAACGGGAATACGTCCATGCTTATTACAGCTGAATAATAATTATTCCTATCATATTAAAGACAGAAAATAGGTTGAAGCAATACGTGCCCCAACCTATTTTTTATGCCTCTTTATAACTTTTTGCGGTAATGACTGTTTCGAATTCAAAAGTTTCCGGCAGATGGTCAGCGTAAGAGTATTCAAAAGTTCGTCCATCGGTTAAATAGGCCACTTGTTCAACTCTCATTAGGAAATCTTGATTTGTTAAGTTCATAAACTGCCTTTCTTTATCATCTGGACGAACTCCTTTGACCCTAACAACGGATGTTCCCACTTCAAGACCAAGTTTATTTTGAATGTGCGAGTAGATCGATCCCTCTAAAACTGAAACTTCAACACCCGGTATGACCGAAATAGGCATCCATGTATGCTCCATAATCGTTGGAATACTGTGAATGATGCGGAGGCGGATGATTTTATATACAAAATCTTCTACTGAAATGCCCAATTTTTCAGCAATAATTTCATCGGCACCGACAATCGTAAACTCAATAATTTTACTTTCTACCTCGCTACCATAAACAGCTTTTGTACCTGTTAAAGTTTGAATCATTCGTGCTTTTTCCTGTTGACGCCAATCTTGAACGACAGTTCCACTTCCGCGCCGGCGAATGATGTAGCCGTCTCTCACTAACAGATCCAGCGCTTTTTTTATGGTAAGGACAGAAACATCGAATTCTTCAGCAAGGACGGGGCTACTTGGAATTTTTTCATTAATTTTATATTCGCCGTCTAAAATTTGCTGTTTCATTTTTTGATAAATACCGAGGTATTTTACTTGTGTTGATCCGCTTGCCATTTCTATACCTCCTTTATGCTGTATTCCCTCTTCTATTCATTCAAGTTTAAAGCCTCAAGTTTATAAACTGAAGGTGAAGGTGCAGCAAATCCGTTTTCTAAGATTTCAATATTCGTTACTGCTTCTTCATCTTTCACAAGCTTTGGTGCACCGTTTACGATTGTTTCATACGCTGCATCATAGAAGCGACCGTAATCACCAAGCGGCGTTTTAATTTGTTTTTCAATCCAATCACCGTTTGCATTTCGATATTTCGCAATTCCATAGTACATCGGCGAATCTTCACCAAATCCTGCACTCTCAGGCATAATACCCGCTTTCAAATCATTTTCCTGCTGATCTTCACCATATTTAATAAACGATCCATTTGTTCCATGAACGATAAAGCGTGGATAATCTTTTGCTACAACATGGTTCGTTTTCAGTTTAATTTTCAGCCTATTTCCATAATGTAGACCAACATCGAAATAATTATCAACCGCACCTTCCACTTCATTATTACGAACATCGTATGTCACCGTATCTGGACGGCCAAACAATGAAATCATACGGTCCATCGTATGAATACCTAAACTATAAAATGAACCTTCTTCTTTCGGACCTTCGCGAGTGATTGAACCCGGACGGAAATAATCAATATGTGATTCAATCTCGACAATATCACCAAGGAATCCTTGTTCCACAACTTGCTTCACCGCTAAAAAATCACCATCAAAACGGCGGTTTTGATAAGGCATAACTACTACACCTTTTTCTCGCCCTAAAGCTAACAATTCTTTCGCATGTTCTACTGTATCGCAAAATGGTTTTTCAACGATAACTGATTTTCCAGCAAGTATAACTTTTTTCGCTAATTCGTAATGCGTATGTGCTGGCGTACAGACCGTCACCACTTGAATGTCTTTATCATTCAACAATTCGTCCAAATTAGTAGTGAAACTAACACCTTTTTCCTCATATGGAGCTGCTAATTCTTCATTTATTTGACGTACAAAAATCGTTTTTATTTTTATATTATTACGTGTGTTTACATAAGGTAAGTGATAGCGGTTAGCTGATTTTCCAAATCCAATAAAGCCCATTGTTAATGTCATGTTCTTCAACTTCCTTGCTCATAAATTTTCGTTTCTATATTTATTATATAGTTTAGTTATAAAAAGTATATAGTTTTAATTTATAAATTATATACTAAATAAAAAATTTAGGTTAAAAAGGAGCATAACAAATATGGCACACACTACTACATCTATGGAAATTTTCGGTTCACCTGAACAAGTATGGCAATTAATTGGAGGATTCAACTCCCTTCCAGACTGGTTACCTTATATACCTAGCAGTAAATTAACTGAAGGCGGTCGTGTACGTCACCTAGCTAATCCAGATGGTGATACAATTATAGAACGTTTAGAAGTATTCAATGAGAAAGAACGATATTACACGTATTCAATCATGAATGCTCCATTTCCAGTCACTAATTATCTATCTACAATCCAGGTGAAAGAAGGTACTGAAAGTAATACATCTTTAGTAGAGTGGTCTGGTACGTTCACTCCTGTTGAGGTTAGTGATGAAGAGGCAATAAATCTGTTTCATGGTATTTACAGTGATGGACTGAAAGCATTGCAACAAGCATTTTTAGATTGAACTACTAAAAAACAACGAAAAGCAAAGCGATATCGCTTTGCTTTTTTATAAAATCCCTTTTAACTTTTCACCAATCAACTTCGCTACATACTCATAGCCTTCTATCCCAAAGTGCAAACCATCTTTTTCATCATTTTCTACAAACCTTTTATAATTCCGTTCCTGAATCATTTCGGCGTACAAATTTAGAAAATAGCTTCCTGTTTCTTTCGCCACTTTCTCTACCACGTCTGCATACTGACCGAGCACTTTATTTGTTCTATTGTGCTGTCTTTCCTCATCAACTGGCGCGGGACTAATAAGCAGTACTTTATCTGACGAAATCCGCTTCACAATCTTCTCTAAGTTTTCTTTATATACTTGTAATGATCCTTGTGAAAAAGAAACTGCATCATTCGTGCCAAGAAAAACTGTTACGAAATCTGGTTTATGTGATAATACATCTTCTTCAATTCTATGTAACGCATCGAACGTATTATCACCCGGAACCCCCGCATTTACCACCTTCCAATTCGGAAACATCTCTTGCAAACGCGGTGTTAACCTCGGCGTTCCATCAAAAAACGTTTCATCAGCTGTAATACTATCACCGAAGCATACTAACGTATTCATAAAGTCTAACTCTCCTTTTACGTATGAAATAACTTTCCTTCTACCGCCTTCATATATCTTTCAGCAGAACGTTCCACTGCCTCATTTGCATTTTCTTTTACTACACGATGAAAAGCATTGTATAAACGATTAAATTGTAACGGCTTTACTCGATTCACCATTTCTTCCACTTTTCTCGCTGGTAATGGAATTAAGTTTGGATAGCTGTACATAAAGCTTACCCATCGCTCATCTGCTACAACTTGTATAATATCGCCTGTTAACAAAATTCCTTTTCCGTCATTACCTTCTTCCCAATGTAAGACAGATCCTCCTTTAAAATGACCACCTAAACGATGAATGACCAATCCATCCGCTAATTGTAAAGACTCACCAGACCAATAAATAATACGACTACTCGGGCGCATCACCCACTCTTTATCATCTTCATGTATGTAAATTGGTACATCAAATGTCTCTGCCCATTCTACTTGCGTTGAATAATAATGAGGATGAGACAATGCAATCGCATCTAATCCGCCAAGCTCTTTTATTTTCGTAATTGTCATTTCATCTAAATAAGTAATGCAGTCCCACAGTAAACGATATGACTCTGTTTTCACTACATATGCCGTTTGACCGATCGCAAACCCTGGTTTTGTCGTAATACTATAAAGCTCATTTTCCTCTTCGATTATTTCATTTTTATATGTATCACCTGTTTGTAAGCTTTCTAGCGTCGTCCAAGACTGTCCTTTCGGATTCACATATTGCCTTTCTTCATCACAAATATGACAACTCACCGGTTCTTCTACACTCGCTGCATACTGCACGCCACACGTTGTACAAACAAAATTTTTCATCATAATTTCCCCTATCCCTAAATTTTTTATTAAGCTGATTTTTGCTGATACTGATTTGCTTTTTTGTTTTCAATTAATAAACTGATAAAAGTAAGTAAATAAACAACGCTAACTGATAATGGAATAACAGTAAATCCTTTTTCCGCAAAAAGAATCCCGCAAACTGACGTTACGAATACAGTCCCTACTGATAATAAACCGTAACTTTTACTTTCGTAAATCCATACGTACGGGATAAAATGAACACCTATTAACATCGCTACTACAAAAGGTAACCATTCTGGAAATTGAAAATAGGCAAGTAATACAAGTGGAATATTCAATACATTTATCCCACCAATTAATCCTGCCAAAACCCCTAACGGATTTCCTTTCGCAAACATATCAATTTTCAATATAGCAGCTATCATTAATCCAAAAGGAAACACACATCCCATACCGATTAAATATACCCACACCACTTGTTTTTCAGAAAGAACAAAGCCCGCTATACTCATAACTATCCAAAATAAAACACCAGCTAATATAATTGGCAAGCCTCTCTTCGTTTTTATTGCTAAATCCTTTTTCGCTTCTGAAACATTCATTTCACAATCTCCCCCAAAATATTTGTACTATAAAGTCACCTCAACCTCGCCCATCCAATAACGCCAAGCTACTAAATAATCTTCTAAATCTTTCGGGTGATGTCTTAAACACGTATCTATACGCAAATATAAGCCTATGACTATTTCTTCATATAAATTACGGTCTTTTTTATGAAACACATACTGTTTCATCGCATAATCAATCGTTTCTTTCGTTAAATCTTCCGGGGTTGAACAGAACGCATAAATTAAATCGTATATAGGATCTCCTAACACTGGTATGGGATCAATTACACCATGTAGCATATTTCCTTGAAATATAAAATTATGAAATCCAAGATCACCATGTAATAAAAATGGCTGATTTATTCCAGCATCCCTATTCGCTAACTTAAGAACTTTTCTATACTCTTCCTCACTTATGTACGGTCTTATATTTTTATGAGCTTCCACCACATTTGTCGTTAAAAATTCATTCCAAGATTGAACCGGACTTTCTTTCCATCCCCAGCCATCTGCCTCTGGAACAATTTTATACTTATTAATAACTTCTTTTACAAGTACACAAAGCATACTTCGTTTATATCCTTGTTCGTACGACGTACTACCTTCAAGGAAGGAATACACAATATATGTATGTAAATGTTCCTTATACAAAAGCTTTGAAAATGAAGAATTCCCCTTATAAAACGAAAGAAAATCCGCTTCTTCACGTATTACGTCCGGTTCATTCAACTTTACAACGTATTTTTCGTCCAACAAATACACAGTACTTGTCGTTCCTCCGTTTAATACTTTTATGCTATTTGGATAATATGAAATAACTTTCTCCTTAACTAGTTGTGCAGCGATTACTGAAATGTCCATTCCCTCACCCTTTAATCCCGAAGATTCCCTCAATTCAAAAGACAACTTTACTATTATTTGACAAACAAATAGGAAACCCCTTCAAAAATCATAATATAACAAAAATTCATTCACTTTTACATTTCAAAAATAAGGAAATACTAACAACAACGTTACATACATATAGGAGGACAATATGAAACCTGAATTTTTAAAAGCTGTACATGATGCAATCGGAAATGTCGAACACATTCATATAGAAGAAAGCGGTGCCGACAGCTTACTTATCCATCATGATGATGCACAGCAGTTACAACAAGTCGCTAAAACGCTAGAAAATAACAATTTCCGCTCTGCTTTAAGAACAACTGGAGATGCTTCGTATATTGAAGTATTGAACAGATAGTGAAAGTCCGGATGTATGCCGGCCTTTCTTTTTTATAGTAAAACTTCAAACTCTTTCACATATACCGCTGTTCCAGCAATATCTATTTGTAACTTCTCACTTTCTACATCTTTCGTTACATATACCGTTACACGACCATCTTTATGTATTTCTTGCCCTTGTTCAACGATTAACTCCATTTCATGGTCAAAATCTTTCTCCACATACGTCGCATAATATGCTCCCATTACACCTGAAGCTGTTCCTGTCACGGGATCTTCAATCGTTCCAGCATAAGCTGATGAGAAATGACGCCCATGCATATGTACCTTTTCGTCATAAGTTTCTAGACAAATTGGGTGAATAGAAGCGTTAAGTAT
Source organism: Bacillus sp. CD3-5 (assembly GCF_006349665.1). NCBI lineage: Bacteria > Bacillati > Bacillota > Bacilli > Caryophanales > Bacillaceae > Bacillus > Bacillus sp. CD3-5. The sequence continues at coordinate 123,813 of NZ_VEPX01000001.1, read as the reverse complement.
TTCTTTTAATACTGACGGAAATGCAGCATTATTAGGTTTCATTCTTTCACACGCATTAAGGTTTTTAATCGGTACAATTACAGTCCAATTACCCGTACTTCCATATACAATCGGTAAACTTACATCTAAATCATTTACTTCTAAACCAATACTACGAGCTAATTCTTCTTTTGAACCTGCAAAATCTTTAAACTGAGGTGCTGCCTGCCTCAGTTTAATAAAAGTTTCTCCATTTTCATTTACACCTATTTGTATCGGTAAAATCCCAGCCTTCGTTTCAATCGTAAGGTTACTTTTCTCTTCTAATAAACCTCTTTCACGCAAGGCATATATCGTCCCTACTGTCCCATGACCACATAAATCCATTTCAAAACCAGGTGTAAAGTAGCGCATTTTTATATCCGCTACTTCTGAAGGAAGAACGAAAGAAGTTTCGTTAAATCCAACTTTTTCAGCAATAAGCTGCATTTCCCCTTCCGTTAATTCATCTGCCTCTAATACAATACCTGCTGGATTACCCATATTCGGTTTATTCGTAAATGCGTCGTAATGAAATACGTTTATAGTCTTCACTTTCTTTTCTCCTAACCTTCTTTAAAAATTTTATAATAAAGCTCTATCTCCGTTTTCAACGAACAATTATTTCTCCAAAATATTCTCTGCATCTTTTCATTTGAAGTATGTGTGCTTCCGATGTAATAAGTAGCCCCCATTTCCTTTAACATATGTAAAGATTGAAGATGCAGCCGGGAAGCAATTCCTTTCCCGCGATAATAAGGCATTACCCCAAAATAAAATAATCGTCCTTCACTTTCTGTTCCAGTTTCTATATGCGGTATGGACATACCAATCGGCTCATTTTTATTATAAAAAACAATACATGACTTTTCCCAGCCCTTACCTAGCTCTGTTTGTACAGAATAAAAATGTTCATCGATAGTTAAAATTGAAGTTTGATTCCCTGAACCCGACATACATTGTTCCCAACTATATTTAAAATCTTTTTCCGATAACGTTCCTTCTGCTATTGATCGATATGTATATTGTCTTTCAAGCTCTTCTATATTGTTCAACTCTCTACATACTTCTATCTTTGCAGCATACAAAGAAAAACCGGCATCAAGTAACACTTTTGCGCTTGAGTTATAACTACTAAACCTCTTGTTTAATACAATACTCGCTCTTTTTAACTCCCAATTAAAACAAACCTCTTCAAATCTACTTATCTTTTCTTTATATGTTTGTACGTTATACAAAACGTCTTCTTCTATTTCTTCAATTGTCACTGCATTTGGTAAGCCATTTAATACTTTTTTAGAAGGGCCAAACAGATTCTGAATGATTGCAAGATCGTATATCACCACTTTAATTCACCTACACCTGGCTCAATAAACTTCCCTGAAACATCCTCGTTTGAATCTATTACCCAATCATATATATTTTTTGCTCCTTCAGCCGGAATCATATTCGCATCAAAAGCACCAATGTCAGTCTTTAATTTTCCAGGGTGAATAGCAGTTACATGAATTCCTTTATCCTCAAACTCTTGTTGTAAACAGAGCGTTAACATATTTTGTGCAGCTTTAGCAATTCGATATGAATATGAGAAATGGCCTTGCGGAAACTCTTTGTTCGCCATTTTATGCAATGAACCTAACCGAGAGGACACATTTATGATTCTCGGATGATCCGATTTAGCTAAAGCCACATATGTACCTTTTACAGCTCGAATTACACCTAAGCAATGAATATTAAATAAGTCCGTTAACTCTTCTGAATTCGTATGTAAAACCTCAGTCTCCTTTCCAGTAATTCCTGCGTTATTTATAACTAGATCAATATACTCTGTATATTCCTCAAGCTGTTTCTTAATTTGTTCTGTACTCTCATCAGCCGATAAGTCTGCTAATATAGGAAAACATCTACAACTAAACATTTGCTTCAATTGCGTTACCGCAACCTCAGTTTTAACTAATGGATAAACAATATGTCCATTTTCATGAAACACTTTTACTAACTGTAACCCTAATCCACGATTTCCACCTGTAATTAGAACTCTCATATATTCATCTCCTTATTTTTAAAATAAATAAGAAAATCCATCCACTTACCATTCTCTAATGAAAACGCCTCTCTCTTGCATTCAAATGAAAAGCCTGTTCTTTCCGCAAGACGTACTGATGGCTCATTATCAACACGTATATGTAATTCGATTCTATGAAAATGAAGATGATTAAAAAATAACGATACTGCAGCTTTCACACTTTCCATGCCATATCCATTTTTCCAGTATTGATTATGTATGGAATATCCCATCATCGCCCATTGATAGTCCATACGTAAAATTTTAATCAGCTCTAGCTTACCAATATTAGCTCCGTCTTCTTTACGAAAAATACCTAATACGTACATCTCATCTCGATGTGCTGCTTCATCAAAGCCTCTAATCCATTCCGTGAACCATTCTTTCGTTGATGATGCCATAACTTGATAACCATCGTCATATTTATACTGCGATGGTAACCTCTTATTAAATCCATCTAACCAACTTTCATAATCATTATTTTGGAACGGACGGATCATCAGTCTCTCTGTCTCTACCTGTAATAGCGGTAGCTTCATTTACATCTCTTCCCTTAATTAATATTTGAATATTCTTTATTATCTTACACAAAATACAAAATCTAGTAAATTATTATGCTTTTGATAAACAAGGTTCTATTAAAATACAAAAGGAAACCCTGTTCTAAAGGGTTTCCTTTTGTCATCATACTACCAATCTTATCTATTTAAAACCTTGTATTCTGTCTTTAATATTCCATACACATCAACATCTTCATATGTATTTAATAAAAGTCTATTCTGTCTCAACGTGCCTTCTTTACGTAAGCCCGACTTCTCTAACACCTTAATCGATGATCGGTTTCTAGAAATGGCAGATGCCCAAATTTTATTTAAACCTAATTCGATAAAGCCAAATTGAATCATTCTGTTTACAGCCTCAGTTGCAAAACCCTTTCCCCAATAATTCTTACCAATCCAATAACCAAGTTCACCTCTATTGTTACCCTTGTCAATTCTTAGTGTAATTGTACCTACAATTTCTCTTGATTCTTTAGAGACAATTCCTAAAGGATATTCGATTCCTTTCCTTATAAGTTCTGGTTGCATATCAACCCAATCTTGCGCGAACTCTAATTTATATGGGTGTGGAAGCCCAAGAATATTAGCTAATTCCTTATCATTAGCTAACTCTTTAATTCTAAACACGTCATCATTAGTAAAAGGTTCTATACATAAATGCTCAGTTTCTAATTTTATAGCCATATTTTCTCCCCCTAGTACTGAAATTAGTTAGCTCCCTTTATTTTCAATATTACACTAAAAAAACATAAAAGGTTTTAAATATTTACAATATCCACCAACAGAATCATAAACAAAAAATCCAGTTATGCTTTATACATAACTGGATTCCTCATCATTTAATCGTTTTTATTTTACAAGTATATTTTCTCTTAATTCCCTTTTCAGTACTTTCCCTAAAGCATTTTTCGGTAATTCTTCTACGAATACCACTTCTGGAATTTTGTAACTTGCTAATTTCTCCTTACAATACTGAATAATACTTTCTTCTGTTACTGTTGTTTCGCCATCCTTCACAATGTAAGCTCTTGGAACCTCTCCCCAAAATTCATCTGGAACTCCAACTACTGCAACTTCTAAAACACCATGTATTTCATGAATAACATCTTCTACTTGGTCTGGATATACATTGTCACCACCACGTATAATAACGTCTTTATATCTTCCCATTATGTGCAGGAATCCGTCGTCATCTATCATACCTGCATCACCCATGTTAAACCAATTATCTTTTACTACCTTCTTTGTCGCCTTTTCATTATTCCAATACCCTTTAAACATGTATGGACTTCTTACATGAATCTCTCCAACTTCATTTGTTTTTAGTTCATCGCCTGTTTCTGGATGAACAATTTTTACCTCTACATTTTTCAATGTTTTTCCTACAGAAGACATCTTTTCTTTTCCCATCATTGGATGCCATGATGTTACGACCCAACCTTCTGTACTACCATAGCCTTGCACCATATAGATTCCTTTTTCCATATATTTTTGGATGAGTGTTTCTGGCACTTTTGTTCCACCGCTTTGTGCTACTTTAAAAGTAGAAATGTTACGTTCTTTTTTATTTAGTTCATCAAGCATATAGCTATAAACAGCTGGGAATGCAAGCATCGTAGTAATTTTCTCTTCTTCAATCTTATCCCAAATAAGAGCAGGATTCGAATCAGCTAAGAAGATCATCGTAACACCATGATAAATACAATTTAAAATAGAAAGCACACCACTCATATGAAACAATGGATGCACGGATAAAAAGCGTTCACCTGCTGGAATTTCTCTTTGTCCCGCAATCTCTGCAAAATAGTGATGTAAGTTTTTATGTCCAATTACACATGCTTTTGCCTGTCCAGTCGTTCCCGAAGTAAATAAGTAAATGGCATCATCCTCTTCATGCACTTCTACGTTCGGTTCTATCGTTGGTTGTTTTTGCAACTCTAATTCAAATGAACCAAAGCCTTCTTTTGTCGTTTGAATTACATAAGGAATTTCTTTAACAGCATCAACCTTTAATAACACTTCACTAAATTCTTCATCAATAACTAACACTTTTAATTTCGCTTCTTGTACAATCGTTTCTAATTCATAAACAGTAAGCTGATGATTTAGCGGAATACATACCGCTCCAATTTTTAAACTTGCCATCATAACACTTGGAAACGGGTGATTATTTTTGCATAGTATTCCTATACGATCTCCTCTTTGCACACCATTATGTAACAAATAGTGTGCAAGCTGATTTACTCGTTCATTATACTGTTGAAACGAATATCTTTTCTCTCCCCCTACAAGCGCTTCCAAATTTGGTGATTGCATTGCTCTTTTTTGTAATAATTTTTGCATCGTTCTCAAGTAAAACTCCCCTTTATATATGTTAGGTTTTTTATTTTACCAGATTAACTATTAATTTACTAAAGATTACACTTAGTGAATATAACAAGAATATAAAATAGCCATTTACTTCACAAGTAAATGGCTATTTTTCATTATATATTAGAATACTTCTTGTTCATTACATATTGCACATACTCAGGTGCACTTTTATCAATCTCTTCATCACTTAATTTATATTCGGCACCATATAAATAAAATGAAGGTATAAATTTCATGTCTGTATATAAGCAAGTAGCTTGAAATGGTTTCGTTAACTCATCCATCGTAATTCCGCTATTTTCATAATCTTTTTCTAATCCACCTATAGAAATAGCTACACCAAACTCTTTTCCCTTCACTTTATCCCCTTTTGATCCGTACGCAAATCCATATGTCAATACATCATCAAACCATTTTTTTAATAATGGCGGTGAACTGTACCAGTAAAGCGGAAATTGGAATATATATCTGTCATGTTCTACTAATAACTTTTGCTCTTCTTCAATATTAAACTCCCAGTTTGGTGCCACTTTATATAATTCATGCACCGTAATTTCATCTGAATGTTTCTCAAGTTCTTCTATCCATCTTTTATTAATTTTTGATTTTTCAATATGAGGGTGTGCTACAATTACAAGTGTTCTCATCATTTTCCATCCCCTTTATAAATGAATCAATCCTTTACATATTAGTATGAATGCATTACATATAATTGAAAAGTACGTACTTTCAGGTGCTATAGGAACCTTGAGGTACCTTTGGAGGTGTTATATGAATCAAAATGATAACTGCCCAATTGCAACAACACTCGATGTAATCGGCGGAAAATGGAAAGTTTATATTTTATGTGTTTTGATGGATGGAAAAATGCGAACAAATGAAATTAAACGAGAAATTCCAAACCTTACACAAAAAGTACTTACACAACAACTTCGGCAACTTGAAGCAGATGGGATTATCCATCGTACTGTATATCAAGAAGTACCACCAAAGGTTGAGTACACACTAAGTGAGCACGGAAAATCTTTAATGAAAATTATGAATGAACTATTTGAATGGGGAAAAGGTCATCAGATCAAAAGATTACATGACTAAAAAGGCACTATATACTTTATTTAATCCTCTATATTTATATTTTGTATTTTTATAAATTTTATTTTTATCGTTTTTGGGCTAACTTGTTTTCTTAGATTGATGGACGTGACCCCACATCCATCAATCTAAAAAGATATAATTAGAAAAATGAGATTTCTATACAATTTCGCATATAAACACTACTTCCGCCTCATTAAACACTTGCCCGACTTTTTCTAATCTCAATTGTACGTAAACTATAAAGGAGCACCCCTAAACCGAGAATTTTTTCATTATTAGACGCATTAGAACCTAAGGTAATAGTAGGTACATTTAAACCCATAAACCTTTCACTCCATTCTATAGGCATATATCCCTGCTTACCAATTGCTAATGTACGTCCATCTATTGTACGGAGAGTACTTTGAATAAAATCAAACTCAACTTCTACATCTGACAATTTTGTGGCTTTATCTGTCATCAAAGTACCACGTATCATAGTAAATCCTTGTATCATTTTTTCTTTAAACATACCAATTGTAAAAACGCTATTCTCTCTATAAAAACATAGAAAAGAATAGCGTTTCTTATTTTGAAATAGAAGTCAGCATTTAAACTAAACATGCTAATATTGATTTTGTGCGATTGTCAGTTACCTCATAATAAATTTCTAATCCTTTTCGAGTACCTGTAACCATTTTAGCAGCTTTTAATTTAGATAAATGTTGGCTAATTGTACTTTGAGGCATTTGTAAATCCCCGTACATTGTTGTTACATTAGTAGGACCTTTTGCAAGCATTATTTTTACTAAGGATAAACGAACAGGATGTGCCAATACCTTTAGTACTTCAGAGATTTCTTCAAACATTTCTTTTTGTTCTTTCATCTTATTTTCCCCTTTTATATACATATTTATGTTATCCATATATATAATTCGAAGGTATATATGATTTTATGTCCGTCATTTAAAAAAAAATAAAAAAATTTTTTCCGAAACTAAAGGAGTATCTTAACATAATGTCTCACTATCAGAACTCTTATAGATACAGACGTATCTACTCTACACTCAGCTCACTAAAATCAATGAAAAAGAGAGCAGATAACCTGCTCTCTTAAGATGCCTCCTTATGTTCCGTAGAATGTTCTACACTTCCCACTCTCTTTAGCTTATTCCAACCTACCGCTATTCCTCGAATCGATGAGAATATAGATTTAACGACAACATAAGTCATAAATTGACGATAAATAAAGCGTTGTAAAATTAACCATACTAATGGTTTCGGATTCTCTTCCTCTAATTTAAATGCAAATAGAGATGCGAGAAGATCCATTAAAAAGAATACAAAATAAAATCCTAAAACTTTTAGCGGATCACTACTAAATAACCCCATAATCATTAATATATCTGCAAAAGGAGCAATAAATTGCAGAACATATTGGAATAACCACATGTTAGGCAATGCAATAAATCCTAACGTTTTTTGTTTTGTATGAAACAATGCTTTTCGATGTTTCCAAAGACATTGGAGTGTACCATATGACCAACGATATCGCTGTTTAATAAGACTTTTCACATCTTCAGGTGACTCCGTAAAAGCATAAGCTTTTTCTTCATATACAATTCTATGTCCTTGACGCAAAAATGTAATAGTAAGATCCGTATCTTCTGCTAATGTATCTTCGCTTAAATATCCAGATTTAACTACATTCTTCTTACGCCACGCCCCAATAGCCCCTGGAACGACTGTAATACAATTTAACTCATCAAAAGCTCTACGTTCTAAATTAAATCCTGTTATATATTCAACATGTTGCCAAGTAGTTAACAAGTTTCGTCTATTCCCTACTTTGACATTACCTGAAACTGCTGCTACATTTTGATCTTCAAAGTGTCTAACCATGAGAGAAATGGCGTCTTGCGCAATAATAGTATCCGCATCTAAAGTGACAATAATCTCTCCTCGCGATTGTTGAAACCCTAAGTTCATTGCCGATGATTTCCCGCCGTTTTCTTTCTGAATGAAACGAACTTTAGGGTGTTTATAAAATGTTTCTTGCATTACTTTTGACGTACCATCTGTCGATCCGTCATCCACAACAATAACTTCAAATTCTCCATACTTACTATCCAAAATTGAGCGAATTGTCTTAGCTATCACCTTTTCTTCATTATATGCTGCTATGACAACACTAACAAAAGGTTGGTAGGACGAATGAATAGTGCGAGATAGCGTTTTTCTTTTTTGCTTCCATGCAAAACAAATTAAGAATACGAATCGAAAAATCCCTAATCCAATAGCGATATAAAAAATAGTTGTTAATATATGTTTAAAGTATCCAGCCCCTGAAAAGACAGCTTTATTGTAAAGTAAATATTGCTCACCCTCAGAAGAAACTGGGGGCATAATTTCATCTCGTTCTTTATTCATTAAATCTGAAATTGTTACAAAACTATATCCATGCTTTTTAAGCTCTTTAATAATGATCGGCAACGCCTCTACCGTATGGGTACGATTCCCTCCCGCATCGTGGAGAAGAATAATATTTCCCTCTCCCTTATAAACGGGATTAAGAGCACGCTTTACTAATTCATTTGTTGATGGTGTTGCCCAGTCCTCAGGATCCACTTTTTCTGCTACCATTGTATAGTTCATATTTTGTGCCCGTAAAATTGGCAATATTTCATTTGAGGAATCCGGGTTAGCATCCGCTTCGTATGGTGGCCTAAACAAAACTGTAGAATGCCCAGTTATTTCCTGGATCAGACGTTGCGTCGTATTAAGTTCTACTTTTGTTCGTAGTAAAGACGTATCAGCTACGTTAGGATGCTTGAAAGTATGATTGCCAATTTCATGCCCTTCATCGTATATTCTTTTCACAATACTAGTATTTAGTTGTGCGTTTTCACCAAGTACAAAAAAAGCAGCTTTGATCTTATTCTCTTTTAATATATCTAAGATTTCCGGCGTATATTTCGGGTCTGGTCCATCATCAAATGTTAGTACTACTTGTTTCCCTTTCGGTTTTCCATATCGTTGCACTTCGTATGCAGATGGTAAGGATTGATATACTTCATCTGTAAGATAACCATCTTTACCTACTTTAAAATCTCTCAATCCATTTTGCTTTTCATTCTCAATCTGTAAAATTTCACCTTGTCCAGAATAATTTACTTCATCTAAACTAGTGATTTTATGTAATACATCAGGATTTTTTTGTGCCTCAATCGGATTTTCTAAAACTTTCCATATTGTAGGATCTTCTGCACCTAATCTCCATAACGCAAACCCCTTTGCATTGTTTTCCATTGCGATTTTCACTTGATTATAGAGAGTAACGCCGTCTAAGAACCAAGCAGTATGTTCTTTATCTCCTGTTTTATATCTAAAATAAGGATTTCCACTCATCTTATCCCATTGAATATTCATATCTGAATTATGAGCCATTGCCATAACTTCTGAAAAAGTTAAAGATTTCGCCGGTTCCTTACCATTTACTTTCCAATCATATCCATAGTTACCGAAAGCAACTACAAGTTTATTAGACGGAATATTCAGTTCTTTTAATGTGTGTTGAAACCATTTATTTGAAGCAATTGGTCCTGGCTCTCCCGCTCCATAGTGCTCATCGTACATCATTACAATCATTCGATCTATTATTTTTGCTAACGCACTATAATCAAAAGCCTTATCATTAGCTGGAACATCTTGTGTAACGAGCAAATCATGTTTATGAAAGACCGTAGTAAGTTCTTTCATAAAATTTGTTAAGTTTTCTCTATCACTTTCAGGTACGGCCTCAAAGTCAATATTAATACCCGCAAATCGATTCTTTTCAACTTGCTTTACTAAATCATTTATAAACTTTGTCTTTACATCATTTGAGGAATTCAGCAACTTATGAATTAGCCCACTATCCGGACCAGAAGCTTCCTCAGTATAGTTAGTTAGTAAAGGCATAATTTTCACTTGATTTTTTTCTGCTAACTTTACTATCTCAGGTTTTATCTCACTTCTAATCATTAAATCTGCTTTTAAATGATACCACTCTGGTACTAGCGTGGTTAATGAATCGATATTTTCTTTTAAAGAAGCGGTACTATTTTCATCCCAGTTTACATAAAAACCATACACTTCTTTACGTTGTTTACTATCCTTCAGCGAATTCACCAAATTTTTATTATCCTTCGTTTCGGTATTTGGTTTAAACTCTTCCTTCTTTAACTGCTGATCACTAAGTTTTTGATTAATTGGTACAAGTTTATTATCTTGTTGTACAGCGGTATTCATATTTGGAATTTCTGGTGTTGAAAAAATACTTTGAAAGAAAAAATAAAATACAATACTTACGCTAACTATTGAAATACATAGAAACGAAATAAACGCTATGTTTCTTCTTCCTTTCGGATCATAAAAAACAGGTTTTACTTTATCTTTCTCTTGTTGAATGTTTTTCTCCATTATATTTTTCACATACTCCTTCTTAATAGAACTATAGAATAATAAAGTGCAACTTTAAGCAGCCCAACTCCCACCTAACTTCTTTGCCCTAGCCAAATTTTGAGATGGGAGTTTTACTGCCCGCAATAGTGAGATCACTCCTTTTCACTTTAAAATGAATCTCCCACTCCTATATTTCTATTGATTCTTCTTTTCATTCCCTTGCTGGTGGCCTCTATTCTCTTGTTGAGATCCCCTACCATTGTTTCCTTGCTCGTTTCCAACATTTTCTTTTTGGGATCCTCTTCCATTGTCACCTTGCTGATTCCCATTATTTCCTTGTTGAGATTCCCTACCATTGTCACCTTGTTGATTCCCATTATTTCCTTGGGGTACTCTTCCGTTGTTTCCTTGCTGATTTCCATTATTCCCTTGTTGGGATTCTCGACCGTTGTTTCCTTGCTGATTCCCATTATTTCCTTGTTGGGATCCCCTACCATTATTCTCCTGCTGATTCCCTCTATTTTGTTGCTGAGATCCTCTACCATTGTTTTCTTTTATGTGCTTCGTTGGCTGTTCCTCTATTTTCTTTTGTTCTTTATGCTCTGGCTTCTCATGTTTTTTGTCTTTTACAGAAGACAAATCTGGCGCTACATCAGGAGATGAATCCGGCTGCGATTGCACCTCTTCTTCGTTTTCTACCGGATTAGACGGCGTGGCGGGCGGCGTAACCGATTTGTTCTTCTCATTCTCTTGCTTTATATAGACACCTGTGCCCATTCCAGCTTTTCTAGCATTCTCTCGTACTTGCATCGTGCTATTTTGATATTCGACTGTAATATGTTTTAGCTCATATTCTTTCTTTAATTCTTTCATTGCCTTTTCCAACTGTGGTTCTAACGACTTGTCCTTTGCAACAGCTGTTAGCATAACTTGCTTATCATTCGTTAAATACTTATCCTCTTGACTCTGCTTTATAATTGTACGTATTACTTCTTGCAATTGTTCATTTTCCCATTGCTTCAATTCTTTTAAAATACGTCTTCCATCATCATTACAAGCTTGTAAATCTATAACGCGAAGATCCTTCGTTACGCTCACCTCTAAACTTGGATTTATATCAACTGAGACGTAAGCAAATACTTTTTCTTCCGGTTGGTTGTAGAAAAATAACAGCGCACATAGAAAACAAGCAACAAGTAATGATGCCGGCTTTAAGAAATAAGGGATTGAAAAACGCGATGCTTTTTGTTCTTGCTCATCAAATGAAATTTCCTCTCCAATCATGCAAGAATCCCCTTTTCTTTTACACGTAATAAACTCTCCATTTGGCGTTAAAACAACTACGCTATGTTTTTTTATATCCATCACAATTCCTTTATTCATCATGCTTCCCTCCCCTTATATAATCAAGAATGTATGTATAGTTGTTTGCGAAGATAATACACATTGCAATGATATATTTTCTATGCCGCTCCAACGTTTTACGACTTACCCTAACACGCGGTTCAATATGTTTAAGCGGTAACTTTTTCTTCCGGAACAGCTCCTCCATCATTTCCTCTTCTTTTATAATCATCTTTACAATTTCTATTAAGTGTTCACGCGTATCACGATGCTTAGGAGATTCTTTAGCAAGCTCTGAAAATGTGATTTTAAACTCAGCTAACACACTTTGAAAATGAAGAATTTCTTCCTTACGGTTACCATTTTCTATTTCCTTCATATACTCCGTAAGCGATACTTGCATTTCTAACATTTCCTCTTGCTCATCTTCTTTTAAAAAGACAAGGTTATGCTTAGACTCCTTGCGTATATAGTCAATTACATCTCTTTTTATAAGAAGATCAGCAAACGCTAGAAAAGATTTCCCTTTTTTATATGAATACTGTTCAATTGCTTCGTTAAACGCAAACAATCCAATACTATATTCATCATCCTGTTCTGTAATATATCGGCGGCAGACAGACGAGATCGATTTTCTAATAAACGGCTGATACTGTACGATAAAAGCTTCTTTATCTTCTTCATTATTTTGTATGCTACATACGATATCTTCTATTTTCGGTTTTCTTAAGATCTTCATTACTAAACTCAACACGGGTAATCTCTCTCCCTCCTTCTGCTTGAAATAGAAAAATGGTCACTAAACAAGTGACCATTCAACCACATTTTCTTTAGGCTTGTCTTCTTGTTGTTCATATTTTTCAAAGCCAACTTTTCTATCGTTCTTATAGTTAGGCTTACATTCTACTCTACTTTCTTATTTTCTTCCGCTTGTTTTGCTTGCTCTGTTTCTATTTTATCTGCAATCCTTGAATAACTCTTCTCTATATCATTGGTAATTTCACCCTTTTATTTCGGATGCCCCACTTAATCTAGTAATTTTATTAACACGTCAGTATTCTTTCATAATCAGTTTTCTTCTATTTATTTTCTTCACTATACATATTCGGAGGAATATAAAGTTTTATGGGGGTCAAAAAATATTTTTATAAAAAAATAGATATTTATTTCAAAAATAAAAACCATTGATTTGAAAAAGGACTAATCAAATTGATGGTTTTCTTATCATATGTATTAAATTAAGTTAGGCTCTCATTATGTATAAGAAAATCTGCTGTTCTCACTATTTCCTGCCGCTTTTCTCCATCGTTATCTTTCTTGATTATCATAATATGTCTTATCTGCATACTTTTGATCATTTCCTTTTAGATAAGCTAATATTACTTTTGGATTTTTAAGTAAGGCCCAGTCTCCATATGTATCAAATCTTCTGCATGAAGTTATCATTCCATTTTTAATGGTACCGAATTTCTTATTATTTCGTTTTCCCCATTCTTTTAACCGTTTCGCGAAATCTGCATCTTCTGCCATAAGCATGTTTTCATTAAATCCGTTAATTGTCATAAAATCTTTTCTATAACACCAAAAAATCCCCACAGATATAGCTCCGTACTTAAAAAGTAAGGGAATTATAATTAGAATTGCAGAAAAGAATATTCCAAAAGACATTCTTTCGAACTTCCCATTCACCCCACCACCAATATATTTACCTGAAGATAAATATTTATCTACATTAGATAACAAAGACTCTGTCATTATCGTATCAGCATCTATAGTAACGATTATTTCTCCACTAGCTATTTCTGCCCCTGCATTTCGGATTTTAGATAAGTTTTTATCTTCATTTTTTAATGTAATACAATTATAAGATTTTGCTATTTCCTCTGTTTGATCTGTGCAACGATTTAAAACAACTATAACTTCCGTTTGTTCTTTATATGCCTCTGATGCTTTTGCAATTGAATCCAAACATTTTCTAATGTACTTTTCTTCATTATGTGCAGGGATTATAATAGAAAACTTCACATCTTTTTGTAAATCGCTTCCTGAAGATTCGTTTATTTCAGTCATGATATTCCCCCTTATTTTAGATAAATATCTGTTATACATAACATATATTAAAATTGATTAAGTTTTATTATAAAAAGAGTACTTAAAACAATATAGACATATTATTTTAAGTATAATAGGGCTACTATTAAGCTAACAAAACAAAAATTGACGTTGTATGAGCTTAACTTGTTTGCGAAGTGTTAGTCCCCTATATAAAAAAACCACAGTTTACACCCAAACTGTGGTTTTTTGAAGTACAAGGAATTACATGAATCATAAGTCACCGTCTAAATTGTACTCCTCATTTATCAATCTCTGTATCTAGTTTTTTAACTCTGTAACAGATGCAAGGCTAACTTCTTACAATATGAAACCAAGGCAATTGTTTAACATATGTATCGCTATGACATATGCAAGGGATCTTTTAGAAATTAGATAAGCAATAGTAAGTATCACCGCGCCTGGTAAATAAAATGCATAATCAGAAAGCTGGTTCGTATGAAGGAATGTAAAGATTAGAATCGAAATGATAGATGCAATAGCAGTACCAATATAATGTGAAAAGCGATTTATTAAAATATAACGAAATATAATTTCTTCAAGTATTGGACCTAGAATACCAAATACAAGCAATGTAAATATAAGAGGTACCTCCGCACCTGCTTCAAGGAGCTGTTCTTGGTTCTCTGGCTGATCAGTTGCTAGAAAATGCATAATAGAACTCTCAATAATCACCATAAGTAAAACCACCATAGGAATACTTACTATTTTCAAAATTGTTTTCTCTTTAAAATAAGTAAAACTTTGAATGATTTCTTTCCTAAAGAAAATTATTCCTACAATAGCAGGTACAGTAAAACCGATGGCACTAAGAAGAAATTCTGATTCAACTAAATTGACATTAGTTAAAAGTGATATGCCAAATAATATGAACAAGCTAATTTGAAATGGTACAAACAGTGTAAAGATTACTAACATAATAAGTTCTTTTTTATTCATTTTTATAAAGTTCATTTTATTATCCTTCCAATTAAATTACCTACAATCTTTGATTTTTCTTTCTTCATAAAGTTCTCCTTCCAAATATATTCATACAAGTTAACAGACCGAACGGTCCGGTCTGGAATATAATGATACTATAAGTTTCTAGTTTTTTAAACCCTTTTTACAAATGATTAATAAAATAGAAAAAAGAAAATATATTTATAACTCGCTTTCTTATTTACAATCAAATTCCAGTACTCATTAATTATTTCTTTTATAGAATGAAGTGATCAGGCCTTTACCTACAAGAACTGCGAGGGATATTATTGTATAAGAAGTGAAAGTGGGAGTAGTTCAAACAACTTAGCTAAACATATTGATAAAGATTATATATAATACTCATATGTCTATGCACTAAAATTAACTATATATTTTTACATCCTCTACGATTTCAGGTAAAATTAGTTGTCTAACATGACTAAATTAAACAATTGATCATGTTATTTTTGACAGAAAATTCATTTAAAAAATATAAATAATACAATTTGCTTAACCTCTGTCCAAACTGTATTGTTTGCGGTTTCCATAATATAGGGATTGATAATATATTTTGCTTCACACTTATTTATACTTACAAAAAATAGAGGGTAAACATTACCTGGGATATTAAGCTCGTTTTTATTAGGAGGACTACAAAGCATGACTAAAGTTGATACAGTAAAAGAAAAGATTATTGAAACATCTTTATATTTATTTAACACTAATGGGATAACTCGCACATCCATTCAGGATATAATGACAGCCACTGAACTACCGAAAGGATCTATTTATCGTAGATTCAAAAATAAAGAAGAAATTGTTCTTGCTGCCTACGACAAAAGTGGTGAGATTATGTGGAGCCATTTTCATAAAGCAATGGAAAATAAAAAGACAGCAATCGATAAAATCCTTGCAATTTTCCTTGTATATCAAGATGCAGCTCATAACCCCCCTATTGCTGGAGGCTGTCCATTGCTTAATAGCGCAATTGAAAGTACTGGCGTATTTCCAGAATTACAAAAAGCAGCAGCAAAAGGCTATGATGATACAGTAATGTTAATGGCTTCTCTCATAAAAGAAGGAATAGAGAAACAAGAACTTAAAGAAGAGATAGACATTATATCGCTCGCTTCTTTCCTTGCCTCTTCAATGGAGGGCGCTATTATGGCAAGTCGTGTATCTAACGATAATATACACCATCATTATTTTATTGAACAAATAAAACATCATCTTCTCTCTTATTCTAAATAAGTAAGAACTTGCATTGTTTTTATAGACTTAAATTAGATACCGCTCTCATAAACAGTATGTACTGTTTATGAGAGCGGTATTAGTTTTTAGCAAATATAGCTTTTTAACACTGTATATTGCCCATCTATTTTTCACTTTAAAAAATATCCACTTTGATGTCTTCATTTAAAGAATTATCTATCTCCTTTTCCCTACAGATGGATAAAATATTGGGCACTAAATGAACTTTCCCAGAAGTAAAGTTCTAAAAGTAACCTATCCATAGGGCTACTAAAACTACTACTAACAAAGCAAAACAAAATGTGATATTTCGAATCCACTTTTGTATATCATGAAAATACTTTTCTATAAATGCGGTATAAGTAGAAAGCATAAGAAGTAGCACAATGAAAGTAAAGGATCCCAATTTATCGTTAAATTTTTCATTAGTAAATGTGCTTACATGGAGGAAAAGAAAAACAAATGTTACTATGAATAGCTCAAATAATCTTTTTTTATTCACTCCGTCACCACCATACAAAAATCAACTTTTATTCCAGTTTATTAGAACATAATATGTAGTAGTATATGAATAATATATTCATGTCAAAAAAGGCTAACAATTCAAGATTGTTAGCCTTTACATTCCTTAATGCGGCCTTTTAAAATTTAACAAGCGAATAGATTCTTACTCCCAGACCATATACTCCTTTTCAAATAACAAAAAGACCAATAAATAAGTGACCATTCCTAAATTGATTTTCATGTCTGGATACCTAACCATTTTCGTCATTACTTTTCCTCTTCAATTTAAGATGATTTTTTCCACTCTATTAAAAATTTTCCACCATGTTCTTCTGTTTTAATTTTCACTTTATATCTATCGTCCTTAGGCACTTTAAGGCTTTTATCCTCTTTACCATTATTAAATTCTAATATCGTATTATCATTTGAATCCACAATATAAGCAACTACAGTTCCTTTCTTTGTTGTTTCATCAAAAGAAAACAACCAATTCTCTCCTTTTTTGACTTCCATATCACGACTTGCGGAACCAGTAAACTCTCTATAATCTCCTAATATTCTATTTGAAGAACTTTTTACTTTTCCACCAACAACTTTTCCTTCTCTAGAAGAACATCCACTGACAATTAATAAACAACAAGCTAATAACATTATACCTTTTAATATTTTCAATATTAACTCTTCCTTTACTAAAAAAATAAATCATACTAAAATGGCTATACTTGACTGGAAATATATCGAAATCAATAAACAATTATAGTTATAATTTATCTTTTTAAATCTTCACTCAATTTGATTTCCTCATCATTAATATATCCAGTAAAAACAATTTCCGATACATGTTCATGATTAAAAAATAAATTATATTCAGTTGAAATATTACCAATTGGATAATAACAAGCTACATAATCCCACTCTTCTTTAGTTTTAGAATCCATTTGCTTTCTACCATATATCATTACAAGTTGTTCCCAACTTTTAAATCTTACAACTGAGCCAATAGGTAACAATGTTTCCTTCTCTACCTCTGTTTTCACCATATCTCAACACCTCATTATTTAATAAAAAATTTACCGATTTTATATAAAATAAAAAAACTAATAGGAATTGTAATTAAGTATATTAAAGAAAAAATAATTTTTTCTTTAATATTATAAGTAGCATCAAAAAATGTTAATATTATAGTTCCAAAAAAACAAATAATAAAAAGAACTGTTAAAATTTTCTTTAAACCTTCTACTGTCATTCAATACTCCCCTTTATTTTACTTCTACCTCAAGAGCTGTGCCAACAAGACTTGCTCCTGGCCCCCAAGGAAGACTAATCTTAAATCCACTTGATCCAGCTTTCACTGAACCACCAACTTGTCCAAGTGTAGCTGCCCCTCCAATATGTAAATCATGATCTGTAAACGGAATAGGAAAATCTATACCAGTTTCATATTTTGCTAAAGACGCTTCTGCACCAAATTCGATATTAGTTTTATCTAATTTAGCTGATAACTCTACATTCGCCATACTTAAATTTGATTCACTTTTTATTTTTTTACCATCACCAAGGTCTTTTGAAACTTCAAAACCTACTTTAACTGTGTTATATGTCGCACTCGCTCCGGCTATTGTCCCTGCCTTTAATTCTCCACCTAAAGCCTTAGCTGAAAAGGGGCCGCTTTCTTCCTCATACATATACTTCGAATTTTCCTTAGTACTTAATACATCAGTTATTTTTTGTAATATCCCATTATCACTTGCACCATTACCAGCCGACATATTCTTTGCATTCCCTAAATTAACACCTTGATTATCAACTGTTTCAAATTTAGTTGCTATACGAATTAATTCTTCTTCAATTTTCTTTAAATGAGTAATATAAGATTCACAAGCCTTATTTAAAGTTGGTAATTCATTAAAAAAACTCAAACTTGATGCCCCTATCCACCTAGTTTGCAAATTAAAAAGTTCATTAAGTATTTTATTATGCCTATCTTTAGCTTCCCCTTGAGCATAACTAAAAGTTTTCGCTCTATTTTTTAGCTCTTCTGGAGTAATTTTTATTTCTCCCATTTATATTCCTCCCCCAATATACTACTTTTATATAATTGGGGATTTTTCAAAAAAAATCAAGATGTAAATAGCAATATGTTAATCTATTTTTTATTTTCAATATAATCACACTATAAAACTGCACACATAAATCCTATTTTATTCTTTAACATTATAATACAATCTTTATATAGTAATTCCAAGAAAGAAATACACGCTCAATTCTTTTTCCAGAATTATGTCGATCGTTTCATAGCATAAAGGTATTATACCGACAATCGTTACATTAAGAGGACAATAAATAATTAAAACACGGAAAATCTTCCCGTTCTTTTCTAAATATATATTATTTCAAAAGATTTATTTGCCACTGAATACCAATCTAATGGTACATTTACCCTAACTGACGTTTAAATGCCCTACTAGCAAAGAAGTAACCGACGCACCAAGCAAGCTTGATCCAAATATCATTTCCAACAAACCTTTCATATAAGAGAGCACGAATCGCCTTCACGATTGAAGTTACAAGCTGGTTCTCGGCGAACGCACAAACAATTATTGGCATAGTTTCGGTAGGAACAAAGACTGAACTGATACAGACTAGAAAAGTTAGCGCGTACGAGTAGACTGTCGCTCCTCCCATAGAATTCGCTGTCAGTCCTGGAACGATAGTCCACCATGTTAGCGCTGGAACGGAAGCCCATTAAAAGTGCAACGGGGATAACCACCACGATAGTACGTACATTATCAACAAGTGAGGTTAATACGTTTGCTCATAATACTGCTGATATAAAACATAAGAAATAGCACAAAGAAAGTAAAGGATCCCAATTTATCGTTAAATTTTTCATTAGTAAATGTGCTTACATGGAGGAAAAGAAAAACAAATGTTACTATGAATAGCTCAAATAATCTTTTTTTATTCACTCCGTCACCACCATACAAAAATCACCTTTTATTCCAGTTTATTAGAACATAATATGTAGTAGTATATGAATAATATATTCATGTCAAAAAAGGCCAACAATTCAAGATTGTTAGCCTTTACATTCCATAATCATATCTTTTATCACTTTACTTCCTAACAACCGGAATCCACATTTCACCAAACACTAAACCGTTTCTTTTCCCCATCTCAACCGTCGTATTTGGTCCACCAACATAAGCAAACTCATTTGCATCTGGTAAAGCCTGACCGAAGGCGATGCCAGTAAGCTTATTACTTAGCTCTTCAGCTGTTTTGTCTTCCCCTTTTACTACTAAGTATTCTCCCTTCGGAAATTGGATTACTCTAGATTCTTCTTCTATTTGTGCTTCTGTCATGACACCCGCATAATACATCATCTTGTTATTCACCGCTTCGCTCACAGAAAAAATGTAATCATTTGTAGCTAGAGCTTTTAAAGTGTCCAACCTTCCATCTTCTTTAACAGCCGACCAAAAGTCTTCCTTTTCTTTTTTTATTCCAACAAAATCTGTATATTCACTCTTAATTTCAGTTCCAATACCTAACACAATAAAGCTATCTTTTTCTTCAATCGTATAATTTTTCATATTCAAAACCTTCCTTCTTTTAAAATAAATCAAATGATTTATCTTTTCATCTGATGAGTTTATAATAACTTTAAATCATGTCAAAAAATGATACTGTTTAGGAGAACCAAATGAAAAAAGTTGAACGGATTAATACAATTATGCGGTATATCAACAACCGCTCCCACTTTACAATTTCAGAAATCATACGAGAATTTAACATATCACGATCAACAGCTATTAGGGACATTAGAGAAATAGAAGCTATGGGCATGCCACTTGTTGCTGAAGTTGGGAGGACTGGGGGATATTTTGTTATGCATAACTCTATCCTGCCCGTTGTTCGCTTTACTGATAACGAAGTGAAAGCTCTTTTTATTGCCTTTATGGCTACAAGAAATCAACAACTTCCCTATTTAAAAAGTCGTCAATCTTTAGCCGAAAAACTGTTAGGACTCATCTCAGAAACCCAGCAAGATGATATCGTTCTTTTAAATCAACTCTTGCTTTTTGAAGGGACCAACCCTCATAATCCTGATTTACTTGAGCTTTCTGATCTCCCCCATCCGATGTTAGAAAAACTCATCCAAATCCTTCTTTTGGATAGACATTTATTGATTACTGTCAAAGAAGAAGAGGAAATCCAGTCTTATCCAATTTATCTATTACATATTTATAAAGAAAAAAGCCATTGGATCATTGAAGGGTTTGATTTAAAAGAAGAAAAGAAGCTGCTGTTTCCTGTCGATGACCTTATCAATATCGAACCGTACACGACGAAAAAGAGGTTAAATAAGAAAAAGATTTTAGAAAAACTAAGTAAGAAAGACAAAATTATCAATCTTGTACTTGAACTTGGCCCGAAAGCAATTGCCCAGTTCAAAAAATACCACCCTTTCAAAGTTTCAATATCTTACACAAATCCTTACCAATCCACAGCCATTTTAAAAACATTTATCAATGTTAACAATTCCGATGAAGTGACAGAGATAACAAATTGGCTGCTTTTCCTAGGACAAGATATTACAATAAAGGAAATGCCTAAAGAAGTATTAAACGACTTACAAAAGCGGTTATGTTTATACTCTCCATAAGCAGTAATCGGTTAAACCTCAAAATATTGAGTTTCATTCGTTACCAGGTGACCATATTTTTAAATACCTAAGGAAAACAGTGTATTTGCTATCAATGCTGAACGAACCTTCTAGGAATAATACAACAAAAAAGGTGTGAACTAATTTTTAGTCCACACCTTTTTATATTAGAGTTTACTATACATACATTAAATTGCTTGTTTAAGATTTGAATGTGGATTTGGTCCATACTTATTCTCACCTTCATCACTTTCAATGATACAAAACACAAGTAGAACCGCTCCTCCAAATGGCACCAAATTTAATAGCTGCCACCATCCTGTTTTTCCACTATCATGTAATCGGCGAGCCTCCACCGCCAAAGTAGGAACGATGAAAATTGCTATATATAACAAGGTAATGTTGGCTCTTAAGTAAAAAGCAGACGAAGAATAAGAGGCCAAATATATTAATGACCAAAACGTAATCTTATTAAATAAAGTAAAAATCCAGTATTCTTTTCTCGTAGCTCTCCCACTAAATTTCGCATAGTTTTTGAGAGTATATAAATACCATCTCATTTGAACCTCTCCCTTTTCCCTCCCCTAAACAATGAGGTTATACATTATATACCTTATAAGTATAAATATAACATATTTAACCTCTATTTTTGTATAGAATATTCTGTTTCTTTTTAAGTTATTTTTGTGAAGCGTTACATACCATACTTCAAAGCATGTGTATTCGATTTATTATTCTCCTATTTACTTTAAAACTACTACAATTAAGCGAAGTATAAATGTATGATTAAAGCATGGAAAATCTTCCCGTGCTTTTTCAAAAATATATATGATTTCGGACGATTTATTTCACTTACCCTAACTGACGTTTAAATGCTTTACTAGCGAAAAAGTAAGAAATGATCATGATACCTACGCACCAAGCGAGCGCAATCCAAATATCGTTACCAACAGTTCCTTCATATAATAAAGCACGAATCGCATTCACGATTGAGGTTACAGGCTGATTCTCAGCAAATGCACGAACAATTTTTGGCATCGTTTCAGTAGGTACGAAGGCTGAACTAATAAATGGAAGAAAAACGAGTGGGTACGAGTATGCTGTCGCTCCTTCCATAGACTTCGCTTTCAGCCCTGGAATGATAGCCAACCATGTTAGCGCCAATGTAAACACCCCTAGTATCCCAGCTACTGCAAACCAATCTAGCATATTCGCACTGGAACGAAAGCCCATTAAGAGTGCAACAAGAATAACCACCACGATAGTAAGTACATTAGCAACAAGAGAGGTTAATACGTGAGCCCACAATATCGATGAGCGCTTAATAGGCATCGTAATGAAACGTGCCATCAGCCCACTCTTTACATCCGTAAATAGTCGAACGGAAGTGTAAGCTACACCGGATGCGATAGCCATTAGCAAAATTCCCGGCAATAAATAATTTACGTAGTTTTCCGTTCCTGTTTGTATTGCGCCGCCAAACACGTAGACAAATAATAGCATCATCATAATCGGTGTAATCGCTACCGTAATAATTGTATCCGGACTACGCATAATGTTACGCATTAAACGACCTAGTAATACCCCTGTTTTGCTTTTCATTTACATCTCCTCCTTTTTACCGATAATAGCAAGAAAAATCTCTTCTAATGTCGGCTGCTTCTCGATATACTCCACTTTAGCTGGTGGGAACATCTCTTTCAGTTCAGTAAGAGTACCTGTCGTAATAATTTTTCCGCCATGTAAAATAGCGATACGGTCCGCCAGTTGTTCTGCTTCCTCCAAGTACTGAGTCGTAAGCAAAATCGTTGTGCCGCTACCAGCAAGTTCCTTCACCGTATCCCAAACTTCAATCCGCGCTTCAGGATCAAGCCCTGTCGTTGGTTCGTCAAGAAAGATAACTGCTGGCGCCCCAATTAAACTCATCGCGATATCAAGTCGGCGCTTCATCCCGCCCGAATACTGATCTGCTCTCTGATTAGCCGCATCAGTCAGGCTAAATCTTTCAAGTAAATTGTTAGCGACTTGAGCGGGATTGGAAACACCACGTAACTTGGCGATCATTATCAAGTTTTCTTTCCCCGTCAACATGCCATCTAAAGCTGCAAACTGTCCTGTCAAACTGATACTTTGACGAACATGATCTGGTTGGCGATTGACATCAAATCCGCAAATACTTACTTCACCGCTCTCTTGCTTCATTAGCGTCGAAAGGATATTGACCATCGTCGTCTTTCCCGCTCCATTTGAGCCAAGCAGCGCGAAAATTTCGCCACGCTGCACTTTAAAATCCACTCCCTTTAAGACTTCTTTATCTTTAAAAGATTTTTTTAATCCTTTTACAGAAACCACTGCATTACTCATACTTTTTCCCCCTTATAAAATTAAATTACCTGCACCCTCTATTTAGTACCACTGATAATCTGTAGTACTTAGTAGTGATTTAAAAATATAACTGAATAGCGATGGCGGCAATTCACATTTGTAACCAGCTAATCAGTCGGTATTACGTATTGCATTTATTTTTTTCTCAATTTCTTCATAATACTTTCATTCAAATCTTCACGATACTTAGAAACATACGTTTTAGCGTTTGCCACTAGTTCGTCAGCAAAAGATGCCACATCTTCCCCAGTAATATCTAGCACTTGTCTGCCTTCCGCTGCACCAGCTTCAAACAAATCAATTAATTCGTACTGAATGTGCAGCATATCCATCCCGTTTCCGGTCGAAAAATTCCACATGTAATTTTGAATTTTCTTAAACACAAACTGATAGTCTTCTGGCAGTGCTGCAACACGTGCCATCATCATTCTGTACTCTTTTTTATCACCGATTAATTTTTTGAATATTTCTAACATATTATTTTCCTCCTTTTTTATAAAGCAGAACAAGAAACTCTCCAAATATGAGCCGAAACATTTTATATTATGAGGCTAGTTTGACTTCAAGACGTTAATTTTTGAAGATACAAAATCCCATTTTCTCCAAAATAATTCAAGCTCCTGACGACCAGCTTCATTTAATGAATAAAACTTACGAGGAGGTCCCATATCTGATGGTTTCTTTTCAATATTCACAAGCTTTTTCTTCTCTAGTCGTACGAGGATGGTATAAACCGTTCCTTCCACGACTTCGGTAAACCCAAGATCATTCAGGTGGCGAGTAATCTCATAACCATACGTTTCACGGCGGCTAATGATTTCCAGTACACACCCTTCCAGTGAACCTTTCAACATTTCAGTTAAATTTTCCATGTTCTGATCCTCCTTTACCCCCTATTCTGTCTGACTTATATTCAGTATCACAGAGTACTAAGGCGAATTTTTACTGAATAGCTTTTGAGTAAAACCAAACTATTCAGTATTACTTATTACAACTACATTGTATGACTAAGTAGCGGTACATGTCAACTGATTTTCAAATTTCTTCTAAAATCCGCTATTACCTATTATTTAGTGAAAAGTTTTTTAAGAAACAACACTACTCAGTATCACCTATTACAACTACATTGTATGACTGAGTAGTTGTAAATGTCAACTCGATTTTTATATTTTTCTAAAATCAACTATTACCCACCCCGATAAAAAAAGAAAATACCCCAAAACAATAATTCTATATTTTTGTTTTGGGGCGCTATAATCTAACTCTTCTTCTAAATAAAACAATTCATCCTCTTGTTACGATAACATCATATCCATATCTTCTGCTGCAGTTGTAATTAATTTTAAACCGAATGTTTCTTGTAATACATCGAGCACGCCAGGTGAAATAAATTCAGGCGCCTTTGGACCGATGCGAATATCTTGAATACCAAGACTAAATAGTCCAAGTAAAATGGCAACCGCTTTTTGTTCAAACCATGATAGGACAATACTAACTGGCAGTTCGTTCACTTCACATTGGAAAGCATCTGCTAAAGCAGCCGCTATTTTCACTGTAGAAATTGAATTATTGCATTGCCCTAAATCAATGTAACGCGGAATCTCTGTACCAGGTACAACACCATAACTCACATCATTAAAACGGAATTTCCCGCAAGAAGTTGTTAAAATAACCGTTTCTGGCGGAAGTGACGTTGCTAATTCACGATAATATTCTCCGCCTTTTCCTGGTGCATCACAACCTGCAATAACAAAGAAACGCTTAATCTTCCCTTCTTTTACTGCCTCAATAATTTCAGGAGCTAATGATAATACTGTATTATGATGAAACCCTGTTACTAACTGTTCATCCGAATCCATATGTACTTCTGGAAGTTCAAGTGCTTTTTGAATCAATGGTGTAAAATCATCATTTTCAATTTTTTGTACGCCCTCTAGTCCTGCAATATCATATGAAAAAAATCGATCAGAATACGATCCTTTAATTGGCATAACACAGTTCGTTGTCGCTAATATGGCACCTGTAAATTTTTCAAAAAGACGTCTTTGATCATACCATGCCTTACCGATGTTTCCTTTTAAATGTTTATATTTTTTCAGCTGCGGATACCCGTGTGCTGGTAACATTTCCGAATGCGTATAAATATTAATTTCTTTTCCTTCTGTTTGTTTTAATAATTCTTCTAACGCAAATAAATTATGGCCTGTAACTACAATAGCTTTACCTTCTACACGGTTTTGTGTAATTTGAACAGGCTCTGGAACACCAAAGTGATTCGTATGCGCCTCATCTAACAACTCCATTACTCGTAAAGCTGATTTCCCAACTTTCATAGCCATATCAACATGTTCTTGTTCATTAAAATTAGAATTGGTTAATGTCATATACAGTGCTTCTTGCGTCGTAGCATCTACAAAAGCATCCGTATACCCTAGCTGAGCAGCATGCGTACGATAAGCAGCAATTCCTTTTAATCCAAACACAATCGTATCTTGTAAACTCGCAATCGTTTCATTCTTACCGCAAACACCAATTACTTTACATCCGCCTGTTGGCGTTTGTTCACATTGATAACAAAACATGATCATCCCACCCTCTCCCAATCATTCCTTACAATCTAAGCATAATATCCATTGAAAAAAAGTGATGTGATATCAATCACAATAATATATAAAGATTTGTGACAGTTCACATTGTTGACATAATATTTTTACTGTATCCTGATATTTATACTTGCACTTGATTTATTCGCATCATATATCGGCACACTTTTGAAAATTTTTCCTTACTGATGGTACAATTAAAGTTATGGAGGGAGAATATGATATATATGATGTTTTATTACGGAACACTATTTCTTATACTCGGTATTGCAGTATTTCTGTTTATTATGGCTGGATCACGAAAAATTAGGAATAAAAATCTTTCATTCGTATTGATCGGATTAGGGATAAATATACTTGCAAGTCCAGTAGCATTTTTTATAGGGGTGATGGCGACAGATTCTCCGTATAGTACGAGACTAGATTTCTGGAAAGGATTTCTCTTTATTCAAGGAATACCTCTTTTCTTACTACTTATAGCTTTCATTTGGTGGCTTATTCGCCCGCCAAAAGTAACAGTTCAAACGAGTATTGAAAAAGAACTTGAACAAAATAGTAAAAGCACTAAGAAAAAAACGACAAGAGGACGTCTCATTACTGCCTTACGTATTGTAATTCCAATTATTTTAGTAGTAGGCTGTTTGTCTTACATTTTGTATTTACAGGACATTACACTTGAAAAGAGTCATTCTCCAAATAATAAAAATACGATTAAAGTAGTGAAACTAGATTCAGACTCTTCTCTTGGTCCCGCTCCCGTCAGAATTAAATACGGTTTATGGGAACATTTTGACACAAGTATTGCAAATGACGGGGAACGTCTCGACTCCTCAGATGTTTCCGTATATTGGAAAAACGATTATGAAGCAACGATAACACTACGAGGAAAAGAATCCGTACCTGAAGTTGTGGAATTTAACATATCAAATAAATCCAATGGTCCTGTTTTTAAAAAGGTACAAAAAGTGGTCAGTTCCTTTACCTTTCAAAAAAGTGAATCTCCAAACTTAATAAATATTATCGAGCTTAGAGAAACAATAAAATCAAAAGGACCAAGTACCACTTCAACTGTAAGAATCTATTATGGGAAAAGAGGTAGCATTTTAGAAAAATATAAAGAGGTCACCCTTAAGGAAATGTATACGACAGACAACTTCAATATCAATTGGATAAACGATGAACAAGTACAGGTAGAAGTAATAGAGGAAAATGTAGTAACAACTAGCCTCGTGATTGATGTGTCAAAGTAAGTTTTTTTCACATGTTATAACTGTTTGCTACCTAGCACTTGAGAGATACATAGTATTTACAAACAATAAGATTTATTGACATGATGAGCCCCTTCTTTATTTACAATACATTTACATTATCTTAACATCGTTTACATTATTTATATGATATATTTATATAGAATCTACTTAATAAATTTCATGTACATTGTTATCTTTATAATCTCTGATTTAATTAATAAGAGATTATGTTATATTTTCATATCAGGGGTGAATGAGGATGACTGAAACTTTAAAAACACTTATAATGCTTGATGCTACTTACGTTGTTATAGCAATTATGACAGTACTGGTATTTGTATACTTGGAATTAAAATCTCAATAACGTATGCAGGCTTCGCATTTAAATATAGTTAGAAGAAAGCGAGGAGAAAATTGTTTCTCCTCGCTTTTTTTATTTCAACAAATCCAATGTATGTAAAAGTAATCCTCTATCCCCTACTTCTCCATGACCAGGCACTACTAAATTTATATTTCCATATCGCTTCAGCACATTTTCAATCGATGTGGACCATTCATTTACATAAGCATCAGCAACGTTTCCTAAATCTTTCGAGGACGCAGATTTAACTAAACAGCCTCCAGCTAAAATTTGATATTGTGGCAACCAAACAACAATATTATCTTCTGTATGTCCCTTCTCTGGATAAAATGTTTCTACTTTCATATTTCCAAACTTCAACTTTGTAACGGTTTGTAAATCTCCAAGTGGTTCTTCATATCCATTTTTCTTTGCTAGTTCTGCAGTTAACGCTGTACTATGCGCTTTAATGCCTCTTTCTTTCAATGTTTTCATTCCACCAATTCGATCAGCGTGTGCATGTGTAATAATGACATCTGTTACGCGCTTCTTAAATTTCTTTTCTACCATCTCTATTAATTCCTTCGTTAACTTATCATCCCAAGAAGAATCGACAAGTACTAACCCTTTAGAAGTGGTAAGAACTAGACCGTTCGAAGGAACTGCTTCTCCGTTAAAATAACCTAATTCCGTATGAATCCATACATTTTTGTTTAACTGAGAAATCGAAATAGTTCCTGTCTCATTTTTTATTACTTTTTGCTCTACCGTTCGTTCTGCTTGTACAGAAGAAATTGTACTAACAAATTGCGTTGTTCCTAGTAAACTAACACATACCCCTAATTTTAATAATGTATTTTTCATTTTCTCCACCCTTTCTTTCAAACGAAATATTTATTACCTATATTAGACAATTCAGC
Organism: Bacillus sp. CD3-5; assembly: GCF_006349665.1. Taxonomy (NCBI): domain Bacteria; kingdom Bacillati; phylum Bacillota; class Bacilli; order Caryophanales; family Bacillaceae; genus Bacillus; species Bacillus sp. CD3-5. The sequence continues at coordinate 94,939 of NZ_VEPX01000001.1, read as the reverse complement.
TCAAATGTTTGTTCCATCTTTACTTGCATATTTTTTATGTATTTAACAAAAAAAGTGTACAACATGTTGTACACTTTAAAACTTAATCTTTCATTCCATAATTCTCAAACTCTTCCTCATTCCCATAAAATACATTTAAATCAATATACTTTTCTTTTCCATTATAACCATTTAATCTCCCGCGGTTCGTGTATTGCCAAAACGTCCATTTCCTCTCATCAGATAAACTCGGTTTTGTAAAGACACTGCGAATCCATATATCACATTGAAGATACGCATTCTTTATATACAAATCATATGCCTCTTGAGTTGCATACAATATTACTTTCTTACCGTAATGTTTTTCTAGCATTTCAATCATGACCGACAACTCTTTCGTAACATCTTCACGCTTAGGCGGATTATCTTTTTTGTTAGCGTAAAACTCAACATCAATTACGGGTGGCAGTGCTTGTTTATATTTTGGAACATTTCGTATAAATTGCTCTGCTTGTGTTTCACCCTTACTATCAAAACTAAAAAAATGATACGCTCCGACGCGCATACTTGTTTTATTCGCATTCGTCCAATTTTTAGAAAAGTACTTATCCACAAACGCGCTTCCTTCAGTAGCCTTTATAAACGCAAACTTCATATTTTGCTTTTCCAACTCTCTCCAATCTATATCCCCTTGATATGACGCAACATCTACACCTTTTATTTCATACTTATCCGCACTTATTTGATTCGGAATGAATATACCCTGAAAAACTAAGTAAGCGACAACACTCATTACACTAACTAAGATAAAGATTCCTCTTATAAAAAGCTTCTTTTTCACTAGTATCCCCCATCTTTACACATTAATACTCCACTTACCATTCACGTTTTTTATTTATCCTCATTTTTTCTTCAAATGCTTTCTCCAAATCAATTTCTAACTTATTTGCTAAATCACATACATTCCAAATGACATCAAACATTTCTAAACCAATCTCTCTTTTCGAATCTTGTATTTTATCACGCTTTAATATAACTTCCGCTAATTCACCTAATTCCGCCATTATATACATTGCACGTTCTTCAATTGTAGTATCTTGAAATCCTTTTTCTTTACTGAAATTTAATACATATCTCTGGAATTCCACAATATTCATACTTAATCCCCCTTCATAATAAATACTCCGTTTTTCTATTACACTTAAATCTATTTTGTTAAATTATAACATTCATACTATAATTTATTTATAACTCTTTAACGGAGGTGTTTTCAATGACTCTCTTCGCTTCTCCATCATTATTCATACTTGCAATCATTTCATTTGCACTAGCTTATTTCATCGGAGTAAAACAATACACTTGGCTCTTATCAGGATTCAATGAACGCCGTGTACCAGATAAAGTGAAACTTTAATCAGTGGGGGGTCTTTATCCCCCACTGATTATTAGTTGAACCAATCGGGCTTTTATGGGCAGTTGATCTCCCACCTAACTTCTTTGCTTTCGCTGAATTTTGAGGTGGGGGTCTTACTGCCCATTAAAGCGGGATAAAGTGAAGTTATCAAAAATAGTTGGTCTTTATAATTTAATTGCCGGTGCTATTGCCACAATTGGTAGTGTCTTCACTACTCCTAATGTCAAAATCTTAGTTCCTATCATTATAATTGGACACGTTATAATCGCTGCTTATGTAAACACACGTATGGTGCATTGAAAAAAGATCACCCAAATGGATGATCTTTTTTATAATTTATCAACATACTGCTTCGCTTCTAATAAGGAAAAACCAAAAGCTTCTCTTACTCTCTTAACTGCTGTAACTGTTTTTCCTTCTTCCATAAGCTGGCGCAACTCTTTATTAATCTCAGGTTCTCTATCTACAATTCCCATTTCTTTCGTAATTAGCTGTAATCTATCTTCCATCCTCTTTAAACGTGCATCCGTCTTCTTTTCAATTTTATTTAACTTTTCAACGATATAAATAAACCCAAAGATCGCTATCGGTATGATCATCCAAAATTCCATGACTATTCCTCCTCACTAGCTTTCATTTGTTTTATTTAACTAACTTATGTAAATTTTACCACGAAACACATTTAATGTATAATAGTAATATACAACACTTTTGATAAACCTTTTATTTCAGGGGGACACTTAATGAAAAGATTTTTAAATACGCTACTACAATTTGTAGTTCTTTCAATTGCACTACATGTATTATTTGATATCGTTGGCTGGCTTGTTTTCAATGCGCCAATTCAAAACAAAGTAAGCATTATTTCCTTTATTACAGCCTCATGGCTTATGTACATGTACCGCGATAAATTTTTTAAAGCATTCACTTCGAATTAACTAAAAAACTTCATCTTTGATCGATGAAGTTTTTTCTTTTTCTCTCATTCTCTCTATTTACTACCGTATAATAGAACTAACATTCTGTCTTTTTTGAAGAAAGGAGTCACTATGAAATTAAAAAGTAACAATATATACGAAAAAATGCACCAATATTCCGTTGCAGGTTTAAGTCTTGCTATTATACGCGACGGCAAACTAGATGAAACAGCTGCTTTCGGAACGCTTGAATCCGGAACTAATAGAACTGTCACTATAGATTCCATATTCAATTCTTGTTCTATTAGTAAATTTATCACCACAATTCTCGTACTAACATTATCCGATCTCAAAATCGTACATTTAGACGAAGACGTTAATGATAGACTCACATCTTGGAACATCCCTACTAATCTATTTACTTCACAGAAAAAAGTCACATTGCGAAACTTGTTAAGTCACCAATCTGGAATCATTGATCCTCCTAATAGCTTTGAACATTATCTACTTGCACAAGGGCAACCAAACATGTCTGAACTCCTTGCCGGTAAAACATTATATTGCTCCGTACCTATTGAAGTAACTTATAAACCAGAAAGCGAATTTCACTACTCGGATGCAAACTTTTGTATAATCGAAATACTACTTGAAGATATAACTGGAAAGCCATTCAACCTTTTACTAGAAGAATATATATTTCAACCACTGCAAATGAAGAATAGTACAATCTTCTCTCCTGAAGACATAGATAAAATCGATGCTTTTGCTTGCGGACATAATAAAGATGGCACCGTTACAAATGAGAAGTATCCATTTTATCCATTCGCAGCTGCTTCAGGTATTTGGACAACACCAACTGACTTATCAGCTTTAGTTATTGAAATCATTCATTCCTTACAAGGAAAAGGCAAACTAAAACTTTCTCAAAAAACAGTACAAGATATGATTTCTCCTCAAGGTTGCTCAAAATGGACGGGACTAGGTGTTTTTCTGGATGATTCAAATGAAGACTTACAAATATATTCACTCGGATGGGGCGTGGGATTTCAATGTATGCTCGTATGCTATCCATACCGAGGTAATGGTACTATTATAATGACGAACGCTGACTTAGGTGTTCATCAAATGGAAGGGATTATTGGTGACGTTTTAAAAACGTTATCGTTATAATGAAAAAGAAAGAAGCTGTTCCTTTCAGCTTCTTTCTTATATAACATTTTTCGCAACAATTTTTATATGTTCTGGTGCGATAATCTCCGTTATACTTTCTTGGAAATCTTCATGTAACATTTCTTCAATATGTTCTAGCTGCACTTCAACATGTGTGCATTCTAAAGTATGTATATTTAATAGTGCATAATGATCTTTTTTCTTAATTACTAAATATTGATTTTCCTCTGTTACTAGTACAGAACCTAATCGTACTCCTAGTAGGCGTTGATCATCAAACTTCACAACCATTCCCCCTTACTTTATATGTAATAAAATAACATTTTATGTAATCTACTCTTTATAAACTATATCATAATTTATTAAAATATAAATATCATATTTCTTTTTCCTAAAAACCCCTATTCTTTTATATATTTCGATACAAAAAACTTTCTCAACATAAAATTAGAATTTTCAGTTTTTATTCTTTTGAAAATCAATTATAATAAAGTTAATAAATGTTTGACCTCTCCTAATTCATGTACATATGGATGATCAGTAGTCGCTGCTACTGATCTATTTTTTTGATTTCAGAAAGTACATACGCCGCATCCTTTCCTACACCACAAATAAGTGCAGAACCTCTTTGAGACTGCCATGGCAAGCCGATATAATACAATCCTCCTACTGGACTTATCCCCTTTACATGATTGGGAAGTCCATTCTCATTCACTGCCTTTTCAATTTCAATCCATTTATAATTCTGAATAAAACCTGTTGACCATATAATACTTTCTGCACTATATGTTTCACCGTTCTGAAACATAATGTTATTTTCTGATGCACTTACTACTTTTTCCTGTAGTTGTATTGCTCCATTACGAATGAGTTCCTTACCTTCAAATCCAAAAATAGGATCTTTTCTTTTCTGAAACCATTTCCCCCTCTTGGTACTAACTTCAGCATACAATAAACCTAATTTTTCTAACCAATTGAAAATGCTTCTTCTAAAAAGATGTAACGGTAAAAACGTTAAAGGATGACTAATAGACATTGTAACTTCATGAGTTTTTGCAAGTTCTACTGCAATTTGCATTCCTGAATTCCCACCACCTACTACTAGTACTTTCCCCTTAGGAATTTGTGATGGTGATTTATATTGTGATGAATGTATTTGAAAAACATGCGATGAAAGATGTTGTGAAAATGAGGGGATGTACGGTCGCTGAAAGCCACCTGTTGCGATAACAACCTTTTTTGATTGTAAAATTTCTTTAGGAGTATGTAATTCGAATATATCTTTTTCTTTCTTTATTTTAAAAACTTCGGTTTGCAATTGGATCGGTAATTTAAAACGCCTTGCATATTCTTCTAAATACGTTGCCATTTCATCTTTACATGGAAATCCCTTTCCTTCTCCTTTTACTACCATACCTGGTAAACTACTATATTCTCTCGGTGTGAAGAGCTGTAAAGAATCATATCTGTTTCTCCATGAATCACCCACTCTGTTCCCTGCCTCAAGTATTAAAAAATTATATCCTTCTTGCTTCAAGTAATATCCCATTGTTAATCCAGCTTGACCCGCTCCAACTATTAATACATCTAACAATGCTTCATTCTCCTTTCTAAAACAAACATATGAATATACACTCATGCATTTTTCTTCATCATACAATTTATTTTTCTGTAAATCTACTACTATACTTCTTGTTTATAACAAAAAACACGCCAGAATTTAATTACTAGCGTGTTTCTAAACTTTATATTATTCTACAGTCTTAGGTTTACGGAAAATCCCCATTAGACCAGCGATTAATAATAAAATACCTGGTAGTAAATATACAACCGAAATACAAATAAATCCACCGATTGCTGCGATTGTCATCATGATTCCCGCTGCTTTCGCTTTACTCTTTACCATAGCAGCTCCAACAATTCCTAGGATAGAAAGAAATACCGCTCCCCATCCTAGTCCAATAATTTCATTTGCTCCTTCTGCTTCAAGTGCAGCACCCATGCCACCAATTAATAGTGGAATAAATGAACAGAGCACTCCAAAAATACCACCAATAAGACCTAATACAAATTCAGTCGTTCTTTTCATCTTTCAAACTTCCTTATATACCAATTATTATTTTACTTGAAAATCAATTTTTACAGACTTTTCATCTAATGTGAAACTTGGCTTATATGTTCCAGTATATTTGTCTGCTTCTGCAACATCATAATACATTTTCCCAGTAATTTGGTTTCCTGCTGCAATATTTTCATTCATAAAGCTATTATCCATACCGAAGTATTCTTTAAACTGATTTCCCGCTCCATCAGCAAGCTTTAATTCTTCAGCTCCAAAGTACATTTCTTTTTTTCCGTTGTTTTTCGCTGAGAATTGAATCTCTAACACTTTTCCTTTTTCAGGAGCAGTATATTCATTTGGTTCAACAAAGTTGGCAGAAGTAAATGTAAGTTGTAGTCCATTTACTTCAAATGTATCCCCAATTGCAAATACTTTATTACTTTCTTCCTTCTTTTGCTCCTGTTTTGCAGAGCTATCCTTTTTAACTTCTTTTACTTCTGTATCTCCACATGCTGTTAATCCAGCTGTTAAAAGAATACCAGTAACAATTGCAACGAACTTTTTCATGCTTATTCCTCCTAAATATATGTAAAAGTAATCCATTCTAAAAAGATATTTTTAAGTTCTTATGACCTTATTAGAAGAACCTTAAACAATATTAAGGGAACTGGCAATCCATTTCAACGACAAATTTTTTCCAATTTCATTTCGTTTTTCCAAAACAAAAAGAGCTTATAAATTAGGAGGGCACTGAAAAACTCCACTTCATAAGAAAAAGGATCCCATCACCTACTATATAAAAGTGACGGGATCCTTTTTGATTTCAACATATTGATAAAACGCGTGTTGCTTTTTCAAAGTAATCACTTTTTCAGTGGCCTCTAAATTAGGAAGCTCTTTTTCAATACATCTCATTTATTTATAAACATCTGCCGCCAATTCCCTCAAAACATCCAAGTTTACAACTTCAAAGCATCCATTGTTTTTCTTTATAATCTCTTTATCACAAAAAATATTTAATGTACGTAATAGATGCCGATAACTCGTTCCTAACAATTCAGCTGTTTCCGTTAAATTCCCACTAAACACGATTCGATTTCCGTGCTGCACCGCTCGTTCCCCTGCTGCTAATATGTAACTCGCAAGTCTGTTTTCAAGTGGATATAGTAAATTAATGGTACTATTTTTTGAAAGTCGGTTTAATTTATGTGCTAACGATCCGCAAATACATCGTAAAAATTTCGCATCATGAAATAGTTGATTTCTCACTTTTCCTAAAGGTAAACCAACACAATATGAATCTGCCATTACTTGTACGTTTGAAGCAGTCTTTTGAGAATGAATTAACTCCACATCTCCTAACAGCTGCAAACTATCATAAAAGCATAATAATACAGATTTACCGTTACTTAATGTATTAAATGCCTTCGCTTTTCCTTCAACGAAAAAATATAAATAATCTATCTCTTCATTTTCTCTGCAAATAAACTCATTCTTTTTAAAAAATATAAGTTCCATATACGGATTCATATCATTACTAAAAAAAGAGTCAATATTATTTTGTTTCATATACTCTGCTAATTTAATAGAATTACATACTTTCTTCATAGTTCCCCCGCCTTTACAACTCATCCCCATTGTAATCAAAATTTTCTTCTTCCACTATGACATATGTCATAGTAATACACAATTTCAGCATGATACAGTCATTACAAATATGAAATATAAAGGGGATATTACATTGTATAACTTTCTTTCTGTCTTTATTGGTGTGCTCATCGCCGTTATGCTTCCATTGAATGGGATTTTATCTGAGTTAATTGGCAAGTACACAGCGAGCGTTGTCATTCACCTTGTCGGTTTAATTGCAGTTATTTTCGTTTTAATCATAAACAAACATAAAATCCATTTTGATAAAAGCATTCCATTTTTTTTATATAGCGCTGGAGCGATTGGAGTATTCACTGTTCTTTTTAACAATATAAGTTTCTCCGTCCTTGGTGCCTCTATTACGATCGCATTAAGTTTACTCGGTCAATCTATTGCTTCCATCGTTATTGATCATTTCGGCTTATTAGGAATGAAAGTTGCAAAGTTTGAAAAGAAAAAACTAATTGGATTATGTTTCATCTCTTCTGGAATTATAATCATGACAATTTATTAATGGAGGCAAAAAAATGTTATATATTACAATCGCTATTTTAGCTGGTGTTTCTATCGTTGTTGCTAGAATTATTAACGCAAATTTAGCAGCGAAAATCGGCAATTGGGAAGGTACGTTTTTTAATTATATTACTGGATTATTTTTCTCTATATTATTTTTAATTTTCAGTTCAGATTCAATGTACATTCCTAGTCATACGTTGCAATCTATACCTATCGCTGTATATTTAGGCGGATTAGTAGGCGTTATTGTCATTTCATTATCCAACTATATTACCCCTAAAATATCAGCATTTTATTTAACGTTACTTATCTTTATCGGACAATTATTTGCAGGAACTATCATTGATTTCTTCCTAACAAATGAACTCTCAACTGGAAAGATTATCGGAGGTGTTTTCGTATTAATTGGGCTTACTTACAATTTACTCGTTGATCGTCCAATAAAAACAGTGAAACATAACCACGTTCAACTATAATACTTTATGCTTACCTATCATATATTAATAGAAAAGCTCTTCATACGAAGTAATAGAGAGGAGAATATTCTATTAAGAAAATTATTTTACTGCTTTGTAGCACATTGATTATTTGTGGGATCATATGGTTTGTAAACTCTGGAAAATCTATTCAAGATTTGTATACAGCAAATAAGCCAAAGAAAAAAGCTACTATTATTTCCACTCAAAGAGATCCAAATGAGCCCCCTGTCTTTTTAGGAAAACAGGAAATAAAAGATATACATGTCGAATCCATTAAAACAAAAAAGGATATCTTCCTCACAAAAACAGATGAATTAAAAACATTCATTAACAGTATGGATACCGCAAAAAAAGGAAAATTAACATTAGATGAAGAAGGGTCAGATTTAATAGATTGTGACATGTGGATTACATTTAAGGATGGAACTTATAAAAAATATTTCATATGGGTAGTTGACCATCACAGTAACGAAGTGATGATTGCTCAGCAAGATACTCCTGATGATGTAAACCTTACGTACTATCAATTAAATGAAGATAGTTCTAAAAAAGTATATAACTTATTTAAAGAAATTATTTAAACGAAAAAGTCATGAGTGAATAAGCTCATGACTTTTTGCACTATATATATTCAGGGAACACTTTACATCCCTTTTCCTGTTCTATATCATGTCCAAAGAAAACAATCGGTTTCTCTTTCATCACAACTTCTTTTAAACGTTTAATTGAAGATAAGGCTAATTCCGAATCAAATCCCGCAAACGGTACTTCATCTTCAAAATTCTCTTTCGTATAAGATGCATCAATCGTTAATAATACAGGACCGGATTTTTCCGTCTCAATTAATAATGACTGATGCCCTGGAGAATGTCCTGGTGTATACAATAACCGAACACCAGGTACCACTTCATAATCACCTTCAATAATTTTGTAGTTTAAATCTGGTAGTATGCACTCTTTCAAATATTCCTCTCTATGCTGCGCTGCCTCATATTCAGCACGTTGTATAATGATTGGCGTATTCAAAAAAGCACCATTTCCTCCTGCATGATCAAAATGCAAGTGCGAACTAATAATATATAGGAGATCATCTGGCTCATACCCTGCACGTTTTAAAATAGTTACAATTCTATCTTCTTCAGTCATTTTCGGTAAAATCTGTCCTTCTGCAAATGTACCGTTAAAAAGCCCTTCATTATTAACTGCACTTTCTGGCATACCTGTGTCTACTAAAATAGGACCTTCTTCCGTCTCCAAAAGATAACACCAAACCGGCAAGTTTAATAGTTTTCCCGGTGTTAACGCACTGTTAACAGACGAATGATCCAACATACAACGACCTGCTGGGATGAAATAAAGTTTCTTTACTGTCATTATGTATCCACCTTTACATTTAGTTTTGGATAAAGTTCACAGTAAAAAATTCCTCCTGTTAGAAATAAACTCCTTCTCTTCCTTCACTGTTTCAATTATTATTTTTGAGTCATTCACAAATTCTCCTTACACTTTTAATTACTATTCATTATTTCTCTAAGAATCCAGAGTAATAAATCAACTGTTTGTATTTTGTAATACGAAAAAGATACACACTTAAACGAATGTTACAAATAAAAGAACCGACTACCTATACGTCGAGAAAAGGAGTCGGTTCTTTTATTTATTATTGCTCTTTATGTGTGGGGAGCTGAGATGATAAAAGATAATATACTATTGTTTTTCCACTGTAATATTTCCGTTATGTGTATTTAATTTAATTACATTTTCTCCTTTTCCAATAACCGTATTTCCATTATATTTATCAAGTATATTCGCTCTGCCATTGTCAACAGAAACATTAAATTGAACATTAGTTGGTTCTTTTTCAGTTTCAATATTAATTTTTCCATTGTGAGTCGTAAAATTGAGATTTCGATCCAGTTCATTCGTTTTCAGAGTAAGACTTCCATTTTTAGTTTGCCCCTCTATTTCACCTTCAACATGGTCTAGCATTATTCGTCCGTTGTTCGATTTCACATGAATATTTTGTGCCAATACATCTTTGAAATCCATAATTCCATTGTTTGTTTCCGCGATAATTTTTGGCGAATTGATTTCTCTTAATTCAACACGTCCATTGCTTGTATTGATATTAAAATTTGTTGCGTTTAGTTTTTTAGCAGAAACATAGCCATTATTATTGGAAACTTTTAATGATTCATATTGTTTTTCGGGTAGATACACATTTAATGTTAATGGCGCCCACACTTCAGAAATATTAAAGTTGAACCAACTCTGTTGTTTTTCTTTATAAGAAATAAGAAGCGTTGAATCTTTCTCATCCGTAGCTAATTCCCTTTTTACATTAGGATTAACTTCGCCATCTAATTTTACTTTCACGTTACTACCTGTTGTAGGGTTGATGTTAACACGAACGTTATTCGTGTCGATAATGACGCTTGACACATTATTATTAATGACCTTTTCTTCTGAAATTGGTACCGCAGCAATTGAACGATAAGTGAATAAACTTCCGATAATACCAATAATGAAAATAATACCTGCAATGATTGAGAAACTCTTCTTATTTATCATGCTTCAAACCACCTTTTACTAGTGCTATATTGAACTTTAAATAACGAACAAATCCTTTCGTTGCTAGCTTCGTTAAAAATAACATAGCAATAACAATGAAATATCCAATTCCACAAAGTGCTAAAGAAACAAAAAGATTAAATAGCAAGAATGAATTTGGATGTATAATAGCATCAACTAAAACAAGTAATGGTGCCCCTAAAAATGAGATACCGAGAACCCATCCTGAAAAAATCAATGCCGCTAATGTGATTGCAGGTGCAAGTACGATTAACAAATTGAAAAAACCTAATCCAATTACTGCCCAAATTGCACGGAAAACATTTCCTGTTGTTGCACTTGTTGTTACTTTCTCAATATGATAATCTGCTAATAGCTCTTTGGCGATTTGAGCTGGAGAACCTAATGAAGTTGCAATTTCTTCTTCGCTCTTCCCTTCCTCTAAGCCGAAAGTAAAATGTTCTTCATAATCTTTTAAAATATCTGCACGCTCTTTATCAGATAATCTTTTTAGAGATACATTTAATTGTTGCAAAAATTTATCTTTCGTCATTACGTACACCTTCTTTAATTAATTGATTGACACCTTGTGAGAACTCATTCCATTCCTCCAAAAGTTGATACAAATACGTTCTACCTTTATCCGTTAGTGTATAATACTTTCTTGAAGGACCCTCTGAAGACTCCTGTAAGTACGTGGTAAAATATTCTTCCTTAGTTAACCTTCGAAGAAGAGGATAAACAGACCCTTCTGATATTTCAATTCGATTAGAAATATTTCGAACTAATTCATATCCATAACGGTCTTGCTTATCCAGTAAGACAAGAACACAAAGTTCCAAAACTCCTTTTTTAAATTGTACATTCAATATTCATTCACCCTATTCTAATTAATATCCACTACTATTTATTATTTAGTACTGTTTTATAATAAGTAACCACAAGTATAATATAACACTCGGTATTGTTCATTGCAAGGTACAATGGAAAAATAAGTATAACTTTCATCCGACGCCTATAAAATCAAAACGATGGCGGATCCTCTCCAGTTACACGGTACTACATGATGCTGAAACAGGCCTTTTACAAAATAGAAGGGACTTAACTTTTTTACATAATGACACTCCACCTACTATAATAAAAGAGTAAATGACTCTTACTTTAATGGAGGGAATACAAATGAAAGCAATTGGTTTACATGAATACTTACCTATTGAAGAAGAAAACAGTTTAATTGATATGGAAGTTGAAAGACCTGTTGCTACAGGGAGAGATATACTCGTTAAAATTAACGCTATTTCCGTTAATCCAGTTGATACAAAAGTTCGATCTCCAAAAGAGAAAAAAGAAGAGGTAGCGAAAATACTTGGCTGGGATGCGAGTGGTGTTGTTGTACAAACCGGCGAAAATTGTACGTTATTTAAAGAAGGCGACGAAGTGTTTTACGCTGGAAGCATTACGAGACAAGGTACATATAGTGAATACCACCTCGTTGATGAAAGAATCGTTGGTAAAAAACCAAAAACGTTAAGTGATGCTGAATCTGCAGCACTTCCGTTAACAGCTATTACAGCTTGGGAAGGTTTATTCGAACGTTTAGGTATTGATTATAATAAGAAAGATACGAACTCCTTTAAAAACATTTTAATTATAGGCGGTGCTGGTGGTGTAGGTTCAATTGCCATTCAACTTGCGAAATGGGCCGGACTAAATGTTATCACAACTGCATCCCGCAATGAAACGATACACTGGGTTGAAAAATTCGGTGCCGATTATATCATTAACCATCACCAACCTTTACAAGAACAAATATTAGAGTTCGGGCTAAAAGATGTAGATTATATTTTCTGCCTAAACAATACAGATCAACATTGGCAAGCAATATGTGAACTTATTAAACCACAAGGAAAAATTTGCTCTATCGTAGAAAATGAGCACCCTCTTGAGATGGGCATTTTAAAAAGTAAAAGTGCTACACTCGTTTGGGAGTTTATGTTTACAAAAGCGATGTATGAAACTGGAGACATGATCACGCAGCACGAACTATTAAATAAAGTAAGCGAACTACTAGATGAAGGCATTTTAAAGACTACTTTAAATGAAACATTCACACCAATTAACGCTGAAAACGTAAAGAAAGCACATGCCCTGCTTGAAAGCGGAAGTACAATTGGGAAGATCGTTTTAGAAAAGTTTTAATAGTAAAAAGTCCGATTTCTAAATAAGAAATCGGACTTTTTACTATCTTTATTTACTTGAAATCTCTTGATCATTTTGAACGTCTAACGGAGTTCGCTTCCCTATTCCGAAAGCATAGAAACTAATTGTAACGATAGCTAAGAAAATGATACCTACAATTAATGAAATGCGCGTATCATCGTTAAACCACATTCCGATTAATACCATAATTAAAAAGGCAATTGTTAAATAGTTTGTAACAGGAGCAAATGGCATTTTGAACGGATGATCCTTCATCTCTGCCCCTTTTTCTTTTCTAAAATTAATTTGACTAATTAAAATAACGAACCATGGTACCATACCAGGAAGTACGCTCGCACTATATACATATACGAATAAGTTTTTCGGTGCAATATAACTTAATACAACACCAACCGCTAAACCGATAATTACGCCAACTGTACCGAATAAAGGCACACCATTTCCAGAAAGTTTTGTGAAATATTTCGGCGCTTGTCCATTTACACCTAACGTATAAAGCATACGTCCTGCACTATAAATACCACTATTACAACCAGACATCGCCGCTGTAATAACAACGAAGTTAATCAGTCCAGCTGCTGCCGTAATACCAACCTTCGCAAAAGTTGCTACGAACGGGCTACCAATTGTACTTAATTGATCCCACGGATACACAGTTACAATAACGAAAATAGCACCAATATAGAAGATTAAAATACGCCAAATTGTACTTTGAATCGCTTTTGTAAGTGTCTTCTTCGGATCCTTCGCTTCACCAGCAGTAATACCAATTAATTCCACACCTTGGTATGCACCCACTACAAGTGATAATGCAAAGAAGAAGCCTGAAAAACCACCTGTAAAGAAACCGCCATTTGACCAAAGATTTGATATACCAATCGCTTCTCCGCCGTTACCAATTCCGAAGAAAACAAGTCCAAATCCTGCAATAATCATTAATAGAATCGTAACGATCTTAATCATCGCAAACCAAAATTCAAATTCACCAAATGACTTAACAGAAATTAAGTTAGCTGCGCCAAGAATAACCATTGCGATTACACCTGGTATCCAAGCTGGTAAGTCCGGGAACCAATATTGCATATATGCTCCTACCGCAATAATTTCTGACATCCCAACGATAACCCACTGGAACCAGTTACTCCACGCTGTCATATAACCAGCTAGCGGATGAATATACTTATGACCGAACGTCGCAAATGAACCTGTACTCGGCTCCATATACAACATTTCTCCCATGGCACGCATGATGAAGAAAATAAAAATACCTGCAATCGCATACGCAAGCATGACTGACGGACCTGTCCATTTAATCGTGCTGGCTGATCCCATAAACAAACCAACACCAATTGTTCCGCCTAAAGCAATCATTTGAATATGACGTGCTTCTAAACCTCTTTTCAATTCTTTGTTTGCCACTTCACTTCCCCCTCTTAGATGATTCATAGCCGCATTTTAAAACAAGATGCTTTTCCCTAATTCCTTTCGGCCTTGAAAATGATGAAGCAAACGTCATTTTAAACTAGCTTTAAAGCTATCCTAAAATCGTTTTTTTGCTTCTTATAAAATTCCCAAAACCTTTCATCTTCCAATATTCTATAAATCTTAAAATTACTTACCTTATATTAATTCATTAATCTGAAAAATTCAATTATTTTTTCAATAAATTAATATGCATGATTATGTTTAATTTTTAACTGAATTAACAATAAAATACATCTATTCAATTTGATTCCGGTATAAATATTATTACAATATAAATAACCGAGGAGAGTATTTCTTCCTCGGCTTCACATCTCATGTACTTCAATCTTTATAGTTGATAACGCAATTTCCCACACGTCCGATTTATATACCAACCAGAAATTTAATATATTAATAAACTACTAACTTCTTTAATCCAGCCCAATTTTGAGGCAGGAATCTTGCTGCCTCAAAACAGCGGGATAAAATATAAAAGAGTCTCATTAAAAAATGAGACCCTTTTACCATTTCATATTTAACTCATTTTTGAAGTTTGTTTACCTAAAATAAACACTTTAGTAAACACCATCATGATAACTACTATAGCTAGAAAATAAAGTGGCATCACCAGTAACGAGCCCGTATGAAGTTGACTCATTCCCCAAATTGTTATCGTTACAATTACATAGTACCCTAGGCTAAACAATGCACCCGCTGTACCAATGACATCTTGAAAATCTACTAATGCTAAACTTAAACAGTTAGGTAATGCTACTCCAATTCCTAATAGCAATATAAACATCGCTACTAAAAATCCACCCATATATATTATGTTTGGATTTGATCCAACTGAAGTAATAATAGATAAAGCGACTGCTCCAACTACCATTACAAGACAACCGATATATATAATTCTCGCTGGTTTATTAGTAGCAAGCAATCGTTTTGAAACTTTCGCTCCAATAATAGAAGCAGAAGCAACAACAATTCCTAAAAATCCATACATACTAGGCGATAATTGAAAGTATTCCATAAAGATAAACGGTGCTTCTGCATAATAGCTAAACAAAACACCATTTGCTCCTCCAATTAATAGCCCATATGTTACTACTTTCGGATTTGTAATTAATCTCTTCAATACTGAAAAGACATTTATTTTATTTGTTACTGAGTTCGTTTTTGTTTCTGGAAGAGAAACAAACGTATACAGAAAAATTCCGACACTCATAACTACTAAACTTAAAAATACGATTTTAAATCCAAACATTTGATCAAGAAAGCCACCAATTAACGGTCCTATCGCTGGTGTAAAAGCAATGACTGCCGATATTTGAGCAAACATAACATGCCTCTTATGCCCTTCTACACTTTCACGAAGAATCGTTTGCGTCACAACTGATCCTGCACTTGCTCCAAACGCTTGAATAAAACGACTTACTAATAAAACTTCAATGGAATTTGTAATAAAGCATAAGAAACTCCCAACGCCATATACGACAATTCCAAGTAACATTGCCGGGCGACGGCCAATTATATCTGATAACCATCCAATAAAAAATACACCTAAAGCAAATCCAGCAAAATACACACTAAGCGTTAACTGTACCTCATTATTCCTTACATGTAACGCCTTTGAAATGTCAGGTAAAGACGGTGTGTAAATCGTTTCACTAATTTGCGGAAATGCGACAAGAATGATCATTAACAAAAGTGATGGTACTGAGACTTTTTTCATTTTTCATACCCTCCTATAACTTTGAAAATCTCAGAAATAAAAAGACTTTCCTAAGCTACGGAACAGGAGGGGCCATTATAGAAATTCGATCATAAAACAACAAAGAAAACACCTCAATTACGTATGTTAATACTTATAGGAGGGTAATATTAACATTGATTTTTTAAATATACTTTTTCAATTATATTACATATTGCGTTTCTTTTTCTAGTGTCGAGCCTTGGAGGATTTGTTAAAAAGATAACTTGATGTAGCCACCTTTTTATGGAATAATTAGAAATAGTTTGAATTAACAAATTTAATTATTAAACGATAGACTAGCATAGTTTAATGTCACAAGCTTACAAACAGGAGGACTTTCGTAATGATTGAAATTTTAAGGACAGTAATAAATTTCCTAATCTCTCTATTCTCAGGAGAATTACCAATTGTATATTATGTATGGATTATTAGCCTATTCCTGATTCAAATAATCCAATCTACTCTGAACTACAACTTCTTTAACAAGAAAGACAATTTCAGCACTGATATATCGGAAGGATTACTTGCTTTTATTATTTTATTGTTTGGAGGAATATTAGTATCTAAGTTACTTGCTTACATAATAGACGACCCTACTATTAGTATGACGAATGTAACACATTATTTTGTTTCTCTTATCATATTAACTATATTTGTCTCTATTGGCTTTATTAAAGACTTTTTACAATCATCTATTAGTAATAAAAATGTAGCTCTTTTTGCCATTTTAGTAGTGTCCTTACTATCTAGTATACTGTCATTCAAGTTTTTATCACCTTTCATTGCAGGTTCTTTTACTCTTTCTAAATCTTTTATAACCACTTTAATTATTGTAGTACTCGGGTTAATTGCTCTACTAATTTCTTTAGAGGAAAAATATGCAGATGAAAAAGAAACGGAAAATGTATAGCTTCTCATTTACATAAAAGAAAGAGGGAGCTCTCCTCTTTCTTTTATATCATCCCTTTTAATATCAATCCTAAAACTGACATTATTATCGTACTAATAATAATACGCAAAATCCAAGTTGTGTTTGTACTTATTTTTTCTAATTGCTTATTAATTGTTGCTATGTCTTTCTCATTAATAGTGGTACGCGTTTCTAAAGCACGAATGTCTCTCATAATTTCTTTTTGGTCGGCCTTGAGACTGTCAATTTTAGCATAAACATCTTCCATATATTCACACCCTCTGTTCATCTTAATAGAAAAATCTATATATATTATGAGACAACCCTCTTACCGGTGAATACATTCCGTATATGTGCGCACCAAATTATTTGTACAATCTAATTGAATTACTCACATGTTTCCACTCTTCTATTTATAAATTAGCGTTAAGATACATTAAAATTAGAAAAGGTACCCCTTGTTTATTTAACAACAAACAATGTGCAATCCAACATTCGGAAGCACCTACGATAATTTCTATTATTTTCATATTTACAACTCAATATAATCCGTATGATTTTCTGAAGAATCCACTTTTTGAACTGCTTAAAGTATACTAATATGAATACGAAATAGCTGTATTGATAAACTCTCTAGAACAATAAATATACTGGCGGAAACGGACCTATACCCGATATTTTTTCCAGTAACATGAATGGTTATTTCTAATAAATGCGTTTGTATACCATTGTTTTCAAAAATTTCATCCTCAACCTTTACAATATCTGCTTCACAATCTACTTCTTTAAAAGTTTTCAATAATTTTGTTTCCAATAAACTACAATTAAAGTTTTCATCTTTTATTACGGCAAATTTAACCTTCATATCGATTTCCCCATTTTTAACAAACTAAAATCATTAAATCGATATAAATATATATTATTTTATTAATTAATTCAAAATATATGTTTCTTACAGATTATTATTAAATATCAATTTTAGGGACTGTAAGGCCTTTTAAAGATTTTTATTAAAAATAGAACTTAATCCACCATTAATCACGTGTTTCAAATACGATATCTTTATCTGTTGAACAACCTTATCTCTCCTTAAAAACTCTTGTTTTCACCCTATTTCTTAACAAGGGCTCTAGCCTTAAGTTGTCTTTTCTTTATAAAAAATAGCCTACCTATTTCTGTAGGCGGGCTATATCTTTATTACACCATACAAAAAGTATACTCTCTTCTCCACTCTAACTTTATGTAATGATATAGATTACAAATACACTATTATCTTTTCTATATTCTTATTTTCGGTTATCTTTTCACTTTCACTAGAAACTTGATCTAAATCCATTCGAAATATTTGTTTTGGATTCTCTTTTGAATTCCCTTCAATATGAATTGTACGATCGAACATCTCAGCCGTGAAGCTGCTAGATGTATTTATCATTTTCACTCCATTATTTTCACCTACATAGCGTTCAACTACTTTTTCAGCTTCTTTAAGTTGCTGAGATGTAGGATACGGGATCGATTCCGCTAAAGTGACTACACCTACTAAATAAGTAATATACAAACCACCTGCAATTAAGATAACTTTCTTTACTGTTTTATGAATCATGCTCTAACTCCCTTTTCTTATTTCATTATTAAAATATATAATTTTTATAATTTTTATCAATTTCTTTTTAATACATAACATTCGTTTTACATTTCATAAAAAGCATTTCTCTTACTAATTTTCAATTTGATAACACCATGTTGTTTATCGCTTTTCAATAAATAATTATTATATAACATTATTCATTTGCTGTTTTTGTTTAAAATAATGATAAAACCAAATAACTTTCTTATAAAATTCTTATTCTAGTAAGAAAGTAGCTAAAGCTCTCCTATCTTTTACAAAGGATGACGCTAATGTTGTTAATGGCACAAAAAAGCACCGTCACAAGTGACGGCGCTTTTTCTATGTAAGAGCTACTAGAAGTTTCCCTTCTAGTCTACTCCCATTTATAAGTCCAAAATTGTTCCAGTTGCAGCCATTTTAATGTTGCTGCATCTTTGTTTTTGATTTTTACATGCGTTTCTTCAAGCATCGCTTCTGTTTGCGAACGGTGCGCACCTAGTGCAGCTAATTTATGCTCGAATACTTCACTAATATTATTTACAACATCCGGCTCACCTAGTACAGCTTCGCGATTTTTCGTAATCGCAACCGCATGAATAACTGGACGTTCTTCTTTTGACATACGTGATACAGCGCGAACAACAGCGCGGCCAAATGCATCATGATCTGGATGTACGCCGTGCTCTGGATAAAATGTAATAATCCGAGATGGATTTACTTCTTGAATGATCGCTTCAATTTTATCTGCAACGAAATCAACATCTTCAAATTCTAACGTTTTATCATGGAAACCAAGCATTCTTAAGTCTTGAATCCCCATCGCTTCACATGCATCTTTCAATTCTTTTTTACGGATATTTGGAATCGTTTCACGGTTAGCGAACACGTTTTTCCCCATGTTACGTCCCATTTGTCCTAAAGTACCACACGCATACGTTACAGGTATTCCTTGATCTGTTAATAAGCGAATTGTTCCTCCCGCAGCAAATGCTTCATCATCTGGATGCGGAAATACAACAAGTACATGTCTCTCCATAAGTTTCCCTCCTTCTTACTTAAATGGCGTTAAGCTTAACTCAAGCGCTACTGCTAAACGACCTTGATTATCATGCCCTGCTAGTAATAAACGATCTTTATCGTCTACTTCCCAGTGCGTAATACCTTCAGCATATACCCAGCCGTGATCCATCTTTAAACCAACTCGGTATGGGTTTGTTCCAGTTATTTTCCCGCGCTCAAAGCGAATCATTGCATTTCGAATGAATGCTCCAACTGTCATCATCTTTTCATTAAAGTGTGACGCGTACGCTCCGTTCGTCGTTTCTAAATGAATATATACATCTTTATTTACAAAACGTTCAATTTCATTTTGAATAAGAGAACTATCTTTTACTATTTCCATCGGAATTCACCTCTTTAAACCATTTTACGCAAAAATAATGTAAATTGCTATCTCTATATTAGAGGACAACGCCCACTTTTCCTAATAATTTGCACTGTGTTTCTTCATTTTTTTATATCATATGTCAAATCATCATTTTTTCCTTCACTTTGTTAAATAGTTTTCTTTCTTTTTTGAATTTGCTACAATATATTTTATCCCGTATTCATACAGCGGGATACATTTCAACAATTGAATACATACTTTAAAGAAGGTGACATGATTGGAACAATCAGCACATGAAGTAGCAAATTGGCAATATTATTTTGCAATTGCCGTATTTTTAGTCACGTACGGATTTATTATTTCTGAGAAATTGAATCGTGCTGTAATTGCACTATTCGGTGCTGCTATTATGATTATTTTTGGAATTGTAGATTTACACGCTGCTTTCACATCACATATTCAATGGGAAACAATCACCCTTTTAATTGGGATGATGATTCTCGTACATATTACGAGTCAATCAGGCGTCTTTGAATTTGTGGCCATTAAAGCAGCGAAGGCAGCTGGCGGAAAACCAATCCGCATTTTATTATTGCTATCCCTATTAACTGCTGTCGGATCAGCATTTTTGGACAACGTAACAACAGTCTTATTAATCGTCCCTGTTACACTGTCCATTACACGTATTTTAAAAGTAAATCCTGTTCCTTACTTACTTTCAGAAGTACTATTTTCAAATATAGGCGGAACAGCAACATTAATCGGTGACCCACCTAATATTATGATTGGGTCAGCAAATAAGCATTTAGACTTTAATGCCTTTTTACTGAACTTAGCTCCTATCGTAATTATTATTTCTATCGTGACACTTGGAATTATTTACTTCATGTATCGTAACAAACTAAAAACAACACCTGAGCAAATCGAAAAATTAATGGCATTAAATGAAAAAGATTATATTAAAGATCAAAGCCTCCTTTTAAAATCGATCACGATTTTAGGACTAACTATTTTAGGCTTTGTACTTCATTCCATTATTCATGTAGACGCTGCGGTAATTGCAATGACAGGTGCTACACTTCTTATGTTAATTGGCGTGAAAGAACATGATATTGAAGATGTATTTGCCCACGTTGAATGGGTAACCATTTTCTTCTTCGCTGGACTATTCGTTCTCGTTGGCGGATTAATTGATATCGGACTTATTTCTTCACTCGCAAAAGAAGTACTCGACGTAACAAACGGTGATATCGGTTTCGCTGCCGTACTTATATTATGGGTATCAGGCATCGCATCTGCGACAATTGACAATATCCCATTTGTCGCAACGATGATTCCGCTTATTCAAGATTTAGCTACAGGACTCGGACTATCTGTAGACTCTCCACAAATCGAAGTACTATGGTGGGCGTTATCACTTGGAGCTTGCTTAGGAGGAAACGGAACATTAATTGGAGCATCCGCAAACGTAGTCGTTGCTGGTATTGCAAAACGTGAAGGACATGCTTTCTCGTATATGGACTTCTTAAAAATTGGTTTACCGTTAACAATCATTGCATTACTATTATCACATGCTTACATATATTTACGTTATTTAATGTAAAAGTTATATTGCATGAAATTATATCGTCAAATACAAAAGGTTTGCAGCACTATGCTGCAAACCTTTTTTTCATCACCAAAATATACCGATAATTGCTAGTCCACCTAATATCATACCACCAATTTGTCCAACCATTGCTGGCGATAATTGAACACCTTTTCTCACTTCAACAACCGGTCTTTCATGCCTTAGTTGCTGCACTTCACTTTGCAGTTGATGTACACTTCCGTGTAATTCTTTAATTAATTCCTTTAATTCAGCAACTTCTTCATTTACTGGTTTTGCTTTTTCTAAATTCATCTCACATAGCTCCTTATAAATGCAATCAGTACACTGTAAAAATTCGCCAATTATTATTATATCTCCTGCATACTACATATATAATTTCGAATGTACTTTCTAACCTTGCAGCTCTATCCATTCATCCCGCAATATCCCCATAATCATGCGATCAAAACACTTCCCATCTCTTTGCACTGCTTCTCTTATAAACATTTCTATCAGAAAGTCCCACTCTAACGTTAGAGTGGGGCTTTCTCGAATCCTTCTTATTTCGTAAACATTTTCTCCGCTTCATCCATTGCCATTTTGTTACCTAAAGCAGAATAGTCAAGCCATGGTTGGTCATTAATAATGTATACGTGCTTGCCTTTAACTGCTTTTAAGTCTTTCCAGATTGGTGTTTCTTGAAGTTGTTTAAATGCAGCTTTTGCTTTATCGTCTCTGTTTACAACAACGAAAATAGCATCTGCATCAAAGTCAGGTAATACTTCTTGTGAAATGACTTCGAAAGGACGGTTTCCATCGATTTTCTCTACACCATTTGCAGGTTGTAATCCTAAGTCTTGGAATAAAATTGGTCCCATCGGTCTTTTCGTGCTAAATACTCGTAATTCTTTTGCAGTAACGCGAATTGCCATTACTTTTTCGTTATTACCTAACTCTTTATCTATTAAACTTTTTACCCGTTTTGCTTGCTCTTCGTAATCTTGAATATATGTATCCGCTTCTTTTTCACGGTTTACAAGTTTACCAACTTGTTTTAAATGGTCTCTCCACGTACCTTCATCTAAATTGAAAGAATGTGTTTTTGCAATTTTTTCGTATTTCGCTACATCTTTTCCAGCGTATTTTTCATCCACATAAATTTCAGATGGCTTTAACTGAAGTAACGCTTCCATATTCGGATCTGTTACAACACCAAGTTTTTTCGTATCTTTCAGTTGTTCTTTTGCATGCGGTAAGAAATCTTTTAAATCTCCACCAATTACAGAACCTACTGGTGTAATTCCTAATGCAAGTAAATCATTTGTTAAATGAATAGACATTGAAGCAATTTTTGGGTCATTACTTTTTTCCGTTTTTTTCGTTGCCTCTTCATTAGATTTCGTTTGACCACATGCTGCTAATACTAAAATACACATGATGCTAAATAAAATAGTAAGTTTCTTTTTCATATGTTCTCCTCTTTGAAGTATTTATTTTGTTTTTGTAAGTAAATAAAGAAAATACGGTGCTCCTAATGCGGCCACTACTACACCAGCTGGAATAGAGTTTGGCTCAAATATAGAACGACCTATCGTATCTGCTAGCACTAAAATAATCATTCCGATAATGCCAGCTAGTGGAAGGAAATGTTGATACGTAGTACCTACTAACTTTCTTGCAATATGCGGAGCAACTAAACCGATAAAACCAATCCCTCCTGCCATCGATACACTCGCGCAAGATAATCCAACCGCTGTAGCTAAAAGTAGTAACCGTTCTTTTTGAACAGAAACACCAAGTCCTGCTGCCACACTATCACCTAGTGACAATGCATTTAACGTTTTAGATTTTAGCCATGCATACGGGGTTAGTATGAAAATCCAAGGTAATAATGCAAGGACATGAATCCAATCCCTTCCCCACACGTTACCAACTAACCATCTAGAAGCGAATGTATACGTCTCATCATTTAACTTGAGAGAGAAAAATAACGAAATCGCACTAAATCCAGCTGAAACAGCAATACCAACGAGAATAAGTCTAATAGGAAGTAAACCTTTTGACCGATCACTCGCAAGTATAATAATTAAAAATGCAGCTAGCACTCCTCCGCCAAATGTAAATAACGGTATTAAAATCGATGCATTCTCATTAATTGAATGAAAGAAAGTAACGAAAATAATTAGTCCGAAAGATGCACCTGAATGCAATCCTAAAATACCAGGATCTGCAAGGGCATTACGTGATAACCCTTGTAAAAGGGCACCAGAAATCCCAAGGCCAATGCCAGCTAACATTGTGATTATAATTCTTGGCATACGATAATCGTATAGCACGGTTGCACTTTCAAAATCACCATGACCGAAAAGCGTTTGAATTACTTTGAGCGGTGCAATGCTAAGTGTCCCCGTATTTAAGCTAAGCAAAATGACAGCGATACTAATACAACCAAAAATTGTAGTTACAGTAATGGCTCTTTTTTTATCTGTGTTAATAAGACCCTTCACTTATAGCTCCCTCCCAACTTTACGTGCTATATAGAGGAAGAACGGAACTCCAACAAGAGCCACCATAATTCCTATCGCAAGTTCTTTAGGAGGATTTACTGTTCTTGCCCCTAAGTCAGCTAAAACTAATAACATAGCTCCTAAAAATGCTGACATAGGAATAATGAGTCGATAATTCACACCAACTAATTTCCTAGCAATATGCGGGATAACGAGTCCTACAAATCCAATAGAGCCAACAGCTGAAACAGATACACCTGCAAGAATGACTACTATAATCATCCCTAGTATTCTCGTTCGGTTCGTTTTTACTCCTAAATTCGTAGCGACATCATCCCCCATTGATATGAGTGAAATAGACCGCCCTAATACTGTCGCAAAAACAATTGTTATGAGAATAATAGGAACTAAAAATTTCAAGTGTTCCCACTTAACCCCTGCAACACCACCAGCGTACCAAAACGCTAAATCTTGACTTAAGTCATAATAAATCGCGATACCTGAACTCAACGAATGCAATAGCGCGGCCATAACTGCTCCAGCAATCGTTAATCTCATCGGTGTTAATCCGCCTGATGTGGCCGATCCGATAATAAAAATGAGTACTGTACTTAAAACCGCTCCAATAAAAGAGACAATCATTAAATAGGAATATGGCATATGCGGAAAAAAGGCAAAACTAAGTGCTACTACAAACATCGCACCTGCATTTATGCCAAGCACACCTGCATCAGCTAAAGGATTTCGTGTTACTCCTTGCATAACAGCCCCAGCGACCGCAAAAGCTGCTCCTACAATTGCTGCGCCAATTACCCTGGGGAGCCTTAATTCATAAATAATTTGGTGCTGCGTTAATTTCGGATTATAATCAAAAACCGCTGTCCACACCGTTTGCAAATGAATATCCTTTGCACCAAATGCGACGGCCAAAAATATAGATCCAATTAAACATATAATTGTTAAGCTCATAAAACATATGAACTTAATATGTATCCAGCGGTTATTGCCAGCACGTATAGTAGACTTATGTAACATGTTTCATTTCATCCTTTATATTCAGTTGTTTTTTATAATTATTTTTTATTTATAATAAATATTGATAACAATTATCATTTTCATTTAGATATTATATCCCCACTTTTTTTAAATAGCAAACTATTTTTTTACTTCGTTAAATATTAAAATACTTATTACAATTCCCTTCCAAAACTTACAAATACACGCAAAATAGAATACTGGTTTATTTTGCAAATTATAGTATACTTAGTCATTATTTTGATTTTTCTAACAAAAAGGAGATACAATGTTCTATATAAAACAACTATTACATTTCACTTACGAGCAAGCATTATCCTGTTTATTCCCAGTCGTTATTTTCTTAACACTAGCCCTTTCAAAAATCATTTCGATTCCAGGGTTATACCGCTACGATTTCATACTCATCGTATGTCTTCTTATGCAGTGGTTTATGTACAAGACTGGCCTTGAGACGAAAGACGAATTAAAAGTAATTACTGTCTTCCACCTCATCGGCCTTTTACTAGAAATATATAAAGTTCATTTCGGTTCATGGAGTTATCCGGAAGAGGCGTATTCAAAGGTTTTTGGAGTTCCACTTTACAGCGGCTTTATGTATGCAAGTGTTGCAAGTTACATATGCCAAGCGTGGAGAAGACTACATTTACAAATGTATCATTGGCCGAAAGCTATTTTTGTAATACCTCTAGGAGCAATGATTTACTTCAATTTTTTCACACATCATTTTCTATACGATTTTAGATGGTTCTTAACCTTACTTCTATTCATCGTTTTCTTTCGAACATTTGTGGAATTTTCATTACGAGGCGTTACATATAAAATGCCGCTCGTTCTCTCCTTTTTTCTTATCGGATTCTTTATTTGGATTGCAGAAAACATCGCAACATTTTTCGGTGCATGGCAATATCCAAACCAACGGGAAGCTTGGAATCTCGTTCACTTAAGTAAAATCAGCTCATGGTTTTTACTCGTTGTTATTAGCATTATGATTGTTACACAACTCAAACATTTGAAGCAGTTGAAAAGATAATACTGATTATATAAAAATAGTTAGCCCATCACTCATTAGAGGGTGATGGGCTTTTTTTAGTAATATTTTTTAAACCATCCTTATCAAAGGCGTTATAATTTACAATAGCATAAGCAGTTGCACATTATGAACTACTACTAGCAGAAGATGTTGCTACAGATGAAGCGGCAATCGTTGCCATCATAGCTGCCTGTTGTGCTTGGATGAGGACTTCTATCATTGTTTGTAAACCTGTGTTGGTAGCTTTACTTTCCTCACCTTTCTGACTTACGAACAGTTGAATAGCAATAAGAATATTCGCATCTGTATGCCAACGGAATAATTTCTCCCCCTGCAGTTTTTCAATCAACGCTTTAATAGCATAAATCTCTTTTTCTCCATCTTCAAGTAACGCTAGTAGCCCTATGGCTGGGTAATGCATCTGTTTCACTTTTACCTTTTCTTTTTTTAACGAATTCCATATGTTTGTACATGTTGCAACTAACATTTCTTCACGAACATCCTTCTTTAGTGAGAGGATATGACTTAAAAACTGAAGATCATTCCCTTTACGCAAACCAGCTTTCGCTAGTTTCTGATACAGACGTTCCACTCGGTCCATGAGTGTTTCTACATTCTCTGATTGTCCTGCTAGTAAAACTGCAAGTGGGTAATCATTTGTACTTGTAAGAAAAAGGTGATCCCCTTTCATACGTTTATATACTTGCATCGAACGCTGAATGTGCGTGCCATGCTGTTCATTTTCTTCTGTTAAAAGTACAGCTGCTGCGAGATAAGTAAATATACTTCGGCTAAAACCACCAGCGACCAATTGTTCATATAAATCTAAAAAATCCCGAAAAGCTTTCTTATAATCTGTAAAGTGAATATCTAATGTTGCGGCCACTACAAAGCGATGATAAGACTTTAAGTATGAAAACATCCCTACCTCATTCTTAATATAACTACTAATTTCTAAAAAACGTCCGAGATCAAGCAATTTATCACTACTTGTATACATAGCAGCAATCATCATTCCTGTTCGAGAATCACTCGTTTTCCATTTTAATTCTCCCTTTAACTGTGAATATGCATGTATATATTGCTCTAGCTTTTGTTCTAATGTAATCATAGTATTCACCCCTATTTCTAGTTCCTCTCTATTATTATACGTATATTCCATATTTAGGAATACTATATTTCATAATCACACCATAAAAATTAGAAGGTTTCTTTATCCTAATAGATTGGTTTCTTGTCCTTCTTCATCAGTAGCACGATGATAATCCCTAATCCTTCAAGAAGTTATACAAAAAAGGTAGATAATAATTTATCTACCTTTTTTGTGAAAAATAAGAGTGTAACTATTTACAACTCAATTTTGACAAAACTACTGTCATTTCGTTTGTTATATGCAATTCAAACTAAAGAGCCTTAATAATACGTTCCATTGCTTTCATCTGACCAATATGATCTGCTTCATGATAAAGCATCATACCGTAAAGCTCACCAACTGTTTCTAGTCCTAGGAATGGCTCTGGCAGTTTATTTTCAAATGCTTCTGCTGGAATTTCTTTAATACGTTTTGCTTGTTCTTTTAATTGGGCCATTAATACTTCTAATGACGGTCCTTCTGTTTTCCATTTAGATGGTCTTGATCCATATCCAAACATACCTGGATATTCAGTTGGCAATTGTTTAAATTCTCTTCCGAACATGAAAGTCTCTGCTGCTGTTAACACGTGTCCAATATGCCAACGAATTGTATTGTTAAAGCCCTCTGGCTGCGTATCCGCAGTTTTATCATCTAGCGTCTCCATAAATGTAAGTAATGCACCGCGCGTTATTTCAAATTGTTTTAAGCCAACTAGTCTATTCATTTTATCGTTCCCCTTCTTGATGTACAATTTATTCTGAACTAAAAATGTTCAATTCATTAACGTTTTACCTTGTTTAATCTATCAGAAACAATAAAAAAATACATCTAATATGCTTATTAAAAATAATAAAAAGGTTCACTCCTCGTAAATATAGAATTACTTACTATGTAAATAAAAGAGGAGTGTATTTTCATGTTACATATTTTAAAACAACAATATAATCTTATTAGCTCTACAAGAGAAACTCTATTTTCGTTTTTGGAAGAAATCCCACTAGAAAAATTACATAGCACTGTTCCGAATTTCGGGAGCGGTAGCATTATAAAGACACATATTCATGTAGCCGATTGCTATCGATACTGGCTTGGATCATTCGCATTTAAACAAAAGCGAGCAGATTTTTCATTCGCTAGCGATTATGAAATTGAGCATGCAGATGTCACGAAAGTACGTGCTAGATTTAAGTTAGTAGATGAAACTGTACAACGTTTTTTAGATGAATACAATGACCGTTGGCTCGAAAATATAGCAAATGAAGTGAAATGGCAAAAAGAACCTTGGAGTACAACACCGCTATGGCTTTTAACTCATACAGAGACGCATGAGTTTCACCATAAAGGACAAATTGTATCAATGACTCGTCACCTTGGATATACTCCTCCTGATACAGATCTTAGTTAATTCTAACAACTCAACTACTATAACTGTCGTTAGCATTGTTTATATACGAAAAGGCTCTTCATTCTTTTTGATGTTGTTTATAGTTCTGCAATTTTTTTGCGGCACAAACTTGTATTATATTTTAATTATGTTTGTGTCGTGTTCTTATTGATTAGTTTAATATCCATTAAAAAATATATTACTATTTTTCCTTCTATTATTTGAGTTACTTAATCAATAAGAGGTTCTTTCTTTTTATTACGACTTTATATAAAATAAAAACGAAAATTCCGAAAATTAAAGTTGGAATTACTGGTAACACTTTGTCATTTGGCACATACACACTCCAAAAAGAATTAAGAAGCGCATGAAAAATTAGACACATAAAAATACTTTTAGTTGCGTTAAAAATTGTAGTAAGTAAGAAAGACATAGCCATTGTCGTAATTATGAAGGCTATAAAATCCCTTTGAGTTTGATTCGTGCCTGGAATAAACCATAACGGCCAGTGCCAAATAGCCCATATACCACTCACAATAACCGTACTTAAAAATACTGAAAACCTTTTCTGAAGGGCAGGTTGTAAGAATCCTCTCCATCCAATTTCTTCAAGACCACCACCAACGATCATTATTGGAAAACTAATTAATGCCACGTATAATGGTGTTTGCATCTTTGCTCCACCAAATATTATCGGAAGATAACAGCTAATAAAAGCTAGAATAATGATTAGAATATACCATGCAAAGTGATGTTTAGGATTTACAATATTTTTAATAAAACTTCTAAACTCATCTTGTGATCCATATTTTTTCTTTAGACTAATCGCAATGATTGCCGGCATAATCCCACCGAAAACAAATAATATCATCGCTAGCGGTGTACCAAATGTCGTAATGTTTAATCTTATCAAGCTAATTAATAACCCCCAAAGTGTCCATGTAAATATTAAAGTACATATTACATATCGTTTAATCTCATTCTCCATTTATTTGCCTCCTTTGTTTTAATTACAGCATAAATTTGGATAAAAGAAAATATTTAATGTTAAATTATCCCAAAAATATTAAAAGATCATCCATACTAAATCAGGCTTTTATGAGTGAGCCCACTTCCACCTACCTACTTTGTTTCATTCGCAATTCGAATGTGGAATCTTACTATCCGTTAAGGGGGGATAAATAAAAAGAAAGGGCTTGTTTTGAAAAGCGATCAAAACATGCGCTTTTAAAGTGACAATAAAATAATTTAATTTTTGTTGAACTACGATGCAGTTTAGTGATACATGCTTATTTTTCAGCTTAAAATATCTATTAAAAACTCGTTAATACATTTTGTTGTGTATAAAACTTTTATTATTTGTTTTAGGTATACCATACCATTATAAAATTCATGTAATATCGAATTAAGATTCATATTTTTTATGTAACTCATTGAAGAAAGTTTAAGTATTTATACATTCAATTACTAACTAAAGGAGAAAATTATAATGAGATTAGAGAGCGAAAGAATTTATTTAAGGCCTCTTTGTCAGCTAGATGCGCCTATTATATTAGAAAGTACAAGGGATGATGAAATAAGATATATGACTGGAACCAAGTCTACTTTTTCATTGGAGCAAATTACGAAACATATAGATCATATAAGTAATAATTCAAGTCGCTATGATTTCGCTATTTGTTTAAAAAGCACTGACGAGATGATTGGAGAGTTGTCGATTTTAGATATCGATGAGGAGAACAAAAGAGCAGGATTCAGAATATCAATGCTTTCAATAGCAGTAACAGGACAAGGCTATGGAACTGAAGCTATTAAAATAATTTTAAGATTTGTTTTTGAACAACTATCATTAAATCGTTTACAGTTAGAAGTATTTAGCCATAATTTACGCGGAATTAAAGCTTATGAAAAAGTTGGTTTTGTAAAAGAAGGAACTTTACGTCAATCTTTATTTTATAACGATGCATACTCGGATGAAATTATTATGGCAATACTGAAAAGTGATTATAAAAATATGCCTTTGTAAATGAATGTCCTTAAGCTATTAAACAACTTTAAAGAACCTTACCACAGTAAAATGCAGTAAGGCTCTTTCATTTTCATATCAAATAACAGCTCTTAACGCATTGATAATCGTATTAATACCAAATCGTCTCCGCATAATTATAAGCATCACTATTTGGTATAGCATGTTTCCCTTGTGCTTGTGCCTTTCTTGGATCTAAATCATATACCATTGGCGTATAGCATGATGTTTGCCCTTTATTCACAACACCATTTCCTCCAGCACTTCCGCAAGTATATGCCTTTCCATCGGTTTTTCTGACTATCCTTGCATCAGCTTCGTTATTATAAACCGCTGGACGAGTTACAGTAACCTTTGCCCACGCTGTTTTACACGTCGTGCTAAATTTTAATTCCACATATGAATTAGAATCAATCCACTTCTTTTCTTTCGTTACTGCTGATTGATCACAACTATTGTAATACGGACTTTTCCCATCATATGAATGGTCTTCTGCATATGCTTTATCGCTATTAGTTGTACTAAACATACTAGTTACAACGATTAAAGATAGCAATAAACATGCACTCACCTTTTTTAATAGCTTCATATAATTTCACTCCTTTATTAATAACGTGCTGTTTTCCCGTAACCGTTATTAAACGTAACTGCTTCAGCATCTGCTGTGTATCCGAAATCAGCAGTTAAATCAAATACCATTCCTGTATAAGTACTCGTTTGACCAGTTTTAATTGTGCCATTTCCTTGATTGGAAGTGACTGATTTTTGAAACACACCATTTTTGTATTTATTCACAACAGCGTACGCATACACTCCTCCTGAAACAGCTGGTGCTGGTTGATCTAAAACAAACTTAGCCCAAGCTGCATGACATTTATTACTGTAACGTAAATACACTGTCCCTACTTTTTTACTACCTTCGTATACCGCTGTAGATTTTGCATTAAATCCATCTGCATCACACGTTGTACTTCCCCCGTATACTTTCGTTGTAGCTGGATTTTTCCCGTCATAATAACTACTTAAATCAGTAGCTGCAAATGTACTTCCTTGGAAACTAAATAATACCCCTACACTCGCTGCACTTAACACACATACTTTCATTAGCTTTTTAAACATTGTAAATCTCCTCCCAAAAAATAAGTACGTATAATAAAGACAATCTATCCCCTATGTACGCCCCTCCTTTCATGCTGCCTAGAGGCATCTTACAGAAACGAATAAAAGTTGTAAATTCCCTTACGATTATTGGAATATACAAAGAAATTTACTTATTCTTTTAAGAAAAAAAGTTGAGAAATACAAATTTGAAGACATCCTTTATTTCAAACATAAAAGAACCGATACTTGTTACATGCAAGCATCGGTTCTTTATACAAAATTGCCATTTTTTCTTTTATATAAAATAAATATTTCTCCACTTAATCTGTTGTAAAAAACTCCCTCGTTACATCAATAAATTGCTGCAGTGGCACTGTCATCCATTTGTCTTTATGCCAAGCAATTTGTGTGAAAATTGGATTGATAGTATTGTCTAGGTGTAACTCTTTTATCGTTCCCTCTCGTATATCTTTTTCTACTACTATCGCTGGCAAAACTGCTACACCTAAATCTGCAATCACACATTGTTTAATTGCCTCTACACTAACGAACTCAATCTTATTTACTGGATACACATCTTGGATGCGAAATAACTCTTCAAATAAAATTCGATATGAACACCCTAGTTCTGTTAATAAAAGTGTTTCCTTCTCTAAATCTTTTATAGAAACGGAAGTTTGCTGAAGTAAATGATGCCCTGGAGCAGCTACTACTTTTAATTCTTCTTTCATAAGCGGCTCCACATGTAAAGCATCTTCTGTTTTACATTCGTCCAAAATAAATGCAAGATCGACTTTTCCCTCCATCAATTGTTCCTTCGCATCTTTATTGGAATGTGCTGGTTTAAATATAAGTTTTATTTGAGGAAATTGCGCTTTAAACCTCTTTAATATAGAAGGAAGTCTATATGTACATTGGCTCTCTTGCGCACCGATTATTAACGTACCTGCTATTTCCTCATCATCTTTCACAGCCATCTTCGCTTCGTTACTAAGTGCAATCATCTTGTCGGCATATAGTTGAAACTTTCTGCCCGCTTCAGTTAAGAAAAGGCGTTTTCCTAATCTTTCAAATAACGGCGTACCTAGCTCAGCTTCTAACGTTTTAATTTGCGCTGTCACGCTCGATTGAGCAAAGTTTAATTTCTTCGCAGTTTGTGTAAAGTTCAAAGTATCCGCCGCTACTTTAAATGTAATTAATTGTTTTATCTCCATTTATCATCCCTCTTTTCAATCGATATTCCCGATTGATTTCATCGAAATAATCCTCTTTGTCTATTGATATTTGTATTGTATGATAAAGAGCATCTACAAACAATAAAAATGGAGGTATTCCATATGAAAGCACTTTGTTTCGAACAGTTCGGAAATCCGGATGTACTACAATATAAAGAACTAAATGATCCAATCATAAATCCAAATGAAATTCTTGTCCGCACGAAAGCAATCGGTTTAAATTTCGCCGACATTTATAGACGTCGCGGTGATTATCATCTCGCTGGCAACCCGCCTTATATATTAGGTTATGAAGGGGCTGGCATTGTAGAAAAAGTAGGAGCTGACGTTACGAATATTAATCCTGGAGATCGTATTGCATTTGCTGATGTACCATTTGCAAATGCAGAACTAGTTGCCGTTCCATCTGAGAAAGCAATTATACTTCCAGATGCTATCTCTTTTGAAACAGCCGCTTCTGTCTTATTACAAGGATTAACGGCACATTATTTAACGAAAGATAGCTATAAAATAAAACAAGGTGATATAGCTTTAGTGCACGCTGCAGCTGGCGGCGTTGGTCAACTTCTTATTCAAATAATTAAACTACTAGGCGGAAAAGTAATCGGTCTCACGTCATCAAAAGAAAAAGCACAGATAGCTACATTAGCTGGTGCTGATTACGTATTTTTATATACGGAAGCATGGCATACAAAAGTAGTTGAAATAACAAATGGAACCGGAGTAAATGTTGTATATGAATCAGTAGGCTCTACACTTGAGGAAAGTTTTAACGCTACTAAAGTTGGTGGTACTGTTGTATTTTACGGAATGGCCGGCGGTAATCCTGCTCCCGTTGATCCGCGCATGCTTATGGATACTTCAAAAACTTTAACTGGCGGAGACCTTTGGAACGTGCTTACTACCTTTGAAGAACGTAAGCAGCGCTCTACTCAATTATTTGATTGGATCGCTAGTGGAAAATTAAACATTGCAAGTCCTACTACATTCTCTTTACAAGACGGTGCTCGCGCCCATGAATTATTAGAGAGCAGAAAAAGTACAGGGAAGATTTTGTTGATTCCATAATTCATAAAATGAAAAGGAAGCTAGATTTCTCTATCTTCCTTTTCTTATCTCTATTTGAGATATTTTTATATTTCCACACTCTCTTTCCCTTTTGCAACATAGCTCATATCTCCAACCGACTCGACTGTATATGTTCCGTCTTGATATACAATCTTCGTCACACTAGCATTTTCCACTCCAAGTTTTGTTTTACTACTGTCTAACATTTCTATTAAGGTTGTAATCAACAGCCCATGAACGACAACTAAAACGTTACCGCCGCCATTTTTAGCTGCTTCTTCACTAATATTATCTATCTCTGCTTTTATACGAGTAGAAAATAATTCCCAATCTTCCGCCTGTTTCGTAGGATCTGCTGCTCTAATAAGATCAATAACTTCTTGAATAGAAAACTTCATAAGTTCTTCTGGTGATGCAACGCCTGCAGCTTTTCCAACCGCATCCCACATATTATCAAGTTTTTCACCTTCAAAAATACCAAAATTTAATTCTCGTAATTTTTTTCTTTGCTCAAGTTTCAATTTTGATTGCTCACTATATTTTAATACTAAATTAGCAGTTTCAATCGCGCGGCCACTATCACTACTATACGCACTTGTAAAATGAATATCTTTTAATCCCGTTCCTAAATTAGAGGCAACTTCCACACCTTTTTCTACTAACGGAGAGTCTGCCCAACCTTGCGCGCGATGGTTCGTATTTAATATTGTTTTACCATGTCTTGTAACATATAACGTAACTACGTTGCTATCTGTTTCTCGAGTCTTCATTCTTTTTTCTCTCCCTTTACATTTCTATATCAATTTTACCACCAAAATTATTCATTGAGCAAAATATATGTAAGTAGCTTCACTTAATAAAAAACGCTACCTTTCTGTATATCCATACAAAAAGATAGCATCTTTTATGATTACATTTCTTAACCGATACTCCTACTCAGCAAAAGCACTCGAATATTGTACAACTCCTTTTACACTTTCAAGAGCATTTTCTGTTAATTCCATTACCATAAACACTTCTTCAGGCACTTCAAATGGTGCCTTTATATTCCACTCACTTGCTTTCTTAAAACCAAATTTCGGATAGTACTTTGGATGTCCTAATACTATAACTGATCCGTATCCAAGTTCTTTCGCTTTTTCTAACGCAGCTACTATAAGTTTTCCACCAATTCCTTTTTTCTGATAGCCCCTAGCAACTGATACTGGTGCAAGCGCTAATGAATCTACAGAAGCTCCATCTTGTTCTATCGTAATTTTAGATAACATAATATGACCGACTATTTCTTCATCTACTGCAACGATTGATAACTCTGGAATAAATGCGTCACACTCTCTAATACGTTTTACAAGTTCATGTTCCTTTTTATCACTAAATTCTTCATTTAAAAATGCTTGTTGTACAACTTCTTCCGTTTTTCTATAATCGGTTTGTCGTTCTTGTCTAATCGTTACCACTTTGGATTACCCTCTATTCTTTCTCATTTCTTTTTGAATTTTACGAAGTGCTTTTTTCGATCCCCGCTCAATATCATGTTGCATTTTTCTTTCTTTATAATCGACAAATAGTGTATTTAAATCGTATCCCTCTGGATATAATTCTTTTGCTGATACCTCTAAAGTAATACGTTTTACATTCACTTCAATGAATTCACCGTTATAATATACAACGACATTACAGAAATTATCTTTTTCCTTATAGATGATACCAAAATCATCATGATCCAATAAATTTACACGATCACCGATTTTGTACTCATAATGGGACTCTCTTTTTTCTTGCACGAATTTCGGCTTTCTAATTTTACTTTCATTCAGTTTTTCTAGAGCGTATTCTTTATTTTCCATATACTCTTTCGCTCTTTTCAGTACACGTTCTCTTACGTTCATTTTATTTGCAATCCAAAGTGCATTACTTTCACCTGATTTACCGATCACTAATTTATAAAGCGGTTCTAGCGTCTCACTATTAAATTGCATTGCTGCGTTCATGAAATCATCGTGCATTTCTGAGAAGCGTTTAATTTCACCGTAATGCGTACTCGCAACTGTAATACATCCTGCAAGATAAAACTCCTCTAAAATAGAAATTGCAAGTGCTGCTCCTTCATTCGGTTCAGTCCCGCTTCCTATTTCATCAAACAATAGCAACGTATTATTATTTGACATCCTCATAATCTCAGATAAATTTTTCATATGTGATGAAAATGTACTGAGTGCATTTTCAATACTTTGATTATCACCAATATCTACAAATACATTTTCGAAAATAGCAATTTCTGTTTCTTTATCTCCGGCAATATGCAAACCTGACATTGTCGCCAATGTTAACAATCCAATCGTCTTTAACACAATTGTCTTCCCGCCCGCATTCGGCCCTGTAATAATTAAACTACGATAGTTTTGACCGATTTCAAAGTTTAATGGTACTACTTTTCCACTTAAAAGCGGATGCTTACAATTTACTAAATGAATATAGCCGTGATCATTTAACTTCGGCTCTATTCCATCAATCGATTTACTAAACTTCGCTTTCGCAAACACCATATCATACTGACTAATCAATTCCATATTAATTTTTATATGATAAATATTTTCTACTACCATTCCTGATAAAGTCGCTAAAATTTGATATTCTTCCATCGCTTCTTCTGCTTTCAAACTTGCGAGTTCCACATTTAACTTTGTAACCGTATGTGGTTCTATAAATACAGTAGAACCTTTAGCGGAAGCTTCAACTATACTTCCCGCAACTTGATTTTTATAAGAAGATTTAATCGGAATCGTGTACCTATCATCCTTCTTACTAATAAAGAACTCCTGAATATACTTCTTATTTGCACTGCTATTTAAAAACTTCGTTAAACGTTCTTTTATTTTCCCATCTACCGAATCCATGTTATTTCGAATTCGTTTTAACTCTTTACTAGCGGCAGAATCAATACTATTTCCTTTAATTGAAAAGTTAATTTCCTCTTCAATACTTTTATATTCAGTCATTGAATTTGCATAAGAAGCTAATACTGGCGCAAAAAATTCTTTATCTAACATAAACTTTTTAATCTTTCTACATCCGCGTAAAAAGTCTGAAACACTTACTAATTCTTCTGGATCTAAAATCATCCCTTTTTCTAATTTTTGAATTGTACTAGCAATATTTGAAATACCGAAAAAAGGCACATGCCCTTCTGCATCTAATATAGCTCGCGCTTCGGTTGTTTCATTCAATCGATTCCTTACTACTTTTATACTTGCACTCGGCTCTAATTTATTTATTAATTCTTTTCCTAATCCACTTACACAATAAGATTTCACTATATCCTTTAATTCGTTATATTGTAACTTTTCAAAAGTCATCGTATTCATTTTGTTTCTCCTCACTATGATTGATTTCTATCATAAATGAAGATACCTACTCATTAGATTCCAATGAGTTCTACATTATTCAATTACCATTTTTAAACATTAAAAATATACACAAAAAAGCTGCGGGGATACCGCAGCTTTTACATTTACAAGGCATGAGTAATAACATATGGGGAAATAAACCATAAAAAACGGATGGCAATCCCCTTATTACACGCTTTATAAAGTATTGTAGGTATCTTCATAGGTATCGAAATAAATCCATGACAAAATTAGGGGTATGGTATACATAAAAATCCCCTGTTCTTATCCGATTTATTTCATTCAATTTTTCCTATTTAGTACCTACCGCACTCACAAAAAGCACCTCTCATTATTTTATATTATGGTCATTGAAATCTAATTTACTGAAATCATCATACTATATGTATAGCAAGAAGTAAAGGTGTCATACTTTAGTCGTACGCACATATGCAGATGTTTCCTCTTGCGATATTAGATACAATATATATAAATCGTTTAACGGAGGGGTTTCTATGACAGACTTTCAAAAACAATTTTTCGCACGATTACATATAGAAGAAAAAGACAAAGTTTCATTTGAAGATTTACCTAACATTATGTACGCAATGGCACAAACTGTCCCATTTGAAAACTTAAATGTTCTCGAAAAGAATTTTAAGGAAATATCAAAAGAAAATCTAAAAGAAAAAATTTTAGTAAACAATCGTGGTGGTCTTTGTTATGAACTCAATCCTACTATGTATTACTTCCTTAAAGACGCTGGATTTGATGTTCATCTCGTTTCAGGAACAGTGTATAACGCTGCAAATTCCATATGGGCCGTTGATTCCGGACATATCGCAACCGTTTTAACACATCATAATGAGCTTTATTTAATTGAAGTTGGATTCGGATCATACTTACCGCTTGCACCTGTTCCTTTCTCAGGTGAAGTCGTTCAATCCGTTACAGGAGATTATCGTATTCGTAAAGAAATGACCGAAAAAGGAAACTACATATTAGAGATGCGTAAAAATAATGAGTTTTTGGATCAATCTTCTACTGATGATTGGACGTTAGGCTATGCATTTTATATAGAAGAAGTGGATGAAAAAAAAGCAAATGCAGCACAAAAAATTATTGTTGAACACGATGGGTCACCGTTTAACAAAGTACCTCTTATTGTAAAACTAACTGAAGATGGGCATGCATCTTTAACGAAGGATAGTCTGACCATAGCGAAAAACGGTAAAAAAACGAAAGAAAAAGTTACAGATATGCAATATAAAAATCTTTTACATTCAAAATTCGGAATTACATTATAATTTTTTTAGCCTTGCCTTTTAGCAAGGCTTTTTAATTTTCAGCAGGGATTTTTTGCAATTTGTTGTATTTCATAGTTATATAGGAATATAACTACATATTTAGAAAGGAAATGATTATGACAGAACTTAAAGATCGACTACAAGTAGATGATAAAGAAAAATGGGATTTAACGGATATTTACGATACCATTGAAGATTGGGAAAGTGATTTTCATAAAATTGAAGTATTAACGAAAGAACTACACGAGTTTAATGGAAATATTCACGATGGCAATAGTTTATTAGCCTATTTAACAAAGAGTGAAGAAATTTCTAGCATAATATCTTTAATGTTCGCTTATGCACGATTACAATCTGATCTTGATACACGCGATACTGACGCCCAATCTCTTGTCGATAAAGTATCACAATTACACGTGAAAGTAAGTGCGGCTAAATCTTTCTTTTCCCCATTCTTACTTAGCGTAGATGAAAAAACATTACACACTTACATAGAAGAAGCAGAAGGCTTACAATATTATAAAGAAGACTTATTTGAATTATATCGTTATAAAAAACACGTATTGAATAAGGACCAAGAAGAAATTTTATCACAAATGGGCGAAGCTCTCTCCTCCCCACAGCATACATATGGCATGCTAAATAATGCAGATATATTATTTGGTGAAGTGACTACTGATAATGGAGAAAAAGTTACTTTAACACGAGGAATGTATGCAAAGTTAATAGAAGATGAAAACCGCGAAAAACGTAAAGAGGCCTATAAAGCTTATTACAAACCATACGTTCAATTAAAAAATTCTATCGCTTCTACTTTATCTGCTGCTATTAAAAATAATGTTACTGTTTCTAAGCTAAGAAAATATCCATCAGCGTTAGAGAAATCATTATTTGGCGACATGGTTCCGAAAGAAGTATATGACAATTTAATTGAAACGACGAAAAAAAACATTCAATCTTTACATACATATAATGAACTTCGAAAAGAGAAATTACATGTCGATGAACTAAGACAATATGACTTAAGTGTCGATTTAGTAAAAGGTGTAAAACAAGACATTCCATATGATAACGCGTTTGATATCATGATTGAATCACTAGCTCCTTTAGGTGAAGACTATATTGAAACATTAAAAAGCTTTAAAGATAAACGTTATATTGACGTAAGAGAAACGCCAGGAAAACGTTCCGGTGCTTATAACTTTGGTGTATACGGCGTTCATCCTTTCATTCTTTTAAATCATCATGATGATTTAAATAGCCTTTTCACTCTTACTCATGAATGTGGACACGGTATGCATACGCACTACTCACACGGATACCAACCAAGAATTTCTGCACACTATACTATCTTTGTCGCAGAAGTCGCTTCTACAGTAAATGAAGTGCTATTAATTCATCATTTATTAAAAGAAGCAAAAGATGCTAACGTACGTAACCATTTAGTAAACCATTTCATTGAGAAATTTAAAGGCACTTTCTTTACACAAATCATGTTCGCTGAATTTGAAAAAATCACGCATGAAATGGCACAGCAAGGTAAACCATTAAATGCCCAAGTCTTTAGCGAGGTTTATGAAAACTTATTTAGAGAGTATAATGGCGACTCCCTCGTATTTGACGAAGAAGTAAAATACGGATGGGCTAGAATACCGCATTTCTACCGTCCATTTTACGTATACAAATACGCAACTGGATTCGCTTCTGCAATCCAAATTGCTGATAAGTTATTGAGCGGCGATCCAAATGCTCAAAAACATTATATTGAATTCCTTAAAGGCGGAAGTTCAGACTACCCATTAAACTTATTGAAAAAAGCTGGTGTTGATTTAATTACGCCAGAACCGATTGAAAGTGCATTAAATCGTTTTAGTGAACTTGTTGAAGAATTTTCAGCATTATAAAAAGCATGCAGAGTATATACTCTGCATGCTTTTTTCATTTCGGTTACTTTATACTAAATGTTGCTGCGTTACGCAATGAATCATGCCACCATACGCAAACAGTTCATTTACATAAATACCGACAATTCTTCTTCCCGGAAACTGTCCTTCAATAATTTGAAGCCCTAACTTATCATGGTCATCGCCGTATATAGGAACCAATACAACTTCATTTCCAATATAGAAATTCAAATATGAGCCCTTACAGTCTGCTTCTTTTACCATTTTTCTTGTCACCGGTACTGGTATGAGCTGAAATGGTTTTCCATCTATATTTCTTGCTTGTCTCAATTCTTGATAATGCTTTTCGTACGCCTCCAAAAGGTAAGATTCACTCTCCCCGAAAGGATCATATTCATAAAGAATTGTATTTCCATTTACAAAACGTGCTGCGCCATCAATATGGTAATCCGTATCTTCATCATAATTATCCTCACCGCGAATACCCGTTATCCATATAAAATTCGTTACTCCCAAATACTTCGTTAACTCTATTTCAATCTCTTCCTGACTTAATGTAGGATTTCGGTTTTCATTTATAATAGAAGTTTTTGCCGCCATTAAGGTGCCATTTCCGTTTATCTCTATTCCCCCGCCCTCTAAACAGACACTAGCTTTAACTTTTGGGATGCTATACATTTCACTTATTTTCGCCGGAATCAAAGCATCCTTTTTATACGGATATTTCTCCCCCCAGCCATTAAATATCCAGTGTGTTAAGCAGAGATTACCTTCCTTTTCCTTTACAAAGATCGGTCCATTATCTCGTATCCAAACATCATCCGTTTCTTCAATTAAAAATTCAATTTTATCCATATCCACTTTCGCTTCCATTAACTTCGATTGCACATGTACTTTTTCTTCTTCATCAAATACCACAATATGAACAGTTTCTCCGTAATGAAGCTCCTTTGCCATCGTTACCCAAATATCATCTAGCTTAGCTCTGTACCCTTCACCTCTATGAGCTTTATCATGAGGCCATTGGAGCCATGTCCCCTCATGTTTCTCCCACTCAGCAGGCATATAAAATAAACTTTTTTTCATACGTGTTCACCCCTTCTTCCAATGTAAGTTCAGTCTAAACTTTGACATCGTGTTAAGGTCAACAGGAATATATTCATTTACTTTTAAAAACTTTATAAGGTGATTCTTCACTTCTCCTTGTGATACACTATTTCTCCTTGTAAAACCGTCACCAAAACTTTCGCATTCGGAATCTTATCGACACTCATTTTAGTAATATCGTCATCTAGTAATACCATATCAGCCGATTTCCCTACTTCAATCGAACCCGTGATGTTATCAAGGCCTAATGCTTTAGCTGGCTTAATTGTATAGGCATCAATAGCTGCGTATACATCAGACAAGCCCTTGTCATCAATGCTTAATGCATTCGAAATCGTCACAAGTGGATTCAGTTCGTTTACATCCCAATCACTACTAAGTGATACATTCGCACCAGTTTTCCAAATTCGTCCTAACGGCATAATTCGTTTCATTTGCTGATCTGTAAAATACGTACTTGCCCAGCTTTGTTTAGGATCTTCCGCAAAATCATGCCCTACTTGGAAATCAGCGCTAATACCTAATTTAGCAAAACGATTTATATCACTATCTTCTACCATTTCCACGTGCGTAAGCGTATATGGCTGTTTTGCACCTTCTTTTTTCGCCGCTTCAATCGCATTTAAACTCTCTCTTACTCCGCCATCTCCAATTGTGTGAATGAGTGCACCGTAACCAATTTTGTTAAGCTCAGTTAACCACCATTTCATCTTTTCTTCTGGAATATAGTTCAAGCCATACGGGGTTCCTTTAAACCACTCAAATTTATATTTTTCTAGTGTTTTAGCTGTACTGTTAATGCTAATTCCATCACTATACATTTTCACTTGATTAATAAGCATTCGAGATGATACATCATCACGCTTAATTTTTTTGAAATACTCCATTTGTTCTGCTTCATTTAAATTCGGATATACCCATGGACGAAGTACTACTCGCGTTGTTAACCTTTTTTCATCATTTACTTTATTCCAAACATCTAACCAGCCTCGTTTCCAATACAGACGACCATCACCAACTGTAGTTATACCATTCTTCGCAACTTCATCTAAACCGTCTAACAAACCGTCGTAATTCTTTTCAAAAAGTTTTGGTTGAGAATTCCATGCTTTTTCCATCACAATATCTCCAGCTGTATCATAAAGAATACCAAAAGCTTCTCTTGTCTCTGGATCCCGAATGATTCTTCCACCCTGCGGATCTTTCGTATCTTTATTTATCCCAGCTAACTCGAGTGCTTTTGAGTTAACCCATACAGAATGAGAGGTTCTTTCCATAATTAATACTGGATTATTAGGAAATAACTCATCAAGAACTTGTAATGGCGTTTGTTGTTCTGCTTTTTCGTCCATATCTTTTAATAGCTCTTCCAAACTAAATCCTGTTCCACTTACCCATTCGCCATCTTTCACATCTTTTTTACAATCCTTTAAATACGAGCGTTGTTTTTGCAGCGAAGCATCTGGTGAGACACTACAATTCCCTGCTGCTGGTGATTTCGCTTCAAAAATATGATTATGGTTGTCCACAAAACCAGGAAGAATAAAACGTCCTTGTAAATCCACCACTGTCGTATCTTCATTTATAAATCTTTCTACATCTTTGTTTGAACCAACAAATGTAATTTTTCCTTCTTTAACGGCTACAGCCTCTACAATGTCTTGTTTGCCATTTGAAGTATAGATTGTCC
The DNA here is from genome assembly GCF_006349665.1 of Bacillus sp. CD3-5. Lineage (NCBI taxonomy): Bacteria > Bacillati > Bacillota > Bacilli > Caryophanales > Bacillaceae > Bacillus > Bacillus sp. CD3-5. Next base: position 51,326 of record NZ_VEPX01000001.1, on the reverse strand, counting down.
CATTTTTAAACACTACATTTTTAGGTAACTCCTTAGGTAAAACAAAACTACCATTCTCACCTTTTCCTGCTCCAGGAGTACACGCTGATACCCATGTCATACTTAGAATCAGACAAATCATCATGATTGTTCTTTTCATATTCTTTCTCCTTTTTATTATGATGAATTACTTACATAAATAGAATAAGGATTGACATAATGTTAATGTCAATCCTTATCTTCAGTCTATTTTCATCACTAAAAAACAAATTTGCGTTACATACTCCTCTACTAAACAATCACATTCAGGTCCCTTTACGTAGACCTCATATGGCGAATCCTCTATTACATAACCATTTCTTTCAATCCATTTTTCTAATGCTATATAAGCGTAACCTATATAGTCATAACTTCCATAATGCATAGTAGTAACGATTTGATGCGGATTTAGTTTTTTTATTTCATATTCTTGTACTACATCTTTATTGTTCCCTTGCATTACCGGAATTCTTAATTCAATATCACTCTTATTTGGAATATACTCTTCATCATAAAAGACTGTAGAGGGCGAACCGACTATTTGAAATTTATTCTTTTGTACGTTTTCATATAAATCATAAAAATAATCATCCATATCATCTATATCTATTTGTAACCTTTGAGCAATTACTGTTATTTCGTTTCTCATTCCAATTAATATATCGTAATTTCTATGGCAAGCAGTATTTAAAGCATGATTCATATTTACCATTTCATTCATTTCTGAAATAACCTGTAAATTTTGTTTTACTTCATGAGATAACTCTATAATTTGCGCTTGCATATGTTTAATAAATGAATCTTGATCTGACGACTGAAGAATGATTTTAATTTTCGGTAGAGGGAATTTATACTCCCTTAACTTTTTTATTTTCAACGCTATTTCTAACTGCCCTTGCTCATAATATCTATACCCATTTTCTGGGTTCACATATGCTGGTTTTAATATATTCTCTTTGTCATAATGCCTTAGCATCCGTGTACTCATTTTACAAATCCGCGAAAACTCAGTAATTGTATACATATACTTACCCCTTGAATACATTTTCTTATATGCTTATTTTAAAACCAATCAAAAATCTTCCTAACTGAAAAATCTTCATTCTGATTGTTCAATCTTTTCATTTTTGAAGGTAACAAATGATGAGGACAATACCACGTTAAACAATTTATTGCGCCTCCCATTGTTGATATTTCTCCTACCTGAATTTGAATAGCTTGTTTCTCCGTATGCTGTTGAATATATCGTAACACTTCCCGATCTTTAGCTAATCCAAACTTAGGCACGTAAATCGTATCACATGTTTCTAACATATTTATATACAAACCTTTTGCCGATGCTATTTCTTGATCATATTGTCCCTTTTCTGTATATGACGATGGAACAACTATAAATTTAGCTTCTGGCATTTGCTCTTGAATAATCTCTTGAACATTATATCTAAATTCATGATCCCCTAAAAAATCACTAATAAACATCGTATGTTCATCAATAAATTTAACCATTCCGTCTGCATGTGCAAGTACGTCCCCTTCTTCAGCAGGAATAATAATAACGCGGCTCACATCCAAATCCCATTCCAGTTGCTCTATAATTTCTTCTTCCGTCCAATCATAATTATCATCAAATATGCGTTCCGTTAATATAACAGTATCTTTTTTATTCCAAATAAGATTTCCACCGTCTAATATCAATGGAGATTTCACATATTCAAAGTCGTTCTTTTTCAACCATTTATTAAATTGTTGATCTAAATATCGCGCTTGATCTTTCGGTAAGTAATTTGGTTGATATTTAAATTTAACTAAATGATTTGTGACAACTGGCGCAACATCCCTTAGCCAAATATCATCATACTCAAAAAAGCTTGTATGAAAGTCTTGCTCTTCAACAGATAAAGATATAAGTTGATCAGTAAATGCTTTATTTTCATTTAAATATTCATTAAAATAAATCAGGTCTTCATAAAAAGGACGATAATATTCATTTGATTTATCAGGTATTGCAGTAAAAATAATTCCATTATGTTTTTGTTCCATAATATTTACCTCGCTTTTTAATAATGGTTGAATAACTAATTTCACTGTGCCCACTACTTCCCTTTTCATAACAATTTTCGAGACGTGCACATTTCATGAATGGATTATAGCATGGAGAAATATTATATATATAAAAAATATATACCCGTGGTTGAGCGGAAAATTGACTCTTGACAGGGTTTTAAACTATAGCATTTCATGACAACATTAAATATTTCATCCTTATACACAATTAATGATTAGATAATTTTTTTATCACGATTCAAATCAGTTACTTCTAATAATTTGTTTTGATTATATAAATTCACTAAATGTGTTTCTACTCCTATGCAAATTCCTTCTAACGGAAGGTCATTTGGATCTTGACCAAAAGGATCTTCAATTTCAACGCCTATCGCTTCAATACCAATAAACGCAAAACTAATAAACATAGTTGCAAGTACTGTAACCCAGCCAAGACTATCAACAAGACCAATCGGTAAAGTCCCGCAAAATATGAGCAATAAAATTTTTATATGCGCAAAATAGGCAAAAGGAATAGGTGTCGTTTTGATACGATCACATCCCCCCACAGCCGTAAGCATATTATTCAAATCCGTTTCCATATTAATTATTGCATTTGGATGAATTTGACCCATTTTCAAACCTTTTGATAATATAGCTTTTAACATAAGAACGATACTAATCGGTAAATGCATAGATTGCTCCAACATTTCCTTCTCCTTCTCAGAACAAACATTTAATAATTCTTTTATTTCAGATAAATCTTTTTCGTCTCTCAAATGTCCTTTCGCTATCTTCGGAAAAGCAATTAATAAATGTAAAAATTTCAGTTGTTCCTGATCCGTCTTTTCCCCCTCAGAATCCCAATAACATAAAAAACTAACTGCTAAATTTCTACTACAAGCACCAATTGTGCCAAACAACTTTCTACCTTCCCAATATCTATCATAGGCAGTGTTAGTACGAAAAACTAATAGTAAACCTAAGGAGCCTCCAACAATGACCCAAGGGGTTTGATTCATTTTTATTGTTGCATAATAATAATGAATTACAGTTACTACCGTTGAAACACATATATATAATAAAATTTGTGGGAAAATATCTCTTATTACCGTTCCCTTTAATGTAAATATTTGATGTAAACTATTTTGATTATTGTAATGCACCATATTTACAAAAACCTCTTCTCTTATTAACTTTTTATTTTTTTAATCACGAGAGTATACAATTAAATAGTAGAATCATAAACCCTATCATGACGAAACTCGTTAAAATTATTTCTTTCAATACCGTTACTCCTTTTTGCTCAAAAGATATAACTCTTTTTAAATATAAACAACAAACATTCACTCTTCTAAATCACGACGCATTATTTTAGAATTTGCAATGAATAAAGCACTAATTAGTACAAGAATCGCGCAGGCATATAACAATGAATCTATCGGACTATCGTGATCTATAATAATGAGACGAACGATAGCTGTTATACCTATATAAATGAAATATCGTAATGGGAAATGAAAATTCATTTGAAAATACTTTATAATCATTACAATAAATTCAAAATATAAAAAGAATACGACGATACTATCAATTAAATGATAACTAGTTTCTTCACCATTTAATTTCAGTTCTTGTATAAATTGAATGACCTCTTTCATAAGAAACACACTTAATACAACCCCTAAACAAATCAAAGCTACATTTAAAATGTACTGTAGAACGATAGGGAAAAACGAAAATACTATTTTTAAGTTCTTTAACACAAACATCTTTCTCCTTTTTTACATAAAACGAAAAGCGAATACACACTACAATTCTTTTATCATTATATTTAATTTTATTGTTCCGAATAATTAGGAATGACAAAATAGGTAAAGTTAGGATTTCACCTATTTTGTCTCAAAAGCAACATAACGAAATTCCAATCTATTGCTTCAATGCAATCGGTTGTTGTTGTGTCACACAATGAATCATACCGCCATTTTTATAAAGCTCTCTCACATCAATACCGACTACTTTACGATCTGGATATAATTTCTGAATCGTATCGTTTGCGATTTTATCATTCGGATCATTATAATTAGGCACCAATACTACTGTATTCCCAATATAATAATTAATATATGACCCCTTATAATCGAGAGCTTTTCCATTTTCTAAAATAACTTTATTTTTACTAAGAGGTAAGTATTCATACTTATATTTCTGTCCTGATGCATTTTTTGCATCTAACAATTTATCCATATCTTTATTAGATAACCCCCATTCGGCTAGGTCATCTTCTTTCATCGTTACAATGGTAGATTTATTATGGAATTTAGCAAACCCATCAATATGAAAGTCCGTAATATCTAAATTGGGCACTCCGTCTAACCAAATAAAGTTTGTCACACCCAGGTCACTTATATATTTTTCAATTTCCTTTTCTGATAAATCCGGATTTCTATTTTTATTTGTTACCGCACTTCGAGTTAATAAAGCCGTCCCATTGCTGTCTAATTCAATTGCACCGCCTTCAAGGACAAATTTCCCCCAATCAATTCTTTCAATTCCTGCTTGTTTACTCACATTTTCACGTATACGAGCATCATTTTTGTACGGCGTTTTCTTTCCCCACCCATTAAATGCCGGGTCTAATATTTTCAAATTTTTATTATTGTCATAAACAAAGATTGGTCCACTATCTCGTGCCCATACATCATCAGTAGGAGCGATAAAGAAATCAATTTTATCCATATTCAGTCCTTTATCTATTAAAAGTTTATTGATTCGCTCTTTCTCCTCCTCGTCGTATGCAACAATATGGACTTTTTCCCCCTCAGTTAAAGCACTTGCCATCTTAACCCAAATCGGTTCAACTTCCTGCTTATACTCTTCACCATATGTGTATTCATGAGGCCATTGCAGCCATGTACCTTCATGTTTATCTTTTTCATCTGACATCGTATATTTCCCGACGGTTTTCTGTACCTCTACTTTTTCATTCCCTTTCCCTTTAGCATTTTCATTGTTCCCCTCAAAAGAGCATCCACTAATAATCGTTGTAGATAATGTAGCCATTAAGCAAAACTTTACTATTTTTTTCATTTTGTAAACCTCCTGTTCTTGTCTCCAATAATGTAAAGCTTCACATAGTGTTAAGCTCAAGCTTTTTTATCGATGTAAAATTTACCAATTAATCTTCCGCATAAATTCATTACGAATAGATAAAATTCACACAGTAACTTTCCTATATTTAACATCCATATCATTTAACTTCCTATACAAAATTATTCTAATATCACCCTTTCATCATTACTTCTTCAGTAAGCTGAACATCCCCAAACAAAAAAATCGGTATTGATAATTACATATCAATACCGATTTTTAAATTATTATTTTCCTTCTATTAAATCATTCGCCATTTTCCTAAACTCTTGATTAAATGTATCATTCATACCATTTTGGACATTAGAGAATAATATGACAAACGTTTTTTTATCCCAATTAAAATTATTAAAAGTATTCCAACCTGCCAATACGCCGTGGTTATGATAATAATCTGGATACGTATAGAAACTAAATCCATATTTTCTTGCAGTTGATGCCGTAAACATATCTAATACACTTTGTTTAGATAACAGTTTTCCATCCATTATTGCCTCATCTAATCTTTTCATATCTTCAACAGTTGTATACATTTCACCACACCCATACAACCAGTTCATTTTTAAGCGGGGTGCAGCTATTAATTCATTATCTTTTCTCGTATAACCTTCTGCTAAAAAAATATCTTCTGGGAGAGTCGCCCCCATTCCAGATTCATGCATGCCAGCAGAAGTAAAAATATTTTCTTTGACGTATTCAGCAAGCGGTTTATTCGTAATTTTTTCTACAATATATGCAAGCACCATATAATTATAGTCTGTATATTTCCAGCTTGTCCCTGCAGGAAATTGCAATTTTTGCGCTCCAATCCATGTTACTAACTTTAAACGTGACCCTGCATCCACCCTACCTTGTCCTTGATCTGGCAAGCCAGATGTGTGTGTTAATAGATTTCGTAACGTAATGTTTTTATCTGCTGGAAACGATGGAATATACTTATTTACATTGTCTTCAATATTTAATTTCCCTTTTTCTTTTAGCTGCATAATAGATATTGCAACGACCGTTTTCGTAATAGAACCAATACGATATTTCGTTCTTGGCGTTGTTACTACTTTATCTTTCACATTCGCATATCCATAACCTTTTCGTAAAATCACATGATCTTTACTAGCTACAAGAACGCTCCCATTAAATCCTTTATCTTTTAAATATTGATCTAGTTTTCCAGCTACAGCTTCATAGCGTTTTTTCTCAGTTGCATCAACTTCTTGCATATCGTCCTTTTGCTTACTATTTAAATTAGAAAATGCCTTTATATCATATTTCTTACCTTTATTTGCATGTATTAGTGCAACGACACTCCCACAAAAAATAGCAAAAACAAAGAAAACGATTAACCATTTCTTTAGCATAATAGGAACCCTCTTTTATATAGTTTCACTTAACGTACATCCATTCTGTTCTATATCTTTTAATTTTCAAATATTTTATAATACTACCTATTATTCACCTAAATGAACTAGATTCCTTTTTCTCATATTCAGTTTTTGACTACTCTCTATTGTATTTCTTTCTTGCAAAATTTCCACCTTACAATCGGATGCACCCTACTATAATTTCAACATATTATGTAACATTTGTTACACAAGATAAGAAACGGAGTTGTTACGATGAAAAACACAGATAGAAACAATCGTTTAGATGATATGACGTTTCATTATCCTACAATAAAATATAGTTACAATTTAATATTAAGTAAAATAGATTATAACTTTAAAAGGAAATGATACTAAAAATTTTCAAACAAAATAAATCATGTAAATAACGATAAAGAAAAACAAATCATTATAGCTAAAATTACAGGCAATGAACTTCATTGAAAATGAATCTCATTTATACTTTGATTATACAACAAATAAAAAAAGAAATGTCGCTCACTCGGCATTTCTTTATGTTTTCTTCATAAAAAATTTACATTGCTAACTTTCTTTTATTTTTTTGTTTTTTCTATATAAACTGACTGCCGAGATACTTAACAATACTACTATACATAACCACGCATACGCATACCCTTTCTCATCCACAATATAACCAAATAAAACAGGTGCAATAATAATCGCAATTTGATTTAATGTAAGCGCTAAACTCACTGTTATTCCTACAGATTCTTCACTTGCCAATTCAGCAACTTCGGCTATAAAAAGACTAAACCATCCAATTGAAAAGAATCCTAACAATGCACTTACACCATACAATACTCCACTCGTTATTGTATGTATACTTATTACTAACAATAGAACCAAACCGATAGAAGCACAGACAGTTATAAATAAAGGTATGCGCCGATTCCCCTTATAAAACACATCACTAATAGCTGCTAATACAACACGACCAATCATTCCAGAAAAGAACATAACTGAAAATACTGTTCCGGCTACAATAGATGTAATTGATTGTTCCCTTACTAAAAATTTCATGAAGTGTCCAACTAACACCATTTGTAATGAAATCATGCAAATACCCGCCATATAAATTGGATACAACTCTTTTTTGCATATCACTACTTTTAGCTGTGTCCAAAAAGAAACTTTAGTATGTTCTTTCCTTACTTCTGCCTGAACATATGGCTCTTTATAAAACACAAAAAATAATAGCCCTCCAATAATACAAATGCATGCAATACTATTTATCGCGTAAGTCATATTATATTGTATTGTTAGAAACGGGATTAGCACTCCCGCTAACGCGCCACCAATCGGTATACCAGCTTGCCTTATTCCCATCGCTAACCCACGATTTTCTTTTGGGAACCATTTTAAAATCACTTTACTTCCTCCTGGCTGGGAAACACTATAAAACATGCCCATTAATAAAAGTACAAATAATAATCCATTAAATCCATTTACTATATTAGTCAGTAAAAGCGAACTCCCTAGCAAAAATGAACTGATAGAAATTAATCTTTTTTCATTATATTGATCAAGTAGCCGACCGACAAAAAGCATACAAAATAACGGTCCAATATTTACAACACTTACTAATAATCCACTCTCCGTATTCGTAAGTGCATATTCTTCTTTCCAAAATAAAGCGAAAACCCCGACACCATACGTTATAAGTGTCGCTGTTGTTTGAGCAATCGTCGCAACAATTAACATAACCCATTTATTAGTACTATTCACCCTTTCTTCAATCAACATAATAATCCCTCCCCCCTTCCATTGTATGAAAGTTCTGATATCATATAAAATAAAGATTCATCATATAATCCATCAAAAAAATTGATACCTTTTCGGAGGGATGATACGTGGACATAAAAGATTTAACTGTATTTTACGAGGTCGCGAAGGAAAATAATATTTCTCACGCAGCGAAAAATTTGAACTACGTGCAATCAGGCGTAACAATGCGTATGAAACAACTAGAAAATGAATTAGGCGTGCCTTTATTTTACCGTAACGGAAAAGGTGTAACTTTAACTTCTAACGGCGAGATTTTATTAACATACGCCAAACAAATTATCCACTTAATGGATCAATCTATAAAAGCGGTTCAAAGTAATGGAACTGATCCTAAAGGTACTTTAAAAATCGGGTGTACAGAATCTACAACCGCGGTAAGGCTGCCATCTATATTAACGGCCTATTATGAGAAGTACCCAGAAGTCGAATTGATTTTAGAAACAAATACGACTGAACAACTAATTAAGCTTGTATTAGAGCGAAAACTAGACGGAGCGTTTATAGCTGGCTCTACTCAGTATGCTGAACTTCATACAAATGTATTTCGTGAAGAAGAATTGGTTCTTATTAGTAGAAAATCTTTATCTTCTCTTAAAGACATAGAAGATATGAATTTACTCGCTTTTAGTCACGGGTGCTATTATAGAAGTTTATTAGAAGACTGGCTTCAAGAAGAAGACATCTCGCCTAAACGAGTATTAGAATTCGGAACAATCGAAGCCATACTTGCATGTGTAAAATCAAATATGGGCGTAGCGATTATGATGAAATCAATTTTGAAGGGGCATGAACATGACGTATCATTCAACCCTTTACCAAATAGCTTCAAAAAAGTTCCTACTACTTTCATTACTAGAAAAGACATATTTCGCTCAGCTGCATTACAAAAATTTATGGAGATGACTCACAATGCATGAAAAGAAAATACGTGGGATGAAACGAAAAACAAACGCTATGATAAAACAAATTGAGGAACATACAAAAACGTTCCCTTCTACTTTCTATAACGATGAATATTGGTATATGCCTTTACCAGTTTCTCAAGCTTTTATCGATTCGTGTAAAACGCCTAGAAAAGTAAAACGATTATGTATACAAACCTTATTAAATCAAGCAAACCATTTAATAAAAATAAAACCGAGCGATACACATACATATCGAGTTGTTGTTTTCATTTCTATAGAAAGTTTGTGGAATTCGCAAATTATTATATTTAAAAATGAAAGGTACTTTCATAATTTCTTTAATAGAAATAGTGAATTTCAAAAGTGGATCCCTCTTTCAAATGAGTCTGAGTTTTGGGAGACATGGGGAATTTCAATTTGCCCTACTGCCCAACTGTTGCACTTTCAAGAAGTCATTTATGATGAAGATGCAATCGATAAAAAAGAGATTTGGTTTATTGGAGAGTTATCTTAAAAGGGGTACTTTCAAATGAAAAGCTTCCCTTTTTTCACCTGACAAAATCGCCATATAATGAATTTATCATCTTACTATATAGGAGGTTTTCAAATGGTAATACCTAAATATCCTGATGTCCCTACTCTTACGAAAAAACAAATCGATCAAATTACAGAAATCGCTTTTCTAAAAGAAATAACACCACAAAAATGTGATGCAATATTCGTTTTCGGCGGTTCACACCCTGGCAATTGGCAAGCTCCTCTAGAAGCTTATCGACAAGGTTTAGGAAATAAAATTATCGTTACAGGTGGTACTAGTTTGCATGGCATGAAACATCCGAGCTGGAATTACGGGGATTTGTCAGATGCAGAAGTAATTGTAAATAAATTACTTGAACATGGCGTACCAAAAGACGCTATCATGTTCGAGAAAAACTCCCTCCATTCTATCGCTAATGTAATAGAAGCGAAAAAGATTTTTGATTTTACAAAGATTAATCGGCTACTATTTGTTTGCAAAAGCTTAGGCGCTGGTCGGCAATATCGAGTATTAAAAAAACATTTACCTAAAACTATTACTTGTATCCCATATACATTTGATACAAGTTTCGATGGTGAGTTTACAATTAATAGATATAATTGGATGGAAAATGAGAAAAGCCGCTCTATGATTTTTGGAGAATACTTGAGAAATGTTTGTTACGGTAGAAAAGGTGGTATTGAGCCACCTGAAAATGAGGTTGAAGGTTTAGAAGAATATGTATCCTACTACTATAATCTAGCATAATAGAAAAAGGTATACCAAAACCTCGGTATACCTTTTCTCCTATTTATTTTTCTTTTAACACACTATGTAATCGATCAGGATAATTTGTAAACATTCCTGTAGCACCCCATTTCATTAACAATCTCATATCTGGTTTCTCATTAATTGTATAAGGATGAATTAACAGTCCATTTTGCCTAGCCATTTTCATATATGACTCATCAATAATTAGTTCCCCGTTATCATTACGTAAGTTTGGTCCAATACCGACTGCATACTTTTTAATTTCTTGAAAATCATCATTCGTTACACTTTTCGGCTCATGTGTAATCCCAGACCATTCAACAATCTCATTGTTTTCATTTGGATAATACCAAAGCAACTGAACTAACGGAATATTTTCATTCATACTATGAATCTTTGTTAAACTATCTTTACTAAATGATTGAATCATAACACGGCTAGAAGACATGTTTTGACCTACTAAATTATATTTTTTTAATAAAGCTAATAATTTCTCTTCCATTCCTGGATACACATCTGGTGATTTTGTTTCAATGTAATACTTCATGCTTCTTCCGTACTTTTGGAAGATTTCTTCAAGAGTCGGAACCTTTTGACCAACGTACTCTTGCTTAGCCTTTTCTGGATAAGCTTTATTGAACCAAGATCCTGCATCTAAGCTTTTTATTTCACTTAATGTTTTATCTCGTACTTCACCTGTTCCATTTGTAGTGCGATCAACTGCTGTATCATGCATTGCAATTAATTGGCCATCCTTAGTTAATTGAATATCTAACTCCAAATAATCCGCTTTCATTTTTTTCACAAGATCATAAGAAGCAAAAGTATGCTCAGGTGCATGTCCACTTGCTCCGCGATGTGCAATATTTAAAAACTTATTCGTATTCCATTCATGCTTCCCTTCTACTTTCGCATGAACAGCTCCCCCAGCAAAGATACTTCCCGTCATAAAGAAAATAACTAAAACGCTAATAATTTTTCTCATCCTTCTAACCCTTCCTACGTTGTAAATTTCAACAAGTTAATAAGATTTACACGAAATAGAAGATACACTTTCATTATTTTTATAAGCCTATATTAAAATTCCAATCTTACAAATATAATTCTCCTATGTTATTACTATACTATTTATTTTCCACATCCTTCCTGTTGATTACATTTCATCAATAAAAAAAGCCATAAATTATTTAGAGGACACTTCTGTACCCCTAAATAAATTTATGGCTTATCTCAAATATCTCCGGCCTCGATTAACTTGTCGAAATTAATCATACCAAACCTATTAAAATTTGTGAATATTATTTTTTCAGTACGGTAAAGCTTTAATCAGTATAAGTTATATATCTATCTTATACTAATTAGTATTTGAACACATCGAATTTTCTGTACAGCCTTCCTATCTAACTTCTTTAATTTCCATTCATACAAGATAAAATTCTATTGTCATTTGACGTGATATTTACGTAAATCTAGGTTTTACTTAATTACAAATTCTTAATTTCGTATATCCTTTCTTGCAAGTTTAGGTTTCTTTTGAGAATGTGGTATATTTACATGTCCCGAAGCAGCCACGGATTGTCTCCTTTCCTTCCTTGACAATTTAGGTTTCTTTTGAGAATGTAATTCTTTTAAATGTCCCGAAGTAATACCTTGTTTTCTAAAATCAAAGTAAAAATATACATGTGTACTTAGAGCTAAGAACACAACGGAAAAAAATGAGAAGAGAATGATTAATAAAATAGCCATAGCCTTTTGGCTCAAAATTCCAATACTAATTTGACCAATCATATAACCTAAACTTGAAAAAAATACAATTTTAGGGATTTTTACATTTTGATCCGTTGTCCCTCTTAAGCGGGCTGTAAAATATTTAATCCAGAATAATTCAGATTTATAAACAATTAAACTATATGCAATAAGCGATAAAATAAAAAATAAAGGCGACTCTATTTTTACGAATTCGTAAGCTAACTTTTGCACAGCTATAAAACTACAAAATGAAATACTAAATGAAACAAATCCAGAATATAGTAAATGTTGCAACTGAGGCTGCCGAGGTTTATAAATGGAAACCCAAATTCCCCATAGATTACATATCACATAAAATGGAAAAGCTGCGTAAAAGTATATATTGTACGGTGGAAATATGAATAAAATGATAAGTAGCATAAAATTCATGATAACCCACATAAAGGCCCCTACTACATTCCTTATATCAAATGGTATTAATATTCGTATACAATTCACTATGTTGTTGCCATTATATTTGTCCATTATGCATCCCATCCATTTCCTTCCTCTTCAAATCAACATATACCCATATATATACTCCAGATATACTAAGCACAACAGCAAATAAAGAAAAGACTAAAATTAAGACCGTCGCTAAACCGTTTTGTGATAATGTACCTATACATATTTGTCCAATTACATATCCCAATCCTGATAAATAAACAATTGGAGAAATTTTTATATTGTCATTTTCTTCATTGTTTAATCGCCTTAAAAAACTTTTCATTCCAATTGAAATCAATTTATAGATTGTAAGAATGTAAAGCAGAAAAGTAACAATAAAAAACAGAGGTGTTTCAATTTTAATAAAAGTATATGCAATCTTTTGAATCACTATAAAGCTTCCAAAAGAAAAAGTTATTCCCATAAATCCATTATATAAAATGTGTACCAACCTTGGCTCATTTGGTTTATAAAAAAATACCCATCCCCCCCATATATTAGCAGTCAAAAGAAAAGGTAAAATTATATATAAGTATATAGTAAAGGTTGGAGGAAATAAAAATGGGGTTAAAATCATAAAATTAATAACTACCCACACCATAACAACACTCGATCTTACACTGTCAGGCATCAATTTCTGAATAATTTGTTCCGTGCTCTTTCCGTGGTATTTTTCCATATTAATCTCCCAAAAACTAAAAAATTTTATCTAAAGCTACTCCGATTCCAGTTTTAACTTTATCTTTTATCGAATCCTGTTTACCATCATGATTCCAATCACCTTTATTAAACTTAATTCCATCTGTTACTATACTAGCTCCTATAGAAACACCAAAGCCAATACAAGCTCCAGCAACAGTTCCGATTGGACCTCCCAAAAAAGTTCCAACCAATGCACCTGCTTTGGCTCTCGCAAAAGCACTTACAGTAGTTGTACCAACCCCCATTGCTGCATAGCCTAAAGCACTTGTTTTTAATTTTAATCAATCTTTAAGAAATTCTTTTGGTGATAAAACATGTCTTTTTACATCATTTATTTGCTTTACTTCGGCTAAAGGTAATGTAGTCTGTAACCTCTAGGAAATATAATACAATAAAAAATGATTCAATCTAGTAATTGCCAACACTTATAACTAAAAACTAGAAAAATTCTAACAACAAAAACAAAGGGAATTAATTTACATATATTTTTATAATAGTAATGTCTCTTCACTACACAATCTTTATTTTGTAAGCTAAAAAAATAGAAGTATCGTCCTATATAAGACAATACTTCCGTAGTTACTTAAAAATCACATAATAAATTACCCATTACCTCTTCCAGCATTACATCTGGATTTACCACTGCTTTTGCCAAACGCCATCCTATAAAGCCATCTGGTCTAATTAATACAGCCCCTCCATTCTCTATCCTATATAATTCACGAAAAACATTTTCTTGAGCAATAAAGTCTCCACTTCCACCTACTCGATACAGTTTAATATTTATTCCTAATTTAGATGAAACATCATATACAGCTTCAGCCCAAGAACTATTGTCTACTCCAGTAAGTAATACAAAATTGTTACCAAATAAGTCTAATATAGAAGCTTCTTTCCCTTTATACATCCCCCAAAAGTGAGGTGCTCGTGTTCCAGGTCTTCCATTCAAATCTACGATATCCATTCTATGTGGAGTGACTGAGTCATCTATTATTGCATCTGAACTATAATGATACCCCGCAGTTACAGCTAAACCATCCATCTTATTCAAACTGCCTTCCTCTCTATTCGCAGCACGAAACAGTAAACTACTTGCATAAGCTGTCGTTAATTTTGCAACATGGTATCTCTCTTTATGATATGTTTCTAACAATTTTGGTTTTGCCTTTCCTTTTATAACAGCCCCTAATTTCCAAGCTAGATTGTGCGCATCTTGTATTCCTGTATTTGAACCAAACCCTCCAGTTGGCGGCATAATATGTGCAGAATCGCCAACTAAAAAAACGCGATTATCTTGAAATTTTGTAGCAGTACTTTCAGTTGCTTCCCACGGTAAAACACTTACTATTTCTGACTCAACATTTGTACTTCCTATTGCGGTTTGAATAATTTGTTTACAACGTTCTATAGTAAAATCCGCTGGTCGCTCTCCTTTTAATGGATCGTAGGATACATGATAAATCCATCTTCTTGCATTATCGACTGGAATGAGTGCACCGAGAACTTCCGGATGAAGTACCATAGAAAAACCAAATGCGTCTCCTTGTATAAACTCGCTTAAATCCGCTTCAAAATAAATATTCATATAATAGCCACCGATTGTACCTCGTCCCTCCGTACTTATCCCTAGCTGCTCACGTAATTTACTTTTCGCTCCATCTGCTGCAATTACATAGTCACAATGTATGACACTTTCTTTTTCTGTTTCACGATTTCGAATCGTTGCGATTACTCCTTGCTCATTTTGTTCATAAGAAACTAATTCATGATAAAAAGATAATTCTCCGCCTAATGTTCTCGCTTCTTGTAACATGATCTCTTCTAAAGTAATTTGATAACAAGCAGTTTGTTTTGATGGACTAATCTCTTCTATTTTCTGAAGTAACTTTTCATCATTTTCATACTGATTCGCCCGCATTTGTGCCAATTCTTCCTTATTCGCCTCAGCTATTGTATGAACAGCTATTCTTCCTCGGCAATTTTCTAACGCTTTACCCGCCGATCTAATTCTTGGTTCTAAACCTAATTCTCGAAATAACTCCATCGTACGGAAAGTAATCCCACCTGCTTTTGGATGAATTGCAGTAGACGGATGCCTCTCAATAAGCAAGTACTCAATATTATGTTTTGCAAGGAATAACGCAGAAGCTAATCCTGATAATCCCCCTCCAACAATTAAAACTGGTACATCATTCGATTCCATATATTTATCCTCCACATCATTGTTCTGAGCTCAGTGACATAAATATAATCAAAAAAACAACAAAGATATAGACTTATATTTCATTTTAAATTATCATATAGATAGATTACGCCCCAAATTACTTTTACTTTTTCATACATCTATAATCTGCTTGAATTATGCATGTATGAAAGAGTAAAACGAAACAACTCACTTTAAAATAATAAAAACATGATAAGCGGTCATACCCTATAAGTTATTCAGGGTACGACCGCTTATTTTTTTAAAATCCTTATCTTTTCTCATCTGTAAATAACATATCATTAAAGTCTTTTCTATCCTCTACCATTTTCAACTCATAAAATTTCATTCGTCTCGATTTTCTTTCCCAATATTGCAGCTCATACAACAATCATGTAGCATTACCGTATCGATGTAATGGTTCATCATCTTAAACCTTTCGACTAATTCATTGGAGGTAAAGTGATTGAAATGAATAAACAAGAACAATTAAACGTTATAAAAAAAATTTTATTGATTCTCAAAAAGTATTATTAGCAATTGGCGATGAAACACGTCAAGCTATTTTGTTAGTTCTCATGGAAACAGAATGTCAAACCGGATTACGTGTAGGTGAAATTACGAAACAAACACACCTTTCTCGACCAGCGGTATCACATCACCTTAGAATTTTACGAGAAGCCGGTATTATTTTAATGCGAAAAGAAGGTACAAAAAACTTACTGCACTTGAAAAGAAGCATAATGCTCAATATTCATTTTTATTTATGAAGCCAAGCGGAGATCAGCTACGCACTATTGCAAACTATATTGAAGCCGGCAAAATCAAACCGGTAATCGATCGCGTTTTCCTTTTTGAAGATGCGCAAAAAGCAATGGAATATTCAGAGGCTCGCAGAGCAAAAGGAAAAATAATTGTAAAAATGAAATAATAATAAAGACTCCATTTTCTTCAAATGGGGTCTTTATATTTACTGTTAAATAGACATAGTGCAGTGAAGTCCTTACAATAGATTGCAAGGGGAAATATCATATTATACTTTTAGCTAATTTTGCAAAGAATACATACGTACAAATACATAATAAAAAAATAAACAAGGAGGAGATAAAATGACTAAAAATAATGAAGCTGGTTGGAATTTAGATCATAGTTATACGACTTTACCACAATCATTTTATACAGAAATCCCCCCTACTCCCGTAAGTTCACCGGAGCTAGTTAAACTAAATCATTCACTAGCAATATCTCTTGGCTTTAATCCTGAAGAATTGAAAAAAGAAGTTGAAATTGCTGTTTTTGCTGGTAATGCACTCCCAGAAGGAGCTCGTCCATTAGCTCAAGCATATGCCGGTCATCAATTCGGACATTTTAATATGTTAGGCGACGGTCGTGCGCTTTTAATAGGTGAACAAATTACTCCTTCAGGTAAACGTTTTGACATTCAGCTGAAAGGTTCTGGCCCTACTCCGTACTCACGACGCGGTGACGGTCGTGCTGCACTCGGTCCGATGCTACGCGAGTATATTATTAGTGAAGCAATGTATGCACTTGATATTCCAACTACTCGCAGTTTAGCAGTTGTCACAACAGGCGAGCCAACATATCGGGAAACAAAGTTACCTGGAGCTATTTTGACTAGAGTAGCAAGTAGCCATATACGCGTCGGCACATTTCAATATGCTGCAGCTCGCGGTTCTATCGAGGATCTTCAATCGCTAGCTGACTATACAATAAAAAGGCATTATCCAGAAATTGAAGCTCATGAAAATCGATATACTGCATTGCTACAAGAAGTCATTAAAAGACAAGCAAGTCTTATCGCAAAATGGCAACTTGTTGGATTTATTCACGGCGTAATGAACACTGACAATATAACGATTAGCGGTGAAACGATTGATTACGGTCCTTGTGCATTTATGGATAATTATGATCAAGGAACCGTATTTAGCTCGATTGATACACAAGGTCGCTACGCATATGGAAATCAGCCATATATGGCCGCATGGGATCTCGCGCGACTAGCTGAATCTTTAATACCAATCCTACACGAAGATGAAGAAGAAGCATTAAAGATTGCTCAAGACGAAATTTCAAAATTTAGCGTACAGTATGAAAAACAGTGGTTCATTGGAATGAAAAAGAAATTAGGACTATTTAGCAACGAAGAACAAGATCAATCACTTATTGAGCAACTTTTAAAAATGATGGAGAAATATAAAGCGGATTACACAAATACATTCCGTTCATTAACTCTTGATACGTTAGAAAATACGCCTCTATTCGATAGCCCTGAATTTAAAGAATGGTACAAACTGTGGCAATCTCGATTAGAAAAACAAGAAGAATCGAAAGAGAATGCCTACGAAATGATGAAAAATAATAACCCATCCATCATCCCAAGAAACCATCGCGTAGAAGAAGCACTAGAAGCTGCTGTTACAAATGGCGACTATAGCGTAATGGAGAAACTTCTTGAAGCTCTAGCAAATCCTTATGCGTATTCTACAGATCAAGAAGAATACTGCGTTCCACCTGCGCCTACGAATCGTCCTTATCGTACTTTTTGTGGGACTTGATTGTTTAATATGTAAAAAGGTGTGTTTATACAAATTGTGTGAACACACCTTTTTTATATTTTCCCCTCTCAACTAGAACTTTAAAATGCACTTCCCCCGATTCCTTTTCTTTACTCCAAAACAAAAACCTAACTATTCCAATAGACTTACTCATGAGCTTATTAAACAAATATTGAGAAATAAAAATTACATTTCTAAATATTGTTATTTTTGATAATATATTTTATAAGAATATTCAAAAAGCGAGGGGATTTCATGAACGTTCAACTACAAGGTAATGAACAAATTACGAAATTATTTAATGATTGGTATTTAGCTATGCTTAAACAAGATGTGTCTCAGGCGACAAACTTAAAGCATGAAATTGAGGAAAAGGAACTAAACTTTGAAGAAGATGAAAACTTAGCATTATACTATTCTCTACTAGATTTTCGTTTCAAAGTTTTAACTGATGGTTTAAGCATCACAAAAGACAGTTTCAATAAAATAGATTCTTACGCGATTTCACCTAATCACCAACTTTCTTACTACTATCATTTATTTAAAGCAATTCATGCTACTTTAACAACAAATTATAATTTAGCAAGTGAACATTATGAAAAAGCTGAAAAGCTATTAGTTAATGTTTCAGATAAACTAGAGGAAGCAGAATATAATTACCGATTCGCTATCTTTAATCAACATTTTTATAAACCTATTGATGCAATTCAGCAAGCAACAAAAGCTAGAAATATTTTCATGACTGAAAATGGGTTTGAGATTAAGTTAGCACTTTGCGACAATATAATAGGTTCCTCATGTGTATTTCTAAAACAATATGAACAAGCAGAGGAAAAATTCAATTCTGCTCTTTCAATTTTACAAAAACTAAACGAAAAGGATTTAGTTTTAAGCGTTCGCAATAATCTAGGTTGGCTCTATGCAAGTCAAAACCTGTCTTCTCTAGCGATTCGACATTTATCAGAGGTAACAACCAAAGTGCCTACACACTTTAAAGCACTCTTTTTACAAGCCAGAGAGCATTATAAACTTGGTGAAATAAACATTGCTGAAGAACTTATTAAAAAAGGATTGGAAGTTTGTACAGAACTAAACAATGTTGAATATATACTTCATTTTAAAATTTTAAATTCCCTTAACAACAATGAGACAACTGAAGATCTAGAAAAGATTATTCTTGAAGGAATTACGTATTTCGACAAAGAATCTTTATATAACTACACTCAAGAATATTCAGAGAAATTAGCAACTAAATTTTATGATGAAAATAATCATGTGAAAGCGAGTGAGTATTTTCATAAAGCGTTACAAGCAAAAGAAAAAACGTTTGAGAAAGGAGCTCTAAAATGATTAAAAAAATTTGTTCTGTTGTTCTAGGACTGTCTGTTATCGGTATTATTTCTATTGGGATAAATAGTTCTTTTACATATCAAGCAAGTCACGCCGATCTCCCTGCACCACAAAGACCTGACCTTGTTCAATCCGTTGACACAAGTAAAGACTACAATCCAACAACAACTGAAAAGACACTTTAAAAACAAAAGACCTTCAATTTAGAAGGTCTTTCGTTTTTTAAAGCACTTATTTAGTTAATGTATTCGCATATTTTTTCATATCCAAATGGTAGTACCAATGACACTAAGCAACCCATCACAATGGAAGCACTGGATAAAAGGATAAATTTCCGAAATGATATATCATTCCTCTTGTACCCAGTAAAACAAGCTTTTATTATAACAAAAACACCCATCATTATGATAATAGCTGAAAAAGTAGCTACTAAAAACACTTCCATTTTGTTTCCTCCTATAAAACACCCTAACTTTAATTTTACCATTAAATGAGAATAACATAAATAATCTCTTTCTTCATACAGGGGTTCACTATATGCCTCCGACGGGATTCAAACCCGCACTCCTTTCGTTTAGCATAGGCTAAGGGGAATACGCTTCCCTACGGAATTTCACCGACAGGAATTCCACCTGTCTCAGCTTATTTGCTTTTCGGTGCTTCTGAAACCTTCGCCTTGCGATCCGGTGCGACATGTTTTCCGGCGCTCTTCCCTTCTAGAGCTACGGAGGCATTTTCATTTTAGTAAAAATATATTTTCTACAAAATTAGCAAATTACCTTTATTTCACTGAACTCATTTTATTTCTTTCATCAACTCCGCAATCCCCCTACTCCCCTCACTCCCAACTTTCTCAAGTTCCCCCACAACTAATTTCCGTCTTTCCACAGAATGATTTTGACTTAACTTCGCTTTTCCTTCTATTTTATTTATCTTTACTTTGAACCCAACTATTCCCTTACTTAATCCTCCCATATAATTCGGGTCTACATCATTAAGTGAGTAGGCGCTCTCTGGATCTTCATACTTATGTACTAACTCTTGAAGAGAATCTATTAATTCCTGTTCATCTTCAACAATTTCTAATTCCCCATATACATGCACTGCAACGTAATTCCATGTTGGTACTGCATTGTTTGTTTCATACCACGATGGAGATATGTAGCTATGTGGTCCTTGGAATATAGCTAACACTTCTTGATTCTCACTATCTTTCCACTGTTCATTCGGACGTGCGAAATGACCATGTAAAGTTAGAGTCTCCCTATTTAATAACAACGGTAAATGCGTTGCATATGGTTCCCCGTTATGTTGAGAAAATAATGTTGCAAAGCTATTTTGTTCCATTATCTCATACTTCATCTTTTCATCTTCTATTGCGAAATATTTTGGTACGTACATAAGCTCCCTCTTTTCCGGTCTTTTCTATTTTATTTCCTATTATATTTAGTAATCGCATCAATCAACAGGGACAGTTTGCCATTATTTTATAGTGGCAGCTTTCAATTTAAAAAGAATAGGCCGCATATACTCAATGCGACCTTAGTTTATTTTTTCCAATATATTTGTAATAAATGCCGTCTTACCTTCACTATAGCCCGCTCTATTTTTCGACTCTCTTGCTAACTCTTTCTTTAAACTCCCATATTCAACAGCAACGTCTTCATGTTCACGAAGGTAATCCCGAAACGCTAAATGTTTTCTTAACTCTTCACTATTCTTATCACACACATATAAATGATGTTCCATCCAAACTGTATTTTCTTCACTCCACGGAACGAAAGCATCCTTTCTACCAAACGCCTCTCTTCCTTTGAAGCTCCAGTCTGCTTGATGGTAATACCCTATCGTTTCAAGTCTTTTTACTACTTCAGGAAAAATTTCATAATCTTCTATTACTATATCAATATCTAATATTGGTTTTGATACAAGTCCTTTAACAGCTGTACTTCCCACATGTTCAACAGACAAAACAAGTCTTTCCATTGCATTGGTAATAATAGTTTGTAATTTATTAAATTCATTTTCCCATTTGATGTTATATTCTTCGATAGTAATTCTTTGTTTCAATGTATCCCTCTCCTCAAAAACCATTATAACCTTTGAATATGAGTATCCTTAAAATCAGTCTCATATTTCAATCCATATCCAAACATTCGATCCATTCCAATATGCGCTGTCCATATTAGTCCAATCATTATAACGGTATCTACCTTAAAGTAGACACCTATGATAGCTATTACTATCGATATAATATATGTGTGAAAAATATTATAAATTTTAGCACCGATTTGATTATTTATCCCGTACGCTAACATTGATAAATCCGGGGCTAAAAGGAATACAAAAAATATAATCCAACTAAATTCATATATCGAATATGCATAAATCGCGGCTACGAAAATAACCAGTCCTTCAAAATGTAAAATACGCTTTTGTATTCTTTATCATTCCTATTTTTCTATATTTACCGATAAAGTTTCATCACTGAAAGTATCCTTTGCATTTTTTGACCAGATGGTTGCTAAAATCGGCCCTGCAATATTATGCCATACTGCCGCTAATACACTTGGAAGTGCAGCCGCTGGTCCAAAATGTGCTGTTGCTAGCGCAACACCTAATCCTGAGTTTTGCATTCCTACTTCTATTGAAATAGCTCTTCTTGTCCCTTCGTCTAGTCTCAGTACGAACGCTGTTATATATCCGAGTAAAAAGCCAAATGCATTATGGAGCATCACTGCAATAAAGATAAGAAGGCCTGAAGAAGTAATACTACTTACATTTGCTGAAACTACCGCTGAAACAATAATGATAATTGCTAAAACTGATATGAAAGGAATAACAGTCATTCCTTTCGTAACAGTTTTCGGGAAAAACTTCTTCACTACTAATCCTAAAATAATAGGTATGATAATAACTTGTACGATAGAAAGAAACATAGACATAGGATTAACCGGCATCCATTGTCCTGCAAGCAATAGTAAAATAAGAGGTGTAGCAATTGGTGCTAGTAACGTTGATAATGATGTCATTGCAATAGACAGCGCTAAGTTCCCTTTTGCTAAATAAACCATAACATTTGATGCGGTGCCACCCGGTACTGAACCGAGCAACACTAATCCAGCTGCTAATTCGGCTGGCAGATTCATAACGTAGGCTAGTACGTATGCGACAAGTGGCATAATAATAAACTGAGCACATACACCGATAATAACTGGCAATGGTTTTGTAGCAATGATTTTAAAATCAACAGCCTTTAACGTTAATCCCATCCCAAACATAACAACCCCAAGTAAAATCGTTATGTAACTAGTTAACCCCAGAAATGGAGCAGGAATAAAATACGCAATAGCTGCAATACAAATAACCCAAAATGCAAAATATTTTCCAGCTATATTACTTATCGCTTCTAGTACTTTCACCCCATCATCCCCTATCCTTTAACTGAAAAACTTTATTCGGATTCAAAATATTTTGCGGGTCAAGAGCTTTCTTTATTTTTTCCATTACGAGTAATGCCGTCCCATGTTCTTCTTCCTGATACTTCCGTTTTCCAATACCAACGCCATGTTCCCCTGTACATGTTCCTCCTCGTTTAAGAGCATATAGAACGATACTTTCATTTATTTCATCTGCTTTTTCCACTTCTTCTTTATCGTTTGGATCAACCATCAAGAGCACGTGGAAATTCCCGTCTCCTACATGACCGAGAATACCACCAACAAGACCATTCTTTTCTAATGTCTCTTTCGCTTGTTGGATAGCTCCAGCTAATTCTGAAATAGGTACACATACGTCTGTACTCATAAGCTTTTTACCAGGATAGCTATGAACGTAAGCATATGCTAGATTATGCCGTGCATCCCATAATTTATTTCTCGCTGCAGTTTCCGTTTCAAAAGCAACTTCTTTACATTTATGATCAAAAACAATTTCCTTCGTAAATTCAACATCTTGCTTTAACCCTGCTTCATTACCGTGAAACTCTAAAAACAATGTAGGTTCTTCTCTGTAACTTGTTTCACTATAATGATTGACTTGTTTCATAGATAGTTCATCAACGAGTTCAATTCTCGCAATCGGAATACCCGCTTGCAATATGTTAATAACAGCTTCTACTGCATCATTTATAGTTGGAAACGATGCTCTCGCGGCCATAACATGTTCTGGTATACCGTATACTTTTAATGTTAACTCCGTAAAACATCCAAGTGTCCCTTCTGACCCTACGAAAATACCATTTAAATGATAACCTGATGATGACTTCGCTGCTAAATTCCCAGTATGTATTACTTCTCCATTAGCAAGAACGACTTCTAAATCACGAACTTGATCACGCATAACACCATACTTCACGGCTGTCGTTCCACTCGCATTTGTAGCAGCCATTCCCCCTAACGTTGCATCTGCCCCTGGATCTACACTAAAAAACAAACCGTATTTCTTCAATTCTTTATTGAGTTGAGAACGAGTCACTCCTGGCTGTACTTTCACCAGAAAATCTTTCTCTCTTATTTCAAGAATTTTGTTCATTAATGAAAAATCAACCGTAATTCCTTTTTCATAAGGAATTACATGTCCTTCTAAACTAGAACCTACCCCAAACGGAACGACGGGTGTCCCGTGCTCACTCGCTATTTTCATTATCGTGCTAACCTCTTCTGTCGTTTTCGGAAAAACTACTACATCAGGTAAACTACTAGCATGATAAGATTCATCTTTACTATGTAACTCTCTTACTGTCGTATTCACAACTACTCGATCGCCGGGAAGTACACCCTTTAATTCATTTACTAAACGCTCTACTGTTATCTCCATCGTACATTCTCCTACTTTCTATAAATTAGAATTACAAAATATGTTAAGTGTTTTATACATAATAATCCGAAAAATTAAATAATTCAAGTTTTATACATATGCAATTCGTTTCATACTGTCGAATAAACAAAAAGAACTTGCAATACCTATCGCAAGTTCTTTTCTATAAAACTACATTTTAAACGACTTCTTTATTAACAACATAAACCAAATTAAAGTAAATGCCATCAGCGAATGAGAAAAACCAACAATATAAGTTAATCCTTTAAAGTCCGCTCCATTTAACTGAAGAAGCCCTCTTGCTGCTAGCGAACCTAACATTAAAATTAATGCGATATTATGTACAACAAACCACTTATTAAAACTTTTCGCTTCATGAAACGCGAATACTTTTGCTAATCCTAAAGCAATTAAAAAGAAGAAAAAGCCGAGTACAAGTGTATGTGTATGTAAAAGGTTTAACAAAGTAGATCCTACAATTCCTTTATACTTTCCATACTCCCTAGCGAAAATCCCTGATAATAAACCGATAATCAAATACGTAAACGATGCATTATATAATTTCTTCATTATGTACCTCCTTGAGTAGAATGTGTAGTGTGTCATATTTAGTAATAATGATAGTTATATAGTAAAAACTCCTAGTCACCTAGGAGTCATTGTATAAGCATCTCACTCTTTACAATCAATTCTAATTATAAAATATCCCTTTATACAAAACAAACGAACTTTATGTGAACAATCCGGGCTCTTGTAAAATATGTTGCGATTTTGTATTACACAATCCATACTAATGATTATAAATGTTAAAGGTGGTGCAGTAGATTGTGATAGTTCTTGAAACGGAACGACTCGTTCTTCGCTGGTTTCATCTAAAAGATGCTCCATTTATTCTCGAGTTAGTAAACGACCCTGCATGGATTCAGTATATCGGTGATAAAAGGATTAAAAACTTAGAAGATGCAAAAAAATACATCTTAAACGGACCCGTTGATATGTATAATAAAATGGGCTTCGGTCTTTACTTAGTAGAACGAAAAGAAGATCTCACTCCGCTCGGTATGTGTGGCCTTATTAAAAGAGATTCATTAGAAGATGTTGATATCGGCTTTGCTTTTTTAGAGAAATTTCGTTCAAATGGGTATGGCTTTGAATCAGCTTCTGCTGTAATCGAATACGGAGTACAAAAACTAGGACTAAAACGAATTGTAGCAATTACTACTATAGATAACATCAATTCAGGAAAGCTTTTAGAAAAAATAGGATTTCAGTTCGAAGAGATAATTTCAGACTCCGGAGAAAATTTAAAGTTATTTGGTTATAACATATAATAAATTATCAGAATTCTCTTTTAATCTAATCAAAAAATATTTCTTACATATACATTCCTAACAGTTATTATGATTAAAATACTCATCTGTTTTTTAACATTATAACCAGACTAATTTAAATCACAATTCTGATTTTCAGTACTGTATTTATTCTTAAAAACACTCTATTTTATTCTTAAATTTGTCAAAACTCTTATGTAGCTACATGAAAATTTTATGCTAATATGTTACTAAGAAACTATGCGTTCCCTTAACCCTGTATCCGGCCCTGTATTTTTACAGGGCCTTTTGTTTATTTAATTTACTTATCACTTGCTTATATACACATTAAAAATCATTTCAAATGTAATAAACGATAAATAATAAAATAACTTTAGATAGTATGACCTACAACTGTAATACGATTCCTTCAAATTTCTTGACGAGAAGACAAGTCATGAAAAAGGAATCACTAAAGAACAAGATCACAGCTTGAGTAATGATACATCTTAATGCAAAATATTTTGGAAACCTAACTGCTAGTTAACTCAAAAAGAAGTTCTACTTAATATAGGTAGAACTTCTTTTCCCTTTACTTCACATGTACATAGTTCTCACTTATTCCTTGCTTAAAAACTTGAGAAACTCATCTTCATTTACAGGTTTACTGTAATAATAGCCTTGAATTAAATAGCATGCATTTTGTTGTAATACTGTTAATTGTTTCTTCGTTTCTACTCCTTCCGCAATCACTTTCATATTTAAAGTATGGGCTAGCGAAATAATAGTTTGTATAATTTCATCTCCATCATTTGAAGTTCCAATCCTATTCACAAATTCTCTTGGGATTTTCAAAGTATCAATTGGATATAAAGGTAGATACGCTAATGAAGAATATCCTGTACCAAAATCATCAATTGATAAATGTACACCATATGATTTTAATGCTTTTAACTTCAATAAAGTTTCTTTTTCATCTACCATGGCAATTCGCTCTGTTAATTCCAAATCAATCAAATTAGCTGGTACTCTTATTTCTTCTATGGTAGATATAATCGTTTGAACAAAATCTTTCTGTTCAAACTCTATAGCTGATAAATTTATCCCCATTTTTAGATTTGTATAACCTGCAGAATGCCATTCTTTCAGTTGTGAACACGCTTGCTGTAGCGTCCATTTTCCAATTGAAATAATCTGTGATGTTTCTTCCGCGATAGGTATAAACTCAAAAGGTGAAATTAGCCCCAGCTCTGGATGTTGCCAACGTATTAATGCCTCTGCACCAATAACCTTTCCTGCCTTACTATCAACTTGTGGTTGGTACAATAAAAACAACTCATTATTTTCAATTGCATTCGGTAAATCTTGCTCTAATTGTAATCGTCTTGTTATTTTTTGAGATAATGTCTCGTCGTATATACAAACAGCATTGCTACCTTCTTCCTTTGCGCTATACATAGCAATATCAGCATGTTGTAAAAGTGTTGTGGCATTTGTTCCTCCAAATGGATACAACGCTATTCCTATACTAAGGGATAAATAAAAGCTGTGTTGATTTATTACAAATGGTTCTTCAGTTATACGAAATAGTCTTTCGCACAAATCTAATAGCTGTTGCTCTGTTTTGTTATGGACAATGATTGCAAACTCATCTCCCCCTATTCTTGCTATATGAATAGTTGGTGGCAGACATGTCCTAAAACGGTTGGCAACTTCTTTTAAAACCTTGTCACCAATTGCATGACCCAGTGTATCATTAATGTTCTTAAAGCGGTTTAAATCTATATACAGGAGTCCAAACTTATCCTGTGTTTTTTGTACTCGCTCAATAGATCTGTCTAATTCTTGTTGGAAGAATATTCGATTTCCAATCCCCGTCACCGTATCATGAAATGCTAGATAGTTTATCTCATCCTGTTGTTGCTTCATCCTCGTTATGTCTTTTACCATTATATAACTCCCAAAAGTTTGTCCTTCTATCATAATAGGAACAATCGTAACGTACCAAAAATGTATATCCTTCTCATTATTATTTTTCACACGTAACTGTAACGAAGACGAACTACATCGTTTCCCCATCTTTAGAGCTGCTTCCAATTCAGGTTTATCTTCATCTAAAAAAATAGAAAAGCACTCTTTTCCTATTAATGCTGCACTGTCTTTTCCTAATAACATACTTCCAGACTGGTTTATATTTAATACGGTACCATTTGAATCAATTGTTAATATAGGATCTGGATGGTACTCATATAAAGACTTAAACCTCTCTTGATTTTTCACCAAATCATTAGATTTTTTTATTAAATCTGCTGTTCTTTTAGATACTTTTTGCTCTAATTGATTATTAAACATTTTTAATGTTTCGGTTAAATCTTTGTTTTGCATTCGTACAATTGTATGACGAATCAGTACAAATACAAAGGCAATACAATTTCCCGTAATCAGTGTAGAGGAAGCAGTTTGCTCTTTTAAAGTAAAACCAATTAAAATTGCAACTGCAAGATAAGGGAATATGACAAGAAGTTTCTTTCCAAATGTCGGATTAATAATAAAATAATTTCTTCTAGAAGTTGCACTCCTTGGGATAGTAGCTGAAATAGCAATAAATAACAGAAAAACTCTATACAAACACCTTAATAATATGAGTGAACGATATGATAAACCATCTTGTAAATAGAAATATAAGTAGTCTGTAATGGACAATCCTGTTAATACTAAAATAAAAATAAATAATTTACTTTTCGCATTAAAAATTGCTGGTCGGAAGATAAGGCTAACTCCTAGTAAAAGCAGCAATAGATCTATAATTGGGAAAATAAATGAAAGCAAAACATCTCCAATTGATAAGAATAAGATATTTGCAGAAGGTTTATTAAATAGGTACCACTCTAAGGTAAAAATAGCAGTAACAACAATACATAAATCACAAATCAAATATGCTTTTTCCCATTTATTACATTCCATCATGATTTTATAAAAGAAAGCAAAAAGAAAGAAGAATAAAAAAAACAATAAAAATACATCAGAGATATTAAAATTTTCTATTGGTAATTCTACATTAAGTACTTGAAAAGCAGATATAAAATTCCCTATCAAGAAACACCCTATTGCAATAGTAATACAAACCCAAAAGACTCCTAATTTAATTTTTCTTGATACCATAGAGTAAAGTAATGAGATAAATACAGTAGTTTCAACAACTAAAGATGATAGTCGTATATTAAAATCTGATACAAAATAATGATTCGGAAAAACAAATAAAAATATAAAACAAAAGCTTAAATAAGCTAGTAGAGCTAATATCAATACATAAAATTGCACATGTGAATGTTTACGCGACGGACTCACCTTCTTAATTTTTTCTAGATCTTTATTAAAAATGACCTGATGCTGCACTGCTCGTATTCATCAAAACTAACTTACTTATTATTCCATATTATGAACTTTTTATAAGATTTCTTTCTACATACCACAGCCTGATTTGCTTTCTGCAGATATTTCCTCTTTTTAACTAAGCATTCCAAAAAGAATACGATGGAAAATGTTATTTTTTTAGTATTTGCTCATCGTAAATTTGAATAATACAACTTAACTGTTCTTTGAATACGAGATAGAATCTAACCTTCCATTACAACATAGTTAGTCGCTTATTGTCACACTTAGAAAGAAGGAAAATATACTATCATTAACTTAGAAATTCGAATTAAATTACTAAACCAACTGTAACTATTATAGTTACAACTAGAGGTGATGTCAATTTCAAATACCTCCCCTTTTAATGGACAAAAGACGTGACATCTTGAACAAAAATACGATGTTTATAAAAAAGATGTAATGTTATTTCGACCTAACCAAAGAAATATAAATGATCTAGCATTAAGTGAAGATGATATTGCATCTCCCAAAAAAGAATGTTACTCTAAAAATAGAATGATGAAAGGAATGATGGATGAATAATGATTAACTAATTTATATTTTAAGTTGAATTTTATAACTTCAAACTACAAAATATAGGGTTAGTCTATCCATTTTTATAATTCATTTCATACTTTATTTGTCATGATTCAAATGATTAATAAGTACTTACTTAAGTATAAGCGACAGACTAATCCTTCCGATTAAAAATTGGGGGATTTTTTTATTCCCTTTTATGTAAGTTAAAATTTATTAATCGCTAAATTTACCTAACAAATAAAGGAGCGAAAAAAAATGGCTAATTCAGACACTATTGTGACACATGTAATGCTCTATATAAGTCGCTAATATCCATCAAACTTATATAGAGAAATTAAAAAATGGATGGATTTTGACCGAATTCAATTTGAGAAAGATATATTTCATTATTCTGGTGGACAAAAGAAAAAACTGCTTATCGCTAAAAGTTTATGTGAAAAAGCCCATATGTATATATGGGATGAACCATTAAACTTTATAGATATTTATTCACGTATGCAAATTGAAGAGCTGATTCAACAATTTAATCCCACAATGATTATTGTTGAGCATGATAAGGCATTTCAACAAACCGTTGCAACGAAAACTATATCTATGTAACTCCACTCGAATCATCAATAAATCAAGCCATTAGTCTATAAAGTATTTGAATGAAGTGTCGAAAAAAGCCTAATTTCTCTACAATACATTGAGAATTTAGGCTTTTTAATAAGACAATTAGGATTCATAAACAATGAGTAATTTATATATTAGACTTATCTGTTAAAGCAGAAATAATCCTGTTTACTAAGTCTTCTGGCATCCATTCATGGTTCGTATCATTCGTTTCATTTGGTCCTAAAGAATCAATGAACTTTTTAAACTTTGGAAATAAAACAATAGAAGTGATCCAATGTATTGTATGATTTATAGAGAAGAAATGAAATACTCCTTGTTTTTCGCCCTCCTGCAATATTTCTTTTAACTGTTCAAAACTACCTATAAAATACGGTTTAATCTTTTCTAATCTTGCACTTTCCTTAATAATCTCCTCATATGCCAATGTGCCAATTTCAGGATTTTCTTTTATATGTGTAGTAAAGACTGCTAAATATTCTCTTAGAGCATTAATAGGATTAAATTGATTCTTCTCAAGAAAATTAGGTAACTCATTAGCAAGGCCATATTTCTTAAACACTTCATAATACAGGTTTTCTTTCCCATTAAAATAGTATGAAGCCATAGCGACATTTACTTTCGCTTCTTTTGCAATTTCTTGTATGCTCGTACCTTCGTAACCACGCTCTCCAAATTTTTTCTTAGCAGCCTTCAAAATATTTTCCATCGTCTGCTCTCGAGATTTCCCCATTTCACACACCTCAAATAATATATATTTCACTTCAAAAATCCCATAAGGACTTTGAATAGAGTATCTTTTTAATGAAATTTAATTATATATTTAAAGTAGTAACTTAACAACCGATGAAATCTTAATTACTTTAAACAATTCGCCACACAACGTACGCCTCAAAAAGAAACATCTCCTGAGTCTCTCCTGCCCTATATCACCATACAAAGAATTCTTTTAAAAGTGAAATAAAAATAAACACCCTACTTAAAACAATATCTCCCTGCGTGGCATGAATAGCTTTTAAATACCTCACGCTCTTTTCTAATTGCGTATCAGAATAAAATAAATAATAAGGGCCAGAGTTTATCTATCTTTACAGATAAACTCTGGCCCTTTCATTTGCAATTCATTTACTGATTAGATTTGTTTAATCTCAATATAAGGGCCTTTGATGTTTAATTTGTTAATGTCATTCGAAATATTACCTACAGTTGTTTTTTCATTAAACGTATGGATCTTTTCACCATTCACAAAGATACCCCAATTTTTATCCTCGTAACTAATACCATAACCAGCATTGCTAGATGTCGCTTTAAGTTGGTTTCCATTCATTGAAAAAGATAATTTCCCTTTTCCTTTGTTAAGTTGGTTATTCACATTTTTGATACTACTTATTTGTTCTTCAAGGGCTTTTTGGTTATCAAGAGTAACTTGATGGTTTTTCCAGTCTAATTTATAGTTGTTTGTAAAGAACTCATTATATGTATCTTTATTATTTGTTCCCCACCATTTCGAACTTACCCATTCGATATTGTACTGATCTGATATTCTACAATTTGTTATTTTTAAATCAGATGTAGATTCCGTTTTATCTGCAGTAATAACTGCTACTACATTAGGAGAAAAACCATATCCTGTTAAAGCTGGTACTGTATCTTTTGAAACAAAATTATTCGTTCCTTCATTATAACTACGTGATTTCATAAATAGTTGATTACCATAGAAAGTATTAAATGAATCACGATTATAAATTCCCCACTCCGGATAATTAAATGATTGGAATCCTACTTTCCAATTTAATTTTTTATCTGTGTGAGTCTCTAATACCGTTTTATAGTCTACTTGATCGTAAGATACACTTTCTTTCCAAGCAAAGCTACCTGTAATACTCGCATCGGCATTTGGCCCTTTATCATTTACCCCAACTTTCACACTTCCGCCAAGTGTATACCCTACTTCAGAAGTAACCTTTGCTGAAGTCATTGTATTCACTGGGGCAGCTTTATGAAATTGGGCACTATCACCACTTGTTATTTCTGCTTCCGTATGATACGCCGATGGCCATTTTAAACCTGCGTTATAGTATCCGCCATTAATTGTATATTTCGCATCTATATTACTACCATCAGTGGTAACAATTGCAATCTTTTTATCTGCGTAAGGATCCTCAATAAAAGAAACCTTTATTGAATTTTTAATATTCTGCTTCATGTCATAAGTAGTTTTAAAACTATTATAGACTTTTCCACCATTTTGAAGATTTTCTACAGTTCCTTTAGAATCTGCAAATGCAGACGTTGCTTGTAAACCAAGTGATCCAGACATAATAACGGACGCTACCGCAACACTTTTAGCTATTCCATTTGCTTTTTTCATACAGACAGCCACTCCTTTTTAAACATTTAAAAGATATAAACGTATTATTTTTAGCTCTCAATACTAGAGATAGATTCATAACGTTACAATGTAGAAATGTATTAATCTTTATGACAATAACTATCAACACTTATTTTGCTAATTTCTATCTCTTTTTACTGATAACTATTATCAATATTATTAAAACACAGAATAACGATTTAAACAATGATTTTAAATATGCATTTAAAATCCTTGTTTAAAAAAGTGCAAAAAAATTATAGAATTCTTTATTTCGAGAATTACTATATATTCATTTACCTATTGCAACCTATATTCAGATACATTATTCCCCTTCCATTCATAATAATCTAAAATCCCCTCGTAAATGGCTTCTGCTGCAATCTGTCTTCCATTTTCTGTAGATAACTTACTGTAATCAATACCATTATCTATAAAAGCAAGTTCCGTTAACACAGCTGGCATGTCATTTTCTCTTATAACATGAAGATCTCCATGTTTAACACCTCTATCACGTGTTTGAAGTGCGTCTACTAATCGTTCTTGAATTTTTTCAGCTAAAACACGACTTTCTTCCACATGAGGATTTGTTTTTTCAGATTTAGAAGATTTATAGTAATATGTTTCTGTCCCTTTTGCATTACCGTTAAAA
Source organism: Bacillus sp. CD3-5 (assembly GCF_006349665.1). Classification (NCBI taxonomy): domain Bacteria; kingdom Bacillati; phylum Bacillota; class Bacilli; order Caryophanales; family Bacillaceae; genus Bacillus; species Bacillus sp. CD3-5. The sequence continues at coordinate 17,951 of NZ_VEPX01000001.1, read as the reverse complement.
GCATTTGCATGAATGCTTATAAAGATATCACCCTGATTTTGCTTAGCAAACTTAACACGTTCCTGTAAAGAGCTTTTTTGATCATGTCCAGGTCTAGTATCAGATTCACGAGTTAGTAAAACTGTAAATGGAGTATGTTTTTCAAGCAATTGTTGAAGACGTAAAGAAGTATCTAGTACAATCTTACTTTCAGGTAACCCCTTTGTGTTTTTTCCAGGATCTTCGCCGCCATGTCCGGGGTCAATAATAATTGCTTTATTTTCTAAAGGATTACTTTGACTATATTGAAGCATATCTGTTTTTGCGGTTAGTTGTGCAGCTTCAGCACGTGTTATAAATCTATTTGGTTGCCAACCATTATCTGTACCAACTGAAATTTTTAAATCAATTAAGATATTTGCGAACTTTTCACCCCAATGTCCCTTTAAATCTTCAAATTTACTTTGTCCATTGTTAGTGCTTTTATTTTGTAGTTTATATGCATTCACTAGCATAGTAGCCATAGCAGCACGAGTAACTTTTCCAGAAGGGTTAAATATTCCATTTCCTTCACCTTTAATTATTCCTGCCTTTTCAGCTGCGGCAATATAGGGAGTTCCCCAGTGGTTTTGTGAATCTTTAAAAGATGGTTTTGCATTTAAATCAATGTGTATACCAAGAGCCTTTGTCATAATGGTTGCCGCAGAAGCTCTATCTAATGTGTCATTTGAACCAAAAGTTCCATCTGGATAACCATTCAATACTTGCTTATCAACTAAATAAGTAACGGATTTGTCAGCCCATGCAGGAACATCTGGGAATTTATGAGTATCTGCAAAAATACTAGAAGAATAAGATAGTAGACTTCCAGCAAGAATTCCTGTAGCAATTAATTTGTTCTTCAAAATTTAGCACCTCTAAAAATTTATTACAAGTTAGTAAATATATCATTGATAGTTAATCTTTACATAATACTCCTTAGAATAAAGCATAGATTAAGTTGGTATTAACACTATATTACAAATGAATAATTTAAAATCGAACTATTATTCCGAAAAGAATCTTCAGACATACACTTATAGATTGAAACTATTCAATATATTCACCAACATTGTGTAACTAGTATAGTTACTTATATATATGAGTGTCAATTGAAATAACCTTACAGTTTTGTAAGGTAACAAACTTAATAATTTATTAAGTAATTATTAAACAATGTAAATAATTATCTTTTATTTTAAGCACACTCCTTCTAAATTATTATTGATGCCTATTTCCAGCCTTAATGCACATCTTAAAAAGAGCACTTTTGAAAAGTACTCTTTTTACTTTGCACGCCACTGATTCTATTAGAAAACTTTTTACGAATTATGAACCTACAAACCTAGAATTCCTACAATCTGACGAGCCTTAGCATTATCAATATAATAATGCATCTCTAATCCACGTCTTTCTGCACGGAGCACGGTTCCCCTTAATTTTGATAGATGCTGTGAAACAGTGGATTGCGGGAGCCTTAATATTTCTGTCAACTGTGTAACATTACACAGTTTATGATGCATTAATTCATTTACAATTTTTAATCGAACGGGATGTGCCATTCTCTTTAATACATCTACATCTTCCTCTCGGATTTTAGCTAGATCTCTATTAGATATTAATGTTGTCATTTCGCATTCCCCTTTATTATTAATTTCTATTTTCCAATTATCCTTATAAGTAGTACTTATAGCTATTTATCATTTGTCCTGTTGAGAAAATATATTCTCGTTCTTAAACAAAAAAAGACATCAATCCTATAAACAGTTTTTACTGTTCCAATGAATTGATGCCCTCTAATTTTTAGCCAAACTATATTTTGTTTTAAAAGGATTATTTTATAACTTTGAATGAGACTTAACATTCTTCGTTGCATAAAAAGTAATACTCTTCTCCCTTACTTAAAGTACAAATTAAAATCTTGATTCCCCTTACACATATTGTAAAATCCAAAAGAAATGTTTCTTCATTTTATCTTATACAGACAGATATATTATGTATTTCTTAACAGCAATAAACGTAGCTAAATCCCCTATAATAGTATCTCTAGCTGGTAACTGTCATACCTTTTTAAAATATCACTATCTTTAATAATAGATCCTTTTAACTTTCCTCAATTAAAATATGCTTTTTATTTCATTTTCTGTTTAACCTCAATGATATGTAAACCTCTTTTAATCTATTAATCTCCTACTAAACTTCCCCATGTAGAGATAAAGGAGACTTCTCGTTCAAATAATAAATTATGCAATATTGCATTTGATAATCATTTTCAATGTAACCATAATGATTACAGGATCGCTTTTAATCCAAATATTCTATGTGGAGGTTTTATTATGTTTAAAAAAATCATTGTATCTTCTATGGCGCTTACTATGTTTGGTGGGGCTGCAACTATGCTAGAAACACCTACCGCTCAAGCGGCTTCTTATAACTCAACATCCTCTTCTTACTTTGATGTCACTCCTGAAGAAGCGGCTATTTTTTATCAATCTCAGGACTATAAAAAATTAAAAGCCTTTATGGATGACTTTGAAGCTAGAAATCCTTATGTTCCTGGTGGAGGCTACGCTCAAGGTAGTGTTCGTATGCAAAAATTCAATGACGCTCTTAGAGATGCTAAATTAACAAATGTATACCAAGAATTTATTAGAATTTCGTACTACAATCATTATCCAGAACCAAAATAATCTAAACAAATAAAATGCTTATTACTTTAACTTAGCCTAATTTTAAATGTATAGCCTAAAACTAGAAAAACCACTTATATAAGTGGTTTTTCTAGTTTCTTATGTAATTTAACTGAATTTCAAGTCACCTTCACTTTAAGATTCTCAAAATCGACATCCTCGTTTTTACTTTTATGTGTAATTCTCATTTCAATATAGTTTCTTTCCAGTAAGTAAAGACTAAATTAACTTATAAAAAAGGCGTTTTAAATTTAATTCATAGATCTTACTGCAACTTGGAATTGTCCCTTAGAACCATCATCATTTGAAACGTAAATACTATACGTTCCAATTGGTAATGGAGATAGAGCATTCCGTACATTTGTAACATTAATTTGTTGTTCTCCAGGTTTTATATAACCACCAACAATTAGCTCCATATTTGGACCTTTTACACTATATCCCATTGTATTTTGACCATTATTTTTCATAAAGAAGCTTAAATTTTCACTCCCACTATATACAAAAGAAGTTATAGCCTCTCCACTATAATCCATTGTTTGAGTTAATAATATGTCTGTAGGAATATGTTCAACAAAATGAATTGTATCATTCATTTTGTTTACTTCTTCAGCATAAGTATTATTTCCTAACACACCAAGTGTTAATGCTGAAATGACTCCACAACCAAGCACTAGTTTATTAAACTTCATTTTAAGTTCCCCCTTGATGTTTGTATTCTATTACCATCATACATTCTTTTGTAAGTGCGTTTTTATGTAATAATTCATATCTTTAAACCTATATATCTTAAATTTATACCTTAATGGTTATTAAGAAACTGACATAGATAAGTCTACAGTATTATGCTTCATAAAAAAGAACATGTAAATTTCAAAGTCTTTTTCCCACAAGAATTCATACAATTAAATACCAAGACACTCAAATAAATAGTGTTTCCTTTTCAGATAAAATATACTAATAAAAAATTTTGAAATTTTCACTTTGTAATTTGATATATTCCATGTTAATATAACGAAGGCTACAAAACAGAAGTCACCACATATATCATCTTCACAGAATATTCACAATTTAAAAAATATTTTTATCAGTAACCCAATCCAAATTTCACCTATACAAAAATCAAGTTCTAGTTTTATATATAAATATCTAAGTAGATTTTTTATCTATTATTTCTTCTAACTTCCTTATCAATTTTAATACGAGTAATATAATAGTGCTTTTTCAAGTGCTCTTCCTATTTTAGATAGAAAGTCTACTGATACTAAACCTCTAGGTTTAACTCATACATAATCCTATATACAAACTATCGGAGATGCAAAACTATGGGAATTTCTACTCTTTTATTAAATACCTTTATAATAATAATTTGTATCCTTAGCTACCATGTATTTTGGTTAGAATTTAAAGAAAAAATAACATGTAATCATATATTGATTTCTATCCTTTCCTCCGTTGCTATTATTTTTTGCATGACGTTTCCTTTTCATTTACATGCTGGATTTATTTATGATTTACGTTTTATTCCTATCATATTAGTTTTTCTATACGGAAATACAAAAAACATTGTTTTTATAGGAATTTTATATCTTTCTTATCGATTTTACTTAGGCGGAAATGGCGTTCTTCCATCATTTATTATCTTTACTATTATTTCTGTTATAACAATGTTCTTTCGTTACGTATTACCTAAGTATGTTAAAGAAAAAAAACTATTATTAAGCTTGCTTCTTATTTTAGTATGTACAACTTCACTTTCTATCTGCGGTTTTGTAACTCAAATAAATACAGGTGGTAAAATAGACTCTACTCTCATAGAATTTTTATTAAATTATATAATCATTAATATTTTCACAGTATTATTATCAGTTTATTTAATAGAGGGAATGATTGAGAAATATAAAATGAAAGAAAAGCTGCAACGGGCTGAAAAATTTTATATAGCTAGCGAACTAGCCGCGTCCATTGCACACGAAATTCATAATCCACTAACCACAGTACATGGATTCACTCAATTGTTAAATGAAAAACATGCCTCTAAGCTACCTCAGAATCAGTACTTAGAAATCATGTTAATTGAAATGCAGCAAATACAATCCACTATTAATAACTATTTATCCTTAACAAAACCACAGAACACCCTAAATGAGAAAATAGATATTAATCATATTTTAAATCAAGTGAAAGACACTATTTCACCACTCGCTCTATCATATAAAGTTGAAATAAAACAAAATAGTACAGATTCCTTTTATATAAATGGAGACCCCGAAAAATTCAGAATCTGTCTAAACAACATCATACAAAACGGAATTGAAGCCATGATAAATGGTGGCGTATTACAAATAAATATACAGAAAATAAAAGGGAATATTATAATCGATATTATTGATTCAGGGATTGGAATGTCCTCTCAACAAATAAAACGAATTGCCTTGCCATTCTATTCAACAACAGAAAAAGGGACTGGACTTGGCACTATGATTGCTTATAGCATTATTAAAGAATTAAACGGAGATATAGAGATAGAGAGTGAATTAGGTAAAGGGACACGTTTTTCTATTAGTATCCCCTGCTAATATGACGGAATGATTTAAATGATAAAATTTTCACTACTTAACTTATTAAATAAATTTAAAAAATCCCGCTACTCGACTCATTAGTCATCTTGATTTCGCGAATGAATTAAAAGTAATAAGGATCAAAGTTTATCTATTTTTACGGATAAACTTTGGTCCTTTAATTAAATCAAACATACTTGAATTTTATTACTTTGCTCACATCTCTATGAAATAATAATTTATAGATTGTACCTCATTTACTGATTAGATCTGCTTAACTTCAAGATAAGCTCTCTTACTACTTGATTTCTTCATATCATTAGATACTTCCTTACAGTTATTTTTTCATTTAAAGTATAATTTTTTTGATATTCATAACGATACTCCAGTATTTATTTTTGTAACTGATATCGTTACCTGCATTACTAAATATAAGCTTAAATTGATTTCCATTCATTGAAAGACTATTTCTCTTTTACTATTTCACTTCTACTGTATAATTCCCTGTTCCCCCGCCATACTGATACACATGTAAATAATACTTTCCTGGATACGTGTAATAACTTCCTACTAACTTATTCCCCTCTTGCTGTGCATACGTAACATAATTATTTAAATCTGCTTCCGAATAAAGAACCCAATTTACTCCGATATTATTTTCCTTCGTTACATTAATTTGCAGGTTTTTCGCTGTTTCCACATTTATTTCAAAGAAATCACTCGTATCACCATTTCCTAAACTAGCACGTAAAACTTGATTGAATTGCAGTTTATTTGCTGTCTGGAATGAATTATTCGGTTCTTTTTCTATTCTATTATCTTCTTTCGTTTGAACCGTTACATTCGTTGTAACAGTATTCGTTAACCCTTTGTCATCTGTTACTGTTAATTTCGCTGTATACGTTCCTTCTTTTGTATACACGTGAGTCGGATTTTGTTCATTACTTACCGTACCATCGCCAAACTCCCATTTATAAGAAAGAATTTTCCCATCTTCATCTTTTGAGCCATCGCTTTTAAACGCAATTGCTTCATTTACATTTCCACTATAGGGACCATTTATAACTGCAACTGGCGCTTTATTCACAGCGCCTTCTTCTGTATTAATACCATGGAATACAACATCATACTCAAATTGTCCTGATGCATTCACACGATAATTCACGAAGTACGCTGTTACTGTTTTATAGCCTGTCCATTCTTTTGCACTTAAACGTTTTAACGTATCATTTACGTTTTGTGTAATTGATTTCCAGTCTTCATATTCTCCTTTTGCAGTCGTACCTGTATATGTTCCTTGTAGTGTAAATGTATGAAAGAACTGTGATTTGTTTTTCTTAACCGATACATTACTTAATTTTGCTTCTGCTGTAATTTCTGCTGCAATATCTGAAACTGGTTTCGGTGCGTGCGTCGCTAAATAATCATCTGATACTAATGGAACATTATATTTCTCACGGTTATCTACTAACATTTGCATATAGTCTTGATACTCTTTATTTAAATTCGCATCTTTACTTAAAGCAGAGCGGTATGCATCATATGCTGTTACATCATTTTTTCTAATAAGATCATGAATTTTGTCAAACATATCATATCTCTTATTGTACATGTACGATTGTAAAGCGAAGGAATAATTATAGAAATCCCACGTCCCATACTTTGCATTTAACGTTCTCTCTGCCGTATAACGGTCTGCTGGATTTGAAGATATTCCTCCTATAATGCTCTTTCTCGGTACAACATTATCTGTTCTCGTTGCACCTGCAAAAAACTCCGCATTCCCTTCTTCAAACCAAGATAATCTCTCATTCTCATACATCTTCCCTTGTCCCCAAAGTCCTGGTACTTCATATCTACCTTGTAAATAATGCGTGAACTCATGTCGGAACAATTCTTCCAAACTATAAATGCTTTCTTCTGGCGTACGTTCATAAGTAAAGAACGTACCTGTTCCTTCTATATAAAGACCGCCGTTATTCGTTTCATACCCGTATAATTGACGGTTAAATTGATATTCAGCTGGGCTATTATAAATAACCATCGTTAATACATCATCAGGATTGCCTTTTTCTAACGGCTGGTCACTTTCAACCGTACGATGGAATTGTGCCTTCACTTCTTTTGCCGCCCAATATAGACGTTTTACTTTTTCCTCAGTCACCTTATCTCCAGCTTTTAACACAATTGCTCCATCATCGAACGTATACGTTTTCGGTAAATATTTTTTCTTACCATCTTCTCTTATTTGATCTAGATCAACCACTTTACCATTCGCATCTTTCCCGCCATAATTCGTCGCAATTTGCTCAGCAGCTACGAAATATTGCTCACCTAAATACGGATAGATTTTCATGGCATCTGTTACAACTTGCAACCCTTTCGTCCCTGTACTATGGAACGTACCAAGTCTACCTGTATAATAAATACCATTATTAATAAGCCAACCATTCTTCTCTGTCACCGTTCCAATTAAAGCAAAACGACTTAATTCATTAATATAGCTATCAATTTTTTGATACCATACTGTATCTTTCGGTGCTTTTCTCGTATCGTACAAATATGATTGAATATCGTAATCAACACCTTGCATAATATCGTAAATCGCATTTCCAGCTGAAAGATTATCTACCAATGTAGAAAAATTATCATTATATTGTTTAAAAATCTTCGCAGCTGATGTGATCGTTTCCACATCACTTGAAGCATTTCCAATTAATTTTCCATATGATGAGACAACTCTATTTTGTTCTAACGTACCGAGTTTAAAATTCGGGTTATTCGCAATCGTTTTTAGTGCAGGTAAGCATTTATCATGATAGCTTCGCTCATTTAGTTTACTTAGTTCTGTATGATAAAATCCTAAATAAAAACCAGATCGTAACACCTCTACTAAAGTCTCAATCCCTTTTGAATCATCTTTCGTATAAGCTTGTCCTTGCTGGTTCAATTTATCAATAATTACCTGCATTCTACTATCATTTTGATAGAATGCAAGACTATCCTTATTAAACTGAAATAGCCCAGTAATTTGCTCCCAATCAATTGTTACAAGTAAGTCCACTAACTGCTGATTGCTCAATTGATTTAATTCAGCAATTGTATACGTTTTCGCTACAGCTAATTGCTTACTTTCCTTTTTCACTTCAGGCGGTCTTTGTGACAAATCAGCAAATTGTAGCCTTTTCTCAAAAGACTTATTTTCCAACACTTTTGATGAATGAGCTAATTCTTGCACTGGTAATTGTAAACCAATCGGCTCCATTTTGAGCACATTCCGATATGAAACTTGCTCTCCCTTTGTACCTTCTGCCAATGCGTCCCCTTGAAAACTCCCTAATATTAAACTAGCAAAACTTACCCCTACTAACACTTTTTTTGAATAGCCTTTCATGCTCTCCCCTACCTTACATTTTTTAGTGTACCGCACCATTATTTTACTATTTTTACTTTTTATACTGTATTGAGAAAAAATAAGGTAACGTTCACACATGTATCCATACCATGCAAAATTAACACTTGACTTTATGTGCGTTTTATATCAAAAAAAGATAGATAATAGCGAAATTCCCGCTACATCTATCCTCGTTTTCAAAACTATGATTTTAACTTTATGAATGTAACTTCTGGTAATGTTTGCATATGCTGAATAAACTCATTCTTTTCTTCTGACGATATGTTTTTCAGTTGAATCCCTACCTTATAAACAGTTTCTATCCCTTGCTGTGAAGCTTCCACTTCATATGAAAGTATTGGAATGCCTTTCATATGAAGTGTTTCTAATATTTGTTGTACTGCTTCACGTTTATTTATACACATTTGCACCATTATATTTTGCGGAAATAAAAATTGCACCTTAAAAATACGACTTACAATCTCTAAACCAATTAAAACGAGAATCGTCGCTCCAATTCCTACTACATACATACCAGCACCAATTGCTAATCCAATTCCTGCTGTAGCCCATAAACCAGCTGCTGTCGTTAATCCTTTCACCGCCTGCTTTTGAATAATAATTGTACCTGCACCTAAAAAACCTACTCCACTAACAACTTGCGCTGCAATACGACTCGGATCTAGTGCCATATGATCTTCATTCATAATATCTGAAAAAGCATATTTCGAAACGACCATTATTAAAGCACTTCCTACCGCTACCAGGAAATGTGTTTTTAAGCCCGCTTCTTTTGATCGAATTTCCCTTTCAATACCGATTATTGCTCCTAACAAACCAGCAACACCGATTCGTATAATGAAATCAATATTTACACTCACGAGCCCTTCCCCCTTTCATTCATTATAGATAGATAAAATAAAAATTATCACACACATCCATTTATCGATATGAAGGAATTTTACTAAAATACACTTAATACCTAGGCCGTTTTATGTTAATATTTTAAATATTAACATAAAATAAACAATCAATAGATTTAAACCTCCACTCATTTTCTTTAAAAACTAAAGTCGAATGAAATGATGTTGAGAAAATCAAGAAAACGTTTTCATTTTGTGTCGTAATTTTTTTATGCATACTACATAAATAAAGGAGCTTATTAACAATGAACGTCTCTTTACTTACACCTACTACCGATTTACAAGAAGAATACTTAGATTTTTATAACGAATGGAAAGATAGCGGTGAAACGATGATTCCGTGGGTTATTACAAAGGATCCTTCTAACTTCCCCGCTATGGTACAAGAATTACTCGATGCACATAATAGAATAAATCTTCCTGACTCTTGGGTACCAGATTCTACGTATTGGCTCGTTACAGATCATAATAGGATCGTAGGAGCTGTTAATATACGTCATAGTTTAACCGAACATTTATTTAACGCTGGCGGTCATATCGGTTATGGCATTCGCCCTTCTGAAAGAAGAAAAGGTTACGCTACGAAATTACTAGCATTATCACTGGAAAAAGCGAAGCAATTAAACATCACAAAAGCACTGATCGTTTGCGATGAAGTAAATACTGCTTCAGAAAAAACAATTTTACATAACGGCGGGCTTCGTGATGAGGATTTCATTGAGGAAGATGGGAATGTAGTAAGACGTTTTTGGATTGAGCTATGATGAAGTCCTCCAATGAAAATAATCTTGTTATAGAGAAGTATAGTAAAAATAATGAGCTACAAGTAAAACAACTTATTGATTTATACAATGAAGAATCGTACGTATTTCACTTATTACGAGATAATAAAACAAAATGTGCGTATGTTGCCTACTATAAAAAAGATGTAGTAGGCATCTTTTTCACCTGGGGCAGTAACTTCCATCCATACTGCACATACTTTCGAATATATACGAATCCTTTCTATGCAGAGCTACACATTGAAGAATTTTTATTAAACGAGATTCAAAAGCGAGAAAACTTTAAACTCCCATTACAAACCTCTATATGGGAAACATCAGCTCATTTAAAAACATTTTTTAAAGAACACAATTTTACGGAAATCCGAAGAACATATATGCCGATATTAGACTTACAAAAAATAGTTTCTATCGATATAGTCCCTAATTCAAATTATCATGTACAAACTTTATCGAACATCGTATCAAATAATAATTTATTAGAAAAACTAGCCTACTTAGTAAAAGAAAATTATGAGCAAACCCACCTAGCAAATCCCGTTGCCTCATTCCCACTACAAACTTGGCAAGAGATGATTTTAGCTGATGACGTACTACTAGATGGGAGCTTTCTCATTATAGATGAAGAGCATCAAATTATGGCATACTCTTTCCTCCATACATCAGAAAAGGATAATACGGTAGAACTAGGATGGTGCGGAACTCACACGAAAGACGATTTATCCTTACTGAAACTGCTCGTTTTCGAACAATTTATGTATGCAAATAAACACGTCTATTCTTTCATTCAAGGTGAATTCGATTCAACAAGTATATATGCAATGGAGATATTAAAATCCGTTCCTTTCAATCCTTGTGCTACCTGGATTACGTATCAAAAAGAAATCGGAAGGTAATTATATATCTTCCGACTTCTTTTATGCTGTTTCTATTTCAAACTGTACTGTAATACCACTCGGGTCTACTACAGTAAATCCAGTTAAAATCTCATTTATTCCATGTTGTTTTTCTATTAATCTTTCTTTCACTTCATCTAACGCTTCTTCATGCGGCAGTACTATCGTATACACCTTTAATCCAGTTGCATATGCCGGTGGGTGCGGATTATTTACTCCGTTCCACGTATTTGCACCTATATGGTGATGATATCCTCCTGCAGAAATGAATAAGCAGTCATCTTCGCGTTGTTGCACTTCAAACCCTACTGTCTCTACATAAAACTCGTGTGACTTCTCTACATCAGCTATTCGTAAATGTACGTGTCCAACGACAGTATTAGCAGGTAATCCATCAAATTCATAATCAACAAGCGTTGCTAGTTCTTTTAAATCAAGCGGGGTACTTCCTCCTGGCCCTTCTCCCCATTGATCGCGCGGACGATCCGCATATATTTCAATACCATTTCCCTCTAAGTCTTGTAAATAAAACGCTTCGCTATACGTATGATCACTCGCACTATTAAACCTTGAAATTGGTAAAATTTCATTTGAATATGTATAACGCCCCTCTTGCTCAGCTGGACTATCAATTACATTCTTATTACGAATCACACCAAATAATGCCGACGCAAAAGCCTCACGAGTCGGAACCAAAAAGGATACATGATATATACCAGTCGTACGCGGCTCTTGCAGTACCCCGTCCTCTAACTTTTCAAGAACAAGTAATGTATTCTTTCCACCTTTTCCAGATAAATATGCTTTATTCCCCTCTTGCTTAATTACTTCTAAGCCTACAACATTCTCATAAAAGGCAATTTGACGTTCTAAATCTATCACCTTAAATTCAACATGACCAATACGTGTTTTCGGATGAATTTGTACCATGAATAACTTCCTCTCCAACTCTCTTTTATTTTTATATAAATTGATGGACAATAGCCACATTCAACGAACATAACTTAATTTTGTTTTTTCGTAGCATCAACTTTCAGCCATTTTTTTGATATTTCGCTTAATGTGCCATCTTGTTCTAATTCTTTTAACGATTTATTTATATCTTCTAACTTTTCGCTCTTTTTTGCAAATGGAAATGCAATCTCTCCCCATTTAAGTGGACCAAATCCTACTTTCACATTATCTAAGTCCGCTTTTTTAATTGTTGTTTCTACTTGCACTTTATCATTATAGTAAGCATCTACACGGCCAAGTCCTACTTCGTTCAATTCTGCTGTTGGATCCTCTGAGAACGTTTTAATTGTAAAAGCATTATTTTTATTTAAAGCTTTTAATTCTTGTTCCCCAGCTGTACCAAGCCCCACACCTACAGTCTTTCCTTTTAGATCTTCTAACGATTTAATTGTATTATTATCTTTCTTCACCGCGAAAACAGATCCTGAATATACATATGGAATTGAAAAGTCATATTTCTTTTTTCTTTCCGGAGAAACCGATAATTCATTTGCAATCGTATCAATACGACCTGAATCTAATAAACCGAATAATCCTTCAAAATCAGAAACGTTCCATTCAACTTTATATCCAGCTTTTTTAGCAGCCGCTTCAATAATTTCAGCATCAAAACCTTTTACTTGCTCACCCTCTTTAAAAATAAATGGACTACGACCTGCAGACGTCCCAACTTTCACTACTTTTTCATCTGTTTTTTTGCTCGCTGTATCTGAACCACAAGCAGATAATAGCCCAACCGATACTGTTAATGCCAATGTTAGTAATAATGATGATTTCCTCATAATTTTCCCTCCTAAATAACGAAATGATTGCCTTCTTCTGAAGCATTCAATTGTCGCAAAAACTTTTTCGTACGCTCATTTTGTGGATTCCGAAAAATTTCTTCTGTCGTTCCCTGCTCTACAATAATGCCATCAGCCATAAATATAATACGATCCGCTACTTCTTTTGCAAAATTCATTTCATGTGTAACAATAACCATCGTTATATGCTGCCTTGCCAAATCCTTAATGACTTGCAATACCTCGTTCACTAATTCTGGATCAAGTGCAGAAGTCGGTTCATCAAACAATAATACAGCGGGATTTAAAGCCATTGCCCTAGCAATACCTATTCTTTGTTGTTGCCCACCTGATAACATCGTTGGGTAGAAATTTTCTTTTTCAGCTAAATCTACTTGTTTTAATATTTCTCTTCCTATTCTTTTTGCTTCTTCTTCACTTTTTTTCTGTACAACTGTTAATGGCGTTGTAATATTTTGCAATGCTGTTTTATTTTTAAATAAATTATAGTTTTGAAAAACCATTGCTGTTTTTTGGCGTAATTTTATTATTTCCTTTTTATAAAGCTTCTTCGCATGAATCTCTAAATCTTCAATTCTAATACTTCCATCCCCTGGTTGTTCTAATAAATTTAAACATCTTAATAGTGTCGATTTACCTGAACCAGAAGGTCCAATAATGACTACTACCTCCCCTTTACCGACAGTAAGTGAGATTCCTTTTAGTACTTCATTTTGTTTGTAAGACTTATACAAATCTCTTGCCTCAATCACACATATCACCTCATTTCTGTTACAAGTATGGTGCATCCAGTTTCTTTTCTAACTTTTTCTGTCCCCAGCTAATTACAATTGTAATAATCCAATATACAATCGCTACCGCTAAGTAACTTTCCATATAACGATACGATTGTGCCGCTAACATTTTCGCTTGCGCTAAAATTTCAGCCACCCCAAGTGCAAAAGATAACGAAGATTCTTTTAACAATCCAACAAAATTATTTCCAAGTGACGGTACTGCAACACGAATAGCTTGTGGAAAGATAATCTGTCGCATAGCTTGCGCCTTTGTCATTCCAACTGATAAACAAGCATCCATTTGTCCTGATTCCACAGCATTTAATGAACCCCGAATAATTTCTGACAAATACGCTGCATTATTTAAACTGAGACCAATTAAAGTCGCTTGCATCGCTGTAAGTACTGTAAAGGTTGGGAATATTTGTGGCAATCCGAAATACAATACGAACAATTGAACTAATAAAGGTGTTCCTCTAAAGAAAGATATATATACTCTTGCAATAGAATATAGAAATTTCGTTTTGTTTTTCATTATGATCGCCAAGCCTATCCCTATAACAAAAGAAATAATCATTGAAACTACAGTAATTCCTAAAGTTATGTATACATACTTAAATAATTGCGGAAAACTTTCTAAAAAATACGTTACATCAAACTTCACTCTATCCCCCCTCTCTAAATAAAAAACTCTTCTTACACATATAAGAAGAGTTGAATGTTAATCCATTTCCCCTCATCTTCCAAACGCTTCATACGTTTGCTGGAATTAGCACAGTACTTGTTTAGCCTGTTGCTGAGATTTCATCGGGCCAGTCCCTCCATCTCTCTTGATAAGAAAACTAATAAATTTTTCCATTTATTTAGTTGTTATTATGAAGAATACAGTTAATCACATATAATGTCAATAGGAAAACCAAGAATTAAATTCGATAAATTCCCAACCATCTTGTTCCTCACATTCACCTAGTCTTGAAATGTATCACTAATACTGGATAAACTGCACAGAAAAATCCATTATTTCTATTGCTAATAGAAATAATGGATTTTTTATAGATTATTATTCTTATCGCATTTTATGTACTTCAGCAACTAACTTTCCGCCCTGAATGCCCATATAAAGTTTCACAGGTGCATCATTCGTGTTTTCAAACACTAAATCTAAGTATGGATATGCAATTGTAGCATCTCTTCCTTGTGGAACGTAACCTACCGTTTTAGAATGTGTTGTTCTCTCTACCATTTTCAAACCAGCTTGATCTGCTGCATTGTATAATGTTGATGATGTTTGACAAACGCCACCGCCATATCCATCTACTAACTTACCATCTACAATTTCTTTTCCTAATTGATATCCTTTATCCGGTGTTGTATCACCAATTAATGCATTGAAAGAGAAACTGTCCCCTTTCGCTAATACAACTCCATTTATACTCGCTGCTGACAAACGAATATTTTCAATACGTCCACCTGTTGAGCCACCTAAATTCGTTTCATATCTACCAATTACCGTACCACTTCCTTGCGCATCACTTAATGTAGCGGTAGGTTTTTTCTCAACAATAGGTAATTGATAGGAAGAATCCCACATACCTACGTTTAATAATTTATTTACTAATTCTTTTTCCATTAATTCATAAGAAGGTTTTCCTTCTTGCCAACTTCCATCAGGTCCTAGACGTGAAGGGACCATCTTTTTGTCAACATTTTTTCCAACTTCCCTAGCAACCTTCTCAACTGATTTTTTAAATTTCGCTTCATCTTCAAAATAACCTAGACTCGACAAATCTAGCTTTTTCACTTCCGTACCTGTACGACCATCTACTAAACTAATAGAATCCTGTACTTCTGCTTTAGCCTCTACCGTGTGGCCACCAATATCACTTACTAATGCAACATCACTTACTTTTGTACCACAGCCACTCACTACAGCTACACATAAAACCCCAACTAATATACCCTTTACTTTACGGAACAATATACTCTCCCCTTTTCCCCAATACTACTCTTATGTATTATTTCATTTTTATGTATGTTTTGTTACAATCATTTTACAATATATTTATAAATTGTTACAAGTTATTTTTTACTCTATATAAATTACTCTTTTCTTTTCCAAATGTCTATATATATTTACATAAAAGTTTGAGTTTGATAGAATTGTAACCTTTACGTAACCCCTACCTATTATCCAGTATATACCATAAAACGAACGAAATACAAATGTAAAACTCCATATTCGTATTTATAAAAAAAACATCCTGTGAACATAAATAGGTATTTGCCGTGCCACACTCCGCTTTTACACATACATTATGGTGAATTAACCTATTTTAAAGAAATGGAGGATGTTTTTATGTACCCCTACAATCCATACGATCCATATAACCAAACTGGTTATCAACCTCAATATGATTTACAAGCACAATACCAACAATATATAGATCCAGTAGAACAAGTTAATCCATATGATCAAAATCGACAATTCCAACTTCCAATCTCTTTTCCTGGTGCTGGAAACCGTCAATTAGAAAGACGAGTAAATGAGCTTGAACAAAGAGTACGTCAATTAGAAAACACGGTTGAACGTCATACACGTAGATTAAACCGCTTAAACCAACGTTTACGTACAGTAGAAAACAGACTGAACATTCCATTTTCAGCATTAGAAGACGGATTTTAATTTCGGAAATAAAAAATATATGAAGGAAGGGGGCTTCCCCTTCCTTATATAAATTGACGAAAGTTTTTTCCATCTCTATACTGATAAGAGTGAATGAAATGAAACAAGGTGATAAATATGGATTTTGAAATAAATTATCTTTCCTTTTATGTTGTACAAGTAGAAGGAAAAGGTGACGCTGTTGATAAACGCTACAAACATTTTCAAACATTAGACGCTGAAGAGTATGAAGATAGCTCCTTAAAAGAATTTTTGAATGGAGAATTATTAAAGATTTCAAAGCGAAAAGTAGAACGTCATGCGAAAACAGAACAAGCTCCGACAAAGATCGGTCGCTTTATTGTAGAAGAAGGGCACGAACTTGATTCAAATCCTCATTACAACTTATTTAATCGCATCCGCTTTGCAGAAACGAAGGAAAACTTCAAAGATATGAGCGAACCTCTCGTTTATACATATCTTGACACAAGTGCTGTGCGCGGTGGTGTATTTTTAATTGCGCAAGCAAAACTACGCAAATACTTTGATGATCCATTCGTCTTCGTTATGAAATGTGACTTCGAGCCAAAAGTCGCTTCTATTTCCGATGAATCCACACTAATTCGTAACGTTGAGATGGCCATCACAACAAAAAATATGAAATCTATCCAATATCCGTACATGCCCGAAGAAGGTATGGTCGAAGTGGGCGAGCTAAAAATTCACCAAGCATCACACGCCCGTTACTTTGAAGACTTCTTAAAATTCGTCGAATACGAACGCTCTATGCCTGAAATTATGAAAACACAAGTAATGGACATGGTATACGACCAAATTGAAGATGTATTTGAAGAAGGTACGGAAGAACGCGAACAATTCGACCAAGCAATGGAAGTATGGGCTGCCAGTCCGAAACGTGAAATTATGGAACAATTTTCAACCGAAGAAGTAATGGAGGCTACCGCTCAAATCGTCGAGCATGCGCCTGAAGTGGAATTAAAGCTAAAAGCAGACCATATCTCTGTAAAGGCCCTACTTGCTGATTTCGGGGATCAAATACATATCGCAAAGGTAAATGACCGATACGTATTAATGATTGAGGCTGATACACTTACATTTGAGAAAGGCTTCTCTCCAATTGAGTTTCTGAAGCCAGACGAGTTGCAAGACGTAATTGAACGGATTGAAAATAAGCAGCAGTATTCTTATGATTCAAACGGGATTGAATAAACCATTCTATATCCCTATTTTTACGGAGCACTACTAACAAACGATCTTTTATTTGGGACATATTTGAAAGTTATGTAAAAGAGGTTGTCCCAAAAGTAGCTGAATAGCTACTTTTGGGCAACCTATTTCTTTACAGAAAATATAAAAAAGAATCGTCCATCTTTGATATAATTAAGTCACCACAACCAAATCATCAAAAGAA